>CBFIIQ010000012.1:2114-75716 GCA_965662685.1 Pseudohongiellaceae bacterium | reverse complement strand
ACAATTACTGGGAAAGTGGCGCGCCACTGCCTATGGCAAGACCATGTGCATTGAATGGACAGAGCCATTATAGCTTCCAGGGTTAAGCCTGGATCCTTTCAAAACAAGAGCTTTCTGAAGTTTTCCTTGTCAACTTGCCAAAAGCACCAATCATCGGCATAGTCCCGAATCCATAATGATTAACCATCGATAGCGAGATTAACTGATGTCCAGTCCTGCCACAGCCATATCCACCGAAATTCATCGTATCTTTGCCCTGCAGCAAAAGCAGCAGTGGGACAGCAAAGCCTCTACTGCAGAAGAGCGCAAAGCCAAACTGCAAAAACTCAAAGATGCGGTAGAAGCCCATGCCGATGACATCGTGGCGGCAGTAAGACAGGACACGCGCAAGCCGGAACAGGAAATTCGTATCACTGAAGTGGCCAACGTTACGGCGAATATTCAGCGCAATATCGATAATCTTGATGACTGGATGAAGCCCGTTGACGTGGTGCCTTCCATGAATCCGAATGACACCGCCAATATTGTCCTGGAAGCGCGCGGCGTATGTTTGATACTGGGCCCCTGGAATTTTCCTCTCGGTCTGGTACTGGGTCCGCTGGCAGCAGCCATCGCCGCCGGTAACTGCTGCATGGTCAAGCTCACAGACCTGTGCCCGGCTACCGCCAGTGTCGCCGCCACCATCCTTCGGGAAGCCTTTGAGGAAAACGAGGTAGCGCTGTTTGAAGGCGATGTCAGTGTCGCCACTGCCCTGCTGGAATTACCGTTCAACCATATTTTCTTCACTGGCAGCACACGGGTGGGCAAGCTGGTGATGGCCGCCGCGGCGAAACATCTGGCCAGCGTGACACTGGAACTGGGCGGTAAATCGCCGGTTATTGTGGACCAGGGCGTGGATGTGCAGAAAATTGCCGGCGATCTGGCCGGCGCCAAACAGTTCAACGGCGGACAGGCCTGTATCTGTCCTGACTATGTTTTGATCGGAGCGGAGCAGAAACAGGAACTGGTGGATACTTTTCAGGCCAGAGTCAAAGAAAACCTCTATGACGAAGACGGCAATATCAAGAAAGAGAATATCGCCCAGATCGTTAATCCGCAGAACTTTTCCCGCATCAAGGCGCTGTTTGATGACGCTATTGCCAAGGGCGCCAAGGTAGCAGTGGGCGGTGTTCTGGAAGAAAGCGACCGCACGGTGCATCCGACATTGCTGACCGATGTAACGCCGGATATGAAGATCATGCAGGAGGAAATATTCGGGCCAATACTGCCGGTAATGACTTGTGAAAGCATCGATAATGCCGTGTCCTATATAGAAGCAAGAGACAAGCCGCTGGCGCTTTATGTGTACAGTAACGATCAGGACAATATCGACAAGGTATTGAACAGAACCTCTTCCGGTGGTGTCACCGTAAATGGGGTGTTCTCTCACTACCTGGAAAACAAGCTGCCCTTTGGCGGCGTTAATGGCAGCGGCACCGGAAGTTATCATGGCGTCTTTGGCTTCAGGGCCTTTTCCCATGAACGGGCCGTGTATCGGCATCAGAATTCTTAAAAAAAATATATTTAGAGGGGATCACCATGAAACTTGAATCCATTGCATTGCATGAAGGCTATAAGTCGGAAGAAACCACCAAGGCAGCCGCGGTACCGATTTATCAAACCACGTCCTATACCTTTGATAACACGCAGCATGGTGCGGACCTGTTTGACCTCAAGGTGCCGGGAAATATCTATACCCGCATCATGAACCCCACCACGGACGTACTGGAAAAACGTATTGCAGCCATGGAAGGTGGACTGGCCTCGGTCTGCGTTGCCTCCGGTATGGCGGCTATTACTTACGCCATTCAATGTATCACTGCGGTTGGCGACAATATCGTCAGCACCAGTCAGCTCTATGGCGGCACCTATAATTTCTTTGCCCACAGCCTGCCCAGACAGGGCGTTGAAGCGCGTATGGTGTCCGCTGATGATTTTGACGGCTTCGAAAAAGCGATTGATGAAAATACCAAAGCGGTCTTCTGTGAATCCATTGGTAACCCGGCCGGTAACGTGGTTGATATAGCGCGCCTCGCGGAAATTGCTCACAAACATGGTGTGCCGTTGATCGTTGATAATACCGTGGCCACGCCTTATCTGTGCCGTCCTTTTGAGCTGGGTGCTGATATCGTGGTGCATTCGCTTACCAAATATATTGGTGGTCATGGCACCTCCATTGGCGGCGTAGTGGTTGATTCCGGAAAATTTGATTGGGTCGCAAACAAGGATCGCTTCCCTATGCTCAATGAGCCTGATGCGTCCTATCACGGCGTTGTCTATACCGAAGCACTGGGACCCGCCGCTTATATTGGACGACTGCGTGTGGTGCCATTAAGAAATACCGGCGCCGCATTATCCCCCATGAACGCCTTTCAGATTCTGCAGGGATTGGAAACGCTTGGCCTGCGCATGGATCGACATTGTGAAAATGCAGAAAAGCTGGCCGACTATCTCAAGCAACATCCGAAAGTGGAATGGGTAAATTATGCCGGTCTGGCGGATAGTCCCCACTTTGATGCCTGCCAAAAAATCACAGGAGGCAAGGCCTCTGGCATCCTGAGTTTTGGTATCACCGGTGGCATTGAAGCCTGTACTAAATTTATTGATTCACTGGATATGATTTTACGCCTGGTCAATATCGGTGATGCCAAGTCACTGGCCTGCCATCCAGCCTCCACTACCCATCGCCAGCTTAATGAAGCAGAACTGGCGGCCTCCGGCGTCAGTACCGACCTGGTCAGGATCTCTGTTGGCATTGAACACATTGACGATATTATTGCCGACGTCAGCCAGGCACTGGATAAAGCCTGAACAGGCTTGTAGCTATCCATGATTACGCCAGTCTATGCAGCAATTCTGTCACTTTTTTATATTGCACTGAGTGTGAGAACGCTGCTGGTTCGTCGTCGACTCAGAATTGCTGTAGGTACCGGTGAAAGCGAAGAAATGCTCAGGGCTATGCGGGTACATGCCAATTTTGGTGAATATGTACCCCTGACTTTACTGCTGACATTCATGCTTGAATTTACCAGCACTGTACCACTCATGATTCATGCAGTTTGTCTGGCTTTGACTGTTGGACGAATAAGTCATGCTTATGGTGTCTCACAATTAAAGGAAAATTACAGCTTTCGTGTATTTGGCATGGGTCTGACCTTTACCAGCATCGGGACTGCAGCATTAATGCTGCTTTATGTTTCTTTTTAATTATCATCTCAGCATTATGAATATCCTCACAGCGATGTCTGATACCAGCGTGATATTGTCAGAATTTTTAAGAGTTCCCATTGCTACGCTTTACCAGAAAAAAGGCGTACTGAAAATTTTATTAACCCAATAGTTATCTAATACACTATGTGGCGTTTACTAATTCTGACAATGTGCGTGCAATCTCTGCGCTTTGCTGACATCTCCAGCCCAAACTTCTTTTTTAGTGGCTTCCTTCCCTTTATCAACTTCTGTTTCCTTGTGTATGTCCTTATGTCGCCCCTGCTATTTCTTCATAGCAAGGGCCTGATGCCACAGTATGGAAGAACCCCCGATGAACAAAAGTTCGCTTTTTTGTTCAAGGCATTTTTTAATGACATCATGCATAAATATGATGGCAAGTTTTCCTTTATGGGCTCCTTTGCCCATCTCTTTCGCCTTTTAGCCTTCGTTGTTGAACTGGTGTTGGTTGTATACACTGCATTTATATATTTCGCATTGGTCGTGGGCCAAATCGCTTAAGAAACCTCTGGTTAATTTATGCTTTCTGAATAACGCTATCTGGAAATTACTATGCAACGCATTTTCAAAGCAGGGAATATTACTGAGGCGCAGATCGTAAAAGGGCTGCTGGAATCCAATGGCATAGATGCCTATGTGGGTGGCTACTATTTACAGGGCGGCGTTGGCGAAATTGCCTCAATGGATTTTGCCAATGTGCAGGTAGCAGAAGATGACATACAAAAAGCCCGGGCCATCATTGATGAATATGAACAGGGAGACTTAGGTCCTAACGATGACAAACGATCCCCATCTCATTCATCTCCTGCTCATCAGGCGAAGGCACAAACTTCAGAGGGCAGAAAACTTTTTCTGGTGATTATTATTTCAGTGGCAATCGGCGCGCTGTTTTATTTGATGAGTTCCTGAATAGAGGTTCTTATAACTGCTTCTTCAGGTCCGGCTTGGTCACTTTGCCCATGGCATTTCTTGGCAAGGCATCGAGCTTTTTCAAAAGCTTGGGAACTTTATAGGAAGACATTTTACCTTTGCACCAGTGCTTCAGCGTTTCGTAATCAAGACTGGCCCCATCCTTAACAACAACAAATGCTGCCACCGCCTCACCCCAGGTTTCATCTTCTACGCCAATGACTGCCACTTCCTGAATAGCTTCATGGGCCAGCAGCACCCCTTCAATTTCAAGCGCCGATAATTTATAGCCCCCTGATTTGATAATGTCGATTGAGGAGCGTCCCATGATGCGGTAATAACCATCATCACTGACCGCGACATCGCCGGTACAAAACCAGCCATCATGAAAACTGTCGCTAGTAGCTTTTTCATTATCCCAGTACTCCAGGAAAACATTGTCACCCTTGATACGAATTTCCCCGGGGGTGTCGTCAGTCGTAACAATTTGATTGTTCTCATCAAACAGGGCTACTTCCACACCCGGCAAAGCCTGACCCACATGACCGGCGCGACGCTCGCCCTCATAGGGGTTGGAAATACCCATGCCAATTTCCGTCATGCCATATCGTTCCAGCAAAACCTGGCCAGTAAGCTCGCGCCACTGATTAAAAAGTTTTACCGGACAGGCAGCAGAACCGGAGATGTTTAAACGCATGTCTCTGAATCCGTCACAGATGGCCTCAACTTCTTCGCCTTTTCCTTGCGCCTTGAGGGTGTCGAAATATTGAATCAGTTTGACATAAATAGTCGGCACCGCCATGAACACGTTATAGCGCCGGGCCTTTATTTTTTCGGTAATAGCCGGAATATCAAAGCCGGCAAATAAATCCACAGTGGCCCCAGCCCATAAGCCACAACTCAGGATATTAATAATGCCGTGAATATGATGCAGCGGCAGAAATAATGGAATGACATCATCCGCCGTCCAGCGCCAGGCATCGATCAAGGTAGTGACCTGGGCCGCTATGGTGCGATGAGTACTGACAACGCCCTTGGGTTTATTCGTTGTTCCGCTAGTAAATAAAATCATTGCCCGTCGTGAGGGTTTTACCTCCGGCAAGCTTTGCCCATCAGGTTTTTCCTCGATGCTGATCACGTCCTGGGTACTAACAAGGTCTATATTCAGGCTTGCACAAAGCTCTACCAGGGCATCGCGATATTGTCCGTTGGCAACCATACGAGTGACGCCAGCACAGGAAAGAGAGTGTTCAAGTTCAGAGACGGCTGAGGCCACATTGAGGGGAACCGCTATGCCGCCAGCGCGCCAGATACCGTGCATGGTAGTGACATAATCCAGACTCGCCGGCATAAAAAACGCAATGCGTTCCTCTTCAAGATCCTCACTACCTTTCAGTAGACCAACAGCGAAACTGTCTATGCGAGAATTAAGCCGGGCATAAGTCCAGGATTGATCTCCTTCTTGCAGAGCGATGGTGTGATTGTCATTGTTCAAGGTGGGAAAGGAATTTATGGACATAAAAATAGACTTCTTGCCTGATGAAAAATTAGTAAAAATTTTTCTGTTTTAAAAAATGGAACTGACAATAAAAAATAAAATCGAAGGGCCAAGCAGACACCCCACTCCGGTATAGAATGTCGCGGTCATGGCGCCGTAGGGTACCAGTTCGGGATCAGTTGCGGCCAATCCTGCAGCGACACCGCTGGTGGTTCCCATTAGACCGCCAAACACCATGGCAGACTGGGGATTATTCAAACCAATGGATTTTGCTACCAGAGGGGTGCCGATCATTACCAGAATAGACTTTATCAGCCCGGCGGCCACACTCAGGGTAATCACTGCATCTGTTGCGCCAATAGCCTCACCGGTCACCGGTCCAACAATATAGGTCACCGCGCCCGCACCAATAGTAGTAATGGATACAGGATCGCTGTAACCAAAAAGTACGGCTACCAGAGCACCAACAATAAACGACACCAGTACTCCGGCAAAGATGGAAACGACACCAGCCAACCCGGCCTTTTTCAATTCTCCCAACTTTACACCGAAGGCCGTGGCGACAATGGCAAAATCCCGCATCATGCCGCCACCCATCAGGCCAATACCGCCCAGCAGGGCAATGTCAGCGACACCGGTGCGCCCGCCGGTTACTACTCCGCCCCACCAGGCAGCCAGCAAACCAAGGGCAATGGCGATGGCAGAACCATGGATTCGTCCTGCGGTTAATTTGTCTGCCAGAAAATAGGAAATCCAGATAATGACACCGATAACGGCAAAGGCGACGACCAGATTATTACGGATAAAAACTGTTTCAATAATATCCATCAGCATATTTCTTCTTCATTGGTCGCGGTTATGACTTTTGAAGAGTCACCTATTCTGCTTAATACAGGGACCAATGCAAAACTGACGACGACAGCGGCTACTCCCGCCACCAGCGCCAGCAAGCCGCCATCCACTGCGGCAGCGACATTTTGCCGCGCTGCCATGGCAACAACAATGGGAATATACATGGCGCTCCAGAACTTGATACCGTCACCGGCAGCGCCGGTCGCCAGGGTTTTGAATTTTTCCGAATTACTGGCAAAAACCAGCAACAACATGGCAATACCGACTCCGCCAACATTGGCTTCCACGCCTAACAGGACACCGAGGCTTTCACCTGCCAGCATGCCACCAACAAGACAAACGGACAGCAAGGCAACACCGTAAACAATCATAAGACTTGTTCCTAATTTAAAAGTACTTATTACAGGATTTGTGCGGGCCGGGCAAATTGACAGGCTCTGCTTGATGTAGCTTAATAAAGTTCTGGCCGAATTATTATAAAAAGAGTCTTATTAGAGCCAATATTTTTAAAAATTTCGAAACATGACCCGTTAACCTGCATTGAAGCGCAGTAAGGGATAATCAGGAGCTATTCATGAAACGCATACTTTTACTCGGTCTTGCCCTTGCAGGAACCTTTATTGCACCCTTGGTCAGTGCCCAGGTAAGTTGTACCCGCGGCGGCCTGCAACGTGCTGTGGATTTGTATATAGATGCGCAGACCAGTGGTGATATTTCCGCGCTGCCCCTGCCTGCCGGTGCTGGCTACTGGGAAAACGAAGTGCGTATGGATATCGATGATGGCATGATCAATAAGGCCATGACGATTAATTTCCATCGCAGCATTCTCGATACCGATAGTTGTCAGACTTTTACCGAAGTGATTATTACCGATGCCCAGGAGCCTTACGTGCTGGGTACACGCCTGCGCGTCAATCATGAAAAAATCGCTGAAGTGGAAATGATCTGGACCACCACCGGCTACTGGCTGTTTAATGCCGAGAACTATTTAAGCTATTCCTCAACAGAAGACTGGAGCCCGATTCCAGCCGGGGATCGTGATACCCGCGGCACGCTGGTATCCGCTGCCAACGCCTATCTTGATGCTTTCCTGGAAGGAAAAATTGATCAGGTCCCCTGGGGGTTTCCCTGTGTCCGTGTGGAAGGCGGTATGTATACCGGCAAAGGCGCTCCTGATGACAGTTGCGAAGTCGGTGTACCCGCCGGTGTGAATATCGCCAATCGTCGTTTTGTGGTGGACGAGGTGCTTGGCTCGGTCGTCGTTTATTGTACCTTTGGTGCCGGCGGGCCAAATGGCGGTAGCGGCGCTCCAGACACCCATCTGTTCAGGGTGGAAAACGGAAAGCTGCGCTATGTGCATACGCTGACCCATCTACTGCAATCCAGTTTCCAGGGTGGTAATTAAATCGATTCGGAGTAAGCGATGGATACCATGATGCTTTTCACCGCTTTTTTTGGCTGGTGCTCAGTGATTAATATCGCCTTGTTATTATTGGCGACTATTTTTATCAGTACCTTTAATCGTTTCACCAAAAGCATTCATCACAAATTATTTCATGTATCGATGAAGGAACTGGATCTGGTTTATTTCAGATACCTGGCTTACTACAAGCTGGGTATCCTGTTATTCAATCTTGCACCATATCTTGCCTTAAAATTGATGGCCTAGGCTGATGACAGCAACCCGTTTCAATAGCGCCCGTTTTTTGCAGTTATGAACGCAGGATAAGCATTCATTTTGATTCATCTCGATATAGTAGATTTTTCAAAGTACTCGGAAAATATTTTGTCATTACGTTACCGCGTGTTCAGTCTGGAACAGGGGGTGGATCCGGCTATTGATATTGATGGACTGGACAATGAGGCAATTCAGGTTCTGGCCCATGTTAATGACATGGCGGTTGGTACCGGCAGAATGTTGGGCGATGGCCATATTGGTCGAATTGCAGTACTTGCCGGGTACAGAAAATCCGGCATTGGAAAACAGATCATGTTACGTCTGATCAGTCAGGCCAGAGATATGGGTCTTGAGCAGGTTTTTCTTGGCGCCCAGGTCAGCGCCGTGCCTTTTTATCAAAAGCTGGGGTTTGGCCGAAGTGGCGAGGATTATATGGAGGCCAATATTCTCCATACTCCAATGATGCTAACTTTATAAATAAAGAACATTGTCTGGGCTGAAAAACCATGAACATTCGCATAGCATCATCTGATCAGGATCTTTTATCTCTTGCCCCTGTGTTGCTCCAGTTACGCCCCCAATACAATACAGAGTCACTAATAGGCCAGATCAAAAAGCAGCAGGCTGATGGATTTCAGGTCGCCATTGTGGAAATGGATAATACTGTCGCCTGTGTTGCCGGTTTTGTCATGAATGAAAAACTCGCCTGGGGAAAATGCCTTTATGTAGATGACCTGGTTACTTCTGCAAACATGCGTTCCCGTGGTGCCGGTAAGGCCATGATTAACTGGTTAAAACACTATGCCAGAGAGCAGGGTTGCCGGGAATTACATCTGGACTCGGGTATGCATCGTATCGATGCCCATCGCTTTTATGATCGGGAAGGCTTTGATCGTACCAGCCTGCATTTTTCAATCACTGAACTCACTGATTAATTATTTTCGGCTAAATTCTTCCCTGTTCAGTAGAACGAACTATCACTGACATAAGTTATAATCGCTTTTTTACTTTCCGGGTTTAAACCAGCATGTCGCTAAAAGAAAAAAACCTAGTTCTCATTGGTATGCCCGGTTCAGGGAAAAGCACTATTGGTATTATCCTTGCCAAAAATACATCCCGTGATTTTGTCGATACCGACGTTGTAATCCAGACCCATGAGCATCGATCCCTGCAGGATATCCTGAATAAAGAAGGCTATATGAAGTTACGGGAAATCGAGGAAAAGTGGGTAATTTCCCTGGAGGCAGAGAACTCGGTCATTGCCACCGGTGGCAGCGTCGTTTACAGCGAAAAAAGCATGGCCCACCTGTCCGACAACGGCACTATCATTTTTCTGGATGTTAGTCTGGAAACCCTTAAACAACGTATCACCGATTACGATCAGCGCGGTATAGCAAGACGCCCGGATCAGAGTTTTGAGGACCTGTTTGAAGAGCGCTCCATCCTCTACAGAAAATATGCTGACATCACCATAGCCAGTGACACACTGGCTCAGGATGCAGCCTGCAGGACAATTATAAGCTCGCTTGATCAGGACTGATTCTTTATCAACTTTAAGGATCAGAAGTAATGGCTATTGATACAAATCAAGCCAGCACTTGTTCCGGCATTTTTAGAAAAAGTACAATTGAAATAACCAGGTCTGTCGGGTTTAATTATTAGCTTAGTTACGGAGTAGCACTATGGCACATTTTCCAGAAACCCGGGCCTTCACCGGCATACTGAACATGTTGCGCTTTGAAGGTGACATCAAGGATTGTGAATTGGAAGGTGAAATCCCTTCACAGCTCAATGGCACCTTTCATCGGGTTCATCCTGATCAGCAATTTTCACCAAAATACGATGACGACCAGTTTTTTAATGGCGACGGCATGATCTCACTGTTCCGTTTTCGTAACGGCAAGGTAGATTTCAAACAGCGCTATGCCCAGACTGACAAATGGAAACTGGAGCGCGAAGCTGATCATGCATTGTTTGGTGCTTATCGCAATCCGCTGACAGATGATCCCTCCGTTAAAGGTCAAATCCGCAGTACTGCCAATACAACGCCCATCGTTCATGCCGGAAAACTGTTCGCCCTGAAGGAAGACAGCCCACCCCTGCTGATGGATCCTTTGAGCCTGGAAACTTTTGGCTTCACTGATTTTGATGGCAAGATGACCAGCGAAACCTTCACCGCCCATCCGAAAATTGATCCCGTTACCGGCAACATGGTGGCTTTCAGTTATGGCTCCAAGGGACTTTGCACCAAGGAATGTACCTACATGGAAATCAGTCCGAGTGGTGAATTACTCAAGGAAGTCTGGTTCGATGTACCTTATACCTGCATGATGCATGACTTCGGCGTCACTGAAGACTATGTCTGTTTTCACCTGGTACCAATCATCTGCAACTGGGAACGTGTTGAAAAACGCATGCCCTATTTCGGCTTTGATACCACTATGCCGGTTTATCTGGGTGTGCTGCCAAGAGATGGCGATGCCAAGGATATGAAATGGTTCACCAGCCCCAACCTGTTTTGCTCACATGTGATGAATGCGTTTAATGACGGCAGCAAAATATACTTTGATGTGCCGGTCGCTAAAAACAACATGTTTCCTTTCTTCCCTGATGTGCATGGCAATCCATACAAACCTGAAGAAGCCGCGTCCTATATGACGCGCTGGACTGTGGACTACAACAGCAAGGGCGATGAATTCGAAAGCTCGGAAAAAATGACTGAGATGATGGGCGAATTTCCCCGCATAGATGATCGTTATGCAACACAACAGCATGATTATGGCTGGCTGCTGGTCATGGATCAGTCACTGCCATTTAACGGACCCGGCGGACGCGCTTCCGGCCTTATGCTGAACAAGCTGGGGTATATGAATTTTCTCACCGGTAAACAATCTGAATGGTGGTGCGGCCCGGACAGTGTCATACAGGAGCCCTGTTTTGTTCCGCGTACGCCAGACTCGCCACAGGGTGATGGTTATCTGATTGCCCTGGTTGATGATATCGTCAATAACTATTCTGCGTTGGTCATTCTGGATGCGCAGGCCATAGAAGAAGGTCCTATCGGTAAGGTCAAACTGCCTTTCCGCCTGCGCCAGGGTTTGCATGGCAATTGGGCTGATGAGCGAAAACTTAGTCAGGTTTGAAAATCAATTCCATCAATTTTCGTTCCGCAACCAGGGACGATGCCCGACGCATTGCAGAGTTATATTCCATCGCATCAGACGGAGTGTCTGATTACATCTGGTCAAAACAATCCCGTCCTGGAGATAACCTGCTGGATATTGGTCAGCAACGTTACGAACGCCGAAACACCTCATTCAGTTTCGAAAACTGCCTGGTGGCGCAGTCCGACGAAAAAGTTGTCGCAGTACTGCTTTCCTATGAAATGAAAGAGGATGATGACTATGTGGTGGAAGACCCGGTGCTGAAGCCGTTCTGGTTACTGGAAGAACCAAAAAGTCTGTATATTGCCGGAGTCGCTGTTGATCCGCATTGGCGGCGGCAAGGGGTCGCTACTGAATTAATGACAATGGCTGAAAACAAATGTCGGCAAAAGCACTTACAAAAAATGTCGCTCATTGTGTTTGAGGCCAACATCATCGCTTACAAATTCTATTTACGACGCGGCTTCACAGAAGTGATGCGAAAACCCGTCGTGCCTCACCCACTGATTAAATTTACCGGGGATGCATTGCTGCTGGTAAAACATCTCTGATTGCCACATTTGGTAAAGTGGTTAATTCATGCGCCAACATTCTATACAATCGATAGTCTAGTTCTGGCTTACCCAAGGAGCATTTACCGTGACGACTTTCCTTTCCACTAAACACGTTTCCCTATTAGGCTCGTTGGCTCTTGTTTTTTGTTCGGCATTGCAGGCCCAGGAAAACCTTGGTGTAGCCAGATACGACAACAACGAATTGTTTTTTCCCGAACGTACCGACGAGTGGATTCACCTGGGCAGCTCACTGGGTAGCGAATACAGTGACACCCCTTTTGATCCTGCCAAGCCCGGCATCATCGGCGTTGTGCAAATGGAACCAACTGCCTATCGCTATTTTCTCGATCACGGTGAGTATGCCGATGGCAGTATGTTTCTGCTGTCTTTTTATGCTGCATCAGCAGAGTCCAGCCCTCAGTTACCTGGTTTTGTGCAGGGAGAGTTGCAGGCCAAAGAAATACATATCATCGATAGCCAGCTTTTTACAGAAGGACGCGGGTTTTTCCTGTATTCCGCCGAAGACACCTCAGTTAATGCATCAGCCAAACTGCCAGACAACAGCGAATGTGTTCAATGCCACATGGCTGAAGCCCAGTTTAATGGCACCTTTACCCAGTTCTACCCTACCATTCGGCACCTGATCAGCGAATAAAGCACGGCCTCAATAATAATGATAGATAAATACAAATCAATTTATTAATTATCTTAGTTTATTTCTATCACTAATTGATCCTGTTACCAGGAACAAAGATTCCGAACAAAAAAAGGGCAGATCCACTAACCTGCCCTTTCTACCCATGACTTGTGACTTGAAACTTGCGACCTGTAACTGCCTTTATCACTTACAGATAGCAACGACACATATCGAATCCAGTGTTCTGCCTTCAGGTGGCACTTCCAGTCCTCGCTCCAGCATCAAGCGACGCAACAGTGCTGACGTTTCCGGGTGTGATTCAGCAGACTGAACGCCAACACGAACCAGCCCCTCTGCATAGTCTATGGCCTGCCAGGTAGTTCCCGCCAACTGGTAAACAGAATCGCGACTGCCGATATCTCTTAATGACAGATCCGCGCCGGCATCAACCAACATCTGTACTGCGTAGTTACGACCTTTGTGGGCTGCACCCATCAGTGCGCTACGCCCGTCTTCGCGATCCTGTGCATTCACATCATTTCCCAGATCAATCAGCATCTGGATGGTTTCCCGGTTTGCCTGCTCAGACCATTCAAAGGTTACCCCTTCTACCCAGGCAATACCCGCTGCCAGCATCAACGGTGTCACACCGACGCTGGTATTTATATTGGGGTCGGCCCCGTATTGCAGAAGCAGCTTCATCAATTCCAGATCACTGGATTGTGCGGCGCGCAGAAATGGCGTGGCACCTTCTTCACGTAACCATTGATGAGTAAAAATTGTTCGGGTTTCTGTACTTGATGCCATTCGCAGATTTGGATTAGCGCCATTTTCAAGTAACAACTTGATGAAATCGAGATGGGGCATATCAGGCTTTCGTGTGGGATAGTCGCCACCTTCGATATTTCGATTATCGGTAGCAATATAAAGCGGGTTCCAGCCCCCCTCATTGGCAATATCTGGATTCGCCCCGTGCTCCAGCAGAAACTTGCCAATCCTGTAATAGCGGTTTTGTGTCGCTGTAAGCAAAGGGCTCCAGCCAAATTCACTGACCTGATTAACATCAGCACCTGCATCAACCAGAACCTTGACGGTATCCAGATCACCCTCACGCACGGCAAAGTGTAATGCTGTGAGTCCACCCCATTGTTTGGCCGGAGCCGCACTTATGGACTCGCCAAAATCGCCGACTTCAACAAATTCATTCTCGAACTCCTGAATCAGTTGCTCAGGCAATCTGGCGAGCATTTCTTCCCGGGTAATACTTAACTCCAGATCCTGGTTGGCAAGCTCACCCTGGGCACCAAAGTCTCCGCCCTGACCCACCCCCTGATAAAAGCCACGGATACGATTACGCGCTGTCGGGGCAAGGTAGGGATTTCTGCCTGGAGGCGCATCAGCTGAGTTCATGGCCATATTGGCACCGTTCTCAAGCAGCAGTTTTACCGCCGCCGCATTCCTGTTGGCCGCCGCCCACATCAGCGCAGAAGTACCGCGTAAATTTTCAACAGCATTGATATCGGCACCCCGATCCAGAATCAATTGCATGGTGGCAAGACTCCCTGTGCGGGCAGCCATCATCAAGGCTGACTCCCCATTAGCCAATGTACGATTAACACCAGCACCGGCATCAAGCAACATCTCGACCAGTTCAACGTTGCCGCTCATGGCTGCAAGAACCAGTGGTGTCATACCTTCACGGTTTGCGGCCTCGGGATCGGCACCAGCAGTCAAAAGACTGCGCACGATAGCAGTATTCTCATTATAAATTGCCCACTGCAGGGCGTTGGTACCATCGCGCTCTATGGCATTAATATCTGCTCCCTGGCGAATTAAACGCTCTACAGTCCCGGCCTCACCAACCATCACTGCTGCCGTTAACTCACTTTGTGCCAGCACAAATGAACATAGAAAAAACGACAGCAGTAGCGAAAAAACTAACTTGGTAATTTTCATTATCTTTCCAATTACTGTTTTTTAAGTGGTTATATATTTCTGTCAGCAACAACAATTAAAGAGGTGTTTACAAGAATTTGAATTTATACCAGACCGGGCAGTCGTCCCGTCGAATCGCCAAAACTGTCACCCTCAATACCAAACATATCGAGCACGCTAAGCAACATATTGCTGGTGGGAACGGTTTTGCTTGCAAAGGCCAGGTGCTTGTCACCTTTCAGCTTGCCACCTGCTCCGCCCACGAGAACCATCGGTACGTCGTAATGCAAATGCTGATTGGAATTCCCCATGTTTGATCCATAAAGGGTGACAGAATTATCCAGCAGGGTGCCTTCACCCTCCTGGATGGAATTCAGTTTGTCAGCAAAATAAGCCACCATGCTGGCATGGTAACGATTAAGAATGGCGTACTGGGCGACACGACCAGGGTCTTCCGCATGATGGGAACCACCATGAAAACTGACATCAGTTCCTGACTCGGGATAAACACGTCCAGTCAGGTCTCGCGCCATCAACAATGTACCGACGCGGGTAATATCTGCCTGGAAAGCCAGTGCCAGCAAATCAAACTGCAATTTCACATGTTCATCAAATGACTCCGGCACGCCATAGGGCACTGCCATGGAAGGAACCGCATCAGATTTCTGCATGGCGATTTGCAGACGTCTTTCAATTTCACGCACATCTGTAAAGTATTGGTCAAGGCGCAAACGGTCAGGCGCCGCTACCTGCGTTTTCAATTTGGCCAGATCTTCAGTGACTGAATCGAGAATGCTACGTTGTTGTTTTCTGCGCAGAGCTCGCTCCTGGGCACTGCCGCCGGAACCAAACATGCGTTCAAACACGACCTGGGGATTAATTTCCATTGGCAGAGGGCGTGTTGGTGAAGACCAGGAAATAGTATTGGTGTATACACAGCTGTAACCTTCGCCACAGTTGGTGGAATTGGATCCCGGGTCTTCAACGGCAAGCTGCAATGATGGCAGCAGGTTGGTCTGGCCAATTTCCCGGGCAAGAATCTGGTCGATAGTGGTTCCTACCTGCACATCCGCACCAGAGGTTTTTTTCGGCTTGATACCCGCCAGAAAAGCAGAGGCGACAAAATGATCTGCCCCCGTTACGCCGGGTGGATTCTCGGCAGATTTTGACCACATGCCGGAAGTCAACACAACCTGCTTCCTCAGGTGTTCCAGCGGTTTCCAGATATAAGGATAGGCAAACCCTGGCGCAGTACTTTCCGGTTCCCAATAACCTGGCGCAGCACCATGGGGAATGAAAATTCCGGTAAATCGTTGCGGCTGCAGGGATTGGGCCATTGCCATCGAGGCAAAGGCAGGCAACATGGATTCCAGCATTGGCAGAGCCAGGGTGGCACCAACGCTCTTCAGAAAGGTTCTTCTGGGCAATGATTTCTTGGAAATAAACATATCTGGACCTCCGATAGCACTTTATAAACCAAATTTACTGAAACCCATTTGATCTCTAACAAATGCTGCGTTTTCATTTTTAACATTTGCATCGCGTGCAGGCAGGTCTGCCCTGATGAGGGGGCTTTGCAAAACATTGGGATGATAAGTATGTGCAACCGACCCCTGACTCGAATCGACTACTGGCGTTTCTGGTTTTGGATGGTTGCAACAGCTGAAGAATTGAGGATCGCTGGCATTGGTAAAACCGGCTCTGGGCTATTGGACAACAATTACGGAAGATTTGTCACGATCACGCCTGAAACATACCTTTATAGAAAAAGCATGTTTCAGGATTTTAGGCTATTTTATTACATATATCGTGACTTATAAGCGCTTTTCGCGATATTTACTACCAGGGAATAGTCGAGCCATCATAGTTGTAAAAGCCACCGCTACCCGAGGCATCGAGACTTTCAATAACTGCCTGCATGCCTGTCACGCTGGTGAGAGTATCAATATCGGCACCGGGACCGCCCATATCTGTTTGCACCCATCCGGGGTGCAGGGCTGCAACCAGTAAACCCTCACTGGCAAGATCAATAGAGAGACTCTTAATCACCTGGTTCAAAGCGGTTTTTGAGGATCGATATATATAGATGCCACCCCCTGAATTATCCTCAATGGACCCCATTTTCGAACTTAAATACACCAGCTTCCCTGGCGCTTCGCGATCCATCAAGGGCAACAGTACACGAGTAAGTAAAAGTGGGGCTATAGTATTTACCCGGAATACCTCAAGCCATTGCTGTTCCTCAACCTCGTCCAGCGACTGCCTCTCACCATAGACCCCGGCATTATTGATAAACAGGTTTATCGGCGTGCCAGTCAGCAGACCTGGCAACAGTTCTATGGAGCGGGCATCCGTTACATCGAGGGGTAGAACCTGAAGCTCGGGACAGGCCAGCGCCTGCAGGCCTTCAGCCTTGTCCGGATCTCTGCAGCAGGCTTTTACCTGATACCCGGAGGCGAGATACTGTTTAACGAATTGAAGGCCAATACCCCGATTTGTGCCAGAAATAACCACTGTTTTCATTTTACTCACTCCACATAGTATTCAGCGCAAAGGCTTGACGCGCTGGTTTTTCTTGTCTCCCGGTGTAACATTGGGGATGAATATCGGTCTCATCTATACAATCTGGCAGAAGTCAGCAAGGCCAGGATAATGCTTATGCTCTATCAAACAATTTCTTCCTGCGGCCAGCATGGCTAACTTGTACTTCCGGGAATTGAGACTATAGTTGAAAAGATAGTGCCACAAAAATATCAAATAGCAGTACAAACTGGAAAGCGCTCTGTTGCAATGTAATATTACTGATTTATGTTAAATACGCTGTATAACCAATTTATTCATTTACTTTATCAGCCAACAAGACAAATTGTGACTGCGCTGCGTCCTGCGCCATTAACCCTTCTTCCCACCATCATTTGTCTTTATGCATTTCTACCTGCAATTGCTTACACCCAGACCAGAGATGAGTTAGGGACTCTTTTTTTTGAAGGTGTTTACCAGGATAACCCGGATGAAATTCTGCTTACATCGGGTAAAGGAAATAATTCGGCGCACATCCCGCCAACCCCCTCGAACTCGCCTTCCAGCTCCGAGTCGGCTATTGAGTTGTTTCAGGACATTCAGCGCTATGAAAACAGCATTAGTAAGCTGATTGAAAATGGAGGCGCGTTTGAATCGCGCCTGGCACAGGAATATCTTTCCATTAGCGCGCTCTATCAGCAGGCAGGCGACTTTGAAAAAGCTGTCAACGCTCTGGAAAACACCATGCATATCGAAAGGGTCAATCAGGGGCTATATACCCTGGCCCAGACTGAAGCCGTCAGGCAGCTTATTACGGCTAACAAGTCCATTCGAAACTTTTCCCAGGCCGATCAGTATCACGAATATCTGTATTACCTGATATCCCGAAATCTAGAACCCGGCAGCGAGGCCTTAACAGAAGCAGCCCTGGAATGGGCGGAATGGAACGTTGAGGCTTATCGCAGACTTAATTTTTACCAGGAAGAGGAACTTGCAACCTCTGGCAACGTTTCCAATATTGGTGCAACTTTGCTCCGCAGGGGTGAACTCGTAGCCATCGAAGATGATCAGTTCAACGAGATAATGTTTGTTCCTCGAGCCGCTTTTTTTGATAGTGCTGCAAGCGCCAGATTACAATCATTTACTGCTGAACAACTTATCGATCCCAGGCTAAAAAGAGCTGAAAAACTCTATGATACGATTTTGGAAGGTGATCCTGACAACATCCAAGTGCTGGAAAAGAAAGCAAACATTACCCATCTATATAAAATGCAGCTGGAAAAATTTATTGGTAACAGTATGGTGGGAAGTAATATCAGGCCATCCTCCAGTCGCTTGCTTCGATCTTCACGACACTTTCGCCGGACTAATACAGATATTGGTGAGAGCATGCTTGCATACGCCGCTGAGCTTGAAAATTCTGACGATCCTGAAAAAAAATCCAATCCGGAATCCGGGGCCAATGCGTATATTCAACTGGCAGACTGGAATATAGCTTTCGAAAACCGTCAAAAAGCTAATCAGTATTACGGTAAAGCTCGTGACATATTACTGGCAAATGGTTACTCCGAAGAGCAAATTACAGCATTTATTTCGCCAGAACCGGCCCGGTTTATTCCAGAATATATCACCTATGCTGATACCAGAAGTTTTCAGAATATTCCGCAAGACATGGATATACCATATATAGGTTATATTGATGTAAGCTTTAATAAACAGAGAAACGGAAATTTGCGTAATATTAAAATTGAAAATTACTCAGAAGAGACCAACAACCTTGTTAGAAATCGGCTGATGGACCTCTTGAGTACAGTAAAGGTAAGACCCAAAATTATTGCAGGTGAAGCCGAAGCTCAATCTGATATAAAGGTACGTTACTACTACACATATTAATTAGCAGGATTAGTGCAACACACCAAATATTCAATAATGTATTTAAATAGACCTACAAGGCATTCCTTTACATCAGAGCAGACAGCTGTTCGGGCAGCCTTGGTGGGCGCACAATTTTCAAAATTTTGTTCCTCTGTTTTATTCACACTCCTTGCAATTTCCGCTGCATCCATTATTTCTGCGCAGGAAGATACAAATCTGGATTTCCTGATTTTCGAGCCGGTATTAATCGAAACGCGGGAATCAGAAAGCCTAAATGGGGATGAAGTCATCACTGAAGTTACTGTGACAGAACTAACGACGTTACCCAAAGGCGACAATGTTATAAGTGCTTCCGAATATTTACTCAACCGCATTGCCGAGGAAAATAACAACCAAATCACTACAGAGGAAAATTCCATTATCGCTTATGAAGAATCCATCAAGGAATTGGAACTTGATGGTGGGGCTTATGCGCCCGCGCTGATCCAGGAACTGGTCGCCATAAGCAAACTCCACCAAAATCGAAATGAGCATGAACAAGCACTGGAATATCTGGATCAGGCTCTCCATGTAAACAGGGTTAATCTTGGACTTTATAATCTTGATCAACAGGAAATAGTTGAGGAAAAAATTCACAGCCTTGTCGCTCTTGGCGATTTATATGAAGCAGATCAACAACAGGAATACCTTTTTAGACTAAATAGACGCAACTTTGGCGATACCAGTGTGAGCCTGCTACCCGCACTGATTGATTATGCTGAATGGAATATTTATGCGTTTGACTCAAGACTGATTACTAATCCCGGGCTTAACTATGGAGCAGATTCCAGGGCCTTTGCCGAAAACAAGGTCAGCAATTCAATTGGAGCCGAAGATTTCAGAATGTCGCGACTGGCTAATGCCCAGGTTATGTATAGAACCATTATCCAGATCTTACTGAAAAATTATGGTTTTAATGATCCAAGAATAGTCGAGATGGAAAAAAGGTTGGCATTAACAAACTATTTTTTTGCCACTAATCTCGGGGTGACGATGAATACTTTTAGTAGTAGCAGTGACTCCCCTTCATTAAATTCTCCACCTGGCTTTTATGAAACGTCATCAAGAATTTCATCCAATTCCATGGGTTATCGTCATGGCAGACAGTCTCTTGAAAGACGACTCGAATATTTGTACCAAATGGAAAATACCACTCCGAAAGAAATTGCCAAGGCCAAGATTGAGCTTGGTGACTGGCAACTGACTTTCAAAAAACGCACGGTGGCGCTGGGTATCTATGAGGATGCCTATACTGAATTTCAAAGCCAGGGTGTTGATCAGCAGGACATCGACGCTTTATTTAGTCCGACTTTCCCTGACTCCATTCCGGAATTCATCACCTATCGCTATAGCAGAGAAGCACATAACATTCCTGCAGATCTGCCACTGGATTATCAGGGCTGGGTAGATATTCAACTGACTATAAATCGTTTTGGACGGCCACAATATATTTCAATTCTTCGCCAAAGCCCAACTGCAACAGAGGAAATACAAGACAGGTTATTACGTTTTTTAAAAAGCTCTACTACTTTTCGCCCCAGATTTGCCAATGATTCACTTTTGACGGAAGACACTTTGCAAGCCCGCTATTATTATTCCTATTAATCCCCCTTAAACTTCCAGTCTTAACTTCCAGTCTTAACTTCCAGTCTTAACTTCCAGTCTTAACTTCCAGAATAAATTTTCCCGTAATTTCTTCCTGCCTTCAAAAGCCTTTCTGACATTTTCTGGATAGCAGTATTTCTTTATATAGATACCTCCGAAGATATCGCCCTTCAAATGCTAATAAAGTTTCGCTTTTATCCAATTTTCTTTATATAATCATAACCTATTCTTAACATAATCTTAACATTTTAAATTTTTGAGTTTCCCCTGATAACACTCTTACAGAAAAGTCAGGGCCCTTTTAGGCAAAACGGAATGTATTATTCGATCCAGAAGTTTCAACTTTTTCTAGTCACGTGCTTCATGATTTCACTGGCATCACCAGCTATTGTTACTGCAAAACCTGATTCCGCCAATATTGCTTTTCATCCTGTACCCCTTTCCGGCACTGCAGCAGACAAACAAAAACAGCCTGAAATTCATTCCTTGTCAAATTCAGATAGATGCTCGTGTATTATCGACAACTCTCCTGATTTTGTGAAAACGTCTATTGAACAGTACCGCGAAAACATCAGGGAAATTGAATACCACAACGGTCCGTTTAATTTAATTCTTGGACAGCAATTTGAGTCTGTGGGAGATTTGCTTCGTAAAGTCTCGGATTTTGACAATGCTATCGACGCTTATGAAAAAAGCCTGCATATCATTCGGGTCAACGAGGGCTTATATGATGAACAACAGTTACCAATTCTTGAGAAGCTTGTTCAAAGCAATATGGCTGTAGAAAATTTGGATGAGGCACATGAATTACATGAGTCAATATTACATTTAAAAATGCGGGCCTATTCATCCGACGATGCAGAATATATTGATGCAATTCTTGAATGGGCAGACTGGAACATTAGTCTCTTGATGCGCGCAGACGCAGAATTCTATACATCAAAACAAGCCAAACAATCATCCCTGAACCAAAACCTGCTTGTAGCCCAGGAAAGCTATATAAAAGTTATCGAACTAATTCGAGACTCTGATAATTATTTTGCCAATGATCAGCTTATTCATGCAGAGAATAAACTAGTAGCAATTAATTATTTTGCCAACAAACATTTGAATTTTTCCTCACTTGACGAAGCACCCTCTTTTTCCCGGGAATCTATACAGCAGGATAACAAACAGGAAATGACTTATTTCTTCAATGGAGTTAACTCATTAAAACGTGCTATTGCCTATTCACTGGAAAATCCTGAGCCAGATTATATTTTCATCGCTGAACAAATCATGGCTTTGGGCGACTGGTATCTGCTATTTGATAGACGCACTGCGGCATTGGCAGTTTACGAAGATGCCTTCGAAGTTCTTGATGCTGTACAGGCAGGAGAAGACGATATTATACAAGTCATGACACCAGGCATGCCCGTCATGGCGCCTGGTACGCAAAACAGCAATCTAATTGGATCTGGAAATCAGTACGCCGGATATATTGATGTTGAATTTAGCGTTAGCAAATTTGGTATTGCCAGTCGCCCCGCTGTAATTGGCGTTTCAAATACGGATGATTCACCAATATCAAAAACTCTTATTAACAAAATTCGTGGAGAAAAATTCAGACCTCCATTTATAGATGGCTCGGCATCCAGTAACGAAAACGTTAAATTACGTTATTACTATTCTTATAATTAACCTTCAGTTTCTTTAGACGACTTCAAAAAAAAGGCCGGATAAAAATCCGGCCTTTTTTGAGAATTTAAACTACGTTATAGCTGTCTATACCAGCTTATAACCCAATTCAAATAGTGGCATTTTCCTGATTCGATCACCCGTTGCGTTATAAATAGCATTGGTGACTGCTGCCAGTACCGGTGGCATTGAAGGCTCACCACCACCTGTTGGAGAAAACTCCTCCGGCTCAAGGAAAGAAACTTCCAGCTCAGGTGCCTGCGGCATTCTTAGCAACGGATACTGATGGAAGTTCTGCTGCTGAATCACACCATTTTCAAAAGTGATCTTGGCATTAAACAGCTGACTGATACCATCAATGATTCCACCTTCCATCTGATTTTCAGCACCGCTGAGGTTATGAATGAAACCAAAGTCACCCACTGCCCACACCTTATGGATTTTTACTTCTTTATTGGCGTTGACGGAAACATCAGCAACCTGGGCTACATAGCCGCTATGACAGAAGTAGAAAGACAGGCCTTTTGCACGACCTGGCTCACTGGCACCCTGCTCATAAGCGGAAATTCTTGCTACTTCGCTGATTACATTGGCAGCTCTTCCAGTATGCATTGACTGTGGATTTTCCGGATTCGCCAGACGTGGGTCGCCAAGAGTATCAAGCAGGAAGTCCACATGGCTTTTACCTGAAGCAACAGCCAGCTCGTGCATAAAACCCTGGAAGCTGAAAGCAAAAGCATTGGATGCCGGTGCTCGCATTGGTCCAGTGGGAATAGCATTATGGAACATGGTTTGTGAAAGTTTTACATTATCAATGACGTCTTTCGGGAAAACGTTGGGGTTAAGATCCGCACTGGTCATAGGCGCTTGATCATTACCGGTTGAGGTAAAGAAGTGATCCTGCCATGCAGTCAGATTACCAACTGAGTCCAGACCTGCTTTATAGGAATGGAAACCACCTGGGCGGAAGTAATCACCGCTCATGTCATCTTCACGTGTCCACTGCAGTAATACTGGACGGCCTTCCATTTTGCGCGCTATTGCGACTACTTCAAAGACGTAATCATTAGCCAGCTTTCTTCCGAAACCACCACCAATACGCGTCTGGTGCAGAACAACACGCTGTGCAGCTTCTTCAGCAGGAATACCCAGTAATACTGCAGAACCTGATTCACCACTTTGTGGAATTTGCGCAGGTGCCCAGATTTCAACATCGCCATTCTGGTACAGTGCGGTACAGGTTTCTGGCTCAAGCTGGGCATGACTGACATAGGGATATTCATAGAAGCCGGACACAACAGTTGCTGCATTCTGTAAAACAGCTTCGGCATCACCTTTGCTGGCCGGCGCCGTAGTCGGACCATTAGGACCACGGGAAGTAGCCATCAAGGGCTCGCCATCTTCATCTTTCATGGCGTAAGCGCGTTCGACAATTTCACTCCAGCTGGAGACTTCTGCATCGCCCAGGTCCCATTCAATTTCTAGCTCACGCTTGGCTTTCAGGGCAGCCCATGTGGACTCAGCCACAATAGCAACACCACTGAACATATCACCACCACCTGGATTGAACATTTTGGGGTTACCAAATTCATCCAGAATGAAGGCATCAACAACACCTCTGAGTGACTTTATATGGCTTTCATTGAAAGAAAGGGCACGACCACCGATCTGCGGACATTTGGTGTAGGAGGCGAAAAGCATGCCATCCAGTCGAGTATCGGCACCAAACAATGGTTTGCCGGTAACGATGTCCATGTTATCAACACCGGTGAAGCGTTTACCCATCAGAGTAAACTGATCTTTGGATTTTAGTGTCAGGGAGGCTGCATCAGGGACCGGCATGGTTGCGGCCAGCTCGGCAAACTCGCCATAGCCCCACTCACGGCCGGAAGTTGCATGGACTACCTTGGTGTTGCTGGTAGACAGTTCTGACAAAGGGATATTCAATTGTTGTGCCGCAGCAGCCAGGATCATGGCTTTGCCAGTAGCACCAGCCTGACGCATAGCCATCCAGTTCATTGGGGTAGAAAGCGATCCGCCGGCAAACTGTGCACCATATTTTGAGGCATCAATGTCAGCCTGAACCACATCAACATCTTCCCAGGCGCAATCCAGTTCATCGGCGATGATCAATGGCAGACCGGTTTTGATGCCCTGGCCACATTCAGGATTCTTGGAAAAGATATTGATACGGCCATTAGGCTGTATCTGCACATAAGGGCTCAGTGTGCTGGTTGCATCTGCCGCTGCAGACTGGGCTTTCGCCTTATTGGACCCTGTGCCTAAAGCCAGTCCAATGACCAGACCACCACCAGTAATACCTGAAACCTTGAAAAACTGACGTCGAGAAAGTTCAGGGATTTCCAGCTTCGGTGTGGATGTTAAATCCTGGAAAAAACCAGGTAATTCGGGGGAAAGATTATCTGTAATCAGTTTCATGCGATCTCTCCTGTCTGCGCAGCATCATAGAACGCAGTTCCGTTCATTTTGGCGGCAGCATCCTTGATGGCCTGACGAATTCTGGAGTAGGTGGCGCATCGGCAGATATTGCCTGACATGGCAGCATCAATATCGGCATCACTTGGGTTCTGATTGTTGTTCAGCAAGGCTGTAGCACTCATGATCTGGCCCGCCTGACAATAACCACACTGGGGTACATCCAGTTCAACCCAGGCTTCCTGTACCGGCGTCAATGTGCCGTCTGCAGCCGCCAGGCCTTCAATAGTTGTGATTTTTTGATCTGCCAGGTTACCTACAGGTATCTGACAGGAACGAACAGGTGCACCATTCATATGAACAGTACAGGCGCCACACTGGGCAATACCACATCCGTATTTGGTGCCAACCAGACCAAGCTCATCACGCAATACCCAAAGCAGAGGCGTGGAGGGGTCGATCTCACCGATGTCCATTGTCTGACCGTTAATGTTTAAAGTTGCCATAACAATTCCCTTGAATTTATTAAGTTACGAAAAAGTGTTTCTTAATTCTGCCAATTAACCTTTACGACATTACCCGGTCAACTTCTCAATAGGACCAGCATCGTAAGCTGTTAATATTAATTAAAAAATGGGGTTCAAATTAAACCACTCATCGTTAAGAATCAAGCAGTATATAAGGCCTGTAACCGCCATCAAATGACAGTGGCCAGCAGACAAGTACAATTAACGCTTGAAGTTATTCAAAATTATAACGCAACGACTTTCCAATTACCCCAAGTAAAGTGAAAAAATTAACCTGGCTAGGCTATTTTTCCGCCTTAAAAATACCCGAAAAATTACAACGGTAGTTACTTCAGCATGGGCGATCCAACAGGAAAAATACCTAACGTACCAGAAAGCAGATGAAATACTTCACGCATATCCTCTGTATAACCGGAGAATAATGTGCTTTACGCAGTCGTGGGAAACAGAGATCAATTACCCCTGATATATGGGTTTAATGGCTTGTTAATTAATGTCCCCAGGCATCACTGAAAGCAATATTACAGCCTCCTGAGATTGCCTTAACTGAATTACAAAAGTCATGGAAATATTTATATGGCTTGAAAGTAAGCACTAACTCTTTATTTTGGCATGGATTTTCAGCGCCTTATGGCGAAAGCAATCTGTTGTATGGTCATTCACCATGCCCGTTGCCTGCATGTGTGAGTAGACTATCGTTGGCCCGACAAAACTAAAACCCCGTTTTTTCAAATCTTTTGAGATAGTTTCGGCCAGAGCTGTAGAGGCTGGCAATTCCTGCAAACTGGGCCATGCATTCTGCAGGGGGACATTGTCCACGAACCCCCAAATATATTTATTGAAGGTACCAAACTCTTCCCTGACCTGGAGAAAAGCCCTGGCATTGGTAACCGCAGCATGAATTTTGAGCTTGTTGCGAATAATGCCCGGATTTTGCAAAAGTTCGTCAATTTTTGCCTGGCTGTAGTTGGCCACCTTATTGAAATCGAAGGCGTCAAAGGCCTCCCGGAAGGCATCGCGTTTCTTGAGTACCGTAATCCAGCTCAAACCCGCCTGCATGCCCTCCAGTATAAGAAACTCAAAGAGTTTTTTATCAGAATGAACGGGCACTCCCCACTCAACATCATGATATTGTTGATAAACGGGATCTTCACCCGCCCAGGCGCAACGCGTTTTCGACAATCCGGCTCTCCTGCACACGTCATGTGTTGGGTTAAAAATCTGAATCTCAGGGACTTACCCTGAGCGTACCCATCATACCAACTTCAGCGTGATCCAGGATATGGCAGTGATACATCCAGGTACCGGGGCGCTCATCAAAGGCAACGGCCAGCTTCAGCTCTGTATGCACCGGAATATCAACGGAGTCTTTCCATTCCGGGATACGCTCTTCATCGAGCACCTGAAAAAAATATCCATGCAGGTGGAAGGGATGGTTAAAGTCGGTATCGTTGCGCACAGTCCATATATGCGTTTCGCCAATTTCGGCTTCAAGAGGTTTCGAGTTCCAGTACGGAACACCATTTATGCCCATTTCAACAGTATTATCATCAGGAAATACGATAGTCAGATCAATCAACAGCTCTTTAGCCGCGCTCACGTCAATCGGCTCTATGTGCCGAAGTTCGGTGGGAATGGGCTCCGGCATCACCTGAGGCTCATTCACTGTAACGATTTCCATCATTTCCTGGGAAAAGCGGTTAAAGGTACTGCCATAGCCACGTTCTGTCGGATACCATTTCAACCAATCCACGGTCCCTGGTTCATCCTGTGGCGTAAAGACAAAATCGGTTCGCTCTGATGGCACCAGCTTGATTTGATCCAGGGTTTCGCTGCGTTCTGCCAGGCCATTATCACCACCGAGCCTTATAAACGGCTGCCGATTATGGCGGATTGTGTAGTAACGCGTTCTTGCCGCATTAATCACACGCCAGCGCTGCTGCTTGCCCTTTCGTACTTTCAGGGATGGCTTTACCTTGCCATTAACGAGAATCACGCCCCCTTCGCGGCCAAACAAATCGCTGAACGCCCCCCCTGTATCGGGCGGCAGGAACTGGCCATCCTCATCAAGACTCATATCTGAAAAGACCAGTACCAGCTCATCACCAAATTCCTCGGGATCATCCGGATCTTCCACCACAAGCGCCCCATACATACCCCAGCCCACCTGGGCGGCTGAGTTGATATGGGGGTGGTACCAGTAGGTCCCGGCATCTCTTAGGACAAAGTCGTAGGTAAATTCGCCACCGGCCGGCACTGGGTCCTGGGTAACCCCGGGAACTCCGTCCATATTGTTGGGTACGCGCACACCATGCCAGTGAATACTGGTAGCGTCGGGCAGATTATTGCTGAAATGAATAATGAGACGATCACCGACTTTTGCCCGAATCAGAGGACCTGGCAGGGAACCGCCATAGGTCCACACCGGCGTGATTTTCCCCGGCATAATTTCCATGTCAGTAATTTTGGCTTCTAGATTGATTTCCAGAATGTCGGGATCAGGGTTGATATCAACCGGACTCGCCATGGCAAGATCCTCATCCCAATCTGCCGGCTGTGAAACCTGACTGGCGCGCAAGGCTGTATTGCCAGCATCAGACATTTGAGGAGGTTGGGAAGGGGAAGTACTTTCCGGATTAACAGCACAACCGGCGACTAACAAAGCGACCAGAGTCGTGCTCCACATAATTTTCAAGGATGAAATCATGGCTATTTCCCGGCATATGGTGAGCGGCTTTTTGCAGCATCACCGGCTTTTATTATTTTAATTCAGACAGTCTTTACCCGTCATACTAGGCATTAACAAGCTCAGCTGACTTGATCTAACACAAGCCCAGACTGTTCAGGTGACAGGTCTATTTAACTGGGTTCAATCTGCCGCAGATGTCGTAATACAGAGAGCCATGCACCGGCAAGTCCCAGCCCGCCGGCAAGCACAAGCAAGGTCAACAAATCACTGACGCCAAGCCAGGAAAGGCTGAAGTCACTGTTATAAAGCGCCATCAAGCGCGCAAAAGGGCCTGACATGGTTACAAATGCAGTGATCGCGAGAATCCCCGCAACGATGCCGCCACCAACGCCAAACCAGATGCCGGTATATAAAAAGGGCCGGGAAACATAGGTATCTGTGCCGCCGACCAGCTTGACCACTACTATCTCATCGCGCCGGTTTTCAATGGCCAGCCTGACAGTATTACCGATGGCCAGCACTACGCCCAGACATAATAGCAAGGCAAGCCCGATGGTTAGCCGCTCCGCCATCGCGATGATGCCGTACAGCCTGCGCATCCAGTCCAGATCCACCAGCGCCAGATCCACCCCGGCAATGGTCTCCAGGCGCGCCGACAAAGCTGGCAAGGCCCCAATATCGTCAATAGCAGGGTTAACAATTATCACTGCCGGTAAAGGGTTTTCATCGAGTCCGTCAAGAGCATTTCCAAAGCCGGAAGCATCCTGGAATTCAAGCAAGGCCTGTGCACTGGTAATCACAGAGACCTCGGCTACCTCGCTTATGGCAAGGATCTCTGTGCGGGCAGCTTCCAGTGCCTGCTCATCAATTGCCAGCTCCATAAAAAGAGAAATATTGCCGGCATCATCCAGGCTGCTATTAAGTTGTTGCAGGTTCTGCAGAAACAGAAAAAGGCATAATGGCAGTGCCAGGGCTATGCCGATGACCGACCACGTTAAAAAACTGGCACCGGGTTCCTGCAGCAAACGCGAGAGGCTGTCCACAGCAACAGACTGATGTTGCTGGAACAGCTGCCCAACCCATGAATGCCCGGCATTGCCTGCAGCCCTGGTATTGGCCTTTACCGACTTTTTGCCTGAAGGTTTTTTTGCCGGCTGCGATCTACTCATCATGTTCACTCGCGGCCGAAGTATCAGAATTTCCTGTGATCAATATGCCCTTATCAAGGGTTAATACACGATGTTTCTGTCGATCTATCAAGCCGAGATCATGAGTGGCAATCAGAACGCTGGTGCCTACCTGGTTAAACTGGCTAAACAGGTTCATGATTTCTGCTGAAAGCTCAGGATCAAGATTCCCGGTAGGTTCATCCGCCAGCAACAATACCGGCTTGTTGACCACCGCCCTGGCTATTCCAACCCGTTGCTGCTCACCCCCAGAGAGGGCTATGGGATTTTGATTTTCCTTTTTCAGCAAACCTACCTTATCGAGTGCTGCCCTTACCCGGCGTGCCGCTTCTCGACTGTCATAGCCGGTGACCATAAGTGGCAAAGCGACGTTTTCAAAAACGTTGCGATCAAATAGCAGCTGGTGATCCTGAAATACGACGCCGATGTTGCGCCGAAAATAGGGTAGCTGGCGCCGCGACAGGCGATTCAGGTTTTTACCGTAGACGAAAACCTGCCCGGCACTGGCCTTTTCCATCTGCATAATGAGTTTTAACAGGGTACTTTTACCGGCGCCTGAATGGCCCGTTAGAAATGCGAATTCACCTTCTTTAAGATGAAAATCAATGTTGGTCAGTGCTTCATAACCACCTGGATAACGCTTACTGACACTGTCAAAGGTAATCATCAGAAATCAGCCGGTAATTGTTAATTGATTATTCCTGACCTTGATCAAAAAGGGCCATTACAAAATCCCGTGCTGAGAAAGGTCGCAGGTCGTCTGCGGTTTCACCTATGCCAATGAAGCGTATTGGTATACCAAAGTGCTCAGCTATAGCGAAAATCATTCCGCCCTTGGCAGTCCCGTCAAGCTTGGTCAGGGTAAGACCTGTGATATTCACTGCACGATTAAAATGTTCAGCCTGACTTAGTCCGTTCTGTCCGGTCCCGGCATCCAGAACCAGCATCACTTCCTGGGGAATATCCTCATCCAGCTTTTTCAGAACCCGAATAACCTTCTCCAGTTCCTGCATCAGGTTATCTTTATTGTGTAAACGCCCGGCCGTATCAGCAATCAATACATCTATTTTTCTTGCTACAGCAGATTGGTAGGCGTCATAAATCACTGAAGCACTGTCAGCCCCCGTATGCTGGGCTACCACTGGTACCTGGTGGCGATCCCCCCAAACCTGAAGCTGTTCAACGGCGGCTGCCCTGAAGGTATCGCCGGCTGCCAACATCACTGAACGTTTCTCATTCTGAAACTTTCTTGCCAGTTTGCCGATTGTCGTGGTCTTGCCAACACCATTTACCCCGACCATAAGGATTACGAATGGCTTATTGCTATCACGGGGTATTTCCAGAGGGCGTTCGCAAGGTTCAAGCAAGGCCTGCAGTTTTTCCTGCAGGGCCTCATACAGCGCGCCGGAATCCTGTAGCTGATTTCTTTTCAGGCTACTGGTCAGATCATCGATAATGGAGGTCGTTGCATCAATACCAATGTCCGCTGTCAGCAAAAGGCTTTCCAGCTCTTCCAGCAGGTCCTGATCTATGGCTTTTTTACCGGACAGCAGGTTGGCAAGCCCATCGCCAAGATTACTGCGGGTTTTTTTCAGGCCCGAACGCAGTCGCTCAAACAGGGATTCATTCCCGGAAACCTGTTCTGCTTGCGGGCTATTTTCAGCCTGGTCCTGCTTCTTTTTGCCAAATCCGAACATGGGGGTATCTGATGTGTTTGAAGGTATTACCGAGGCTGGCTATGCTATCAGCACTGCTCCTGCTATGCCACTGAAAATCTGGCACAATGAGTCATCTGACGCTCTGAAATGGCATGATTCTGCCTGAGAAAAAGACCAATCAAAACTCACGAAAACCACATTAAATGACCAGTTATTCAAAAAAAAGTGCCAGTCGAAACAAGGTCCGCATCATCGCAGGGAAATGGCGTAGCAGACAACTGTCGTTTACAGGAGATGTAGAGACTTTAAGACCAACCCCGGACAGAGTCAGGGAAACTGTATTTAACTGGCTGCAAAATAAAATAGCTGGCGCTAGATGTCTTGATTTATTTACCGGCAGTGGCGCTCTGGCCTTTGAAGCCTGTTCACGTGAAGCCGTCTCGATGACTGCCATTGATAACTCCAGAGAAGTCATTGAAGTAATTATGGAGAATTGTCAGCTACTGGATTGTCAGAATATGAGTATCATTCATTCTGACGCCATAGATTGGCTGAAAAAAAACACGGGTATTGAACCATATGACATCATTTTTCTTGACCCGCCCTATAATCTGGATCTGCTGGACGAGTGTTGCCAGCTACTTGAGTCTGCGAATCTGCTAAAACCAGGGAGTGTTGTCTATCTTGAGTCAAACTCCCCATTGGAAAATATCAAATTGCCATCAACATGGAGATGGCTGAAATCAAAAAAAGCCGGGCAGGTATATTTTGGTGTATGCGAACGCATATTGCTTTAACATGCCAGTTTTAAGTGACGACTGTATTAGAAATGCTTGTTTCACACAGAATTGATCATGACAGCAAAGTTATAATTACTACTTTTGCTCCTGAAGAGGTAACTCTGGAATTATTTCTGGAAACATTCAACAAGTATCAGGAAGAGCTTAAATATCTGCCAGACTTTCAAAAATACAATGAGCTTGTTGATTTCAGACCCATTACCAGCATTAACATTTCAGCTTACGAGTTAAAAAAGCTTTCCAATATTGCGACCAAACAGGATATACGACAGGGCATAACAAAACTGGCTCTTCTGGTAGATTCAAAACCGGCTTTCACTCTGGCCAAGGTATATGAGTTTATTCGCAACCTTAATCCGATATCAAAAAAACATGTGAAGGTCTTTCAGGAATTTGAACCAGCTCTGGACTGGGTGACTGACAAAACAAGCACTAAAGAGTAAAACCTTTTATGGGTATTCGGCGAGATGGTTTTCTACCAAGCTCAGCAAGCAAACCTTTGTACTCTGGCCTCACTAATCTTCTTTATAAAAAGTAAATTCAATTTCTATTTTTGCGTTTAAAGGCAAAGCACTTACGCCAATAGAACTTCTGGCCGGAGGCGCAATTGCGAGACTGTTAAAAACCTTCTCCCAGGCAGTATTAAATTCTGAAAAATTATCAAAGTCGGAAGTAAAAACGCGCGCAAAGGCAAGGTGTTCCCAGGAAAGATTAAACTCTTCCATGAGCAACTGAAGGTTTTGCAGAATAACCTGAGCTTGCTTTCCCACGCCGCCACTGATGAGCTCTCCGCTTTCATTATCAAGTGCAATTAAACCACTGCAATAGTAATGAGGTCCGGCCTTGACCAGCTGGCTGTATTTAAACCTGGGCGCAATAAGTTTTTTTGAAACCAATGACTCAACCATGCTTGAAGTTTCCTTTATTATTTCGGGATAAGGCTATGGTTAAAAAACCAGGTTGTAGAAAACAACAAAGAGCACAGCAGTAACACCGTAACGCATCATTATCATCCAGCCGCGAAACCAGTGATGCTCCCTGAGCATTTGCAACTCTTCAAGGGAAACAGCTTCAGGTACTACCCAGCCAACAAACAGGGCCGTCAGTAATCCGGTGACCGGGAGCATAATGTTGCTGGTTAGGTAGTCAAAGAGATCGAAAAAGGTTCCCGGAATACCAACAATAGACAGCGGTTGAAATGCTTGCAGCTCATTCAGTGAAAGCACCGAAAGAAAACCAATCAGCCAGATTATCAAGCCGCTGACAATTGCCGCTTTTTTTCTTGACCAGTTATCCTTGCTTGCCAGCCAGGAAACCGGCACTTCCAACATGGAAATGGAAGAGGTGATTGCCGCAAATGCCAGTAATATAAAAAACAGTGTGCCAAAGAAAATTCCACCCGGCATATTGCCAAAGGCCAGCGGAACAGTTTCAAAAACCAGAGCCGGTCCACCTCCGGCATCAAGGCCAAAAGCAAAAACAATTGGGAAAATTGCCAGGCCTGCAAGGATCGCCACCAGGGTATCAGCGCTCACTACCATGGCCGCCGAATCAGTAATAGAGTCAGACTTTGAAAGATAAGAACCATAGGCCATCAGAGTCGTAGCGCCAACACTGACAGAGAAAAATGCCTGACCAAAAGCCTCAATAACTACCGATGTTGTAATGCGGCTGAAATCAGGTCGGAATAAATAATTAAGTGCAGTAACGAACTCTCCGGCAAAAGCGGCGTAAAAAACCATACCAATCAAAATAATAAACAGCAGCGGCATCATATATTTTACTGCTGTCTCAAGCCCCCCCGAAATACCACGGGCCGAAATAAATACAGTAATACCCATGAACATACTATGGGCTAAAAAAACGCTGATCCAGCTGCCATTGAATCCTGAAGAAATAGCTGTTGCACCTTCAGCTGAAACATCTGAAAAACTACCCAGGGCATTTGCTACCGCATAATAAATTGTCTCTCCACCAATCATGCTGTAGTAGGAAAGGATAATACTCGCAGTAAAAATCCCCATGTAGCCGATAATGACCCAGAATGGACTGGCATTGGCTTCGCTGATTATTTTTTTCAATGCCTCTGGAGGGCAGTCCTGACCTCTTCTTCCCAGCATGAACTCTCCAATAACGAGAGGCAGGGCAAGAAAAAATACCGCAGCAATATAAATAAACACAAAAGCGCCACCACCATTTTCACCGGTGGTATAGGGAAAACGCCAGATATTAGCCAGGCCAACGGAAGACCCCACGGCAGCCATAACAAACAGCCAGCGCGACGACCAATGTTCATGTTTTTCATTGCCTTGCATTTATCGCAATCTCTTTATTCTTTTTCATGGATCTACATTCGGCAACAATACCAGATTGCCCTTGGAGGTCTACCCCCGTTAAATGATTATTCGAGGCAGCTTGTTGTATAATCCCGTGCCTGTTACTTCCAAGAGTTTTAAAGATGAAAACGGTTGTTTACCCCGGAACATTTAATCCCATTACAAATGGTCACACCGATCTGGTCGAGCGCGCATCCGCAATTTTTGATCGGGTGATTGTTGCAGTTGGTTCCAGCAAGCTTAAATCTACGATGGCACCTCTGGACAAAAGAGTATCAGTCACCAGGGAAGTACTTGCCCATATCGATAATGTCGAAGTGACCGGTTTTGAAGGCCTGCTGACTGAATTTGTAAAACAGCAAAATGCGAGGCTAATTTTACGTGGCTTGCGCACCGTCGCCGACTTTGAATATGAATTTCAGCTGGTTGGAATGAATCGGGTACTGGCACCGGATATTGAAACCATATTTCTGGCGCCAGCAGAGGAGTTTTCCTATATCTCTTCGACACTGGTCAGGGAGATAGCTGCCTATGGCGGGGATATTTCTTCGTTTGTGTCGCCATTGGTCGTAAAGGCTATGAAGGAGTTTGCCTGATGGCGCTGATTATTACAGATGAATGTATTAACTGTGATGTATGTGAGCCTGAATGCCCTAATGATGCAATCTCAATGGGCGAACTCATCTATGTCATTGACCCTCACCTTTGCACGGAATGCGTTGGTCATTTTGAAACTTCCCAGTGCGTGGAAGTATGTCCCGTAGACTGTATTCCACTGGATCCTGATCACGAGGAATCAAAGGAACAGCTACTGGAGAAATATCACCAGCTGACTGACAAAAAATAATATTCCTTTTGCCAACTGGTTTTATGCTAAATAAACCTGCTTTTTACTATCTACCAAATGACGGGTCACAGTCATAGGGGTATATATGCTCACCTGGAACTTTACGCCATGCCATATACCTGGATGATCTTCCGGCAAAGACTGCAGGGTCTTCGTACACCTGGGTTAGCCACAAAGTCTGACCATCTTCACTCATCTTGAATCGCTCTATCATGTGAATGTCTTCACTGTGATTAAAGCCATTATTCATGAATGTTGATGCCACAAAATGAGTGGAGTCCACCACCAGCTCATCGCCTTCCCAATGACCAATGGAATGACCATTTTTGGAGTGCGGATAATCCTCGCCGGGATGTTCCCTGCCATCCATGTAGATTATTCTAACCATATCAAAATATTCCATCCTGAATACTACAAGGTCCCGACCCTGATCAATTTCCATGGGGAAAGGTGCCTGCATATAAAAAACTGCCGAAGGCGGCATGCAGGTATAGGACAAACTGAATTCAAACTCAAAGTCATACTCCCTGATTTCCTGCAGCGCTCTTTCAGTTAACTGCAAACCACCATAATCACCTTCGGCCAACTCACCACCACCGGCATCATTGATAAATAGAGCATCTTCGGGAAGTTTTTCGAATAACTCAGTACCTGATGGCGTCTGTTCAAACTTTACCGTCCAGAATCCTGAAATATCAGGGGCCTCAGCAGCAAACAAAGTCATGGAGAAAAGTAGCAGGCTAATCAATAACGCCCACTTCATTTGCATTGGTTTTTTCATTTTTTATCCGCGCAATTTATTTCTTAAAATTTTTTTATCTGGACAATCAGATGGCCGTATTAATCCTGATCCGGAGTTTGACCCCTTTGTGTAGCCAGTATGGAACCATCGGCAAAGGTGACACTTCGAATTCTCATGTACTTATCGTCATTCCTCGCCGGCCAGCCAGTTATAGTGATCTCGTCACCTTCTGACAGGGAATCTCGACTCCAGCCCCTGCGACGCAAAAGACTCGGCGAATTGGTTTCAGCGCGCCAGGCTTCTTCTTCGCCGTCTTTATTAATAACTGCTAATTCCAGAACACCATGGGGATTGGCGAAACGAAAACTTTTAACCACGCCACTTACACTTACTTCACCATCGGGGAGAAAATGTACGGGGAACGAATGATGTGCAAAACTCAAGGAGCCGCCTGTAGCTAAAAATAACCCCGTGATTACAGGCAAGATTAACCTGGCTGTTTTTCTCATGATGCCCCCTTTCGATTTGGAAAAATTGTTGTGGTGAAAATTGTTGCAGTAAAAGGAATAGTGGAAGTATTCAGTGATTTTTTTCATGTTAACTCTGACAACTTGTACAGTAAACTGTTGAGCGCTGTCCCTGACGAATCTCTTTCAGGGTTTTCTTGCAGGTGATACAGGGTTCTCCACCACGGCCATAAACCGCCAGCGATTGCTTGAAATAACCAGGCTCGCCATTACCTCCAGTGAAATCCCGCAACGTAGTTCCCCCAACCTTTATGGCCTGAGCCAGTATTTCTTTTATGGTGGCTACAAGCAGTTGGTACTTCAGTTTTGAAATAGTCCCCGCCGGTCGGGTCGGCCTGATGCCGGCGCGGAACAGAGCCTCATTAGCGTAAATATTGCCTACCCCCACCACCACGTGACTATCCATGATAAAAGACTTTATTGGCGCTTTTCTTTTTCTCGACAGCGCAAAGAGATAGTCGCTGCTAAAATCGTCTGTCAGTGGTTCAGGGCCGAGATTAAGCAGAAGCGGATGCTGCCCGATTTCCTTGTCAATCCAGAGAATACTGCCGAACTTCCTCGGGTCACGATAGCGCAGTACATTGCCCCCCTGAAATTCAAAATCTGCATGATCATGTTTTTCCGCGCGCAGGCTTGCTGTAACAATCCGCAAACTGCCCGACATACCCAGATGGATCATCAGCGTGCCAGAGTCCAGATCAATGAGAAGATACTTGGCACGACGCTTTACCGATAAGACATGTTGTCCGGTTACCAGTGAAGGTAATTTAGCTGGCACCGGCCAGCGTAATTTTTTTTCCCGCAGCACAACCCGGGTAATTTCGCGGTCCAGAATATGCGGCTCAATACCACGGCGTGTTGTTTCTACTTCTGGTAACTCTGGCATTGCGTCTTCCGCCTGATCATAGGGCTAAGTTAGTTCTACTGTGTTTAGACTGGTTTGACAGCATGTTTCATAAAACCGTTTGCTCTGCTTGCCAGTCGGCTTTCTACTATATAATGCAGCTCGATTTCCTTTCTGGATAAAGGTCTCAGGGTCGGAAGCCTACGTTATGATTCTTGGTGTAGATACAGGTGGTACTTTCACCGATTTCGTGTTGCTTGCAAGCCCGTCCCGTGAAGCCGCCAGCAAAAGTTCACAACTCAGAACCCACAAGGTGTTGTCCACCCCCGTGGCGCCGGAGCAGGCCATTCTACAGGGGATCGAGGAAATGGGTCTAGCCGCTGCAGTGCGCAATGGCCAGGTGAAAATTGTGCATGGCAGTACTGTAGCAACCAATGCCGCTCTGGAAGGCAAAGGGGTTAAAACAGCCTTCATTACCAACACCGGTTTCGCTGACATTCTGACCATAGCACGACAGACACGTCCACACTTGTACCAACTGCAGTCACCTCCAATTCCGGCCCCGGTTCCCCGGGAATTATGTCTGGAAGCAGACGGACGCATAGACTCCCATGGCCAGGAACTCGAAGGTCTTAACAAAGAGAATCTTGAGGCACTTGTGCAAACCCTGCAGCAGCTAAAACCGGATGCAGTGGCAATATCCTTGCTGTTTTCCTTCCTCAATCCATACCAAGAGAAAACCATCGCCAGCTTTCTTGAGGATAACCTGGATTATGCCCCTTTTATTACCAGTTCCTTTGAGGTCCTGCCGGAATACCGGGAGTATGAACGCGGTATTGCAACCTGGCTTAATGCTACGCTCGGCCCGCTGGTCAGTGACTACCTGTTACGCCTGAAAGCAGGCACACAACCCTCAAGGCTGTCAGTGATGCAGTCATCGGGGGGCACTATTGATGCTGGGCAGGCCTCACGCAAGTCGGTTAATCTGCTGCTTTCCGGTCCTGCAGGTGGTCTGGCGGCCGCCAGCTTTCTGGCCAGACTCACCAAACAAAAGCGATTACTTACTTTTGATATGGGTGGTACTTCTACTGACGTTGCCTTGCTTAACGGGGAAGTTAATTTAACCACAGAAGGACGTATTGGTGATTACCCGGTGGCTGTTCCCATGGTCGATATGCACACTATTGGCGCTGGCGGCGGCTCTGTGGCAATGGTTGATGCCGGTGGCTTATTACAGGTAGGCCCGCAGTCTGCCGGGGCCACTCCAGGTCCCGCTTGCTATGGTCAGGGCGGAAAACATGCCACGGTGACAGATGCAAACCTGGTATTGGGCAGAATCCGCGCAGACGCTTTTCTCGGGGGCTCAATGACTCTTGATAATGCTGCCTCCAGAGCCGTCATTGGGCCGTTGGCAGACGCTTTATCATTAACTATTGAAGAAACCGCATCAGGCATTATCAGGGTAGCCAATGAACATATGGCAAGAGCACTGAGAGTCATTTCAGTCGCCCGGGGTCACGATCCAAAAACCTTCAGATTATGCTGTTTTGGTGGCGCCGGAGGACTCCATATCTGTGCCCTGGCGGAAGCCATGGGCATGAATAGGGCCATGGTCCCTGTTCATGCCGGGGTATTATCCGCTATGGGTATGTTTCTGGCACCGGTTGAACGACAGCTTTCACAGACTCACCAGGTATTACTTGATGAGCTTGATGCGCGGGAAAGCGATGATATTTTTGAAAAAATGGCTACTCAAGGGCTCCAGGAACTCGCGGAAGAAGGGGTTAGCGCGGAAAATACCAGCATTGAATACCGGGCTGACCTGCGTTATCAGGGACAATCAACCAGCCTGACAATTCCATGGTATAGCGTCAGTGAGGCCCGGGAACAGTTTCATAGTGCTCATCAACAGCGCTATGGCCACAGACTCGACAGCCCACTGGAGCTGGTGAACCTGCGTTTGGGCATTCGCGAGAATAAAGAGCCTCCAGTGCTTGAAATGGTCAAGCGGCCTGAGCTGGAAAGCAGAATTCCCGGGAAGGTCAGTATTTACGGGATTCATCAGCCTGTGCCTGTGGTACAGCGTGTGAACCTGCGTGCCGGGCAAAGCCTTTCCGGGCCCGCCCTGCTGGTGGAAACTAATGCTACCACCTGGTTGGCACCGACATGGCGCGCAAGCTGTGACCTATTTGGTAACCTCTTGCTGGAAAGAAATCCGGATAACGGAAGTTGATATTCTGTAGCAGCATACTGGCACAGATATAGCTGTATTTTCTGGTAATTTTCCATTCCCCGGACCGGTCATAGAGTCAAAGCAGATAGCCGGATATGATTAAGTGCAGATTCAGCATAGCAGTGACAAAATTCCATACTAATCCTGAAACAGGATTTTGCCGTAAAACGGTTGACCTGAGTGCACTGAAGTCGCACGATAACTGGTTGCGGTTTTATTCCAGCAATGTTTTTTCAGGCGAAACAGAGTACGGATGAATGAATACTGAAAATATTTGTCAAAGGATTGGAGAACAATTTCTGGATAGCTGATAGATGCTTTTTAGATGCTGCAGTGATTGTTCAGAGAAAGTTGAGAGATAAGTTTAGAGATAATTGAAAGAGCAGGCCAACATGGCAATATCAAATAGAAAAACCAGAATGCAAAAATACGTTTCACCTTTATTCCTGGCAGTACTGGGAGCGTCATTATTGGTTATTGCCGGCTGTCAGAGCACATCCAGCTCCAGCTCATCATCCTCCAGTTCGCCCAGCTCAGCTTCAACTTCCAGCAGCTCTTCATCCAGCAGCAGCGCTCCACCAAGCAGTCCAAGCGCGTCCTCCAGTAGCAGTTCCAGTTCATCGCAAAGTTCGCAGAGCGCTTCAAGGAGCAGTTCCTCGCCCAGCAGCAGTTCCTCGCCCAGTAGCCCTTCTTCGAGCAGCAGCGCCTCTTCCAGCAGCAGCGCCTCATCCAGCAGTAGCGCTTCGTCCAGTATGCCCGGAGGTTCTCCCGGTATGCCAGGCTCGCCGAGCTTGCCGACTATTAGTAGTAGCGGTAATAGTAGTGACAGCCAGGGGAGTGACAGCCAATCTTCCCAAAGCCAGCAAAGCGGTTCCGAAGGGGGTAATTCACCGACTTCAAATGGTGGCTTTGAGTCTTTACCCCAGGTTGCAGGCAGTCAGGGATCCTCTGGCAGTGATCAGGCTGCTGGCGATAGCGGCCAGCAAAATAGTGCTCAGGCGGGTGATCAAGCCGGCTCTCAAAATGGTGGCCAGAGCAGTCAGGGGCAGCAAAGTGGCGCTAATGGTGGCCTCGAAGGGAGTACTACCGCCGGTACTGGAAGTTCCGCAGGTAGCGGACAGGGCAGTGGCGATGATCCCTTTGCTGACCTTTCCGCCGGTCGCGGACAGGTGATCACCGCTTCAGAGCGGCGCGCGGCTCTGGACGCAAGACTTAACGAAGGCTTTGCAGAATTTGACGGTATGATTCTGGGTGAGCGGGAACGCGCACAAGCTGAAGCCGATGAAGCTGGTAGCGGTGTCATGTCTGGCGGTGGTTCAGGGGGTGGTGGCGCTGATGGCGGCGGTGAAGGGAGTAGTGCCAGTGGTCCCACGGTGATTGCCTCAGCTCCGCAAGGTTCAACCGGTGGCGGCATAATGCCTGCGGGCAATGCGAGCCGACAGGGTGATTTTTCCAATGATAATACGCAGGAATCCTTTCCGGTGCCTGAAGATATTCCTAACGGAAACAATGATGATGTTGTTGCCCGGCAGTTACGGGAAGCTGCCATGACAGAGCCAGATCCTGAATTGCGGGAAAAACTCTGGGATGAATACCGGGCTTATACAGGTGTTGGGCAATGATCAGGTTTAATGATCAGGTTTAATGCCCCGCGATGAATCCCAACTAAAACTATTACACGTATTACAATCTGAACTTATAAAATATTATGTATAGAGAAACGATGAAAGGAATCCGGTTATGTTAAGAATGTTTAAACCACTATTCTTTTTATTACTGATGACAGGTATCAGTGCCTGCTCTACTCAGACAGTGAAAAGCACAACCTTTACCCCAATCAAATCAGACGGTGACGGGGTAATTGAAGAAGAGTTGCTGGATATAGGTATTGGTATTTTCCAGCCCGGACTGGATGATATTCCCCGCAACCGTGAAGAACTTACATTCTCTGATGTACGCATGGCAGAAACCTACTTTGCCTCCTATAACCTTGCCAGCGCTCTGCAAAACAGCGGTAACTGGGGAGTAGTACGAGTAGTACCGGGCGACCTTGCCAGTAGTGATCTGGCCATCACCGGCACTATTTTGCAGTCAGATGGAGAAACCATGCGCATGCAGGTGCATGTAAAAGACTCCACTGGTGCGACCTGGATCAACAAGGAATACGAAGAAGTCGTTAGCAAATATAGCTACGACCCTCGCATGAGACGCAGTGAAGATGCCTTTCAGGGGCTCTTTAACAAGATTGCCAATGATCTGCTGGCCTATAAACAGCGCAATATCAGCAGTGAAGAAGTATTAAATATCAGGACCGTTTCGCAGATTCAGTTTGCGCGTGATTTCGCCCCGCAGATTTTTGATGATTACGTGGAGGAAGATCGCAACGGTATTCTTCATGTCACGCGCCTGCCTGCAGAGAATGATCCGGTCATAAACCGCATCGAGGATATCCGCGAAAGAGACTACCTCTACGTGGATGCCCTGCAGGATTACTATTCCAACTTTGTTCGCCAGATGGAAACGCCATATACAGAATTCCGTCGCATGAGTTATGAAGAAGTGATGAAAATGGACAAGCTTGCCGCCGATTCAAGACGTAATATGATCATGGGAGTGGCAGCGATCATTGGCGGTATTGCCGCCACTCAGAGTAATAATGCAGCAGCCTACTGGTCTTCACCGGTGATTCTTGCCAGTGGTGGCTGGCTGATCAAGGATGCCTTCAGTAAGGGTGATGAACGGCAGATGCATGTGGAAGCCCTGGCGGAACTTGGCAACTCTCTGGAAATGGAAATCGCTCCTCAAACTATTGAACTGGAACAGCGTACCATCACCTTGTCTGGATCTGTTGAAGCCCAATACGAACAGTGGCGTGAGCTTCTCGCCGATATTTATGCCAATGACATTGGGGAGGCAACAAGCTCGGATTTATAGTGATTAAAAAGCCGTCCTGGATCAGGGCTAATTCACTAATCAAGAGCAGCGCGCCATGGCTGATTCAGATTTTGACAACATTAAACCTGCAGACCTCAACCTGACTGGAAAGTCTGCTTCTCCAGAACAGGTGGAGAGCGTGTCAGCATCCGCTCTTGGCGGCGAGGAAATTCGCCGTAGTGATGAGGAAAAAAAGAGACAGTCAAGAATTCTCACCGGCATTTTCTTTTTACTGCTGGTGCTGGTGGCGGGCGTTATTTTTGTTCTGCCGCGCCTGATTTCACCCCCGGATCCAACTACCAGCAGTGTAGTAGTTGTGAATACACCTTCCAATACTGCAGCTGCTACAAATTCTGTAGCGCCGTTTGAAGAAGCTCAAAAATTGCGCCAGCGCGAAACAGCACAGAATATCCTGGCTGAACTCCTCGACCTGCAGGAATCACTGGAAGAAAAAGAAGTTGAAAGCTGGGCCGAAGCAGAAATCAATAACGTATTCTCCCTGGCAAGCCAGGGTGATGAAGCCTACCAGAACCAGGACTTCATCGGTGCGGCAACCTTTTACCAACAAGGCCTGGAAATTCTTGCGTCGCTTGATGAAAGCTTGCCTGATGTATTCAATCGCTATCTGACCACTGGCGAACAGGCAATCCTGGACGACGATCCTGCTCTGGCTGAAGAGTCTTTCAGTATTGCCATCCTGGTTAACCCTGATAGTGCCGACGCAGTAAATGGTTATGATCGCGCACAGTTACTAACTGAAGTGCTTGGCGTTATCGCACAGGGCCGGCAACTTCATGACTCTGGCGAATTTGAAAGTGCCCGCGAATTTTATCGTCAGGCCCTGGCAGTAGACCCTGTTCATGTTGGTGCAGGTGCTCTACTGGAACAGGTCAACACTGACATCCTGGAGCGCGACTTTTCCGCCGCTATGTCCGAGGGCTTCAGCGCACTGGCGTCCAATGCCCCGCAAGCAGCCGAAACAGCGTTCAAACAGGCTTTGGCTCTGAAACCAGAGTCCCCCGAAGCCGGATCTGCCCTGGAACAGACTGTTGACCAAATGACACTGAGTGCAATCAATATTCATCTTGATGCCGCCACAGCTTTTGAAAAACAGGAGCAGTGGCAACAAGCCCTGGCTGAATATGATGAAGCACTTGTCATTGATGGCAATGTGGTCAGCGCACGTGAAGGAAGAAGCAGAGCTAATAGTCGCAACAATCTGGATAATTACCTGGAAACCATCAACAACGATCCCTTACGCCTTGCAGAAAATGCCGTTTATGAACAGGCTATTGGCATCTATAACGAAGCCGCCAAAATTGATGGCAACTGGCCAAAACTGAACGGTCAGTTAAATACTCTGCGCAACTTCATTCAGCGTGCAACTGAACCGGTGGATGTAATATTGCAGTCTGATGCGCAAACTGATGTCACCGTATACCAGATCGGCAATCTTGGTCAATTTACCAGCCATACGCTTAGCCTTGAACCCGGGACCTACGTCGCGGTAGGCATCAGGGAGGGATTTCGTGATGTAAGGGAAGAGTTTGTTGTAGGTTTTGATGGTAAATCACCAGTAATCACTGTGCAGTGTGAAGAGCAAATACTGTGATCAATTTTAAGAGCTGATAAAAAGATGTCTGACGACAACAGCAAAAATCATTCAAGTAATACAAGCGGGAATTCAAATCTGGACGAACCTATCCAGCCTATTGATTTTACTCCTGTTGGTCAAAGCTCAAAAAAATTCAGCTTAAAACTTAGTCCGGTAAAAATTATTCTCTCCGCTTTTTTGTTTTTATTTGCCAGTGCAGCCTGGTTTGTACTTTCTGCGAAATCTGTATATCTGGACGTAACACCGGCAACCAGCCTGATCAATGTTGAAAGCCCACTGGCGATAAAAATTGGTCCTCGCTACCTGGTTTTGAAAGGAGAGCTTCCCGTCACCGTCACCGCCGAAGGGTACTACCCACTGGATACCGATCTCACTGTTACTGATCAGCAGGCACAAAACTTTGTCATCAATATGCAGCCGCTACCAGGTTTTCTTACCTTGAACAGTAACAACATTAATGGGGCGCAGGTTTTTATAGATGGTCAGCCCGTGGGAGAAACGCCCCTGACAGATCTGGAAGTAGCCGCGGGAGATCATAGTATTTCCGTGATGCTTGATCGATACCAGCCGTTTGAAACAGCCATTTTTATGGAAGGGCGACAAACAAAACAAAGCCTGGATATTGAATTGCTGCCCGCATGGGCTGAAGTCTCATTTAATACCAGCCCTGCCGGCGCCATGGTTTCTGTTGATGGTCAGGACCGGGGACAAACCCCGCTGGTGGCAGAAATTCTCGAAGGGGAACATGAAATTCTGGTGAAACTACCAGCTCACAAAGCATGGACAGAAAGCATTACGGTGATCGCAAGAGAAGCGATGAGCTTGCCGCTCATCGAGTTGGAACAAGCTGACGGCCTGGTTCTTCTGCAATCAACACCAAGCAATGCCAATGTCACCATGGATGGCGTGTTTCAGGGACAAACCCCGCTTGAAATTATTGTGCCACCCGGCACTTCTCATGAGCTTTCCTTTTTCCTGAATGGCTACCAGGAAACCCGGCGCTCCTTTACAACGCGCCCTGAAGAAGAAGTCTCGATGCTGGTCAACCTTGACCCTATTTTCAGTTCTGTAGAAATCAGTGCAATACCTGCAGACGCAGAACTGTATGTGAATGGAGAATTGCGGGGCAATGCCAACCAGACCATTGAACTGCTTGCCGCAACGCAGCTGCTTGAAATCAGGCGCGAGGGATACGTTACCTTTGAAACCAATTTTGTTTCCCGACCCGGCCTGGAGCAAAAACTGGATGTCAGTCTGAAAACTCTTGAGCAACTGCGACTGGAATCTATCAAGCCCTTTATCACCAATGCTGTTGGGCAATCCATGAAACTGATTTACCCGAATTCATTTCAGATGGGGGCTTCCAGAAGGGAGCCTGGTCGCCAGGCTAATGAAGTGCTGCGTAATGTTAACCTGACCCGTCCTTTTTATCTTTCCCTGATGGAAGTCAACAATAGCCAGTTTGCGCGTTTCGATAAGGAACATTCTTCCGGCGTAATTGAAGGCAGAACCTTGAGTAATAACAACCAGCCAGTGGTAAGAATAACCTGGGATCAGGCTGCCCTTTTTTGCAATTGGTTAAGTGCCGAGGAAGGCCTTGAACCTTTTTACATTGAGGAAAATGGCATGATTAGTGGTTTTAATCCTGCCAGTACCGGTTACAGACTTCCTACTGAAGCAGAATGGGCGTGGGCAGCAAGAGTTGATAACGATCCAGGCAGCCTGCTCAAATTCCCCTGGGGACCAGAGTTACCGCCGCCTGCCAATCATGGTAATTATGCTGATATATCCGCTGGTGTTTTCCTCGGCAGGATTATTGCCAACTACAATGATGGTTACCTGGGTACAGCACCAGTGGGTAGCTTTGCACCCAATATTAACGGCTTTTTTGATATGGGCGGAAACGTTGCAGAATGGATGCATGATTACTATGGCTCAAGTGGCCAGATTGGTGGTGCCATAGAAACAGACCCCCTGGGTCCGGCAGAGGGAACCTATCATGTGATAAGAGGTTCCAGCTGGGCTCATGGCACGGTTACAGAGTTAAGACTCAGCTTTCGCGACTACAACAATGAATCCCGCGACGATGTTGGCTTCAGAGTCGCCCGCTATCTTGAGTAATAAATCATGACCCATTACCAAAAATTGATAGCTGTTTTGGTTTTTTCCAGCGGCGCTGTTTATGCTGCTGAAAATGAAGTGCTTACCCAGGAAGAAGAACAGCAAACAGAAGTGGTAAGTGAGGATTCCGGCACTCCACCTGAAGAAAGTATTAGTGAACCTGTTGGTGGAATTATTTTAGACTCGATAGATGAAAATTTTGTACCCAGCGAACAGATAGCAGAAGACTTACCTGTTGCGTTTCCAATAGATATTTAAATTTAGAAAACTGAACAAGGCATTTTTATGAAACAGCAGGGCATAATTTCCGATTTTCTCTACCAGGTCTTTGCATTGATCATTGCAGTGATCGTAGTCCACGCAATTTATGTGGCAGTTATTCGGCCCAATGCAGATTTGCAAATGGAGCAGCAGGCCATAATGCAGGCTGCAGACCCGGACTTTGTCTCGGAGCGTTCTTTATATGTGGTAATGAAAGACTTCGAGCAGGAGACCTGTATCATCCTGATGCTCTGGGCCATGTCGATAATTGGACTGAAGATTTACCGCAACAGGAAAGAAAACGAATTACTTGATCGTTCACTGCTCAATTTGTCAGAGGGAATGAGCATCTTGCCGGAAGACGCGCGTGATTATGCCCGACCGGTTCAGGCACTGCCTGTAGAAGAAAGACAATACCTGTTACCTCGAGCACTACTCGCCGCGCTGCAACGTTTTGGCTCTACCCGCAATATTCCCGACGTGGCTTCAGTGATCAAGGATACCTGCAATTCTGAAGCAGATCGCCTGGAAAGCGAACTGACAATCGTACGCTATATCGCCTGGGCGATTCCTTCCATCGGCTTCCTGGGCACTGTGCGCGGTATCGGTGAAGCACTTGGCCAGGCACACCGCGCAGCAAGCGGTGATATAGCCGGTGTAACCGCCAGTCTGGGTGTCGCCTTTAACTCCACCTTTATCGCACTGGTAGTAAGTATTCTTATCATGTTTCTGCTTTACCAGCTTCAGCTGATGCAGGACCGCCTGGTATTGGACACCCAGAATTATTGTGACGATTACCTGATAAGGCATCTTCAGGTTCCGGAAAGGGATGAGCAGGCGTGAGTGTGCATATCATTGAGTTAAATGACCGCAATATCTGCCTGCGTAACCAGGATGAAATTCTTATACAGAGTCCCGGTTTCGCCAATATTGCTGACAAAAATCCAGTATTCGGGGAAGACGCGCGAAAAACTGCACGGCTACATCCGCGCCATACGTTTTCCCAGTTCTGGTCTCAACTCAGTCTTGATCCACTGGTCAACAGCAATAATCACTTTCGTCATCAGGCCGACCTTGCGTTTGCTCACCTGAATGACATTGCCCATCATCATGCCCTGAAAGATGAAGTCATATTTTCTGTTCCCAGTAACTATAACCGCAACCAGCTTTCCATCCTGCTTGGGCTGGTTCAGTCCTGCGAATTTGATGCCGTGGGTCTTGTGGATATGCCACTGTTAATGACTGGTGACGCGGACAATCCTGCCATGACCGTTTATCTCGATATTCAGTTACACCAGACGGTGCTGACTACCTTCTCTTTGCAGGACAACAAGCCAACCCGGGATAAAGTAATACAGATTCCAGGAACAGGTCTGATAGCTCTGCATGATAGCTGGGTCAACATGGTGACCGATGAATTTATCAAGCAAAGCCGCTTTGACCCGCATCATAATGCGGAAACCGAGCAGTATGTCTATAACCAGCTGGAAGACTGGCTGGCACGCTCACTTCAAGATAATGAAATCCTGATGGAAATTAATAACAAGGGTTCCGTCTATCAGGCAAAGATTAATCGGGGGCATTTTGAACAAAGAGTCAGGAATATATTTTCTCGTATAAATTCCGAGCTGGAAGCGATTGCCGGCAATAATTATGACCTGCATTTACCGGAATCTGATGCAAGCTTACCCGGCGTGTCCTTGTATCTGAAAAATATTACTGCAGTCAGGGATGCCATGGTAATTGAAAACTGTCTGTCTCATCTTGATCATATCAAGGGCGACCCCGGCTCATTGAGCTTTACCGCAAGTCTGCCTCAGGGTAAACAGAAACCGGCTCCAGCCAGAAAAACACAATCCGGCACTATGCCTACCCATATCCTCATTAATCATCGCGCCTATTCCCTGCCGGTATCTTTTCAATACGGTCCAGCCAGCGATAAAGATAATAATAGTGCTATCTACCTGGAAGCAGGCGAAAGTGGAGTACTAACATTTTCTATTAAGGATGAGCATGTTGAACTTGAAAATAGTGGCTCCCACGCCATACAAGTTAATGGCGCCAGTACCGCTACATCTACCGCTGTTAAGCTCGGCGATATGATTAATTTGCCAGGCGCAAAAGCGCCACTACAGCTTATTCAGGTGGAATAGGCTATGGCACAAAGCAAAGCCGCCAAACGTGAATTCAATCCTGTCAGCCTGTCTTTTCTGGATGTCATGTCCTGTGGCTTTGGTGCAGTAGTACTTATTTTTCTTATCCTCGATCACTCCAGTGTTCAGAATACTGAAAACAATCCCGAACTGGCCGCCGAGATCAATCTGCTGAATGAAGAAATAACCGAGGGGCAGGAAAACCTGGTCAGGATACGTAATACTATTTCAGATGTAGATTTCCAGATGGTTGAGGCACAGGGTCTGGCCCGCTCTATCCAGGAGGAAATTGATACCTTTCTTGAAGAGCTGGCCCAGCTTGAAAACACCACACTGGCAAAGAAAGAAAGTGTTGAAAAATTAAAGTCTGATATCCAGACCCTTGAGGAAGAACTCGAGAGACTTAAAGCGGCACAGGATTCCTTCAGCGGTAATTTCATCAGGCCTTATGTGGGCGATGGTAACCGTCAGTATCTCACTGGTCTGATTCTCGGTGGCAGTCGCATTCTTGTATTGGTAGATACCTCTGCCAGCATGCTGGACAACACCATTGTTAATATTATTCGACGTCGTAACATGTCAGAAGAAACAAGGATTGCTTCAGACAAATGGGTTGGGGTGCGCAAGGTAGTGGACTGGCTTACAACCCAGCTTCCACCACCCAGTCAATATCAGATTTATACCTTTAATGAACAAGTTCAGCCTTTGATTCCGGGTACTAACGGCAACTGGCTGGAGGTGGCTGATGAAGCCCAGCTTTCCGATGCTGTTTCAAGGATTAATCAAATTATCCCCGAAAACGGCACTAATCTGGAGAATGTGTTCCAGGCCGTCGCCGCCATGAACCCTTTACCCGACAATATTTATTTGATTACCGATGGTCTGCCTACACTGGGCAGCAGGGAAGGCGGTCTTTTTACTCGCAGACCTGATGGTAACCAGAACACGGTATCAGGCAGGGAGCGCGAAGAGCTTTTTCTTGGTGCCGTAGGGAAATTACCACCCGGAATTCCGGTCAATATAGTTCTGGCACCACTTGAAGGTGATCCCATGGCCGCATCACTTTACTGGAAACTTGCGGTTTCAACCGGGGGCTCTTTTCTAAGCCCTTCCAGTGACTGGCCATAAAACAGGCAAGGGCATAACAACAGCAAATCATGCGCTCCTGCAGGGCAGGAATAAACTTAAATAACATAAAAGCAATTATGGCAAACAAGGGTAACAAGGCTAAATAGTGGCAAGTCGAACAACTGAAACATTTAATGTCTCCTTCCTGGACGTAATGTCCTGCGGGTTTGGTGCAATCATTCTGCTGATCATGATTACCAAGTCATCTACACCGACAACGCTTGAAATATCCGATACGCCAGCAGAAGGCAGTGTACTTGAATTGCAACGTCAGCTATTCGAGATCCGTGGTGAAACCAATATTCTCAATCGCGAACTTACTGCCAAACATGAACAAATCTCTCAGTATGACGAACGGATTGCGCGCCTGCGCCGGGAGCTCTCCATCCTCAATGGCGAGTTCAATACAACCAGCCAGCAATCTACCGAGGACGATATCCTGCAAGGCCAAATGGCCCTTGCACGGCAGCAACTGACTGACGAGATGCGGCGCCTGCAAAATAATATGGACCAGTTACAACTCAACGAATCAGTGGGGGGTGTCCCCGTAGACAGCGAATACATTATTTTTATCATCGACACCTCAGGCAGTATGTTCAACTACAGCTGGTCGCGTATGCTGGAAGTGATGGTAGACACCCTGGACATCTATCCCGAAGTTAAAGGAATCCAGGTAATGAATGACATGGGAGAATACCTGTTTTCCAGTTTTCGTGGTGACTGGATCCCGGATACGCCGGCTCGCCGACAAGCTATCCTGCAGCGTCTGCGCACCTGGAACCCCTTCAGTAATTCAAGTCCCGTGGAAGGGATAACCGCGGCTATTCGCAATTTCTATGATCCGAGTAAAAAGATCAGTATTTATGTGCTTGGTGATGAATTTCCGCCCGGCAGTGGTTCAATTCGAAATGTGATCGAGACCGTAGATAGAATCAATGTTGAAGACAGCGAAGGAAATCGTCTGGTAAGAATCCATGGCATTGGCTTTCCCGTATATTTTTCACAGCCAGACCGCTACCAGTCTACCGGTATCCGCTTTGCTACCCTGCTGCGTGAGTTGGCGCGCAAAAACGGCGGTACTTTTGTTGGTCTTAATGATTTTTACTAGGAAATCATGCCTGAATACGGCATGTTGATGAAAACACAAACTGGAGTAAACTATGTAGCCCCGGACAAAAACCCTTTATATCCTCGGGCAATAGCAAATGAAGCAAATGATGCAATTAATACACCTTAAGGTGTTTCAGATTCCAGCTTGTGGAAAGCAGACCGCGATCAAGTGCAGTCTGATTGCCATGATACTGTTGCTGACAGCCTGTTCAGCGGCAACCATTAATATTGAGGGTACTTTCCCTGCGCCATTGGTGCAAAAGCTGCCACTGACAGTAGGCGTTTACTACGATGAAGATTTTATTAATCACAGCTTCATTGAGATAAATGATAATACCGGTGATGATCAGTACATCATCAATTCCGGCGCTTCCCAGATTGAACTTTTTAATACCATGCTACCGGCAGTATTTGAACAGGTGGTGCAGCTGGATAGCCTGGAAAGCGCAACAGGGATGAGTGAAATCGATGCAGTATTTGTTCCTGCCATCGAGGAATTCCAGGTTGGCCTGCCGCAAAAAACCCGTCTCAATGTTTATGAAATATGGGTTAAATATAATATGAGGCTGGCCCAGTCCAATGGCGACTATATTGCTGACTGGGTGATGACGGCATACGGCAAATCACCTGAAGAAACATTTCAGTCGGTGGATGCGGGTGTCAACGATGCTGCCAATGTAGCCCTGCGTGACCTGGCGGCAAGTTTTACACTGGGTTTCAGCAGTATTCCTGAAATTAATGAGTGGCTGCGTTCTCAAAATATTACGGAAGAGTAAAGTTTGATAATTATTAAGTAATCGGCAATATCGGCAATAATTGATGGGTAAAGCCGTATCCAGAGACTCCAAGATGAAACAGCTTACATTGTTCGACAACAAGAAATTTTCCATAACGGCTTTTGTAATACCGGCCCTGCTTTTTCTTTGCAGTTGTACCACAACTGAAATTGATGAATTTCGGCAAAGTTCAACTTCGATTAACAATGTCGACGAAACCATTGTTATTCTGGGAAGGCGTCAAAATAATAATTATGAAACCGAACAAAGTTTTGTCGGTTGTGTTGCTGATGTTGTCTCTCGTGGCGACAATTCAATTACCGTGGTTGATGAACAGGAGTTCCTCGATGCCATGTTTCCATTTTTTGAGCCACGCACCGCACCCATGCGAACCGGTCATCTGGAACAACTGATGTCTATGGATGTAGCAGCAGAAAGGCTCGAAGAATTTGGCATCGAATATATCGTCTGGCTGGATGGCGTTACAGAACGCTCAGAACAGTCCGGTTCCATTTCCTGCACCATTGGCCCGGGTGGCGGTGGCTGTTTCGGATTTGGCACCTGGCAGGATGATTCCAACTTTGAAGCAGAAATATGGCATCTGGATAGCCAAAGCAGTGTTGGCTCAATAAGTACCGATGCCAATGGCCAGTCCTATATGCCGGCAGTGGTAATTCCCATCCCGTTAATCGCCAGGGTTGAGGCGAATGCCTGCAATGGTCTGGGTAATCAACTAAAACAATTTATTAACGGCACCTGATCCTGCTTGTTGTGCACAGGTCAGTTAATCCTTTATTAAGCTCTTTATCGATAGAATCTGGTTATGGACAGCTTATATAAATCACTTACATTGACAGGTCGCAGCTCTCTGATCATCGCCATGGCCTTTATTCTCTCTGCCTGTGCCGGCAACCCCACGGGCGGCGCTAATTTTGTGCTGATGTCTGAATCAGCCGAACTTGAAAAAGGACGGGAACTGCACGCAGAGATGTTGCAGCAAAACCCGATATATCAGGATCCGGAGCTACAGGCTTACGTCGAAAAAATCGGTCAAAAGATGGCTGCAGTATCTCACCGGCCAGAACTCGATTATGTATTTACCATTATCGACAGCCCCGATATAAACGCCTTTGCTCTGCCCGGCGGTTTTGTTTATGTAAACCGTGGCCTGCTCACCTATCTCAACTCGGAAGCTCAGCTGGCTGCTGTACTAGGTCATGAAATCGGTCATGTCACTGCTCGCCATGCGGTTCGGCAACAGACTGCTGCCAGGTCAGCCAATGCGGCTTCCATCGCTCTCATTTTCGCTACCGGCGTTGATATGCGTGAGACCACCAGTTTGATCAGTGGCGCCTTAATTAGTGGCTACGGACGTGATATGGAACTGGAGGCGGACAGTCTCGGCGCCGAATACCTTTCCAAAGCCGGTTACAACCCTTTAGCCATGGTACAGGTGATTGAGGTACTCAAAAATCATGAGGACTTTACCAAGAGAACATCAAACAGAACGGCGGTAAGTTACCATGGTCTGTTTGCTTCTCATCCACGCAACGATACCCGCCTTCAGGAAGTTGTCGGAAAGGCCGGCGAGCTTTCAGAGCTGCAGGAAAGCGAGGAAGACCCTGTCGTGTTTCGTGAGCAGATTACGGGGCTGATCGTTGGCCCCAGCCCGCAAAATGCCGCTGGTGGCGATCAGCGGAATCGTTATTATCAATCCCTGTTCAATTATACCTTGCTGCTGCCAGAAGGCTGGTCGAAACAGGAAACAACCACCACCATGACAAGTGCAAGTATTGACGGTAACAGCATGATAAAGGTGGAAGCGCAGCGTTTACAGCAGTCTAAGGAGCCCCGTTTATTTATTCGCGAAAACCTGGGCATAGAAAACCTGCAACAGTCCGAAGCGCTGTCTCAATTTGGCTTAAGCGGTTTTACCGGCATCAACCCTGAAAACAGCGAACGGGTTGCTGTACTTTACTATGGCCCACGCGCTTTCATTCTGACGGCAAAAGCCGGAGAAGGAATCAGTGATGAAGTGTTGATGGAATCGGTTCGAAGTTTCCGGCCAATAGCCCGAAATGAAGCCCTGTTTGCCAATCCGGTTCAGATCAGCTATATCCAGGCTGATGGCAAAATCACTTACGCAGATCTGGCACGGCAGACCCGACTCACCGAACATCAGGAGGATATGCTGAGATTATTGAACGGTGACTATCCATTTGGCGAACCTGATGCCGGTCAGTGGGTGAAAATAGTCAACTAGGCAACTGACGCCTTATACCGCTATAACCTCTTGATTTAACAGGTCAACAAGATGTCATTGTGAAGAAAAAAGCGCCCTCATAATAATGTATGTATGAGAGCGCTGGTTTTGATGGATTAAATGTAGTTACGTTGGTAAGGTCGATTATTTTCTTTCGAACAGGTGGTACAGATAATCATAATCAGGGGCATGCATAATACCCTCCGTTGGAACCCCTGGTTTGAAAGCATTATGGCAACCCTCGCAACTCGCAACAAGAACGTCCCCTGTGCTCGCCAGTAAGGCTTTATCCTTGTTCCTGGCCGCATCCAGTGCAAGCATTGCAGCATTGGTCATGGTGCGCGAATAGCTCACCCAGGAATCGGTGGCAGCCCAGGTATCATCCATACTGCCTGCCCCGCCCAGAGTTATTAGCGGGCCTGAGCCGGCAAGCTGGATTGCATAATATTCAATGGTACGCCATTCATCGTCGGAAATTTCCCGTTCCAATGCAGCGTAATCCCAGACGTAATGAGCCGAGTGATCAATCAGTGTCACCATAAGGGCGTTGATACTTACAGGTACCGGAATATCACTTTCATCGGGGTGTGCAACAAGAGATGCAGAATAGGAAATACTCACAGCAATCCCTGTGATAAACAGTATTGCGACCTTTTTCAGACCATTGCTGAATGTTAAATTTAAACTAGCTTTCATTGAGAAGCTCCTTCTGTTGAAACAGCCCTTCAGTATCACATTATTTGTTTTTCAAATTTTGACCTGAATCAACCTGATGATGGATTTAAAAATAGACGCTTCACGTGATACCTTTACCTTGAATTAACAGGATAGCTAAAGCACACGATGGCAAAAAAACTTTATCAATGTCCACATTGTCACAAGGAAAAGATATCAAGCTACCAGAAAATTTTTTCTGTCTCTTTTTCCCCCGCATATTGCCCGGAATGCAAGAAACAAAGTTATGTTCCCATTATTCATGGCCTGACGATGTTGACCGCATGGATGATCATGACCTGGGTATTTATAGGCCTGGCAATCATGGCCGGCATGTCATTTTTTCTCCTCGGGACGTTTCCTGCCTTGATAGTCTGCATTGACAGATATTTGCTTAATGCGCCTCTTGTTGCGCGCGAGCCACCAATAAACAATTAATCAAACCCGGGCAGATATCGCTCATATAGAGACGAGACGGATAAAGCCATTGGAAGCATCCCCTGCAGTGGCTACAATAACAGCCATCACCCTCTACAGGTCAATCGAATGAGTAAGCCCCCCACCAGCAAACCCAGGATTATTGTCGGTATCAGCGGAGCCTCCGGCATCGTTTACGGAATAGAAGCATTAAAAACTCTTCGTAAACTGGATATAGAAACTCACCTGGTAGTAAGCAAGTCTGCCAAGGTTACCCTGAGTCAGGAAAGCTCAGTCACCATCAATGAGCTACTTGACCTGGCAGATCATCATTATGCCAATGCCGACATTGGTGCCTGTATTTCCAGCGGTAGTTATCAGACCCTCGGTATGCTGGTTGCGCCCTGCTCCATCAAAACACTCTCTGAAATAGCTACCGGAGTGACATCATCACTGTTAAGCAGAGCCGCAGATGTAGTGTTGAAGGAACGTCGAAAACTGGTATTAATGGTGAGGGAAACACCATTACATGCCGGTCATCTTGAGAGCATGCTCAAAGTGACCAATATGGGCGCCATCATTAATCCACCGGTGCCTGCATTTTACACCCGGCCCTTAACACTTGATGACATGGTTCAGCAGAGTGTTGGACGGGCACTGGATTTGTTTGGCCTGGAAAGTGGCCTGGTAAACCGTTGGTCAGGAAATCAACCCAGGCAGTAACCTGAAGATAAAGCACAAAGAAATAAAAAAGAAGAGTTAGAAAAATTCGAAAAGAATAGATTTAACAGTAAAATTTGTAAATTCTTGCCAGGCAAACTGACTGCCGTCGAAGTATTTCTGCTTATATCTGCTTATATTTACTATTATTTACTATTATTTACTATTATTTACTAAATAGATGTTACCGATACAGGTATTCCCGAAGCAGGAATACCTGGATACAAAACGGCTTACTTGATCTTGGCTTCTGTATAAGTAACGTGCTTGCGGGCAACAGGATCAAATTTCTTGATTGCCATCTTGTCTGGCATGTTGCGTTTGTTCTTATCAGTGGTGTAAAAGTGTCCAGTGCCTGCACTGGAAACCAATCTGATTTTATCTCTCATCGTTTTTGCCTCTGAGCTGACCCTGAATTATTTTCAGGGCAGTAGAATTATTTATGAATCAAATAAATTTAATCGAATAGTCGAATTAAATCTTTTCGCCACGTCCACGGATATCACTAAGAACCTGGTCGATGCCCAGTTTATCAATGATACGCATGCCTTTACTGGACAGACGCAGTTTTACAAAACGTTTTTCAGACTCAACCCAGAACCTGTGTGAATGTAGGTTTGGGCAAAAACGGCGTCTGGTTCTGTTCTTGGCATGGGACACATTGTTGCCAGTGACCGGTTTTTTGCCTGTAACCATGCATACTCTAGACATTGTATTGCCTCGTTTATTCCGCTAAATCGACCTGCAAGGGCCTTGCGTTAAATTCGGTGAAAAAAAGAGCGCGTTTTATACCAGAACAGCAGTCTAAATTCAAGGATTTCTCAGGATCTTCCCAGGCAGTCACTACTCGACGGCGCTTCATCTTAAAGTATTTGGCAGCGGATATATGATTTAGTTGGTCAGAGCAGCTAGAGATAACCTTGCTCAGCCAGTGAGCGTACCTCTCCTTCACCGACAATAAGGTGGTCCAGAGTGCGGATATCCACCTCGGATAACAGGCTTTGTAAACGTTGGGTAATACTGATATCGGCCTGGCTCGGTTCAGAGACTCCGGAGGGGTGATTGTGAGCAAAAATAAGGGCAGCAGCATTGTGATAGAGCGCCCGCTTTATCACTTCCCGTGGATGCACCGACGCACCATCGATGGTACCCAGAAATAATTCTTCCTGCGCAATCAGCCGATTCTGACTATCCAGAAAAAGGCACAGGAATACCTCTCTACCGCGATCAATCAGACGTGATTTTACATACTGGCGGGTTATACGAGAGTTATTGAAAACATCTTCTCTTAGCAAGGTTTCCTTAAGGCAGCGTTGGGCAAGCTCATTGGCCGCCTGCAACTGGGCAAACTTACTGCAGCCAAGGCCCGGCAAAGCACAGAACTCTTCTCTCGAAGCCCCGAGGATGCCTCTGAGGCCACCAAACATGGTGATCAGGGCCCTGGCTATTTCCAGCGCCGATGTCCCGCGCGAACCATTGCGCAGAAAAATGGCAACCAGTTCAGCATCTGACAGGGTGTGGGCTCCTGTGGCGATCAGTTTCTCCCGCGGTTTCTCACTATCCGGCCAGCCTGCTATTGTCACTATAAACCCCAATAAGTCTCTGTCATCATACAGACCTCGGAATAGCCAGCACTGCCAGCAAATTGAATCTGTACCATCATGCTGTTAGGCTTTCGCCGCTTTTGTACCACTCTGCGCGGAACCTCACCGGCAGCCATACTTAATTAGTTTTATAAGTAGTTTTATAAGTAGTGTTACATTGAAGATTACAGTGGCTACATCTTAACTATAGCCCAGGTTTTATTTTCTGCCTGACTTTGGACCACCATGCTAAGCCTATCCAACAAACAAGTTATTCTTGGTGTAACCGGGGGCATTGCCGCTTATAAAGCCGCAGAACTGTGCCGTCTGTTAATCAAAGCCGGCGCAGATGTAAGAGTCGTCATGACACCCTCAGCGGCAGAGTTTATTTCCTCGCTGACATTTCAGGCGCTATCCGGTAACCGTGTCCATATCGAATTGCTGGATGAAGAAGCCGAAGCTGCCATGGGTCATATTGAGTTGGCTCGCTGGGCCGATCTGGTATTGATAGCACCCGCCAGCGCCAACTTTATTGCCCGACTTAGCCAGGGTCGGGCCGAAGATCTGTTATCCACGCTATGTCTGGCGACCAATGCGCCTATTGCTGTTGCCCCGGCCATGAATCAGGCCATGTGGAGCAATCAGAATACCCAGGATAATCTGCAGCAGTTAAAGCAGAAAAATATAACCTTACTGGGGCCAGCCTCAGGTGAGCAGGCCTGTGGCGATATCGGTCTGGGCAGAATGCTGGAGCCGGAAGAGATCGCCCAGAGGGCTGCAGATATCTTTGAAACCGGCGAGCTCGCCGGAGTTAATATTACTATTACTGCCGGCCCCACACGCGAAGCAATAGACCCCGTGCGCTATATCAGTAATCACAGCTCTGGCAAAATGGGCTATGCCCTGGCAAGGGCAGCCATGGAAGCAGGAGCAAAGGTGGTTCTGGTAAGCGGTCCTGTGGATCTGGAACCTCCGCCACAAGTCAAACTGGTTGCAGTTGAAAGCGCCAGACAAATGCTTGATGCCTGCCAGGTTGTTCCGGGAGACATATTTATCAGTGTTGCTGCGGTAGCTGATTACCGTCCTGCCAGTAGTGCCAGTGAAAAAATCAAGAAAAATACCGACACCATGGAGCTTAGCCTGGTAAAAAATCCGGATATCCTTGCGCTAATTTCCCTGTCAGAGCAGCGTCCTTTTTGTGTAGGTTTTGCTGCAGAAACACAAAATATCGAAGAATATGCGCGGAAAAAGCTGCAGGACAAGAAACTTGATCTCATCTTTGCGAATAATGCTACCGACACCTTCAACAGCGAGTCGGCACTGGCAACAGCTTACTGGCCAGAGGGTGAGCACCCCTTTCCTCGCAGTAGCAAGGCCAGTCTGGCACGCGACATGGTGTCACTTATTGCCCGTTGTTACCGAAAATCAACCTTGGAAAAGCCGCAAGAGTGACGCTTCAGATTCCTGCCAATATTTTTCGCGCCTATGACATCAGGGGTATTGTCGGCGAAGGGCTTGATGACACTATTATCGAATTGATTGGCCGCGCTGTGGCCAGCGAAGCCCTCGATCTGGGCGAGAAATGTCTTGTGGTCGGTGCCGATGCGCGCCTGTCCAGCCCGGCATTTGCTGATGCCATGATTCGGGGCATACTCGCAACAGGCTGCAATGTTATCAATATCGGAACTGGCCCGACGCCGTTGATGTACTTTGCTACTCATACCCTGGAAACACACTCCGGGGTAATGATCACCGGCAGCCATAACCCTAAAAATTACAACGGGGTAAAAATTGTCCTGCAAAATAATTGCCTGGCGGCGGATCAAATCACCCGTCTGAAAGAGAGAATCCTGCGCGAGGATTTCCATGAAGGCAGCGGGACACTCTCAAGCGTTGATGTTAAAGCCGACTATATCAAGACTATTTGCCGCGATATCGTGTTTAAGAAATCCTATAAAGTGGTGATTGATTGTGGCAATGGTATCGCTGCTAATTGCGCGCCCATGCTGTTTGCCGCCCTGGGTTGTCAGGTGATTCCCCTGTATTGTGAAGCCGATGGTAATTTCCCAAATCACCATCCGGACCCCACTCGCGAGGAAAATCTGCATGACCTGATTGCCTTGACCATCCATGAACAGGCTGCCCTGGGGATTGCCTTTGACGGTGATGGCGACCGCGTTGTGCTGGTCAGCAGCACAGGCAAAGTCATTGATGCCGACAAGATGATGCTAAATTTTATTGCCGATATCGTGCCCGACAATCCCGGTGCCAATATCATTTTTGATGTAAAAAGCAGTCAGCAGCTGGCGCGAATGATAAGCCAATACGGCGGTAATCCTGTCATGTGTAAAAGTGGTCACTCCTATGTGAAACAGCAAATGCATGCCACTAATGCCTTGCTTGGTGGTGAGTATTCAGCCCATATTTTCTTCAAGCACCGCTGGTTCGGCTTCGATGACGGCATGTATAGTGCTGCCCGCTTTCTTGAGCTGATGGATAAAAACGGATGCCGTGCCGATGACCTGCTTGAGGCCTGCCCGCAAACCTTTAGTACACCGGAACTGAATATCAGCGTCAGCGAGGATGAAAAGTTCGGAGTTATGGATATTCTGCTGGCACAGCTGACTATTCCCGAAGCACAAATTAGCCGGCTTGATGGCGTTAGAGCAGAAACGGAACATGCCTGGGGGCTTGTACGAGCATCAAATACAACACCCAGTCTGACCCTGCGCTTCGAAGCCGACTCCCGGGAAGCACTGGAACATATTCAGGTGCTCTTCAGTGAGGCGATTTCAGCACTGTTGCCGACGCTTCGACTAGACTTCTCTTAGACAATTAACCCAGCAACCATTGCCTGAATACAAATCAGGGAAACAGGAATCCACTACTTTTCTGAATTGATTGCAGTGAATTTAGCAATATAGTTTCTCTAGTTATCTACCCTGTTGGGCTTGGGCATTTTCGACACATGCCCTATAATCCCTGATAAATATGGTTAGTAAGCATTCGCTATAGCGAACAAAGCGGAAATTCCGATGACTTTTGAACTCAGTAAAGCACAAAATATTGCCAGTGTTCTGACAGAGGCCCTGCCTTATATTCAGCACTTTACCGGCAAAACAATCGTGGTGAAATATGGTGGCAATGCCATGATTGATGAGGAGCTGCAGAACAGTTTCGCCCGCGATATTGTGCTGATGAAGCTGGTAGGCATGCATCCGATTGTGGTGCATGGCGGCGGCCCTCAAATAGGCACATTGCTGGAAAAGCTGGACATAAAGTCCAACTTTGTTGATGGCATGCGAGTCACAGATTCGGCCACAATGGATGTCGTGGAAATGGTGCTGGGTGGCCTGGTCAACAAGCAGATTGTCAGCCTGCTGAATAAAAACGGTGGCAAGGCAATTGGCATTACCGGCAAGGACGGTGATTTTATCCGCGCCAGAAAACTAACCGTTACCCGACAGACACCTGGAATGGCTGCCCCTGAAATTATTGATATCGGACAGGTTGGCGAGGTGGCCAGCATGAATCCGGCGATTATCGAAATGCTCAAAAGCAGTGATTTTATTCCGGTCATTGCTCCGATTGGCGCTGACGAACATGGTGCCTCCTACAATATCAATGCGGATATTGTTGCTGGCAAGGTCGCGCAGATGGTGATGGCAGAAAAACTCATCCTGCTAACCAATATCTCCGGTGTTCAGGATAAGCAGGGTAATGTGCTGACCGGCCTGACCACTGCCCAGGTCAAGGATTTAATAGCAGATGGCACTATTCATGGCGGCATGTTGCCCAAAATTAACTGTGCCCTGGATGCTGTTAACTCCGGTGTCATCAGTGCCCAGATTATTGATGGTCGTGTCCCCCATGCAGTCTTGCTGGAAGTTTTCACCGATGAAGGCATTGGCACGCTGATCACCAATAAGGATAACAAGTCGACCAAACCCAAAACCCGCTAAATGCTCAGGTAACCGTTATGGCAGCAAGAGAAAAAGGTGCAAAAAAAGAGGCGATTCTGCGTGCCCTGGCCCAGATGCTGGAAAACAATCCCGGCGGGAAAATTACCACCGCCGCACTGGCAGCTGAAATAGGGGTTTCCGAGGCGGCGCTGTATCGGCACTTTCCCAGCAAGGCCAGAATGTTCGAGGGCCTCATCGACTTCATGGAGGATACTATTTTTTCCCGTATCAACCGAATTCTTGGTGAAGGCTCTACAGCTTTGGTGCAATGTGAAAAAATCATGTTACTGGTGCTGACTTTTGCTGAAAAAAATCCTGGTATCAGCCGGGTACTTAATGGTGATGCCCTGGTCGGAGAAACCGAGCGTTTGCGAGATCGTGCCAGCCAGGTTTTCAATCGCCTGGATACCCAGTTGAAACAAATTTTCCGGGAAGCCGAAATCAAGGAAGGGTTACGTCCCAGCATGACGTCTGCCATGACTTCAAATCTGTTGTTAACTTTTATTGAAGGTAAAGTCAGCCAGTTTGTTCGTACAGACTTTCAACAAAAACCGACAGAGCAATGGAGTGAGCAATGGTTATACCTGAATCAGGATTTATTCCGGCGACCATAAGAAAGTAAAAGGACATGAAAAGACGCAAAAAAGAGATATTGGGAATTAACCAAAAAATAGAATGGTGAAGTTTTCAGTCAATGTCCTGGAAAGCTTTAAAAACCAATAACACAGATCTTTTTACTGGATCACCTAATCAAGATTTAACAACTCTTTCAAACGATTAATATTGTTTTCTGCAGTAATTATCGCGCTTTCCTTTTCCGACTCGATCCTTACCACCTGAGTGGCCAGACGATCTCTTTCATCCGTTGCATCTTCTATCTGTGCAAGCAGATTGGCAGGAATCTGATTGCCGGCATTTTCGTTGTTTACAGCCCGTTGCTCCAGTACAGCAAGTTTTCCCTGTGAATCTTTCAGCAAGGAATTTAGCACGGTCAATTGAGCATCCAATTGCTCAATTGTTGAATCACGCCGCCTGACAACTTCTTCCGGTGAGCGATACAGGCGAAGTAACATCCTGTCTTCTTCTTCCTGACGCTGAACCGCCTGTTCTATCAGACGCTGCTGTTCAAGCTGTTCTGACTGAGCGGCACGCTCTTCTTCTGTCAGACTTCTTTGCACAACTTGAATCACCTGACCCCTTTCGTTAAGTACCTGGTATCCATTTTTTACATATTCCGCTGGCACTACAGAGCCGGTAATTTCTCTGCCCTGATCATCTTTGTACTTGTAAAGATTGGCAGCATTAGCCGGGGAAATGGCTAGCGCAGAAATTAGTAACGAAATTGTGAATGTATGTTTAAACATGTTTTATAAATCTGACCTGTTAAAATTTCCTGACTTAATGTTAATGGCCAAACCCTGGTGTGGCTCAGTTATGAACTTCACTAAATGCCATAGCGAGCCTGATACTCTTTCATGCTGGTCAAATACTCTGCCAATCTGGCATTTTCCTGCTGCGCCAGATAGTCAATAATCTGCTGCAGATTAATTATACTAATGACCGGTATGGAAAACTCTTTTTCAATTTCCTGAATGGCCGATAACTCGCTATTACCCTTTTCCTGCCGATCCATTGCAACTACCACCGCTGCAGGAACAGCGCCGGCCGCCGCAATAATTTCCATGGTTTCCCTGATGGCAGTACCGGCCGTAATTACATCATCAATAATCAACACACGATTTTCCAAAGGTGAGCCAACAATATTGCCTCCTTCACCGTGATCCTTGGCTTCCTTGCGATTAAAGCACCACGGAATATCCTGCTTGAATTCCTGCCAAAATGCAATTGACGTCGCTGAGGCCAGGGGAATTCCTTTGTAGGCGGGACCAAAAATTATGTCATATTCAGGGTTGGCATGGGCGATGGCTTTTGCATAACAAGAACCTAAAAAAGCCAGGGCTGCGCCGCTATTAAATAATCCCGCATTAAAAAAATAAGGACTCTGTCTACCGGATTTTAAGGTGAAATCCCCAAACCGAAGAATATTATTTTGCGTTACATAATTTAAAAACTGTTGCTGGAAATCCTGCATTGATAATTCTCTTTACCTGTCTGAATTGATTTTTCAGTATCACATTTTATTTACACACACTTTTTACTTGCGGTACCAGTTACTGCAACGAGCTTTTCTGAACTGAAAGTAAATTTTCTATGCCATCTCGTGCCAGGTCAATCATTGCATTCAGGTCATTAAAACTAAACTCACCATCCTCTCCAGTTCCCTGAATCTCGATAAAACCACCTTTATCCGTCATCACCACATTCATGTCAGTTTCTGCAGAGGAGTCTTCAATGTAATCAAGATCAAGCACCGGCATACCCTGATAGATGCCTACAGAAACAGAAGCAATCATCTGCTTGATTGGATTTTCCTTGATGGCGCCTTTCTCAAGCAGGTAATTGATGGCATCGACTAAAGCGACACAACCGCCGGTGATTGAGGCAGTTCGTGTTCCCCCATCAGCCTGGATAACATCACAATCAATCTTGATCGTATTTTCACCCAACAGCTTCATGTCCAACGCTGCCCGTAATGAGCGACCGATCAAACGTTGTATTTCCTGCGTTCGTCCACTTTGTTTTCCTCGGGCGGCTTCCCGGTCCATTCTTGAACCGGTAGATCGCGGTAACATGCCATACTCGGCTGTAACCCAGCCCTGACCACTGCCTTTCAGAAAGTGCGGTACCCTTTCTTCTACTGACGCGGTACAAATAACTTTGGTTTCTCCAAACTCAACCAGTACTGAACCCTCGGCATGCCGGGTAAAGCCTCTGGTAATTTTGATGTCGCGCAGTTTATTCGGTGATCTTCCACTTGGTCGTGTTACTTCAGACATTAGTTTCCCTTTTCCGGTTGGTGATGTTGTGACTTAATTTAAATGAAGAGTTAATTAAATTTTGCGTAAAATGGCTGAAAGAAATCATTTTCTGGCGCCAATAGCGTTATTTTATTATGACCAGCAAATCCGCTATAGTTCGTTCCCAATTTACTCAATTCGTCAGGTCTATTATATGACAAGCAGCATGACGGCATTTGCCCGCAAGCAAGCTGATTTTGCCTGGGGCACCCTCATATGGGAAATCCGCTCTGTAAACCACCGCTACCTGGAACCTGCTTTTCGTTTACCTGAACAGTTTCGTTCTACTGAATCTGCATTAAGGGATTTTCTGCGCAGGAATATCAGTCGCGGCAAAATAGAAGCCCAGTTGAAGTTTCAGCCTGACATGTCTAAAGGCAGCCAAATCCCTATAAATGAACCTCTCCTTGAGCAGCTAAACAAAGCTCTTGAGGAGGTCGCTGTCCATACTGGTGCCAGTGCCCATACCAGCGCCCTGGAAATATTAAAATGGCCCGGCATCATTCAGGAACAGAGTCAGGATACTAAAGTAATAGAGGAAGCCGCGCTATCCCTGTTTAAAGAGGCTGTTGGCCTTCTTGGCGAGCATAGGGCGCGCGAAGGCGCCGAATTGAAAGCAGGCATAGAGAGTCGGCTTGAGAGTATCATCTCAATAATTGGAGATATCAGCGCAGCACTTCCCTCAATTCTGGCTGCACAGCAGAATAAACTCAAAGAACAGATTAGCGAACTGGAAATCGAGGTGGATGTCGGTCGCCTGGAGCAGGAACTGGTAATAATCATGCAAAAGGCTGATATTGAAGAAGAAATTGACCGTCTTGCGGTACACGTAAAGGAAATCCGCCATGTTATGTCTCGCTCGGAACCGGTTGGCAGACGACTTGATTTTCTTATGCAGGAACTCAATCGTGAAGCCAATACGATCTGCTCAAAGTCTGTAGTTACTGAAACCACTCTCAATGCAGTGGAGCTAAAAGTACTCATCGAGCAAATCCGGGAACAGGTACAAAATATCGAGTGAGTATTGATACACTCATCACGGAACCCATAATCTGAATTATTAAGAAGAAGACCCCAGATGTCCCAGGGAATACTGTTTTTAATTTCTGCCCCTTCCGGTGCCGGCAAAACCTCGCTGGTAAACGCTTTGCTTGAGGCCGCTGCCAGTAGCGAAGCTTCCAGTCTGTGTGTTTCGATCTCTCATACCACACGACCAAAACGTCCCGGGGAAGTAGACGGCAAAAATTACCATTTTGTCAGTGTTGAGCAGTTTCAGCAGATGCGAGACGAGCATGCATTCCTGGAAAGTGCAGAGGTTTTTGGCAACCATTACGGTACTTCCCGAAAGTGGGTGGAAGATCAACTTGCCCAGGGTAGGGATGTGATTCTTGAAATCGACTGGCAGGGCGCAAATCAGGTACAGGCGCTGTTGCCGGAAGCAGTAAGCATTTTCATATTGCCACCGTCACTTGATGCCTTGCGGGACAGGCTAACCAGTCGCGCCCAGGATGACGCTGAAGTCATTGAAAAACGCATGAACGAAGCACAGAATGAAATTTCCCATTATGCGCAGGCGGATTACCTCATCATCAATGAAGATTTTAATACTGCGCTTGCGGACCTCAATGCAGTCATTCGTAGCGCTGGCCTGAGCAGGAAGCATCAGGCAAGTAATAACGCCGAACTCCTGAAAAATCTCGTTTCCTGACCAAAGCCCCCCGATTTAGCCGCTAAAGCAGGCATAGACTTGACCCTGTAGTCCATTTATAATGCCTGCCCCCGGCAAAATGGGTATATCCCACCCGGTCAGGAATGCACTCAAATCGCTAACACAAGGTAAGACTATGGCTCGTATCACTGTTGAAGATTGTCTGGATAATGTTGAAAACCGTTTTGACCTGGTAATGATTGCCAGCAAGCGTGCGCGTCAGCTGCAAACTGGCGGAAAAGACGCACTGGTGAGCGAAGATAATGACAAACCAACTGTGGTCGCCTTGCGTGAAATTGCGGAAGGTCTTGTGGACAGCAGTATTTTGACTAATACTCGTGAAGAAGAAACCAAGGATTCGCTTGAAGCGGTCGAAGCCGCAGCTGTAGCTGCAGCTGCAGCTGCAGCTGCAAAGAACGATGATATTTCTATAGAAGAGGCCATGGACGCGGTATTGATTCCCGAGGCAAGTGATACTGCCGAAGAGAGCGAAGTTACTGCACCAGCCGATACTGACGAAGAACAGTAGTCAGACCTGCCATTATAGTATTACAGGCCGGTCGGCCTGATCATCAGGCGGGCAAACCCTTGCCCGCTTCAACTCAGTATTTGCCACAAGCGTTCAGCGCATTGTTGTAAAAGTGCGTTCATGACCTCAAATTAGAACAGATAGAGTTTGCAGGCCATGATGACTATTAGCAATTTTACCAATGATTTAAATCACTACATGGGTAATGCCCAGGTAGACCTGGTGCGTCGTGCCTATTTCTATGCAGAACAGGCTCACGACGGGCAGTTTCGCCGTACTGGTGAAGACTATGTCTCTCATCCCCTCGCTGTTGCTGAAATTCTTCGCGCCATGCATATGGATCATCAAAGCCTGGTAGCTGCCATGCTACACGATGTCATCGAAGATACCGGAATAACCAAGAAAGATATTGAAGGTCAGTTTGGCGAAACCGTCGCCAACCTGGTTGATGGTGTCAGCAAACTGAATAAAATTGAGTTCAGTACCCGCGCTGAAGCCCAGGCTGAAAACTTCCAGAAAATGGCCCTGGCAATGGCGAAGGATATTCGCGTTATTCTGGTCAAGATGGCAGATCGCATGCATAACATGCGCACCCTGAACGTGATGAGTCCGGAGCAACAAAAACGTATTGCGCGGGAAACTCTGGATATCTATGCCCCGATTGCCAACCGCCTGGGGATGCACAATATTCGTATGGAATTTGAGGAACGGGGATTCAAGGCCCTGTATCCTCTGCGTGCACCACGAATTGATGCCGCAGTAAAAAGTGTCAGTGGCTATCGTAAGGAACTGGTCAGCCAGGTTCAAACCGCGCTTGAAGCCTGCCTGAAGCGGGAAGGTTTGCCAGGCAGGGTACTGGGCCGTGAAAAACATCTTTACAGCATTTACCGGAAGATGAAAGAAAAAAGACTCTCTTTCAGGGAGATAACCGACGTTTTCGCATTCAGAATAATTACCGACGAAGTAGATACCTGTTATCGCGTGCTGGGTGCCGTACACAGTCTCTATAAACCGGTACCGGGGAAGTTCAAGGATTATATTGCCATTCCCAAGGTCAACGGCTATCAGTCACTCCATACCACCCTTTTTGGTATGCACGGCGTCCCGATTGAAATACAGATACGTACTGAAGAAATGGACAAGATGGCGAGCAATGGTATTGCCGCGCATTGGCTATATAAGTCTTCCGACGACACGCCTAATCAAAGCCATATTCGCGCCAGACAATGGGTGCAGGATTTGCTGGAAATGCAGAAACATGCCGGCAATTCCCTTGAATTTATCGAGCATGTAAAAACCGACCTGTTCCCCGACGAAATCTATGTATTCACCCCCAAAGGTGCCATCCTGGAATTACCTGAAGGGTCTACACCTGTGGATTTTGCCTATGCGGTTCACACCGATGTAGGTAATTCCTGTGTAGCCTGCCGAATAAACCGGCGTCTTGCGCCACTAAGCCAACGCCTGCAAAGCGGGCAGACCATTGAAATCATTGCCTCCGGCAACCACCCCAACCCGGCCTGGCTTGGCTTTGTCGTAACTGGCAAGGCTCGCAGCAATATTCGTCACTTCCTGAAAAATCAGCGTCGCTCCGAAGCCATAGCACTGGGTAGACGCCTGCTCAACAAAACCCTGTCCAGTTTCGGCTACCATCTGTCGAATATCCCCAAGGAAAAGATTGGCGGTTTGCTGGAACAAACAGATTTCGGCGTACTGGATGATTTGCTTGAGGATATTGGCCTGGGCAACCGCATGGCCTACATCGTTGCTCGTCGCCTGATTCCTTCCACAGAGGGTGAGGAGCTACCGGTAAATCAGGATGAGTCCTCGATGGCGATCCGGGGCGCAGAAGGGATGCTGATGACCTTTGCCAAATGTTGCCACCCAATTCCCGGCGACCCGATTGTCGGCTATATCAGTTCGGGACGTGGCATGATCGTGCACCGCGAAACCTGTAATAACATGACGGAAATTCGCAATGATCCGAAAAAATATATCAATCTACGCTGGGATCCCACTGTGGGCGGTGAATTTACTGTTGAGTTGCGTGTTGAACTGGAACATCAGCGTGGCATTATTGCCACCCTGGCCAATGCCATCACTTCAGCAGAAGCTAATATAGAAAAAATTGGCACTTCTGATCGCGACGCCCAGTTCAGTATCGTCAACCTGACACTGACAGTTCGAAACCGTATACATCTGGCAAGGGTGATGAAGAAGGTGAGAATGATGAAGTCGGTGTCAAAAGTTGGCCGAATGAGCAATTAGCCAGCTCTGGCCTTCAGCTTGTTTTGTAATCCATAGATGACTCCCGGGAATCAATGTGCTGAAGTGGCTCACTGCCAATAAGTGAGGAGCCATCCTTGATCAACTGGCGCGCTTCCTCACCGGGTATTGCCTGACTGTAATAGAATCCCTGTATCACCGGGCAGTTAAGTTCCTGCAAATACCTGAGCTGAAACTCCTGTTCCACGCCTTCCGCTACCATTTCCAGTTTCAAACCCCTGGCCATATGTGCAATCGCCTCAATGATAGACTGATCTGCATTTTCTTCAATGTCATGAATAAAACTTCGATCAATTTTCAGACGATGAATTGGTAGTTTTTGTAACAAACTCAAGGAAGAGTAACCGGTACCAAAGTCATCAATAGCAACATGTACACCAACACGATGCAGTTCATTCAACTTATCTACCGTTTGTTCAATATTATTCATTAACATGCTTTCAGTGATTTCTATCTCAAGCTTTTCACCAGAGAAGTTATACTTCTTAAGTGCGCTGACAATACTGTCCACAAAATCATCTTGCTCAATCTGCTTGCTGGAAAAGTTTATTGCAAGCCTGTTCAGCGGCAGCCCGGCATCCAGCCACTCTTTAACTTCGGAAATGGCCTTATTTAGAATCCAGTGGCCCAGCTCAACGATGATGCCGGTCTCTTCTGCTACTGTCATAAAGAAAATCGGTGACAACAAACCTTTTTCCGGATGGTTCCAGCGTAACAATGCTTCGACTCCGGTAATGCTGCCATCCATTGAGCTTACCTGAGGCTGATAGAAAACTTCAAACTGTTCTTCCTTGATTCCCTTGCGTATCTCCGCTTCCATGTTGAGCATCCTGCTATGCTTGATGCTCATGTCACGGTTGTAGCAGTTGAAACTGTTCTTGCCCTGTTCCTTGGTATAGTACATGGCAGTATCAGCATTTTTTATGAGCAGATCTGCCGTTTCGCCGTTATCCGGGAACATGGATATTCCAATACTACCGGTCAGAAATAATTCATTACCGTCGACAATAAATGGTTGCTTGATTGCATCTACAAGTTTTTTCCCTACCAGTCTGGCGATGTCATCAGAGTTTATATTGGGCAACAATATAATAAATTCATCACCACCAAGTCGTGCAACTGTATCGCCTTCTCTGAGACAGGATCTGAGTCTGTTGGCAACCTGTTTCAGTAACTCATCGCCAACCGAATGCCCCAGAGTGTCATTAACAACCTTGAAGCGATCCAGATCGAGAAACAAAACTGAAAGCCTGTCATTCTCGCGACGGGCGTTACTGATTGTATTGGACAGACGGTCGTGAAACAGAGCACGATTAGGTAGCCCGGTTAACAAATCGTGGTAAGCCTGAAAATGAATAAGTTTTTCCGAAGCCAGGCGTTCCGTAATATCTCGTCCAACAACATAGGTGCCGGAAAAATCGCCGCTTTGAACCTCGCCCTTGTCGTTACGTATTTCATTTTCATAAACACCAAGTGAATTCAGTTCAATAGCTATCATGTTTCGCGTCCAGCCTGGACGACTGCCTGGCTTACACATTAACCAGATCTCGACATCCTTGGTGGCACGTGGTCCTGTTCTTCTTTCATGAAAACAATGAGTCGCTCTTTCCACGTAATCCGGTTCCACGATAGTGGCAAAGTGCGCACCGATGAGCTCATCCTTTTTATAATTTAATAACTCTTCAGCGCGATCATTAACGAAAGCAAAATTACCATTTTTATCCACGATAAAAATAATGTCCGGTGAACTTTCTATCATGAAACGATGCAAGCGTTCAGATCGCTCCAATTGTTTACGCAAGGAGAAAAGGCTTTTTTCCAGTTCCTGCTTTCGTAACGCATTCCTCAGTGTGTGTTGCAACTCATCAAATTCGTAGGGTTTCTTGATGTAATCAAAAGCGCCCAACTGAAAAGCCCGGGTAATGCTGTCAAAATCAACTTCCCCGCTAAGTACAACGACAGCAACCTTGATGAGCTTGTCATTGATAAATTCCATCACCTGATGACCACCCACATCGGGCATATTCATATCAAGCAGGACCAAATCGAAGCCCTCTTGTTCCAACATGGTGATTGCAGCTTTACCGCCTTGTGCGATTACCACCTCATAATTAACAGCCTCAAGCAAAGCCCTGGTGCTTGCCAACATAGCTGGCTCATCATCGACTAACAGGATCCTTGGCGTTGACTCCATCAGTGAAGCTCTCCAGCTATATTGTTGCCATGAGCAGCCGGGCTGAGGGGCAGCAGCACAATAATTTCTGTGCCATGTGAGCCCTCGGAAGCTGCATGAGAATATGTAGTCTGACAGGAAACCTGTCCACCCAGCTCTTTGGTAAGGCTGTGGACGATTGAAAGGCCGGAACCCGTGTGGTTACCACCTTTGGTACTTATATTAATATTCCTGGCCTTATTGGTAATTTCTTTACCCGAGCCGGTATCAGGGCTGATATTAAGGTCATCAGGATCGCTACCACTGCAATCTTTAGCATCTGGCAGGAAAAGTTTTTCGAGTATGTTTGCCGCTATCCCTGGGCCGTTATCCTTTACAATCAACTGAATGTAACGGGTACCGTTCATATAATAATTACCGGTGGTTTTAACTAGAATTCTACCACCATCTTCAAATGCTTCTGCTGAATTTTTTACAAGATTAGTGATAATTTGTCGCAGGGCATTCTCATTACAGCTTATTTCCGGCAACGTCGGGTCCAGACTGGTCTCAATATTTATACTGTCAGCAGCGGCAAAAGAGCCCGAAAAAATACTTACCAGATTGCGAATGAGCAAATTGATATTCAGGGTCGTGGCCTGATCAGAACCCCCTGGTTTTTTCTTAAGTTTTTCCAGAATATTGCTGACTCGATCAATCTCACTTTTGATAAAACTGATCTCGGATTGAATTTTCGTATCCTCGCCCTGCTTCATACTTAACAGCTGTAAATAGTTTTTAATGATACCCAACGGATTATTGGCTTCATGAATAGTCTCTTTGATTCGACGTTCATAACTTGCTGCCACATCGTCCACTTCAGTTCTGTCCTCCTTCCTGTGGCTCACCATTCTGCCAAGGGCCACAGAAAAGTCATTGCGTAGATAGCTTTGTTTTTTATAACTTTCTACCCGTGCGCCGGGAATCCCGATAACCAACACGCCACAAGGACTATTCACCTGAATACCTGGCAAAGGTTCACAACAGTAATTATCAGAACCAAGCAAGGTAAGCAGCTGCCTGTCAATAACTGACAGTTCTGACAAAGGCAAATGCAATACCGACTCATTGTGCAAACAGGATCTTGCAACCACACTGCGGTCGGCTTCACAGCGTATGACCAGTTGATCAAGGGCCTCTTGCTCTATGGCGGAAGTCGCGGTAATACAGCGCAAAAATTCCCCGTCGTCTGACAGGGCAAACAGCAGGCTTTCACAGGGACCAAAAAGCATTCGGCTTGATGCACTGATTGCCTGGCCAAATTTTTCAGGTTTAACGAGCCCATGTTCGTCAGTGCAAAACAGACTCTCTTTTGCAAGGGCAAAAAGATTATCGGCCTCCGACCTGAGCCGTAATTGTTTCAGGGCAAATTTTTCCTGCTTTAAAATATATTCTTCTTCTGAAACCGGTAATGGCAGATAGCGCGTGGTAGAAAAAGTAATATTGAAAGATTTCAAATTATTTTTAACTGCCGTTCGGGCTGTGTCTGTGATCTTCAGCAGACTTTCTTCCTGAATTTCGAATAAGGTATTTGCCCATACCCGGGCTTCAGGATTTTCTTTTTCATCTGTCAGCTGGTTGGCAAGCCAGGCTATTTTTACCAATGGCGTGGCATCGAGTATCTGATTGATATCAAGATGGTGATAACGCAAAGCGTCACAGCAGAAACCATCAATACCCCAGGATGCCAACAAGGTCGCGCCCAGTGCACCATGATCAATACCAAATTCCTTCTGCTCCGCCAGCAGAAGTGAAGAAGTGTTTTCGGACTGATGCAGCATGCCCAGATATTGTCTGGAAAAGCCCTGCTCAAGCAACAACGCGCCAACATTGAGAAACAGACCACAAAACGCTGCCTGCTCCACCTGACGTAATTTGTCCTTCGACTCCGGTAACACAACACGGGCAATCTGTTGGGCAAGCGAGCGAGTGAGTACGCTTTGCAGATAAAGTTGCTTCATAAATCTTAACTGGTCGGCTGATGGTCGACTGAAGCTCATTGCCGCTGCGGTTTGCCGCACCATCATTTTAAGATTGTGATAGCCGTGTTTTTGGGCCATACGGGCCGGGGAATAATAGGCATTATTATCAACTACCGCTGAACCAGCGAGTAAACGCCCATAAAGAAACAGGTCACCTGCAACAAGGCTTTCCAGATCAGTGTTGTGTCCATTTTCCAGGACATTAGCTTGTCCGAATGCTTCCAGTTCACACAGCAGCAATTCCGGCAGCGAAGGCACCCGGAGCAGGCTGGCTTGTGAAAGAATTTTTTGTGCTATGTCAGACACTTATAGTGTTATCCGTTTTCGAATCAAGTCCACCACACACTTCAGAAAAAAAAACACCCCATTCTAGAGGATTGTCCCGGTTTCGTCACACTTAAACATTTAAGGTAAGCCGGGGGCCCTTTTACAGTCCCGGATTCTCGCTGTACTATTGCCAATCCCTCAAGTTATGCCCAGTTTTTGTGAGAGCCTGCTATGAACTCCTTACGCGCCATTAATGTAGTCGCAGTTCTTATATTCTGCTTTATCCCTTTTGGAGTATATGCTCAACCAGCAGCATCCCCGGCTTTTAGTGCAGAGGAGTTGTTTGCACCACCAAGCCTGAACTGGACAACCAATGGGGGCAACCTTGCAAACCAGCGTTATTCACCGCTAAACCAGATTAATCGCGACAACGTGGCCGAACTAAAAGCCGAATGGCGCGTCCACATGAATGGCTCCGGCAGTGCGCCGAATCACAGTGGTCAGGCCCAGCCGCTTTATTACAACGGCGTACTTTATGTCGTTACCGGTGAAAATGATGTCTTTGCCATAGATGTGGAAAGCGGCGAATTCCTCTGGACCTACCAGGCAAACCTCGACCCCAATCGTATTAATGTCTGCTGTGGCTGGGTAAGTCGTGGTCTGGGCATGGGTGACGGCCAAATTTATGTTGGCCAACTGGATGCCAAACTGGTAGCTCTGGATCAGCGTACCGGTGCCGTTAATTGGGAAATCCAGGCGGAAGACCCCCTGCTGGGTTATGCCATTACCGCAGCCCCCCTATACTACAACGGCATGGTGATCACCGGTTTTGCTGGCGGAGAACGTGCTATTCGTGGCCGCATCAAGGCCTATGATGCCAAAGATGGCTCCCTGTTATGGAATTTCT
>CBFIIQ010000012.1:0-2014 GCA_965662685.1 Pseudohongiellaceae bacterium | reverse complement strand
TGCTGGCGGAGAACGTGCTATTCGTGGCCGCATCAAGGCCTATGATGCCAAAGATGGCTCCCTGTTATGGAATTTCTACACCGTCCCCGGCCCCGGTGAGTTCGGTTTCGACACCTGGCCCCAGGACAATGACAGCTGGAAGTATGGGGGTGCACCCATCTGGCAGACACCCGCTGTAGATCCGGATTTGGGCTTGCTGTATTTTTCTACCGGTAATGCAGGTCCAGACCTGAACGGCTCCCGGCGTGCCGGTGACAACCTGTTCACGGTATCCATTGTTGCTCTGGATACCACAAGCGGCGAATATCGCTGGCATTTTCAGCAGGTTCATCATGACATCTGGGACTATGATTCCCCCAGTCCCGTCGTCCTGTTTGATGTAGAAATTGATGGCGTCATGCGCAAAGGTCTGGCCGAAGCGAGTAAATCCGGCTATCTCTATATTCTGGACCGTATTACCGGTGAGCCATTGCTGGGAATCGATGAGGTCCCGGTGCCACAGATGGCTTCACAAGCTACTGCTGCCACCCAGCCCATCCCCGTCGGTGATGACCTGGTGCCTCACTTTATTGATGCCGCTCCGGAAGGCTTCACCCTGGTAAATGAAGGCAAGACCTACACACCTTTCGGCACAGAGGGTGCGCTTTATAAACCCCTGGCAGGCGTTAACTGGCCCCCAAAAGCCTATGATCCTGAGTCTGGTCTGCTCTATATCTGCGCCAATGATCGCATCGGTGGGGCCGCCAGAGAGCGCGAAACATCGGAACCTACCCACGATCAAAGCTGGCTTGGCGGCGGTTTTCGTCTTGCCAATATGCCAACCCGCGGCATCTATGTGGCGATTGATGTCAGAACCAATACTATCGCCTGGAAACAGCAATGGAATTACAGCTGCTCCCAGGGGTCACTGGTTACTGCCGGTGGTCTCATTATTCATGGCCGCAATGATGGCCGTGTGGTTGCGCTGGATAAAAGCAATGGCGCCAAGTTATGGGAATATCAGACTGATGCCGGGGTAAACGGGACTGCCACATCATTTATCCATAAAGGCACCCAGATGCTTGCCATCATTTCTGCGGGCTCCATTTATTCTCCGGGCAAGCATGGTGATAGTGTCTGGCTGTTTTCCCTGGAAGGAAATATCGAACAGGAGGTCAATGAAGATATTGTGCAGGCCTCCAGTGGCCTGCGGCCCACTGCAGAGGCCCCGGCCCTGACCCGCGTCGAGCCAATGGCAGAAAGATCCCCCAATATCGAGGCTGGCCAGGCTATCTTTAACCAGATCTGTGCAGCCTGCCACGGGCCCAATGGCGAGGGTGGAGAAGCAGGTGTGGAACTGGTGGGAAAAACCTTTACCACCTCAGATATTATGACGCTTGCCAGCTATGGCCGAAATACCATGCCTGCTTTCAGCTATGCTTATTCTCGCGACCAGCTGCATGATGTGGCCACCTACATTATTGATGACCTGCTGGCCAGACAGCCCTGATAGCCATAAAACATTAGCAATGCCGGAACCTCCGGAAGCCATGAAAATTTCAGTGCTTTTTACCCGCCAAATTTCTTCTTCGAGAGTCTAATAAAGCCTGTATTTGCAATATGCGAATACTCCTCTGATCATTCTGAAATTATTTTGCAATATGCAAATCACTTTGCAAACTCCCGCTCACTATCTGCCGTTGTTGAAGGCCGTTCCCGGCCTGACCTGAATATATATAATCGAATAAATACAACAAGATAGGTCTTTTTCTCTGGATTTTCCCCGGGTTTTGCCGGTTCTGGCACGCGACTTGTAATACCCCTGGTAAGAAACATTTTTAAGCCGAATTCAGTTAAGAAAAATTTTCAGGAGAAACATTATGAAAACATCACACAAATTACTCGCTACTGTTATCGCCGGCCTGCTAAGCACTTCTGCGCTTGCAGCCCTTGACGGCTCCCTGGGCGCCACCTCTGAAGGTCGCATTGATCTGGATCTGGAAGTACTGGACAGCGTTCAGATCACAGCCCTGGA
>CBFIIQ010000011.1:55672-77571 GCA_965662685.1 Pseudohongiellaceae bacterium | reverse complement strand
CAAGCGCCCCCAGCAATACCAGAGGAGCAGTCACTGCTACAGAACCCAGGTATTGCATATGAAATATATCCTGCCCCAGAAAAATAGGGATTTTCGCCACATTGACGAACAGGAAAAATATTGAGCCTGTCCCCACAAAGGCTTTCTTGTCCAGTTTCAGCAATAGAAAATACAGCGATAATATCGGACCAGCAGCATTGCCAATGGTGGTAGCAATACCGGCAAGCAAGCCGGAACCGGATCTGACACTGCCAGGATGATCGAGCGCCCATTGGGTCAATCTGGGGCGTAAGGGCTCCAATGACACCAGAATGAGAACAACCAGGCCCAGAGTAAGCCCCAGATTCTCGTTATTAAGAAACGCCAGCAATACGCCGCCCAGAATGACACCCGCCAGCACTGGCAGCATCATTTTTTTCAACTCCTGCCAATGGGCCAGTCGCCAGTACAGCGTGACAGCCACACTATCCCCCACCAGCAGGTACATCAGAGTAATACCCAGGGCATCACGGGGTGGAAACATCAACGCGACGGAAGCGGTGAGCAACGTCCCAAGTGAAGGCATCCCCGCTTTAATAAAGCCGGTAAACAGTGCTACCAGGCAAAGCAGGAGAAGCGCTTCAATGGGTAATAAAGACAAATGGATTCCGTTTATTTCAGCTGTTCAGGAATACAACCAAAAGGCTGAAGGTCCAGATCTGACGGCCGGTATTCCCGGGAGTAATTCGGAAAATCACGGGTGAAAAAAGTACTGTCATAGTGATCCATGGACATCACCAGCCGATTGCGTTCCTGATCAAGCGAGAGTCTTTCCACTGTCGTGAGCTCGTCGGAATGCAACAGGCCTCGCATGGGCTGGCCTTCAACGGTGACAAACTGGTTTAACACTCCCTGGGTGAAGTGGCTGGTCTGGATCACCAGTGTGTCGCCTTCAAAGTGACCAGTAGAGTAACCCAGGATACTTGCCGGTGTATTGGCCGGTACCGCATCCTGATTCATATGAATAATACGCTGCGCATCCATCCACTCATAGCGGATCACGATATCATCACCCTGCCGGGTAATTGCCAGTGGCGTACCTGGGGCGCCCCATACGCGACGAATAGCGACAGGCTCACAGCGATAAGTGGGATCATCCTCAAACGGATTATATTGTTCAACGGCAGCTTTACCTTCTGCGGTTAAAAACTCCATCATGGCTTGCGGACCGCTGGTCGCAAAGCCGCCTGGTAACAGCATCCAGGTGCCGAATATCGAGTCGCGCTGTTCTTCCTGACTGATGCTTTGTCCGCGCGGGCCATTAACACTTAGCTCACGCCCATCTTCAAGATAGACCATGTCAAAAAAACACATATTGGGGTCACGTCGATGCTGTGATCCCGAGATACCAATACGGGTTCCCGGAGCAAGCATTTCCGGCGTGATGCCATTTCTGGAAAGCTGGGTAAAGCCATGGGATTCACAGCGCCAGTCAGTGACGCGGCCATTGGCATCTTCTGCCCGAATATTCAGGTAAGCATGCGGATTACGACGTTCATATTCAATAATGGTGCCCGTTATGGACACCGGTTTGTCGGCATCAAAATGTGGTGCAAAACTGTGATGTGCCCAAGCCTGCAATGACAACAAAGTAGATATGATAATCAGGATGGTGTTTTTCATTGCTTCCCCCGTCAATGAAAAGTGAAAAAAGTTTTCTGAAATATAGGCTTTCCCGAAGCACCAGACAAGGCCGGAAATAAAAAAGGCGCCCTTATGTATAGAGCGCCTTTGTCTTATTCAGCAAACCAGTTTGACTTATTCTGGTGTCGCATTGGCGTAGCGGCCTACATAAGCAGCCTTGGCAACGACTTTGCCTTCCATTGCTGCCATCAATTCATCACGGCTGGCTCCTTCGGGCAAATCCAGATCTTCATTCAGTGCATAAAACTCGAAAACATAGTGATGATAGCGATCCCTGAAGGGCGCACCTGACCCCATGTACGAGGCCTGACCCCGAATATTATTTCCCTGCACACTACCTGCAGGTAGAGAGCCTTCAGGAATTTCACGGGAATGAATATTCCATGCCAGCCAGTGCGTCACATCGCCTGTGCTGCCACCAATAGCCACTTCGATATCATGAAAAACAATGGCAAAACCCACTGTGGTTTCAGGAGAACCAGTGATGGAAAAATTTGGCTGAACATTGTCACCATGGGAGGTGTATTTAATTGGAATAATGCCGCCATCTTCAAAAGCATTACTGGTAACCTGCATATTGGGTAGCTGAAAACCCTGTGCGGAGGCCTGTCCAATACCGAATGCTGCAACAGCAAAAACGGATAAAATTAAGTGAATAAATTTGGTGCGCATAATTAACTCCTAGATAAAAACCATGGCCCTCGAATTTTTATAAAAAGCTTTACAGGAAAGTCTTTCATTAAATTCAGGGGGATGGATAGTACAACGTAAAAGAAATAAATAATACAGCACTGGATACAAGGTATTTGAGCTATAAAATTTATTCGCAGGTCCTTCTCTGACTCCATATCCCTTGAATAGTTCCAGCATACTATGCTGATAAAATCAGGATTGTGGTTTCCCGACAGGCCTTTGTGATTTAATCAAAACCCTGTCGATGTAAGCATTATGCCCGGAGTGTTTTTAAGAATGACCGTACATAGGATTTTCCTGTTTTTTTGTGTGTTGGGACCATTGGCTGTAATTACCCTTACCAGTTTCTCAGCGCTATTTAATCTGCTCTGGATATTGGTTATTCCAATCATGGCAACCGGTATTTACGACATCCTTCAAACCAAACGCACCGTGCTGCGTATTTATCCTGTGATTGGCCATATTCGTTATTTATTTGAATTTATCCGCCCGGAAATCCAGCAGTATTTTGTTGAATCAGACCTCAACGGCACACCCATGCCACGTGAATGGCGCAGTCTCGTCTATCAGCGTGCAAAAAGGCAGAATGACACACGACCCTTCGGCACAATTCTTGATACCTACAAAAATGGCTATGAATGGATCAATCATGCCATGACCCCTGTCCATGTTGCAGCGGATACTTTGCGCGAGGGGTTTGGTGAGGTGAATTGCAGCAAGCCCTATTCTGCTTCCACCTTGAATATCTCAGCCATGAGCTATGGTTCACTGAGTAAAAATGCCGTGATGGCACTGAACCGTGGCGCCAAAATGGGCAGTTTTTTCCAGAATACCGGCGAAGGTGGCTTGACGGACCATCACCGAAAATATGGAGGCGATATTGTTTGGCAAATCGGTACCGGTTATTTTGGCTGCCGCGATGACCTGGGCCATTTCGACCCTGATTTATTTCAGCAGAAGGCTCGCGAAGATCAGGTGAAAATGATCGAAATCAAAATCTCACAGGGAGCCAAACCAGGCCATGGCGGTATTCTGCCAGGCGCCAAAGTGACAGAAGAAATCGCCCACATCCGTCATGTAAAAATAGGTGAAGATGTCATTTCCCCTCCCCACCACACAGCCTTTTCCAATCCCGAAGGATTACTGAAGTTTGTTAAGCAGCTCAGGGACATGTCCGGCGGCAAACCGGTCGGTTTTAAATTATGCCTTGGCCGTAAACATGAATTTCTGGGTATTTGTAAAGCTATGCTGGATACCGGCATAACACCGGATTTCATTACCGTGGATGGCGGCGAAGGTGGCACCGGTGCTGCGCCCATCGAAATGACCAATGCTGTCGGCGCGCCGGTGCGCGAGGGACTTCATTTCATCAGCAATGCCATTCGTGGTATTGGTCTGCAGGACCAGATAAAAATAATCGCTGCGGGAAAGATGTTATCGGCCTATCACATGGTCAGGCTTGGCGCGCTGGGAGCAGACACCGTGAATTCCGCTCGCGGCATGATGTTTGCGCTGGGCTGCATTCAAGCCCGTCATTGTAATAATGATTCCTGCCCCACAGGTGTCGCCACGCAAAATCCAGCGCGCTATAACAAGCTCGATGTCACTGACAAAGGCGTGCGAGTATTTAATTATCATCAGGCCATGATAGGCGCACTCGCTGAACTACTTGGGCAACTCGGCGTCAATTCGCTTGCAGAGGTAAAACCTTTTCACATTAATCGCCGCGTCAATCAGCATACGGTAGAAACCTACGAAGCCTTTTACCCCGAAATGGAACCTGGTTTCTTACTTAATGATGCCAAAATTCCCCGGAACTGGGAAAAGGATTGGGACCGATGCGCCAGCGGGCACTGGTAAAAAAGTTTCAAGTCGCAAGTCGCAAGTCGCAAGTCGCAAGTCGCAAGTCGCAAATAATGATGTTTCGTAAGGTACAGCCGTCAAGCTTTCCCTGAAAGTTTTCTTGAGACTTGTAACTTGTCTCTGCCCGCAGGGCTTATTCGGCCACCTTCAGCGCCACAAGCTCACCCGGATGCCCGGTATCCCCTACAGGCACCACAATGTATTGCACACCATCTATCTGGTAAGTCATGGGCAGTCCGGTTTGTTTGGCAGGCAATTCAAATTCACTGATGATCTCACCCGTAGCCTTGTCATGGGCGCGAAACATCGGCCCACCGCCAGTCTGACCACCATATAAACCGGCACCTTCGCCAGAAAACAGCAGTGATTTTGTCACCAGCATACCGCCACGGTCGCCATGGCCGGTGCGCTCGGGTATATCAACCCCACGCAACCTTGGATGCTCGAGAATTTCCTGTGGAGTATCCGCATTAGCCATCATCCAGGCATGCTCACCGGCGTTCATGTCGATTGCCGTAATACGTCCATAGGGTGGTTTGATCAAAGGTAAACCATAAGGTCCCTCGACACCGAAACCACGGCCCATGGCGTAATCAAAATCACTGTCTTCAAAGAAGGTATCTGTGGTTAAGCCAATACTCATGGGATGTGAGGTAGACGGCACGTAGAGCATATTGGTTTCAGGATCAAAGGCTACGCCCTGCCAGTTGGCTCCGCCACCAAAGCCAGGCATAAATAAAGTTCCGCGATTAGTTTCACTAATCAGGGAAGGCGGTGTAAAAACTGGCCCATAGGTGTATTCATTAAGCAGCCGCACCGCTTCAGCCTTGATTTCCGGCGTCCAGTCCAGCAGGTCATCCTCTGTCAATCCGATTCGTTCAAAGGGCGCCGGTTTGGAAGGAAAAGGCTGGGTGGGCGAGGTCTGCTCACCGGGAATAGTGGATTGGGGTACCGGTCTCTCCTCGATCGGCCATACCGGCTCACCGGTTACCCGATTAAGGGTATAAACCAGACCCTGCTTGCTCACCTGAATAGCGGCCGGAATGATTTCCCCATCCACTTCCAGTTCCGCCAATACCGGCGCTGTGGGAGGATCATAATCCCAGACATCATGGTGAATCAGCTGAAAATGCCAGATACGTTCACCGGTTTTGGCATCCAGTGCCACCAGCGTCTGACTAAAAAGGTTATCGCCGGGGCGATGGCCGCCATACATATCCCCTGTCGCCGCCTCAACGGGTACATAGACAATACCGCGTTCCTGATCAGCCGACATGGTCGCCCAGGAACCGGCATTACCGGTATAGGCATTGCTGTTGTTGCGCCAGGTTTCTACACCGAACTCATCATCCTGGGGAATGGTATGGAAAATCCACAGCATCTCACCAGTGTGAATATCATAACCGCGAATATTACCAGCCGGCCCACGCATGCTTCTGGGCGAACCACCGGAGGAAAAGGCTGCGCCAATAATAACGACGTCATTAACTATTACTGGCGGCGCAGTCAGTCCGGAACCGATTGACTCAATATCAATGTCAAAACGGTCTTCCTGGCCAACACGCAGGTCTACTACCCCGTTCTCGCCGAAATCCGGATCAGGCTTGCCGGTCGCAGTGTCCAATGAAATCAGGTAATAACCGGGAGTCACCAGAACAACCCGGGACTCGCTTTCATTGCGCCACAGGGAAACACCCCTGCCAGAATTGACCCTGGGACCACGCCTGGCGCCCTCGTCATAACGAAACATCCACAGATTTTCACCGGTAACAGGGTCAATGGCCACCACATCACGACGCCGTCCAGCGGTAGCATAGAGCACGCCATCAGCCATTATCGGCGTGGACTCATAATTAAATTCAGGATTGGGGCCGTGGTTAAGAGTAGTCCAGCGCCAGGCAACTTCAAGATTATTCACATTGTCTTTATTGATCTGATCAAGCGGGGCGTAGCGTGTCGCGTGGGTGTCATTGTGATACCCCAGCCATTCGTATTCGATGACCCGTTGCGCGGTTGAGGCACCGTTGAGCAAGGAGGCAACCCGTACCGGCTGCAATGAAGCCTGCATGGTTATCGCAACAAGATCACCGGCACTGTCAGATAAAGGATTTTCTCCAGCGGGCAGTCCGTTTTGTTGCAACATAAACGCTACCAGATCGGTATATTGTGCCGGGGAAAAACCATTGGGATTATTCACCGGCATAGTGGAGGCCGTAATCTGGTAAAACGCCACCAGCGACTGGTCCTGCCACTGCTCCCAGAAGGGACCGCCCACAAGCGCTGGACCAGCCTCACCGCCGGCCAGGGTAATGCCATGACATTCAACACAGGAACGTAGATAGAGCGCTCCACCAGCAATGGCCTGGGCTTCGGTGTAAACGCCATCTCTGGTAGTGGTCTGGGCAGCAGAAAACTGGGCCAGTAACATAAGCACTATTAAAAATGCTGTTTTATTAATTCCTTGCATAACAATTCCCGTGGCAAAGCGTGTCATGAATCCCCCATTTCTATCAACCAGGTTTAAATTTGTCTATTCCAGATCAGGCAAGTTCTATAGTAATCGTGCCACCATCCCGTTAGAGGGGATGTTTACCCAATGGATTATTCTTATGTTTTAATCAGGCTCAGGATAGTGCTGGACACAGGGTTTTTAGTCAACCGCATTGGCATCAGGAAAAGTCCGGCTGTGATGCTCAAAAAACAACAAACATGACCGGAGATAATAATGAAAACAATGACCTGTCTACAATTGGGAGGTGCTTGTGAAAAATCATTCACTGCAGACTCATTTGAAGCAATCGCTGAATTAAGTAAACAGCATGGGATGGAAATGTTTCAACAAAAAGATGACGCTCACTTGCTGGCCATGGAAAAAATGAAAATACTTATGCAGACGGAAGGAAAAATGCAGCTTTGGTTTGATGAAAAGAGGAAGGAATTTAACGCCCTTCCCCATGACCCGCAATGAACGCAATAATTATATAAATCAGTCCTGGGCGCTAACAGAGCCAGAGACTGATAACTAAAGATCCAAAGGAGAATCACAGAAAATGAAGCGACGACACTTAACGACAATATTGTTTATTTTGACTGGCAGTTTTTCCGTTTCAGGATACACACAGGAATTTACTGCTGGCGAACCCCTTGGCTCAGTAAATGAAGCTGGTACTAAAATGACCATGTCTGACAACGTCAAAGTCTATGGCAGTTTTAACTTTACCGAGAGCTGTACTTTTGATGCCAACAAAAATCTGATCCTTGCCATGAATGCCGGCAATCGCGCGGAAGCAGCTGAGCAGGATGGCTTTGTTTCGTTGATTAATCCCGATGGCAGTGTCCATACTGCAAAGTGGATCGGTGTCACGCGCGATGGACTGGAATTACACAACCCGCTGGGTAGCGCCATACAGGGTGACTATTTATACACGGTAGATGTCGGTTACCTGAGAAGCTTCAGCCTGGAGACTGGCGAACCCCTGCGCTCTATCGAGATACCCGGCTCTACCATCCTTAACGGTATCGCCGTAGCCGCTGACGGTACTGCCTATATTTCCAATTCACGAGATCCTGAACTGATTTACAAAGTCGACCCCATGGGGGAAGTATCTGTATTTGCGGAAGGTGGCCCCTTGAGTGTTCCCAACGGTGTCGCCATGGATACCGAAGGTAATATTGTCGTGGTAAATATCAATAACAATGCGGTAATTACCTACAGCCCTGATGGGGACGTGCTTAATACCGAGTTTGCCGCCGAGGGTGGCAATGATGGTGTGGTGGTGACCGAAGATGGCACCAAGTATGTCAGCAGTGTGCGCTTTGGCAGCGTCTCCCGTATCAGGCCAGGCCAGTCAGCCGAGATCATTGCCAGCGGCATTCCAAGTGCAGCCTCCATGTGCTACGACTCGGTACAAAATCAACTGGTGATCCCCCTGAATCCAAACAACGCCCTGGCGTTTATCAAGCTTTGATGCGTCAGTGCATCTGGCGTGAGGTTTTATTTTGAAATACCTGTATCAACCAGTGACTCGAACCTTATTTTTAGTACTGAGCTTGTTACCTGCATTGCCTGCCGCATCCCAGAGCCAGGATTTTGAGGATGTCGTACAAATTATTGACAGTCTTGGCGGCAGCATCAGTGCTGTGCAGGACGCATCGGGCAAAGTTAGTTATGCCATAGATCTGCATCGCACAGAGGTCAGCGATGAAGATCTTGCCAGGCTGGCAACTGTTGATAATATCCATTCACTGGACCTGCGGCTTACGCAAGTAGGCGACAGCGGCATTGCCCATCTCAAAGCAATGACAAAGCTTGTTTTCCTTAATCTATTTCGCACAAACCTGAGCGATGATGGCCTTGATTCACTCAGGGGAATGAACAAGCTGGAAACACTGCTTATCGGTGGGACCAGTATCACAGACTCAGGCCTGCCCACTCTCGGCACCCTGACATCGCTAAAAACCATTTCCCTTTTCGATACCAAAGTCAGTGATGCAGGCCTGAATCATCTTGCCGGTTTGGACAAGCTGGAAGTTCTATTGCTGGACCGTTCACTGGTCAGCAACGAGGGACGAACCATGATCACAAAGTCCCTGCCTGGTCTCAGTCTGGAAGAGCCGGATTAACATTGAAAAGGAGTAGCACTGAAGGATTTACGAAAATTTAGTTTTGTTGGCAAGCGTTTATTGAAATCCGAATGCCAGTGGCAAGACTAAAACAACAAGCAACGACCAGGCTGAATAAACCGGCAGATACCTGCCAATGGTAGTCCGAATAACCTCTGTTGAGCTGTTGCCATTAAAGGCTCTGGCATATTCATAGAAAATCCATAACAGGTGAATAAATATTAACAGGTTTGCTCCGCTTACCGCGACACGGTTAGGGGTAATACCAAATTCCAGCAAGCGATACAGAATCGCCGTCAGGGCAATGGCATCGATCACCAGTGTAACGAAGACCAGACTGAGGTTTGTCAGATCCAGCAACCTTGATCCTTTTTCTCCCCTGCCAGCGACTGAAAACACCGTAATTCCCCACACCACCAGCAGTAGGGCATTAAAGATAATCAGAAATTCCCTGTCATTAAATGGACTGCGTTGCTGACCCAGCAATGCCAGCAGATAAGCCACCGTTAACAACAAAAATAATGGCGAAAACACATTGGCAATAACGCTGGCAAGTTTGCTTTCCCGGTGCATCACCTGATCCCAGAGCCAGGTAGCAATCAGCGGCGCTGACATCGCCCCCCACAACACCACATAGTCAAAAAACCATTCATTAATGGGTATACCTATCAGCTCGAACAGGCCCAGGGACATGGCGGTGAGCACCCCACCACCGAGCAGGATCAACGCAGTAAAGATAATTGCTTCCCCGCCATAGCAGATAAAGCCCAGACGTGCTGGAGACTCGCGCCAATCCCTGTCGCAAAAGGTCAGACCCAGCAGGCTCAACATGACAAAAGGAGAGTGAATCAGGGCCATGGTTATAGAATCCGAATCGGGCCTGTCCGGCAACAACAGTAAAACCAGCAAGACAGCTGTTACTCCTCCAATACTCATCAACAGCTGAGCTTTCTCTAGAGCACGGCTGATAGTGAAGTAGACAACCAGAGCTGAAATCACCAGAAAGGGAATAAAGCGGGGATAAAACCATTGCGCATCTAGTGCGATAAAATCAGGAAGTTTTGCAATAGCCCACACCAGCACTGAAATTAATACCACATGGAGCAGCAGTGAATTGTCGGCCGGGTAGCCGTCTGTCAGGGTCGTATTTTCCGTGGAGGAATTTTGCTCTGTCTCAGCGAAAGTCAGACGCACATTCCAGGCCTGCAGTAGCACAGATTGGGGATTCTGCTGATAAGCATCAATAAACCAGCTACGAAACTGATCGGGATCACGCCGATATGCCTGCTCAAGCTGCGTTGCTGTGATTGACTGAAGATCGCCTGACAAACTATTCATAGCTGATTGGACAACCAATTTTGCATTTAGTCAGAAGATTTGTCTGCATGGATCGATTTATCGCAACAAAAATTATTGGGAAACCAGCACATCGGAAAACATGGGCATCAGTTGCGTGCTAATACGCTCATGAATCCCGCTGACATGATCGCCTTCATAAATAGCGGCCCGGTGTGGCACGCCATAACTCTCAAGAATGGCGTCCATTTCCCGTACGGTGGCGGCAATACCTGTATCCCGGTCACCGGCATCAATATAGATATCCGTAAAAGACTGCAACTGCGGAATATACTGGTGCATCATCACCAATGGCGCATTGGCCACCCAGCGCGCCACGACATCGGTTTGCAGCTCCCCATCCTTGAACGGCAGGTCAATATAAAACGGCGGGTTATCAGGATTGGGTGACCAGACCGCGGCAGAAGCCATTGCGGCTTTCACACCAAAACCTTCATTGGCCAGCTGTTCATCATTTTCAATGGCAATTGCAGGGGCATACTGCTCCAGGGTCGGGTTCATATTAGCGCCCATACAGCAGGGACTCATGGCATACAAAGAAGAAAATACTTCCGGGTACTTCATGCCAATGCGAACAGTGCCGTACCCCCCCATCGAGTGGCCCGCCAGTCCCCTGCTCTCGCGGCTGGCCAGGGTGCGATAGTGCTCATCAATATAGGTCACCAGGTCTTTCGCCACATAGCTTTCCCAGTCACCGGTGGTCACAGAATTGGAATACATACTGCCCTGAAAACGTGTAAAGGCATTGGGCATGACGATAATCATTTCTTCAGCACCGGCTTTCCAGGCGGTATCTACAGCATCAGGTACATTGACGAAATGGGTGCCATTGAGGCCAAACCAGTTGGTTTCGGAATCTGTATAACCATGCAATAGATAGATTACCGGGTAGTGTTTGTCGGATTCAGAAGAGTAGGAAGGTGGCAGATATACCAGCACATTACGCTCCGGATCGTCATTGGAGAGATTGCCGGCCAGTGAGGGACCATAAACCTTGATCTGGTCCAGTTGGCCGATATTCTGGGCAGCAACAAAAACTGGAAGCAGCAGAATGAGCATTCCTGTTAGTAATGTGGAAATTCGTTTTACCTTCATGGTTTCCCCCTCGTAAAAATTAGCAGTGTCAAGCCTGTTGCCAACGATAGTATCATGGGAATTATCCACACCAAATCTCATTGCGCTGTCATGAAAACAGATCTTTTCAACCATCAAATAATATATATGGCGCTATTGCTCTTACTGGCAAGTCCAGTCCGGGCCCATACCGGTATTGCCACCACAGTACCCGATCATGATGCCGTGATCGAACGGGCACCGAAGCTGTTACGCCTAGTATTTCCCGGGGAAGTAACGATCACCAATGCCAGAATTCTGCCAGTGAATGAAAAGATGCTGCAAGTGGGCGATACCATTTCGGTGAGACTGCCCCGCAACCGTATCGGTCAATCCACGGCCTTCGGCAAGGAAATTGAGCTGGATATTCCCCTGCTTGAAGCGGGAAAGTATCAAGTGGTCTTTCAGGTAATATCTATTGACGGCCATACACTGGCTGATGATTTTACCTTCACCATTAGTAAAGAGTAATACTAACGAGAGGGGGACTATGGCCACCATACATATACCCCTTGATGGCCAGCAGGATATTTCCCTTCTATCAGTGCGACATTCCAAATGCTGCAATAAAAAAGCCCGCTTAAAGCGGGCTTTTCTTAAAACTAAAAATCAAAACATTTACTTCAACTGTGCCAGCATTTCCTGCTGAATTTGTTTCATTTCTTCCGGCAGATGATCGCCAATCTTGTCAAAAAGTTTGCTTTGATCCTGCACTTCACTGATACTTTTTTCAGTATCAATGGCCATCAACTTAGAAAAGGTTTCCTGATCATAAACCAGTCCATTCCAGTTGATATCATCGTACCTGGGCACCTGACCATAGACAGTTTCAGTGGCGTCTACCTTGCTATTCACACGCTTGACCACCCATTGCAGTACGCGCATATTTTGACCAAAGCCCGGCCATAACCAGCCACCGTCTTCGGTTTTGCGGAACCAATTAACGCGGAAGATAACCGGTAGATGCTCAACCTTGTCCTTCATGCTGAGCCAGTGTTTCCAGTAGTCTCCCATGTTGTAACCGCAAAACGGCAGCATGGCCATTGGATCACGACGAATAGCTGCCTGATTTTCTGCAGCAGCAGTGGCTTCAGAACCAAGAGTTGCACCCATATAAACGCCATGGGCCCAATCCTTGCTCTGGTAAACCAGTGGAAATGTGGTACTTAAACGGCCACCAAACAGGAAGGCACTGATGGGAACGCCTTTCGGGTTCTCCCATTCAGGGTCAACACTGGGGCACTGACTTGCCGGCGCTGTAAAACGGGCATTCGGATGCGCTGCCTTGCGACCGCTGTCTGGCGTCCAGTCCTTGCCTTTCCAGTCAATCAAATGCGCCGGGGGAGTTGCGGTCATGCCTTCCCACCAGACATCTCCGTCATCGGTAAGCGCCACATTGGTAAAAATGGTATTGCTGGTCATGGTTTCCATGGCCGCCGGATTCGAGTCCATCGACGTGCCAGGGGCTACGCCAAAGTAACCGGCTTCAGGATTAATGGCATACATGCGGCCATCTGCACCAGGTTTGATCCAGGCGATGTCATCGCCCACGGTGTGAACTTTCCAGCCTTCAAATCCTTCAGGCGGAATCAACATGGCCAGATTGGTCTTGCCACAGGCACTGGGGAATGCTCCAGCGATATAGGTTTTATCACCTTCCGGAGATTCCACGCCGACAATCATCATATGTTCTGCCAGCCAGCCTTCATCGCGAGCCATGACAGAGGCAATACGCAGGGCAACACACTTCTTGCCCAGCAAGGCGTTACCGCCATAACCGGAACCATAGGAAACCACTTCACGGGTTTCAGGATAATGAACGATGTAGCGATTATCCGGATCACAAGGCCAGGACACATCCTCTCGACCATCAGTCAGCGGATAACCGATAGAGTGCAGGCATTTAATAAAGTCATCATTACCCAGAATATCCAGAACTTTCTGTCCGATACGAGCCATGATGCGCATGCTTACAACCACATAGGGACTGTCGGTGATTTGCACACCAATCTGGGCAATATCAGAGCCCAGAGGTCCCATGCTGAAAGGTATGACGTACATGGCTCGACCTTCCATGCAACCTTCAAACAAGCCATTCAGGGTGCCACGCATTTCACCAGGTTCCATCCAGTTGTTGGTGGAGCCAGCATCAGATTTCTGGTTACTACAGATAAAAGTACGACTTTCAACGCGGGCAACATCGCGCACATCAGAACGGGCAAGAAAGCTATTCGGGCGTAATTCAGGGTTTAGCCTGATAAAAGTGCCGGCATCGACCAGTTCTTCACATAGTCTGTCATATTCTTCCTGACTTCCATCGCACCAGTGGATTGAACTTGGGCGACAGAGTGTTTCGATTTCCTTGATCCAGGTGTTGAGTTTCTGGTTATTAGTATTGGCCTGGGTAGAGGTCATAAGGTGTATTGCTCCGCTGATATGCTTTTGTCCAGTGGACATGCTCCGGGTAAGGAACACCACTTAAATTCGAGCGATGCATTTTAGACTGTCTTAACCCATTTGAGTACCATCAAAAGCGATTTCCAGGAAAAAAAGGGAGATATTCCTCCCCCGGTCCCCGGTACCGGCAAAAAGCCGGCGCTAGTTTTGAATGCATGGAACGAAAGTGGTACATTAGCGCGCTTTTTCAAACACCCGAATCATCAGCTGGAGCTCCCATGACAAGCTATAAAATAGCCCTTCTGGATGGAGACGGCATCGGTCCCGAGATCATGGCCGAAGCAGTTAAAACCCTGAAACTCGTCGAAGCACGCAATGACGTGACCTTTGACCTCGTCCATACCCCTTTTGGCGCCAGCGCCTGGTTCGAATGTGGCAGTGCATTCCCTGATCAAACCAAGGCAGTCTGTGATGAAGCCGATGCCATCCTGAAAGGCCCCATTGGCCTGAGTCATGAGGAATCCAAGAAAATCCCCATTGATGAACAGCCGGAACGTGGTGCCCTGCTGCCCATGCGCCGCCGCTACAATACCTATGCCAATTTCCGTCCGGTATACCTGCCCAAGGGCCTTGCCCATTTTTCTCCCCTGAAAGCTGAAATCATCGGTGAGGGCATCGACATCATGATGATCCGTGAGCTGGTGGGCGGCCTGTATTTTGGCCATAAGGAAACCGGCATCAATGAAGATGGCCGACGCTATGTTACTGAAGCCCTTGAATATGATGAAGACCAGATTAAACGCATCATGAAGGTCGCATTCAAGACGGCAATGAAGCGCAAAAAAGTCCTGCACAATATCCACAAGAGCAACGTGCTGAAATCCAGTGTGCTGTGGAATGAGGTAATGGAAGAAGTCCATGCTGACTACCCCGAAGTGGAAGTGATCAATATTCTGGTGGATGCTGCAGCCACTTACCTGTGCCTGAAGCCCACGATGTTTGACACTATGGTGATGGAAAACATGTTTGGTGACATCCTCTCAGACCAGGGCGGCGGCATTCTCGGCTCGCTTGGCCTGATGCCTTCTGCCTGCATGGGTGACAAAAAAGCCTATTACGAACCCTCCCATGGTTCGGCTCCCGATATCGCCGGCAAGAACATCGCCAACCCCTACTCCATGATTGGCTCAGTGGCCATGATGCTGGAAATGAGTTTTGCCATGGAAGTGGAAGCAAAGAATCTCTGGCATTCCATGCAAAGTGTCTTTGCTGATGGCTTCAGCACGGCTGATTTATCCAAGGAAGGCTCTGGTGTGACAATGCTGTCGACTTCGGACTTTGGTGACAAAGTGGCAGAAGCTTTTTTGAAAACCAGTAACTAGTTTTCATCTTACCAACAGCTTTTCTATTTAATGTAAATTATCCCCCCCTACCGGGGAGGGCCTTACTTTCTTTTAAAAAAAGTAAGCAAAGAAACCTTCCCCCGGTCGCCAGGCCTCCGGCTTCCCTCAATCATAAAAAAATCGAATCGAAGTTGTAGGCCGGATAAGGCTGCAAGCCGTCATCCGACAGAATGATTAACTTATCTGGAAATTCATCGCTGGCATAAAAGTAGCTTACCGCTGGTCATCTTGTCGGATGGCGCTTCGCTTATCCGACCCACATGATTCTTTATGCTCAGCAACTGTTTGATGAAAAAAATTATAAATATTTACATAGATGAGCTGGAGGTTGTGTTGCGTTGAGTGTCAGCTGCTGAGGAGCAGGAATATTACAGGGGAAAATGGCCATGGACGGTGATTTGAGCCGGGCTGTGCCTGGATGGCGAATCCCGGTGACCCATCGCGATATTCATGGGACGAAGGGAGCCGAAGACCAGCGAACCCGAAACAGGTTTTCCTGGTTACCTGTTTTTAAAAAGAAGTAACGCGCTCCCCGGCAGGAGAAAGGAAAATTCTCATTTCAGGAAAAAACCATAATTAAAAAATCAGGAAATTAACTTCTCGATTTCCGCCCGGGAGCGCTGACCATTTGAATACATCTCTTCAACCAACTCTCCCGGTACCCATTTAACAAACGCTGGTTCAAAGGCAGGTCTGGCTTTAATTCGCTCAAACCATTTTTCAACATTGGGCAGGCGCCCTTGTTGCCATAAAAATTCCATTGCCAGCGCCGCCAGTCTGTTCAGATACGGAGTAAGCGCCAGGTCCGCCATGGTAAAGGTATCTCCAACCAGCCAGTCATTTTCTGACAATGCCACTTCCATCTTGTCCAGGTAACCTAGATATAAGCGTATTTTATCTGCCGCGCCTGGCGCGTTAATGCCTTCCTGAATCCATTGCCATTTCAACAGTCGCGCGGCTTTACCGGCACTATCACCATTTTCAACAAAGTCCTCAAAACTGCCGATTCCATTGTGCAGAATGGTATATCGATGGGATACCACATAGGTTATAGCGGAACAGGCTGGGTGTAGTTCCTCATCGACTGCCCTGGTCCAGAGTCGAACACCGGCTTTTGCGTCCGCCTCAGATGGCATCAATGGATATTCAGGATACTTGTCTTCCAGGTATTCGCAGATAACTGTGGATTCAGGCAGTACCAGCTCACCATCAATCAACAGTGGTACGACCCCTTTAGGGTTTAAAGCGAGATAGTCCTTGTCGAACTGCTCACCTTTGAGAATGTCCACATAATGCCCTTCCCAGGGCAGCTGTTTTTCTTCCAGGGCAAAGCGCACTTTGGCTGCGCAGGTAGAAGAACCATGGTGATAAAGTTTCATTGACGCGACTCCATTAAGTCCGGGCATACAAACAATATAAAAACCCTAGAGTACTTTCCTGATCGGGTCACCCGGTGAAACCACGCCAGCTGTTACCACCTTTGCGTTGATCCCACGCAGATTCAATGCCTTGCCGATAGCTGAATTTACAAACTGGTTAGCCTCTTTACCAAAACGTTTGCCAAACTTGAAGCAGCCAAGATGCGGTAACGATGTCACCTCGATGACAGCCTGCCCAATACCCAGACGGGTTCCCGGGGGCAGGTTTTCATCACTTAGATCGAAGTCCACAAAAAACTGATCACCGGCTTCCGGCCAGCGCTCAGCGGATTCTGTTATGGCGTTAATGACACGGGAATTCATTAACGTTAGTTGTCTGCCAGGATCTGCCTTGCCATCGGGCGAGTGTTTATCCTTGCGGTTAAACCAGTTATCGCCCACCAACCCCGAGTCTATGGTCAGATCCGCATTATCCATCACCTGGCGCCCACCGGTGATGGGTCGTGACACAATCATTTCTACCACGCCTTCATCTGAAGGTGATTGTCGTATTGATGCAAGATGACTTTCCATCTCTACCAGCGACCTGAGGGGATGCATGGTTAATTCCTCTTGTAATGACTTCATGCCTTGTCCCCGGAGCCGGCATAGTAAGCCTTGATAGTGGCAATGACGGTTTGTATATCGTCCCTGCTGATATCCAGATGCGTCACGAGACGTATTTTTTCCGCAGCTTCTATAAGAATGTTCTGGGTGCACAAATAATCTGTCAGGCCCTGATAATTTCCATCGCGTGTGCGCAGGAACACCATATTGGTCTGCACGTTATCGAGATCCACGTCCAGCTCCTCAATATCTGCAAGCCCCTTGCCTAACAAAGCTGCGTTTTCATGATCAACCTGCAACCTGTCGATATTATTCTCCAGCGCATAGATACCACCTGCAGCGATGATCCCGGCCTGACGCAAGCCACCACCGAGCATTTTCCGCCAGCGCCGGGCTTGCTTGATAAAATCGGTAGAGCCGCATAATACCGAGCCTACAGGTGCTCCCAGAGCTTTGGAAAGACATACTGAAATAGAGTCAAAATGACGGCTAATGTGCTGAACATCTATCCCCAGTTTCACCGCTGCATTAAACACACGTGCGCCATCAAGGTGATGTTGCAGGCCATGGCTTTGCGCTAGTTGGGATGCCGCTTCGATATAGCTCATCGGCAAGACCTTGCCACCAATAGTATTTTCCAGACACAACAGGCGAGTGATGGCAAAATGAAAATCATCAGGTTTGATAGCCGCGCCAATTCTTTCCAGAGCAATACTGCCATCAGGGTCCAGTTGCAGGGGTTGCGGCTGGACACTGCCCAGCACGGCAGCACCCCCGGCTTCGTATTTATAGGTATGGGCATCCTGTCCAACAATATATTCTTCTCCACGTTGGCAGTGGGTAATGATCGCCAGCAGATTCGACATGGTGCCACTGGCAACATATAGAGCCGCCTGTGTCCCCATCATCTCGGCTGACAGATTTTCCAGTTTAATAACCGTTGGGTCGTCACCCCACACATCATCGCCCACAGGCGCGGCAGCCATTACCCGTCGCATTTCAGGTGACGGCCTGGTAACGGTATCGCTACGTAAATCGATCAAAGGGTTTTCCTGTTTCATGATTTTTTCGACTTTTGACTCGCCAATAAATTTACCGACATTTCCGAATTAAGTGAAATGAGAGAAAGGATAAAGGATAAAAGAAAAAGGTGGGCGTCAGATGACTCTGCAAACTGCTTACCTTTATCCTTTATCCTTTTTCTTTTATCCGCTTTTAATTTGCTTCAGTTTCACTATGCATTCGCGTGTTGATCATCCGCAAGGTCGCTTCCACTGCTGCGTAGACCTGATTGGAGTGAACTCCGCGTGTACGCAAATTTTTCCCTGCGTTACCACCATGATCGCCAGCCCAGGTAATGGTACATTCTGTCAAGGCACCAGTTTTACCGCCACGGGGAATGCGCACGGAATAATCCAGTAATTCCGGTAATTCAAAGTTCTGCAACTGCATAATTTTTTTCAGCGCATCGACGAAGGCTGCATAACCACCATTACCCTTACCACTTTCAGCATAATTTGTGCCATTGATTTCTACCACCAGATTCACCTGTGAATGTTTTTCGTACTGGCTGTGAATCTGACATTCCACCAGTTTTATATGCTGATAGTCATTACTCTCAAGCACATCAGCAATAATGAACGGTAAATCATCGGCAGTAATGGTTTCCTTGGAATCCCCAAGGGATACCACCCGTTGCAGAACTTTTTTCAGATTATCATCTGACAGGGTGATGCCGAGCTCCTCGATATTCTTGAGCACGGATGCCTTGCCACTGAGTTTGCCCAGTGCATAGGTGCGCTTGCGATCAAAACGTTCCGGGCTAAGCCGGGTTTCATAAAGTCCGCCCTTCACATCCCCATCGGCATGGATACCGGCAGTCTGGGTGAACACATCCTGTCCCAGGATCGGCATATTCGCAGCAATATATTTTCCGGAGAATTGCTCAACCATGGTGCTGATGTCATGCAAATGGGTTTCATCAATACCGGTCTCAATGCCCATTTTATCGCGCAGTACCACGGCAATCTCTGCCAGACTGACATTCCCTGCACGTTCACCCAGGCAATTCATGGTGCAGTGCAAGTTTGCAATACCGGCATTCACTGCTGCCATACAGTTGGCGGTCGCCAGGCCGTAATCATTATGGGGGTGAAAATCGAATATCTGCTCAGGAAACTCGCTGCGCATATCTGAAAGTGCATTGAAGACCTCATCAGGACTCATCACGCCCAGCGTATCGGGGAGCATAAAATGTTCAATACCACAGTCTTTTATGGCACTCATCAAGGCGAACACATAGGCCTTGCCGTCATGGTAACCATTGGACCAGTCTTCAAGATAGGCATTGACTCGCAGTCCCTGTTGTCGAGCATAGTTAACTGTCTTGAGGATATCCTCAACGTGCTCATCAAGGGTTTTTCCGAGCTGGTTTGTGCAATGTTTTTCACTGCCTTTTATTAACAGGTTCAACACCTGACCGCCGGCTTCCCTGATCCAGTTTACGCTGCGGTCATAATCCACAAACCCGAGCACTTCAACGCGCCCCTCCAGCTTCTGTCCTTTTGCCCAATCGATGATACTGCGCAGCGCTTCCTGTTCTCCTGCTGAGACACGGGCAGAGGCAACTTCGATTCTATCCACACCGAGTGATTCCAGCATGGCCTGGACAATATTGAGCTTTTCCCCTGCACTGAAAGAGACACCCTGGGTTTGTTCACCGTCGCGCAAAGTAGTGTCCATAAGTGAAACATAGCCAGGTAAATTATTCGGGCTTGTCATACTGGTGACAGTCTGTTCAGTCACATCAAACTCCATTCTAGAGATTTAGTTTATTCCGATAATACAGTTCAGGGGCTTTTTGCCCGAACCTGAAACGAAAAAACCCGCCTGCTGGCGGGTTTATTTAATGCTCTTTAATTTATTGCTGACAAATAATCAAAGATCCAACCCGCGTTTAGCGCTGGATAATAATGCCCTTGATAATTTTTATCGCTGTATTCATGGCGCGCAGTTTTGGTGATTTAGTCTTTAATGTCAAGTCCTTGCGCGGAATTGCAGACATTTAAGGCAAATTTTCCCAGCGCTTTTGCAACGCTGTGAGGTCAATGCTTTCATTTAGCGCCACTTTAAAAGTGGTGTTTAACAACTCCAACAGCTCATCGAAATCTTTAATTTGTTGACTATGCTTCCCAATCTTTTCCTCTGGCTTGCTGTCCTCGCTGGTTTCCCCCTTTAACATGTACCGATTATAGCTTTTGTTCTCCAGCGCATGCCGATATTGCGTATCTACCTTCGCCATCACCAGGTTATTCACAAAATGTGACTGCGGATGTGTTCCCACATAATGATTGGCCATCTCAAAATCCACTGGATACTGGGGCACCAAATCAAACACATACATTTGTTTCCACTCACCGTTGAGAGATACAGCCATGTAAAATTCATCACCATCCTGAAGTATTCTGAAAGCCTCGTTGGGCGTGTGCTGGACAAGACCCGTCTGCAACCGCAATGGCGCTGTCATGGTAAGACCACCAAATCCCACATCAGCGATCCAGGACTGTTCTTCAATTTCCACCTTGAGCAGCATGTGGGTGCGTGCCATTTCTGTTTTTTCCGGCGATCGCCAGAGCACTCTTGCAGCATGTTCAGTGACATGAAAACCCAGCTCTCTCAATATGCTCGCCAGAATCAGGTTTTGCTCAAAACAATAACCGCCCCTGCCCTGGCTCACCAGTTTCGCAAATACATCCGTCTCTTGCAGGCTGACTCTGGCACCAACAAATGAATTGATATTTTCAAAGGCAATAGCACGAGGATGCAGCCGGTGTATTTGCTGAAGAGTCGCCAGGGAATTTTCTGCAGTGCCGCTAAAACCTATGCGCTGAAAATATAAACTGATATCCACGTGGGTTCCTGTATTGGCCAAGATTGATATAAAAAAAGATTAATAAATATAGTCGGTAGAGTACAATGTTCTGTGTCCTGTTCATGATCCCTGCATCCTACTGAAGCCAATTATTTTGTCTACTGCTATTCGCTCACCCGTCATACTCGCCGCCTTCTGGATGTTGGGAACGCTGAGTTCACTATTAATGCTTGCCATCGCTGCGAGGGAATTGTCGGGCACTATTTCAACCCTGCAAATGATCACCGTGCGCAATGCCGTTGGCTTTGTACTGATTTGTTTCCTGCTGCAGCGAAGTGGCTGGAAGCAGTTGAAAACGCAACAGCCGGGGACTCACCTGGTCAGAAGCATCTCACATCTTTTAGCGCAATACGCCTGGATATTCGGACTTGCGTCACTACCAATGGCAGAGGTATTCGCTCTGGAGTTTTCAGGTCCGGTCTGGACGGTGGTTATTGCCAGCGTGCTGCTGGGGGAAAAAATAAACCGCTTTCGCGTACTGACCCTGGTGCTGGGTATTATTGGCGTACTGACAATACTCAGACCAGGTTTTCGCAATCCCGATCCTGCCATGTTCATAGTTATTTTTAGTGCAGTTTGCTTTGCACTGGCAAATGTACTGACGAAAAAACTGGTGGTAAATAATTCCCCACTAAACATTATTTTTTATGTCACCGTGATTCAGTTCCTGCTTACCGTGATTCCCACCGTTGCCATCTGGGTAGTTCCCGATACAAGGGAATGGTTATGGATGATAGTAATGGGAATTGTTGCCATCACTGCCCACTATTGTTTTGCCCGGGCCTTTTCCTATGCCGATGCCATGGTCGTTATCCCGATGGATTTCTTGCGACTGCCTCTTGCAGGTATCAT
>CBFIIQ010000011.1:35888-55448 GCA_965662685.1 Pseudohongiellaceae bacterium | reverse complement strand
CGGCCATGGCCTATGACAGCATTCTCGTTATTGCAATATGGATGATGGTGACCTTTATTATTCTGTCTTTTTTTGGTGTGGAAAATGCCCGCACGCTGGAAGGAGAGGCCGTGGTACTGGACCCTATTTACAAGAACATCACTTTTGCTGCCATGATTATCAGTGCCTGGGCTTTCTATGGCTGGTTCTGGACCCATAGTGGTCAAACTCTTGGTATGCAGGCCTGGCGTATTCGAGTAGTGAACAAGCAAGGCCAGCCCATTAGCGCGGCACAGTCAGTTATGCGTTTTGCGACGGCAATCGTTTCATGGCTACTATTGGGAATTGGTTACTGGATGATACTTTTAAATGCTGAAAAAGAGACTCTTCATGACAAGGTCTCCAACACCAAACTCGTCAAAGTCCCGCTAATGGAAAAAAACAAGTAATACCCAGTCAGCTTCTGCTTTTATTCCAAAATTTGTTACTTATAACTCAGCGATCGACCAACATCGTCTAGCCAGTTGCTATCTGCACTTTAAGTTGTTTCGCAGCCATCGCCAGCCCACCATCGCCGCCATCAATAAAATGTAAATGTCCGCCCTGCCTGGTGGTCTCAACAAAGCATGTCATCAAGGCCTGGTCCGATGAATACAGACCATAAAAGAGCACCCCCTCTCGAAAACTTTTGTCCAGCATACTTTTCAGGCTTTCCAGCTCTTCTGCAGAACAATCCATAATCAGACGCAAGGTGTCATCAAACTTGCGAAAGTCACTGTGAGTCCCGATAGATTCCAGATATTGTTTGGAGTCGAAAGCATGGGAAACCGGGTTTACTCTGTGTTTAAAAATCAACACGGCCAGGATAATGTCTATCAATCTGAACAGGAACGACTTGCTGAAACATGAGCGGTGATACTTTAATTCTTCTGCCAGCGCCTGCTTAACAGATTTATATTGCACCAGATTATCCAGTACCGGATTGGATTCTGATATTTCACGCCTGAGAATCAGCCTGAACTTGCTGATCAGTTCCTGATAGACATTCATGGCACCTATATCCCGCGCCATCACCAGAACACTTACTACCTTGCCTTTTCTTGAAGGTATCGGACTCCATCGGCATGACAAGCCTGAAAGACTGTCCAGTTCATCTGAAATTGCAGCAATGGCATATTTTTTATATTGCTGTTTCGCCAAGGTGTCTGCCTGGGCGAGCCCTCCACCACGAAAAAGTGCAATATATTTTCCCTTGGTAATTTCCAGCTTGACAACCAGAACATCGAAGTTGCATCTGCGAATATCCCGAATGGAAATGATTGCAACGCGAAGTTCGAGCCCAAAGTTTTGTTGCGAAAGCACCTGCAATTTACCCAGTTGCTTTGCAACCGCGTCACTATCTTTTTGGTGTATACAAAGACTTGCACCATCACCGCCAAACACGAAAGGGATATTCTGGCTATCAAGAGAAAGCATAGCCTGGGTAATGCTGGCAGCACCTATCAGATTAACTTCCTTGTAAAGGCCATCATCAATAGCCTTGGTCGAGTTTCGGATATCCGTTACCACGACGACCCAGTCTTCAGGCAAGGCATGATAAATCTCCTTGCGGGTAAATTCCTCAAATTGCCCGAAGGATTCCAGTTTGCTGTAGAAGTCTTTTGACATAGTTTGATCAGACTTTTTTATTTACACCAGCCTTGGCACATAACTGATACAGGCGGGAAATAAAGAAAAAAATGCAGACTATCAGCTCGCTCGCCTGAGCAAAGCTGCACCCAGCAAAAGACAAAAAATAATCGGGCAGGTAACCGCAAGCAAAGGGTTTAGCTGATATACCAGACTCACTGTACTGAGCAGATTCTGTATCAGGTAAAAAACAATACCAAAACAGATTGCGGTGAACACCTTCGAACCCATGGTCGCAGAGCGTAACGGGCCAAAAATAAATGAAACCGCAACAATCACTAATGCGGCAGTAGTCAGAGGTTGCATTACCTTTTTCCAAAACGAGAGAAAGTAAGCACTGCCATCCTGACCCTGGTTTTCAAAACGGCGAGCATAGCGGTAAAGATCTGATATGGACATTTTATCCGGATCAATGATCAGCACCTTCAAAAGATCGGGGTTTAGATTTACATCCCAGACCTTCTCTGCAAACACGTCGACCTGTGAACCAGGCTCGCCCTGAGTAGTGCTGTAATTAATTTCTGTACCATTATCCAACAACCAGTAGCCACCTGATTCATCCTGAAAGCGCGCACTTTCGGCGTTCACTAGTGAGGTCAGGCTTTGCTCCTCGCTAAAGGAATAAATACTGATGCCATGCAGCACCCCATCCGGATCAATGGCATTAAAATGCATAAATTCATTACTGTCTCTTTGCCAGTGTCCATAACGGGAAAGAGCAACCTGTTCTCCGCGCGCCAGTGCCCGATCAAGCTCGCCCTGCAATTCCAGCCTGGGGGCGACAAATTCACCCAACAATAAACCGGTTGCCATAATAATAATGGCCGGCCTCATCACCGCCCAGACAATACGCAAAACTTTTATTCCGGAAGCCTGCAAAATTACCAGTTCATTGGCAGAAGCGAGGATGCCAAGACCAACAAGAGAACCAATCAATGCAGTCATAGGCAACAGCTCATAGATATGGCGAGGAAAAATATACAAAACATAACGAACAGCATCACCAGTGGAATAATTTACATCGGTTTCACCAATCTCATCCACCAGAGCAAATACCAGGTCAAGCCCGGCCAGCACAAACAGGACTACCAGCATGGCTAGCAGCACCTGATTTTGAATATAACGGTCTATTTTAATCATCGGGTTGTAAATCCAGGCAGCTTCAATTCACTCAACTTTCCTGTAAATAATAACCACCCCAAACACAGAAAAAGTATATGCACCCACCAAACACCAAGGACCGCCGGGATTTCTCCGGTCGCTGTTAGATCCCTGCTCACCAGCAGCAGCCCAAAATACAGAATATAGAGAAACACCGCCGGCACCATTTTTGCGAAGCGCCCCTGCCGCGGGCTGACACGACTCAGGGGAACCGCCATCAGCGTCAGTATCGGGATGATCAGCACCAGGGAGATTCGCCATTGCAATTCAGCTGTGTGGGAAGCCTCGCTGGAACTCCAAAGCGCGCTTGTGGTCATTGCCCGTTCGGCAACTGCAATGTCAATCCTTATTTCCCGTGGAGGAATCCTCACCCCCATTTCTGCAAACCGGGTCAGCTGCATGTCATTGCTATCCGCTTTTTTCTCCGAAATAGAGCCAGTGGTGAAAAGTACAAAGCGCCCTCCTTCTTCGTCCTCAGTAGGAATAGCTGTGTTGGCCACGGTAATGCGCCCGGTTTCACTCTCATGCATGAACACATTTTGCATGCGCTCATCAACGATGTCTTCGGTATAGGTAGTGCGCTGTCCCCGGGAAATATTCTGAAAAAGACCTGGCACCATGACATCGAATTCATTCAATTCTTTTTGCGCTTCCAGTAATTTGTCCGTATTGACCAGTCCCATTGGCGTGAGCATGAACGAAAGCAAGGCAACAGTGAGCGCTACCAATGAAGACGATATATAGGTCATCCCCAATAAACGACGCCTGCTCAGACCGCAGGCAGAGAGCACAGTCATCTCGTTATCAGCATACATGCGCCCATAGGCCAGCAGGATACTCAACAACAGCGATAATGGCAGAATAAGCTGGATAAACTCCGGAATGCGGTAGGACATCAGCAAGGCCAGTATTGCCGGATCTATTTCTCCCTGGGATGCCTGGGCGAGATATTTGAGAAATCGTCCCAACACAACGACAGCCAGCAATATGAACGTGGTTGCTGCGGTTACCTGGAGAATCTGACGTGTCAGATAGCGTGAAATAATCATAAGTTGATTCTAGAGTATCGCTTCGGGCTCAGCCACCTGTATGATTACCGGTCTGGACACTAATCGAAACGGCTAACCTCTTTTTACCATCAGATCACCGCTTTTTGATATATAGCAGTGGCCGGAGTAAAATTTTGGTTTTGGCGCATTCCTCCTATTTTTAAAACACGGAACATTTATGAATTTCACAATCAAGACTGCTGCACTCCAGAACATTACTACTTCCTGCATGATCCTTGGTGTTTATCAGAACAAGGCCTTACCTGAAGTGACTGCCGAAGTGAATAAACTGACTCGCAGAGCTCTCGGCAATATCATAGAAGCAGGTGATATTAGTGGCACTCTCGGACAAACCCTGCTTATTCACAATCCGGAAGGTGTGCGGGCGAAAAGATTGCTACTGGTAGGTCTGGGCAAAAAAGGCGAACTTGATCTTAAGAAATTTATCAAGATTGGTAACAGCGTTGCACAGGGACTGAAGAAATATGCCCTGACCGATGCGCTGGATACCCTGATTAATCTGCCAGTAAAGAATGCTGCTACCGAAAGGTGCGGGCAAATGCTCGCCCAAATCCTGCAGAATAGTGTCTATCGTTATACCCAGACCAAGTCCAAGAAAGGCAGCAAGCACGAACTGAAGAAAGTTGACCTGTATCTGGTGGACAAAACCCAGCGCACGAAACTCAGAAAATCACTTGATACCGGTTCTGCGGTCGCCGCCGGTATGGCATTGACTCGTGAAATGGGCAATCTGCCCGGCAATATCTGTACCCCTACTTTCTTGGGCGAACAGGCTCAGCTGCTTGCCAAGCGCAACAAACTGTTAAAAACCAAGGTTTTGTCCGAAGCCCAGATGCGTCGACTTGGCATGGGTTCCCTGCTTTCTGTCGGCAATGGCAGCGATGAAAACTCCGCCCTGATCATCATGGAATATAACGGTGCCAGCGAAAAAATCAGACCCAATGTGATCGTCGGCAAAGGCATTACTTTTGATACTGGTGGCATCAGCCTGAAACCCGGCGCTGGCATGGATGAAATGAAATTTGATATGTGTGGTGCAGCCAGCGTACTCGGTACCATGGCCGCGCTCTGCGCCCTGAAACCGAAGATTAATGTTATTGGCGTTATCGCCAGTGCTGAAAACATGCCCAGTGGCCGTGCCACCAAACCGGGTGACATCGTCACCAGCATGTCTGGCCAGACTATCGAAGTACTCAATACGGATGCCGAAGGCAGACTGGTATTGTGCGATGCCCTGACCTATGTGGAAAGGTATAAACCCAAATCTGTTATCGATATCGCCACCCTTACCGGCGCTGTCATTGTTGCCCTTGGCTCTGTAGTCAGTGGCGTGATGAGTAACAATGATGAATTGGCTGAAAAACTTTACCAAACCGGGCTCGACATCAATGACCCGGTATGGCGCCTGCCAATCTGGGATGAATACCAATCCCAGCTGGACAGCAATTTTGCTGATATTGCCAATATCGGTGGCCCCAAGGCCGGCAGCATTACGGCTGCCTGCTTCCTGTCCCGATTTACCAGGAAATATCCCTGGGCTCATCTGGATATCGCTGGCACGGCCTGGCTACAAGGCAAAGACAAGGGCGCTACCGGTCGCCCGGTCCCCCTACTGGTAGAGTACCTGCTGAATAACTGATTTTTCAGTGCCTATGGATTTTTGCAAAGTTAACAGACAGAGCCCATGACCCAGGTCGATTTTTACCTTATTCAGCAACCCGCACAGGAAGACCGGATGGTTTTTGCCTGTCGTCTGTGCGAAAAAGCCATGAGTCAGGGGATGAAGATTTATATCCACACCGGCTCGGAAAAAGCTGCCCAGGATATGGACGATTTACTCTGGAGTTTCAAGCCGGAAAGCTTTATTCCCCACGCCATTGTCGGCCTCGATGAAGACCTTGATGCGGATGAGGAAATCCCTGTATTTATAGGCTTTGGGGCATCTTGCAGTATCAGTGCTACCCTGCTGATAAACCTGAGTGAGGAAATTCCGGCGTTTCATGATCAGTTTGAGCGAATCGCTGAAATCGTTCCCAACCAGGAAGCCGCAAAAAGCAAATTACGCGAGCACTGGAATATCTATAAAACAAAAGGCTTTGATCTCAAGCACCATGCTCTTTAAGGTTTTTTCACCCTGATAATATTCGTTCTCCAAACAAAGCCTGCCTCTGCCTGTGAATGGTAAAAAATGATGAAAGGATAAACCTATCATAAAATCATTTTAATACTAAAATGATTCTCACTATAGTGCCGCCTGTTTTTGCATTAAAGGAGTTGGATTAATGAGTTCCCATGACCATTCCCTGCCTGGCCCATCAGAATTCAGGGCCATGTTTTTTCGTTTGCTTGGCCCGGAACAGCGCTTTTACAAGCTGGTAGTAATCTACAGCCTGGCTCTCAGTCTTCTGACTCTGGCCATTCCTATTTCCGTGCAGACCCTAATTGACACTATTGCCAATATTGGTCTGGTCAGGGCCATTGTAGTGATTTCATTATTGTTATTCGGATTACTGCTGTTTTCAGGCATTCTCTATGCCTTTCGCGCCTACATCATGGAACTGTTTAATCGCAGGATTTTTATTCGCGTCGCCTCGGAAATGGCCCTTAGCGCTGTTGCTGCGAGGGAATCCGGCACCGATGAGAGAAAACGCCTGGCGCTTTTCAACCGCTTTTTTGACATCATGACCCTGAAGAAAAATGTCCCCAATATAATTACCAACGGGTTTTCACTGGTTCTTCAGGCCATCATCGGCTTTATTGTCGTCTCTCTTTATCATTTGTATTTTTTCCTGTTCGCCATGGTTCTGGTGTTTCTGCTTCTTATTGTCTGGAAACTGTGGGGCTGGAAAGCTATTCAAACCGGTTTTCTGCTGTCAGAAGCCAAGTATCAAACGGCAGACTGGCTGCAAACCCTGAGTATCAGCCTGCGTGACTTCAAGGCGACCGGTAATATTGAGTACATCCTGGGTGAATTTAACGAAGTGATAAACCATCATGTGGATGAGCAGGAAAAACATTTTGCCTATACCTACAAGCAACTCCTCAGCTTTCTCTTTATCAATGCGCTGGCCAGTGCAGCCTTTCTTGGTATGGGCGGCTGGCTGGTAATACAGGGAGAACTTACCCTGGGTCAACTAGTGGCCGCAGAATTGATCATGATGGCTATCTTTGCAGGTCTACCGCAACTGGCAGGCTATTTGGGATATTTTTATGACATCTGTGCCGCTGTTGAGGAAATCAGTCGCTTCGAACAACTTTCCCAGGAATCAATCACCATCGTTGACGACAATCATTTGCACCAGCAAACCCGCGAAATTAAATTCGACAGTGCCGGTTATGGTGATAATAAAACGCAGGATATGGTGACCCTGGATATAGTCGTTACTCCTGGCGAAATTCTGCGCAGCTGGAGTGAAAGCCAGCGTTTGAGAGACCTGTTCAAAAGCTCCATTATCGGCAATATCTTTCCGATTCGTGGTGAGGTCTATTACGGCAATATGTCCACCCATGAACTTAACCCATTTGAATTACGTAAGGACATCAAGGTAGTAGATCGAGCCACTGTAATTCCAGGCAGCATTCGTCATTACCTGATGTTTTCAAATCCGGAGGCGCAGCAATTTAAAATTCGCAACGCCCTGGAGTTGGTTGGACTGGATGCCTTGATAGATAAATTTCCTGCCGGAATGGATACCATGGTCAGTGCCGACGGCTGGCCAATGAGCCTGGAGCAGTGCTTGCGGCTGAAGCTGGCAGCAGTCACTCTGGCTGACCCGGCTGTTGTGGTGCTTGATCAAATTGTTGATCTGGTCAACAACGATATTCTGGAGAACTATATTAAGTATCTGCAAACCATTAATACGACAGTGGTGTATTTTACGCGGCGTGATGATATTTCACTGTTTACTCGCACACTTGATCTGGAATCAGGGAGCTAAATTATGAGTGATAGCAAGCACACAAATATACAGCCCCAGAAATTTACTTTTCCAAAATCTCTGGATTCAAAATACCTGGGCCATTTGTCATGCCTGAACCGCATCAGAACACCGGTTCCCTTGCGCGTTATTGCCTGGACTCTTATCACTGGCTTGATATTAAGCGCACTGACCCTGACCTATACCCCGTGGGTACAAACCACCTCGGGCCTTGGGGTAGTCACCACAATGAACCCGCGTGATCGTGTGCAGTCGATTAATGCGGTTGTTGCCGGTCGCATCGCCCAATGGTATGTAAACGATGGCAATGCTGTTAAGGAAGGCGATCCTATCGTGCTGATCCAGGATGTCGACATTAATCTGGTGTCCCGGCTCGAGGCTCAGTTAGCGGCCGCTGAGCTTAAATATGAAGCGACCAGCGAAGCCGTGACTACCGCACTAATTGATTATGAAAGAAAGGAAACCCTGTTTAATGAAGGCCTGGCATCGCGCTATGAATATGAACAGGCCCGCATCAAGGTTCAGGAATTACGGGCCAGCGAGCAGGATGCGGCAGCCAGCCTGAATGCAGCAAAAACAAACCTCTCACGCCAGGGAAGCCAACTCATCACCGCCCCCAGAGACGGCACTATTATTCATGTGGAAGCCGGTGACCTGGCGACTATTGTCAGCGCTGGCGCGCCACTGGCGACCTTTATGCCGGCCAATGCAGAACGTGCGGCTGAAATATATATTGATGGCCGGGATATTGGTCTGGTGACACCAGGCCGGCAGGTCCGTCTTGAATTTGAGGGTTGGCCGGCTTTCCAGTTTAGTGGCATTCCCAACCATGCTATAGGCACCTTTCCCGGTGAAGTGGTCTTTGTCGAACCCAGCGCCCGAGCAAACGGGACTTTCCGCGTACTGGTGAAAGAGTCGCGCACTGCCCATGACTGTCTTGCCAGTGATGGCCCCGACTTCGGCAAGAACATGATCGATTGTACCTGGCCACCAGAAAGCTATATTCGATTAGGTGCCAATGTCCGTGGCTGGATTCTGCTGGATACGGTCTCTCTCGGCTTTGAATTCTGGCGCCTGTTAAATAATTTTCCCCCGGTTAATAACGCAATTAATTCAAGCGAATGATGTTAAAAAATTTAAAAACAATACTCTCCGCACCAAGGCTGCTGTTACTGCTGATGCTGCCCCCAAGCAGCCTTGCGCAAGTGGACGACGGTAATATCAACCTGGCTGCAGCCACAAAAATCGATGAGGTATTCGACAGTGTTCAAATGCACTACCCCCTCATTATGGCTGCCCGTGCAGAAATAAGTGCCAAGGATTCAATGCTGCAAGCTGCTCAGGGGGCCTTTGACCCAGTCATTGAAGGATCTTATAAAAACCGGCTTAGTGGTTTTTATGACGGCAACAGCCTGGAGACCATGTACAAGAAACGTTTTCCGGCTTTTGGCGCCAGTGTCTTTGGTGGCTATAGCCGTTCCAATGGCAATTTCCCGACCTACGAGAACGATCTGGCCACCACCAGTGATGGCGAAACAAAAATCGGGGTCTCGCTTTCATTATGGCGCGACCGGGACATTGATGAATTTCGTTACGGTACTGCCAAAGCTGAAGTAGATATCCTGCGTGAACGTTACAATCTGCAAAGAGATATTATTTCCATCCTTCAGGATGCATATATCACTTATGCACAATGGTTACAGGCAGAACACTTGCTCGGCGACTATAGCGAACTACTGGATATAGCACAGAATCGTGCCGATGCCGTGCAACGCAGTGTGGAAAGTGGCAACGCTGCTGAAATTCTTGGCGTGGATAATGAGCTGGCGGTGCTGCAGCGCCGCGGTCTGGTAGTGGATGCCCAGCGCCTCGTCGATGCCTCGGCCTACAAACTCTCGGTGTATTTACGGAATGCGGATGGCTCTCCAAGGTTGCCCGTCTTCGAGGATGGCCTTGAGATGCCACCGGAAAATATCGGCGATACCAGCAATATGGATCAAATCCTTGACCGTGTCGTGGAACTTGACCCGGTGATCGCCAGTACCCGACTTGCACGCCAGCAGGAACAGCTTGATGTTTTACTCGCCGAAAACCAGGCTAAACCCCGGGTGGACCTCAGGTTTTATAATTCCAAGGATTTTGGCAGCGGCCTCACCGCATTGCGTGCCGGTGAAAATGTAGCTGATATCAGTTTTAGTATTCCACTGGCAACCAATGCAGCGCGCGGCAAAGCCAGTGCAGCACGGTCGAGAATGACCGGTATTGATTTTCGCATCAGGCAGTTTATTAACCAGACCCGCGCTGAACTGGAAATAGCCCTGATCAATGTGGATGCTACCCGCGAAATGAACAGCATCGCCGAACTGGAACTGCTTGCGGCAAGACAACTGGCCGATGCAGAAGCAAGACGTTTTGAAACCGGACTCAGCGATTTTTTCCAGCTTAATCTGCGCGAGCAAGCCGTTGCCCAGGCAGAACTGAAACGCTGGCAAGCTGATTTTGATCATCAGGTTGCACTGGCTAATTATTATGGCGTGAGCATGAACCTGGAATCACTCGGTATTGAAACAGGCATGCCGGAATAGCTGGACTGTTCCAACATTGCGACGCAATTCACACAAAAATAAATTCATAATCTCATTACTGCTGCATTGGGATATATCCGTGTGACAGGCTATAATGCGCGCCTTTCCCTCAGCCACATATATCCACAAACAGGCAGTTAAACGACATCCGATGGACAAAACCTACCAACCTTCCGAGATAGAAAAAACCTGGTACCAGAACTGGGAAGAAAATGGCTATTTCAAACCTTCCGGCCAGGGGCCTTCCTACAGCATTGCCATACCCCCGCCCAATGTGACAGGCAGCCTGCATATGGGACATGGCTTTAATAACGCCATTATGGATGCCCTGATTCGCTATCACCGGATGAAAGGCTGTAATACCCTCTGGCAGGTAGGAACCGATCATGCCGGCATTGCAACGCAGATGGTGGTGGAAAGGCAATTACAGGCAGACGGTTTAACCCGCCATGATCTGGGACGGGAAAAATTTGTTGAAAAAGTCTGGGAATGGAAAGCCGAATCCGGCGACAATATAACGCGCCAGTTGCGTCGACTTGGTTCATCAATTGACTGGAGCAGAGAACGCTTCACTATGGATGAAGGTCTGTCCCAGGCTGTTGAAGAAGTGTTTATTCGCCTTTATGACGAAGACATCATTTATCGCGGCAACCGCCTGGTGAACTGGGACCCGAAACTGCACACCGCCATTTCTGATCTGGAAGTTATTTCGGAAGAGGAAAATGGTTACTTCTGGCATTTCCGCTATCCGCTGAGCGATGGCGCAACCACAGCTGACGGCAAATCCTATATCACTATCGCCACCACACGTCCGGAAACCATGCTTGGGGATACTGCCCTGGCCGTGCACCCCGAAGATGAACGCTTTGCCTCATTGATAGGGAAATCCGTGCAGCTGCCCCTGTGCGACAGGGAAATACCCATCATTGCCGATGACTACGTAGACCCTGAATTTGGCACCGGCTGCGTCAAGATAACCCCGGCACATGACTTTAATGATTACGAAGTTGGAAAACGTCATAACCTGCCGGTCATCAACATTCTTACTATTGATGCGGCGATTAACGAAAATGCCCCGCAGACCTACCGCGGTCTGGACCGCTTTGATGCCCGCAAACAGATCGTCAGGGATATGGAAAGCGCAGGGCTGCTGGACAAAATTGAAGACCATAAGCTCAAGGTACCGCGTGGTGATCGCAGCGGTGTAATCATCGAGCCTTACCTGACCAATCAATGGTATGTGGCAGTGGCAAGCCTTGCCAAACCCGCCATTGAAGCGGTGGAAAACGGGGATATCGAATTTGTTCCCAAAAACTGGGAGAACACCTACTTTTCCTGGATGCGTGATCTGCAGGACTGGTGTATCAGTCGACAGCTCTGGTGGGGGCATCGCATCCCCGCCTGGTACGATGAAGATGGCAATATATTTGTTGGTCGCAGTGAAGATCAGGTACGGGAGAAATATAATCTGGCAGCGGACCTGCCGCTGAAACAGGATGAAGATGTTCTGGATACCTGGTTCTCCTCAGCGCTATGGACCTTTTCCACCCTTGGCTGGCCGGAAGATACGGAAGAATTAAAGACCTTTCACCCGACCAATGTACTGGTCACGGCTTTTGACATAATCTTTTTCTGGGTGGCGCGCATGATCATGATGACGCTGAAATTCAGGGAGCAGATTCCATTTCAGAAAGTCTATATTCACGGCCTTATTCGCGATGGTGATGGCCAGAAGATGTCCAAGTCAAAAGGCAATGTGCTTGACCCCATTGACCTGATTGATGGTATTGACGCTGAAAGCCTGGTGGCAAAACGAACCCGGGGACTGATGCGTCCCCAGGATGCAGAAAAAATTGCCAAAAAAACCCGCAAGGAATTTCCTGAAGGCATTCCTGCCTTTGGAACTGACGCCCTGCGCTACACTTTCTATTCCCTGGCTTCTACCGGCAGAGACATCAATTTTGACATGGGCCGTATCGAAGGCTACCGGAATTTTTGTAATAAAATCTGGAATGCAGCGCGTTATGTATTCATGAATGTTGAAGAGCAGCAAATCACTAAACCGAACAGCGAGAAAGATTATTCCCAGGTGGATATCTGGATCAGGTCACGCTTGCAGCAAACACTGGAACAGGTTGAAAGTGGCATTGCCGATTACCGCTTCGACCTGGTGTCCCAGGCCATCTACGATTTTTTCTGGAATGAGTACTGCGACTGGTATCTTGAACTCTCCAAGCCGGTACTCTGGGATGACAATGCTTCCGACGCCCAAAAAAATGCTACCCGCTATACCCTGTTACATATCCTTGAAAGCAGTCTGCGAATGCTGCACCCCTTGATGCCGTTTATTTCCGAGGAGATCTGGCAGAAAGCGGCGCCCGAGCTTGGCATTGAAGGTGCCACCATCATGCAGCAACCCTTTCCCGAGGCCGATGCCAGCATTATTGATGAAAGTGTCGACAGGGAAGTGGAGTGGATCAAAGGCGTTATCATTGCCATCCGCAATATCCGCGGTGAAATGAATATTTCACCCGCTACAAATATTAATGTCCTGTTGAGCAGTGCTGATGAACAGGATAGGAAAAATCTTGAGCGCAACCAGCAATTTCTCATCAAGCTGGCGAAGCTGGAATCAGTGAGTTGGCTCAGTGACCCGCAGCAGGCACCGCCTTCGTCCATGCAGGTGGTGGGAGAAATGGAAGTTCTTGTGCCAATGGCCGGTCTCATAGATGTGGACGCTGAACTGGCGCGTCTGGGACGCGAACAGGACAAGCTACATAAGGAAATTGGCAGGCTTTCCGGCAAACTGGGCAATGCCAAATTTGTCGATAACGCTCCGGCTGACGTAGTTGCCAGAGAAAAGGAAAAGCTGTCTAATGCCGAGACAACCCTGAATCAGTTACAGGATCAGGTGACCAAGTTAAAGTCCCTGTGATTTGAGATAGCTGACTGCTTCGAGCCCAGATCGGGATTATTTGCGGATCAACCCGGTATCATTGAACCGGAAAATCAGAAGCTGATAACTCGGTTCAAAATAGACCCTGAGCGCGAATGGACGTAAAACTGAATTTCACCCTGTTCATCAGGAGAGCAATATGCCGAACCTGAAAAAAATTGTCTTGCTGCTTTTATCCGGCCTCTTCTTCAGTCTGCCGTGGTCACCCCTGCAGGCTCACCTGGAAAAGAATTTCGACCGTAATGGCGGTCATTGGGATTTGTTCGGCAATTACCATTGCCACCAGTCAGGCTGCCGTATGGCACCCTCTCGCAACGACATCATGGCACGCCGTCCACAGCTTACAAATCGTGATCTGGATCTGTTCTACCTGGAAGATGACTGGCCCCACTGGATGCTGGTAGGTAGCTGTCAGAGCGTTCGCACCCAGATTCTACAGGCCACCAGCGCGGTTCCTGTGACCTGGACCAATCCGCGCGAATGTGAAATTCGTGAAGGCAGGTGGACAGACCCCTATAGTGGAGAAGAGTTTTCCCGCGCTGCCCGTCTGGAGATAGATCACATCATTCCTCTTGCCTATGCCAACGCAGCCAATGGCTTTCAGTGGGATGATCAGAAACGCATGCAATTCGCCAATGACCCGTTAAATCTGATTCCTGTGAGCCGCGACAGCCATCGTAAAAAACGTGATCGCGGGATTGGCAACTGGCGCCCTGATCAGGAAAGTTTCCATTGTGAATATGCTGCAGCCTGGCGTGATGTTTCAACTAAATATGATCTGGATCTATTTGCCCGTGATCGCAGCCGTATGAATACAATCCTTGAGGATTGTGATATCCCGGAACGGGATTTTGGCGAGGCAGACGGGAAAACAGACATAGAAATACGTGCTGGTGGAATCCCGGTTCCGCTCTGATATGGTGCCCGGAAACTAGAGAACCAATCCCCTTTAAAAATCTCTCTCTAAAATGTTACCATCCCTAACTTGCTGCACTGCATGGTTGTTGTAATTGCCATTTACCATTGCTTGATCTCTTGTCACCTCCAGCGTGCAGACAAGATAAAATAAAAAATAAACATTAATAATAAAAAAGAAAACCATCTTTTTCGAAAAGAGTTAATCATGAACATCAAAATTATCATTGCTTCAATAATCGTAGCGATAGTACTTTCTGCTATCTCTTTTTTCATCGGCTTATACAATTTTTTACCTGAGCCACTAACCGTATTTGCTGTTGCACTGTTGGCCGGTTGCTTTACCTGTTTCTGGGTTTGTTCCGCAGAAGGTCTTAACCAAAGCGCCAGCTCCTCCAGAAAGTCCTCTTCTCGCAAGAAAGAGAGGAAGAGCAAAAAAGAAAGTAAACCTGTAGTAATCAGTAGTGGTCCCCGGGAAACCGGAAGTGTTAAGTGGTTTAGTGCCAGTAAAGGATTTGGCTTTATCACCAGGGATAGCGGAGACGATATCTTTGTTCACTTCCGCTCTATTGTGGGAGATGGACACCGGATTCTGAGAGAAGGTCAGCGCGTAAATTTTGCTGTTACCGAAGGTGACAAGGGCTTGCAGGCTGAGGAAGTCGACATTGAGAAGTAAGCGTTAATCGCTGCAATATATTAGCGAATATTCAGAAATCTGTTTGTTCGCTGGTAGTGCTCGAGAATAACGGTTGCCAGAATAACCAGTGCTAATAATGCGGGGGTTTTTCGTCTTGTTGCTCCGTGTCAACAGACGCCTCAAGGATTTTCAGGTTATCCCCCAGCATTTCGAGCCTGCGCGACAGACTGTCCAGCTGTTTTTGCTGATCAGTAATCACATCATTGAGCTCGGCAATAGTAAGATCCTGAAATTCCAGACGGGTTTGAAGTTCTATAATCAGGTCATCACTGTTTGACATCAGGTATCGGCCCATTCTCGTAACAAATTATGATAGACGCCGGCCAGATTTGTCAGGGCACTCTGGTCGGGCGAATCCTTTGCTATTTTCTGAATAGCATTGTCCAATTCAAAAAGCATGGTTCTTTGATGGTCACTACGCACCATACTCTGGATCCAGAAAAAAGCCGCCAGACGCTTACCACTGGTCACCGGTTTAACGTGATGAATACTGGTGCCTGGATAAAGGATCATATCACCAGCAGCCAGCTTGATTTCGGATGGCCTGTTACTGTCTTCAATGACAAGTTCCCCACCCCGATAAGTTCCCGGATCTGACAAAAACACGGTAGCAGAAAGATCAGTACGAACGCGGTAAGGCGTTCCCGTCACCGGCCGGATAGCTCCGTCAATATGTCTGCCATAATGGCCGTCATTTTCATAACAGTTAAACAGCGGTGGCACTATTTTCAAAGGCAGAGCGGCTGCAGTAAAGATAGCATTGCCATCCAGCGCCCTGATGATGATTTCACCAAGTTCCCTGGCCAGCGGATGATTATCCGGTAACTGGGCATTCGATTTTACCGCTGCCGATAAATAGCCTGCACTGCCGCGACCATCAGACCAGTCTGTGTCGGTCAATCGTGACCGGCAAGTTTCTACCTGCTCGCCAGTTAAAACCCCTGATAAGTGCAGAATCATACAATCAGTAATCCAGATTAATGGCAAATACGCCGCCAATACCTGGCCCGGGAACGACATGCCAGGGATGCAACTGATCGAAATAATACTCATCAGTAAGATTGGTCAGATTCACCTTGATGGTGATGTTATCGGAATACTGATATTTCATCATCGCATCCAATGCCCAGTAATCTCCGGCAAATTTACTGTTGTTAACAACCCTTTCATCCAGATAACGGGTACCAATACCGTAATCAAGCCGCTCTCCCTGGGCCCAGTTAATCCAGAAGGAAAAGGAGTTCTCTGCCACATTGTCCATCCTGCCGGTATTACCTGTCAGCAGGTTTTCCTGCTTGTCATCCAGCCGGGTATAACCTGTGGTGAAATGAAGAATTTCTCCCAGGCCACCACTTAGATTGACAGAAAATCCGTTAATTTCCTGTTCTCCCGCCAGGGTATTGAAACCCGGATTAAGTGGGTCAGAAACCCGGGCATTTTTCTTGGTGATCCTGAATAAGGCAGCATCCAGCTGCAGACGATCATTCAGCAGATTCCATTTGGACCCCAGTTCCAGGCTTTCATTTTCCTCCGGCTCGAGGAAAATATTACTGGTGGTCAGAGCACGACCGCTACTGACGAAAGAAAGTGATTCGCCGGAAGGGTTAAAGGAGGTACCCCATCCCAGATAAATGGTGCCATCTGCTACTGGCTTATAAACCAAAGCGGTGCGATAACTGGTCTCAATATCCTTGGTAATTACCTGCCCACTGCTGGCCTGGGTGCCGTCAACATCAAAACGATATTCTGTATAGTTGTTGGTAAAGCGATCCCGGCGCAGACCCAGACTAAGCTGCCACCGATCGCCAAATTTTATGGTGTCGAGAAAATAAGCCGCCAGTGTGTCACTACTGGCATCGGATCGCAGACGGGTCGCCGTCATGCCGTTATAGGAACCACCAGGGTTTGCCAGATTCGTGGTTGGCACAGCAATGCCGTAATCAAAATAGGGGGTTTGCGAGGCAAAGCCAAAGGCCGGGTCAGACGATTCTTCGGCAGATTCAATCCCGCTAATAACCGTGTGTTCAATCAAGCCGGTAGTAAAATCCGCACGCAGATTGACCTGGCCCTGGAGCATGCGCTCATTACTGTCACCGGTAAAAATCATTCGGTAAACGGTAACGGACTCTGGAGCATCACTGCGAGTCACTCCAGGTCCTACCTGGGGCTCGGTAATAAAACTGCTGCGCGAATAATCCGCATGGCGCAACTGGGTATTCAGGGAAAACGCCTCGTTAAAACGATGATCCAGAATTATTGAGCTGACATCGGCCCGGGTCTCCAGATAGTCAGTTTCAAAACCGTAAAAATTTTCCCGGTTCACCGCAGCGGGTTCACCTTGAATCCATGGCAGGCCGTAATCCGGCGTACTATCACTTTGCAGGTGCATATAGTTGAGCGTCAGCTGTGTGGCATTTCCCAATGCAAGACTGAGGCTGGGAGCCACGCCATAGCGTTCGGTTTCCACAACATCACGTCCCGGAACGTCGGCTTTATGACCAAGCAGATTGACGCGAAAGGCGGCATCACCACCAAGATCCAGCGGCTGGTTAAAATCAGCCGTAATTCTTTTGGTGTTGGCGTTGCCAAAATTCATATGCAGTTTGCGTAATTCCTGCTGTACCGGTTTTTTGGTGCTCTGGTTGATCACCCCCCCCGTGGAACCGCGCCCAAATACCATGGAGGATGAACCCAGCAGAACCTCAACAGTATCCAGATTAAATGGATCACGGGCATAGCTACCCAGGTCCCGCATGCCGTCCAGAAACATGTCATTGCGGGACGAGAAGCCCCGAATATTCGGGTTATTGCCCTGCCAACTGAACTCTCCGGCACCGAGGGTGATACCAGGCACATTGCGCAAGGCATCATCCAGGCTCATGGCATTGCGGTCTTCCATCAGCTCTGCAGAGATAGTCGTCACCGACTGCGGCGTGTCCAGCAATGGTTCGGTAAATTTTCCAATAGAGGATTCATCAATCAGGTAGGGGCTACGACCAGTATCCTCGACAATGATCTCCTCAACAGACTGCTGCTGGGAATAGACCTGCCCAGCCAGTATCAGATTACTGCCCGCCCCCAGCAAGACCTGTGAAATGTAACGGCGCAAGGTTGAGGATTTTTCCCTGAAACACTGAACTTCAGCTATTGATTTTAGCTCCGACATAAATTCTCCAGAAAAAACACAGCTTGGCGAAACTCCGGCAGTATAGCGGATCATCAATTGCTATTCGATCCAAAGCCCAAATTTCTAAAAGTCATCAAGCGGTTTTATTGCTACGACTTATCTGTAATAATTTCACCTGAAAAGTAGCAGTCCATCCATTTACGGAAGAAAACATCTCTTATGGCTTCCCAAAGTCCCAACCCCCCGATTCGCTGGTTAAACCTTGCCGTCCTCGGAATACCTGTTCTCGCCGTGCTTACTCTGGTGCCCTGGTATGGCATAAATTATGGCTATGACCTGTATGAATGGGTCTGGTGTCTGGCATTGTTAATTTTTTGCGAGATGTCTATTACCGCTGGCTATCACCGGCTCTGGTCTCATAAAGCCTATCAGGCTCATCCAGTTCTGAAGTTTATTTTCGCCCTTGGCGGAGCCTGTGCCTTACAGAATGACTGTATTACCTGGGCCTCTGATCACCGCCGTCATCATCTGTATGTAGATGACAATGACAAAGACCCCTATTGCGCAGGTAAAGGATTCTGGTATTCCCATTTTGAATGGATGATTCGGGATTTTGACAGCACTAAAGAGGACACCAGTAATGTGGAGGATCTGCTGGCCGATCCCATTCTGATCTGGCAGCGCAAACATTATCTGGTCTTGCTACTAATAATGAATATCGGCTTACCAGTTCTCATTGGCTTTATTCATGGTGATATCTGGGCAAGTTTGCTGCTGGCTGGATTCCTGCGTCTGGTGCTCAGTCAGCACTTTACTTACCTGATCAATTCAGCGGCGCATATCTGGGGCAGTCGGGACTATGACCCGCAACAAACTGCCCGTGACAACTGGTTTATTTCATTATTTACTTTTGGCGAGGGTTATCACAACTACCATCACACCTTCGCCTGGGACTATCGTAATGGTATCAAGTGGTATCACTGGGATCCCACCAAGTGGCTGATCAAGTTCTGCTCCTGGATTGGTCTTACCTATAACCTGCGCCAATGCTCGGTTTACCGGCAGGAACTGAAACGCCTGCAGGTGCAATACAATCATGCCCTGATCACCTGTGAAAAAGTGATCGACTCCCCTTCGTGGCGCGAAAAACTCGAATCTGAATATAACCAGCTGGTGGAAACCCTGAATCACTGGGCCGAACTCAAACAGCAGTGGTATCAGGCCAAGTCTGCGCAGCTATCCACCGACTTACATGAAAAGTTTCATGATCTTGATGCTGAAAGTCTGCGTCAACGTTACCGTCTGTTAAAAATTGAACTGGAAGGAAAACGTCGTAGCTGGCAGGCTCTGCTGAATACTTTTACCTGTCTGCCAACACCAGCCCCCCAGTCTGTTTAAACAAGAGAAATGGATTTCTCATTAAAGCAAGTCTCCTCCAGCGCA
>CBFIIQ010000011.1:35156-35649 GCA_965662685.1 Pseudohongiellaceae bacterium | reverse complement strand
ACTGCACAAGGCCATGGACAAGGGTAAAGAAGCCTATATGCTGGATCGTTTGCTCATTGCCAGTATCGTTGAAGCGCGGGGGGCAGAACGCTTCGGCATGATTGCCCGGGCCTTGCCGGAGGGTGAGGACCCGAAACTAAAGCGTTTCTACCTTGCCATCACAGATTCCGAAAGCCGCCACTATCAATTGTTTCTGTCACTGGCTAAAAGCTACTTTTCAGAAGCAATGATAATTCCCCGCCTTGATGAACTGCTGGAAATCGAAGCTGCTATAGTTCGTGAATTACCATTACGTGCAGCACTGCACTAAAACCTCTGTTGCAGACGCAACTTCAGCTTTCATTTCATTTTCTTTCCACATTGTGCAGAGCTTTTCCCATTGCTTCTGCCCACTACTGCGAGTAAGATCGCTTTCGCAAATAATGACTCGCGAGTCATTTATTTTTTTCAATAAAAAGTGAACTGCATCAGATGCTTGAACGTAATGTGTATA
>CBFIIQ010000011.1:21746-35143 GCA_965662685.1 Pseudohongiellaceae bacterium | reverse complement strand
CCTGTGATACCAGCGCGACGATGCAGCGACAAGATGTTGATAAAATGTTTTCTTTGCTACAACAGCCCTATTTTGACCAAGCAGCAATAAATACTATTAAAGGATCATATCCATGCTGAAAAAGCTCCTGCCATTCCTCATTATCCTGGCTTCAATTGCTATCGCAATAATGCTGCGTGCGGGACGCCCGGATGCCGAGCAGAATGAACCGCAGCAGCTCTCGGTTGTGGTTGATGCAATGACGGTGACTGTTGAGGATGCCTATATCTCGGTTTCATCCCAGGGCACTGTTGCCCCGCGCACGCAAACCAACCTGGTGTCTGAAGTTGCTGGCCGCGTAGTTGAAGTATCCCCGTCCTTTGTCGCTGGTGGTTTTTTCAACAAAGGTGACGTCCTGATCAAGCTGGATGACCAGAATTATCGCGCTGCAGTGAGCCGTGCACAGGCATCAGTGGCCTCCGCTAAAAGCCTGCTGGAACAGGAAAAAGGCCAGGCAGATGTTGCTCAGCGCGAATGGGACCGTATGACAGCTGAGCAGCAGTCTCGAATCAGGGCAAAAGAGCTTTATTTACGTAAACCCCAGTTACAGGAAGCTGTGGCAAGACTGGAATCGGCTCAGGCTGACCTCGATCAGGCTGTCTCTGATCTGAACAAAACGACTATCATTGCACCTTATAACGGTCTCGTTAGCAGCAAAAACACCGATATTGGACAATATGTTACAACTGGCGCATCGATAGCAGAAACGTTTGCCGTAGATTATGCAGAAGTCAGGCTTCCGATACCGGAGACCAAAATCGCCTTCCTTGACCTGCCTTCTCACACCGACAATCTGAGTGCCGCAGATAACATGGGAAATGCAGTGGAAGTTGACCTGGTGAGTCGAATCGGCAATCAGGATTATCACTGGACCGGCAAACTATCCCGCACTGAAGGTGTACTGGATACTCGGACCCGTGTCCTCTTTAGTGTCGTGCAGATTGCAGACCCATACAATCTGACCAGCCAGAATAATGAGTGGAATGATGAACCTTTAAGAATCGGCACCTATGTGAACGCGACAATTCGCGGCCGCCTGCTTGAAGACGTGATTGTTCTGCCACGCTATACACTTCAGGCCAATAATGTAATCTGGACAGCCGATGCAGAAGGCAGACTGAGACCTAAAACAGTTGAAGTCCTCACCATTAATGGCGATGACGTCTACATTTCATCAGGCCTGGAAAATGGTGACCGTGTCATCCTCACCCGCCTCGAAAATCCTCTTAATGGTTCACCGGTTCAGATCAAGGAAATGGAAGGCATGGTCCAAACCGTTCAGGCCATCAAGTAAGGTTAAAACACTATCAATCGTTAAAAACAGGCTTCATCGAACATGTCAGAATTAGAAGAAGAAAAAGGCTTAATCTCATGGTTTGCCAATAATCATGTAGCAGCGAACCTGCTGATGATCATTATCATCATGGCAGGTCTGTTTTCTATCTATACGATTACTAAAAAGGCGATGCCAGATTTTGACATCAACACTATCCAGGTATCGATGGCCTATCCCGGCGCCACTCCTGCCGATGTTGAGAAAGGCATCATTATTCTTCTGGAAGAGGCCGTAGAAGACGTAGATGGTATTACTGATGTACGCTCGATTTCCCAGGAAGGAAGCGGTTCAGTAACGCTTGAAGTAGATGAGTCCTATGATATTAACGAGGTGCTCAACGATGTTAAAACCCGGGTAGATGGCATTTTCAATTTCCCGGTAGATGCGGAACCCGCCTCGGTAAGCCGCACACTGTTGCGCAATGATGCTCTGCGTATTGAAGTCTATGGTGATATTGATCCGGTAAGCCAGAAAGAACTGGCACAGGAATTAAGGGATGAACTGCTTGAGCTGAGTGACGTGACCTCTGTCCGCATGGCAGGTGATCGCCCTTACGAAATAGGCATTGAAGTCTCGGAAAACACTCTACTCAAATACGGTCTTTCCCTGGATCAGATTGCCCAGCGTATTCGCGCTTCTTCACTGGATCTGCCGGCAGGCTCTATTGACACCCAGGGGGGCGAAATCCTGGTGCGAACCCAGGCCCTTGCCTACGATTATCATGATTTTGACAAAATAGTCCTGCTCACCTCAACCGATGGCACTATTTTAACACTGGGTGATATAGCCACCATTATTGACGGCTTTGAAGATACCGAAACCTATGCCCGCTTTGATGGCAAACCTTCCATCAGCCTGACAGTACTCACCACAAGCAACCAGAATATGCTGCAGGTTACAGAAGCCGCCCGTAATTTTGTTGAAGAACGCAAACAGACGCTACCGGAAGGAATTAGCCTCGATGTATGGGCAGATTCTTCCTATTACCTGAGAGACCGTCTTGATCTGATGACCACCAACCTGCTGATGGGAGCTTTCCTTGTTTTCATCATTCTCAGCATCTTCCTCGAGATCAAACTGGCATTCTGGGTAGTCGTTGGCATCCCAATTTCTTTTCTCGGAGCCTTTGCCATGATGCCCGCGGTTGGCCTCGATTTGAATATGCTGAGCTTGTTCGGCTTTATTATGGTGCTGGGGATTGTAGTGGATGACGCCATTATTATTGGGGAAAGTGCACATCACAGTATGGACAAATATGGTCATAGTATTCAGAGTATTGTACATGGTGCGAATCGCGTTGCCTTGCCTGCCACCTTTGGCGTTCTCACCACTATCGTTGCCTTTTTACCGCTGCTGATGATTAGCGGATTTGCTGCGGCCTTTACTGAGTCCATTGGCTGGGTAGTGATTCTTTGCCTGGTATTCTCACTGGTCGAATCAAAGCTGATATTGCCTTCTCATCTGGTTCATTTTGGCAAACCCAATCCTGCCAGCTGGTTCAACAAGATACCCGCCCGCGTCAATGCGCGTCTGGATCATTTTGTGCGCAGCATCTATGTGCCTCTGGTTGAAAAAAGCATCAGAAATCGATACATCACTTTCACCAGTTTTATCGGCATGTTCATTATTACTGTCGGCCTGTTGGCTGGTGGTGTGGTACGTATCGTATTTTTACCTGAAATACCGGCTGATGTTATTCGCGCCAATGTCACTATGGTAGAAGGCAGCCCTGAACAACAAACCCGGGCAGTGATGGACAAACTTGAAGATGCCGCTCTTTCACTGGATGGAAAGTTTGAGTTTCTTGATAGTGAAACTGGCGAAATTTCTACCAACATTGTTGATCACGTAATCATTGTCGGTAGCGGTGCCTCCTCAGGTACAGCAGCTATTGAAATGGATAAGGATGTTCCCAGCCAGATAGAGTCGGATCTGTTGACCCAGTATCTTGAAAATTATGTAGGCAATATGCCCGGGCTCAAGACGCTTACCTTTTCCTCTGGCACCGTCTTTGGTGGCAATCCCATTTCCTACCAATTGGTGAGCAACAACCCCGCCGAATTGACTGCCGCTGCTGGTGAACTTGAGGCTAAACTGCGTACCTTTAACGGCCTGATCAATATCAAGAATGAAGCAGTTAGCAGCAAGGATGAACTTAGGTTGCAGTTACTGCCACGTGCCGAAATCATGGGCTTCACCCTGAATGATCTGTCCACCCAGGTACGCAATGCTTTTTACGGCTCTCAAGCACAGCGCCTGCAGCGCGGTGATGACGAAGTACGCGTGATGGTGCGTTATCCTGAAGAGGAACGCGTCTCTATTGGCGACCTGGAAGATATGTATATTCGCACCACTGAGGGAGACACTGTGCCCTTCTCTTCTATTGCAGATTTCAATATGCAGCCTGGTTATGCCCGCATCAACAGAGTGGATGGTGAGCGCTCAGTAGCAGTGAACGCTGACATTATTGAATCCATGGTAGAACCCAACGTGGTCAATAACGAAATCAAGAATAACTTTTTCCCAGAATTAAAATCGCGCTTCCCAAGTGTTGATTATAGAGAAGATGGTGGCACTGCAGAGCAGTCCAGCATTATTGAGGACATGGTTAGAGGTATGATCTTCGCAATATTCGGCATCTATGCCCTGTTGGCAATCCCCCTGCGTTCATATACCCAGCCCGTGATTATCATGGGTGTGATTCCATTTGGTATGGTGGGTGCCATTATTGGTCACCTGGTGGTAGGCATTCCGGTCAATTTTCTTTCCTTCCTGGGTATTATTGCACTGTCGGGTGTTGTGGTGAACGACAGTATTATTCTGGTGAATTTTGTAAACAAGGCCGTTGAAAAAGGCGATGATGTGGTGAGCGCTGTGGTGAAAGGCGGAGCACGTCGTTTCCGTGCTATTTTGCTAACGTCCCTGACGACATTTTTCGGCTTGCTACCAATCCTGACAGAAACCAGCATGCAGGCGCAGTTCCTGATTCCAATGGCTACCTCGATGGCCTTTGGTATTGTATTTGCCACAATCATTACCCTGCTGCTGATCCCCTGCCTCTACGTTATTCTTGAAGACATGAAAGGCAAGAATATCAACATCCCGGCAAGGCGTGACTTTGAGGTTCCGGCAACCAGCTGATCAACACCATTCAGGTAACTGGACTAAACATGGCATGTTCTTTATTCTGAGGTGATGTTCAATTCACTGAATAAGTAAAGATACTGCCATGGAGCAATTTTTTCAGGTCACCGATATCTCCAGTGCCATTCAGCTGGCCGTCGCGCCGGTTTTCCTGTTGGCCGGTATCACCGGCGCGCTCAATGTAATGACCCACCGACTCGGACGTATTGTAGACCGCGGGCGTTTTCTTAAAGATAAAAAAGCCGTCTGTGATGAAGTAGAAAGAATAGTCGTCAATAGCGAACTTAAATCTCTGACACAGCGTGCCACATTAACCAACTGGGCTATCTCCCTGAGCACCTGTTGTGCCCTGTTGATATGCCTGGTGATCGTTGTGCTGTTTATTGGCGCGGTAATGAATTTTGAGGTCGTCATCTTCATCGCCTTTCTTTTTGTGGTTGCAATGCTCTGCCTGATACTGGCCCTGTTGCTTTTTCTTAAAGAAATCTCTCTTAGTACCTCTGTATTTATGTTCCACACTGAATAATTGCCATTACCGGAGCCATTTAAAATCCTGAAAAGTAGCAAATTACCCTCCTGTCCAGCTTTAACGGGAACAAAATCCGTCCTTGCTTTAGCTTGTGCTAGAATCTTTTTTCACGCTTACTCAGGAGTCCAGTCATGGCCCTAGAAAAACCCTACCAGGATATTCCCGGCACCATCGTTTTTGATGCTGACATGTCACGCAAGGGATATCATCTAAACCAGTTTTTCATGTCGCTAATGAAGGCTGAAAACCGGGATCGCTTTCTGGCGGATGAAAAAGCTTATGTTGATGAATGGCCGCTGACAGATCTGCAGAAAAAAGGCGTTCTGGAACAGGACTACAATCTCTGTATTGAACAGGGGGGAAATATTTATTTCCTTGCCAAACTTTTTTATACCCACGAACAACCCTTTGAGCGTGCCGTATCGACCATGACCGGCATGACTCCTCAGGAATATCGGGCAATGATGCTCAGCGGCGGTCGACCCATTGAAGGTAATCGCAGCACTTCAAATAACAAGGATAATCAATAAACATGGCTCGTATCAGTTCCGCAGTTTTTTCCTCCCATATTCCGGCCGTCGGCGCCGCTATCGATCTGCGCACCACAGGTAACGAATACTGGTCACCAGTGTTTGAAGGTTTTGAATATTCCAAAAAATGGCAAGCTGACAATGTCCCTGATGTCATCATTCTGGTGTATAACGATCACGCCAGTGCCTTCGATCTGCGTGTGGTACCGACCTTTGGCATTGGCTGCAGTGAAGAATTTGAAAGTGCTGATGAAGGCTGGGGACCACGTCCCATTCCCCCGGTTCAGGGTCATCCCGACCTGGCCTGGCATATTGCCCAGTCAGTCATCCTTGATTCTTTCGACATGACGATTTGCAATGATTTCAAAGTAGATCATGGCCTTACTGTGCCGCTGTCACTGATGTTTGGTCAACCTGAAGCCTGGCCATGCCGGGTAATTCCCTTCATGGTAAACGTGATCCAGTATCCACCCCCTACTGGCAGGCGCTGTTTCGAGCTGGGCAAGGCCCTGCGCAAAGCTGTAGAGCTGTTTGACGAAGACCTTAATGTTCATATCTGGGGTACCGGAGGCATGAGCCATCAGCTTCAATACAAGCGTGCGGGCCTGATCAACAAGGAATGGGATCTGGAGTTCATGAATAAGCTGATCAATGACCCTGAAGAACTCACAAAAATCACTCACTCGGAATATATTCGAGAAGCCGGCTCCGAAGGTATTGAATTGGTGATGTGGCTAATAGCCCGAGCGGCGCTGGGATCGCAGGTGAATGAAAAGCACCGTTTCTACCATGTGCCGGCTTCAAACACCGCACTCGGCCACCTTATTCTCGAAAAAGCAGGCAGCTAGACTTTCAAACACGACGCTGCCTGTTGCATGCGCAGCCTAGTTGAAAGAGAATCCCCTGACTAATAAAAACATATGGGGGCTTGTTCATGCTTTTTCGCAAACTGATTACACTGTGCCTGATCTCCGGCATTTCATTTTCTGCCCAGGCACAGGACTGCGATCGCAGTTGCCTGGCCAGCTTTCTTGACCATTATCTCAATGCCATAGTCGCCAATGACGCCTCTCAGGCACCGTTAAGCTATGGTTTTCGGCAGACAGAAAACTCCATCGTAACACCCAACGACGAGGGACTGTGGTCTACGGTGACAGCACTGGGTGAATTAGAGCGCCGTTATTACGACCCCGAAGGCAGCTCAGCTGGCTTCTATGGTTTGCTTGAAGAAGATGGCGAGCGTGCGGTAGTTTCCCTGCGTATGAAAGTTTCCAATAACATGATCACTGAAGCCGAGTGGCATATAGGTCGGGAAAATGATGCAGGATTGCAGGGAGTACCCGGCACAGTCTACTGGGATGCGGACAATCTTATTGCCAATCCTCCCCATCAAGGCGCTGTCCCTTTAGACCGCCGTTACAGCCGTGATGACCTCATTGCCATTGCCAACAGTTATTTTGACGGCATCATCGCCCAGAACAGTAAAGTCATAAAAGGTCACCCGGGCTGCTCACGCCGTGAAAATGGTCAGGATACTTTTGGTGGACCATTGGCAGCAGGCGCAACCGGCTTTAACGGCACCACTGATTGCCGTACCTCCGGTGACTTCGGTCTCGCCCAGGTCGCCGGACGTCGCGTACAGGTGGTTGATGTAGAACAGCAGATCGCCATGCTCTCTGTAGTCTTTGTCCGCCGTCCGGGCAATGAACGCTGGAGAAATCATTTCACCGAAGTATTTAGTATCGAAGATGGCCTGATACGTCATGTCCATGCGGCTATGTTCTATGCAAAACCAACTCAGCCTGTACCAAACTGGCCACCCTATGATGGCAATTTCCCTCTGACACCCAATACTACTGAGTAGACTTTTTAACAGCGCCACAGCAACGATTAATAGAGACTAGAAAAATAATTTTCAGCAGCAGAAAGTAAAGAGGTAAGCAAAGTGAATCCAGTACTTCCACCTACGGACGATACAAAAATCTGGGATATCATGCTCAGCGATTTTAAATCCCAGGCCATTACCATAGCCCTGGCACTGGAAGTTTTTGAAGGCTTTAACGAGCCATTGAGTGTCGAGCAGGCAGCAAAAAAACTCGGTTATTCCCTGCGCGGCATGAAAGCGTTATTACCGATGCTGAAAGTACAGGGCCTTTTGGACAAGCATCAGGGGGCCTACCAACTCAATACGCTATCGCGCACTTATATGCTGAAAGAAAGCCCTTATTACTGGGGACCATTTTTCATCCGTCGTGGTGAGGCAATTCCAAATTATAAGGTTATTCTCGACAACATCAGGGATGGCGAAACTAAAGAATCCAGAGGCCCTGCGGATAGCTGGGAGTCAGGCCAGATGGATGCGGCACTGGCAAAAAAAGTCACAGATTTTATGCACTGTCATTCCATGCCCTCGGCTGTAGGCATGACCCAAACCTGTGATTTTTCCAATATAGGTAGTCTGCTCGATGTCGGCGGCGGTTCCGGTTGTTATGCCTCCGCTCTGGCCAACCATTACCCACAGATGAAATGCACGATTATGGAACTGGCCGCGGTTTGTGAAGTAGCCAAAGACTATATAGAGAAAGCAGGTGTATCTGATCGGGTAGATACCAAAACCATTGATATGTTCAGGGAAGACTGGCCCGAAGGCTATGAAGCACATTTTTTCTCAAATATTTTTCATGACTGGAGTACGGAAACCTGTGAATTACTGGCGCAAAAAAGTTTTTCGGCTCTGGCTCCCGGTGGGCGCATCTGCCTGCAGGAGATTCTGCTTGAGGAAAGTGGTGATGAACCCTACGCCGCCGTCGCCTTCTCCTTTTTCATGACTCAGGGCAACAAGGGACAGCAATATACTTTGAACGAGCTGGAATCCATTCTCGAGAAAGCCGGCTTTAAAGATGTCAGCGCACAACGCTCTTATGGCTATTACTCTCTGGTCACGGCAACAAAGTCCGCATAGTCATAAAAGTGCAAATCAACTATCTGTATCTGCGAACAGCTGCGTTTTTGCCGTATTATAAATAGTCGACAGTATTGGCAGCGCGTCACTGATCTTGCGTTCCAGTGACAGAGCATAGAATTGCTCACGTACTTTATTGGTCCGGCCTACGACTTCAACCTCATAATGTTCACAGACTTCCTTTTCTATAATGCTTGGCATGAAAAAAAGTCCTTTCCCGGTCTCGCCAAAGGCTTTAAGCAAGGCACTGTCATCGAACTCGCCGACGATATTTGGTGAAACATTCATCGACATGAACCATTGATCGATGGCAGGCCGAATAGTGCTGTTATCAGTGGGCAATAACAGCGGAGCCTGTTCAAGATTCTTTGGAAAATTCTTTCGATACTGGCTGGCAAGTTTTTTCACAGCGAAACAGGTTAAAGGACTTTCGCCAAGCTTATGGTTATAGGCCTTGATACTGTAAGCCGAATTGACCGGCATATCACTGATCACCATATCCAGTTGGCGAATTGCCAGAGCAGTGATGAGTTGTTCAAAAGAACCCTCACGGCAAGTGAGGTGCACCTTTTCACTCCCTTCCAATACCGGCGAGAGTATTTTATAGGCTATGGTTTTCGGCACACCATCCATGATGCCAACTATGAACTCTCTCTGACCCAGCGTGGAAGATCCATTTAAAAACTCACCGAGTTCCTCGCCGAGGCTGAACATCTCATTGGCATACTTGAAGACAGTCCTGCCCTTGGCAGTCATTAGCAGGCGTCGCCCCTTGCGCTCAAACAACTTGTCCCCAATGGTGTCCTGTAATTGCGTCAACTGTCCGCTGATGGTCTGTGGCGTGATATGCAAGGCTTCGCTGGCACCGGCAATACTTCCGGTTTTAGCGACCATCCAGAAATAATGTAAATGCTTGTAATTCATCAGCGCTCTCGCTTATTAGTACGGTTTTATCGAACTATATATAAATATAATACGATTATTACGAACTATATATTTGTAATAAGATGCTTGCAACTTGAATAGAACAGGAGTGAAAACATGGCACTACATATACAGTCAAGAAGCTTTCCCCTGACTCGCGCACTAGAGCTTTCGATTCAGGATAACCTGCTGGATATTCTGGAAAGATATCATCAAATAACCCTGCTTGATGTCAGGCTGGAGGATATCAATAGCAGTAATCATGGCGGGATCGACAAGCGCTGCCAGATATTAGTCAGGATGAGCAACAGCCCTGAATTTGTCATTCGTTCAACCAGGGAAAATATGTATAACGCCATTCATGACTGTGCCGGAAGAGTTAAACACACAGTTTCGCGCCGGATCATGAAAAAGAGGAAGATTTTTAGACAAGTGAAAGACGCAGCTTGAACTTATTGCAGTAACTCCCCTTTTATCCCTTTAGGGCGCAGATCAAGCCCGCTAAAGCTCTCCCGATCTGCGTCCTTTTTTTTTACTCTGCCGTCACATTCAATAATTGAGCATAATCACTCAGACCTGCAAATATCTTGGCGATACCATCCTGCTTGAGCGTACGCATGCCGTCAGCTATGGCTTGATCATAAATAGCTTCAATACCAGCGTTGCGGTAGATCAGCCCCTGTAACCGGGGCGTTCCAAGCAAAAATTCGTGAATCCCCACACGCCCCCTGTACCCGAGTCCACCACAACTGGTACAACCTTTCGCACGATAGAGTTCGACACTTGCCGGATCAACTCCAAGTTCTGCAAACGTTTCCCTGTCATACTGATCTATCAGGTGATCAAGTTCCTTTTGATCAGGTTTGTAAGGCTCCTTGCAATCAGCACACAGGGTTCGCATCAAGCGCTGGGCCAGAATACCCAACAGGGCATCGGAAAAGTTTACCGGATCAAGACCAAGGTCGAGCAGTCGTGAAATAGTTTCCGGTGCGGAATTGGTATGCAAGGTGGATAACACAAGATGTCCGGTTAATGATGCTTCAACACCGATAGAGGCTGTTTCTTTATCACGCATCTCACCAATCAAAATAATATCCGGGTCTGCTCGCAGAAACGCGCGCATGGCATCGGCAAAGGTAAAACCGATTTTTGGATGCACCTGAACCTGCTGTAATCCTGGCTGCGTAATCTCTACTGGATCTTCTGCCGTCCAGATTTTCTTGTTGGGCTTATTTACATGCCCCAGTACCGCATGCAGTGAAGTTGTTTTACCTGAACCCGTGGGGCCAACGACAAGAATAAGACCATGAGGTTTTTTACAAACGTCGTTAAGTCTCTCGTAATTACTGTCACTTAATGCCAGTTTGTCCATCGGCATGGCATTACCGGCAGCAAGAATACGTAGCACTGCGCTCTCGCCATTGACTGTGGGTACTGTAGCTACACGCAATTCAAGATTTCGTTTCGCCACTTTTAATTTACACTTGCCATCCTGCGGCTTTCTGCGTTCAGAAATATCAAGCCTGGACATAACCTTTATTCGCGCAATAAGCGCTGCAGTATGTTCTCCCGGAACCCTGAGCAGTTCGCTGCACTCACCATCCACTCTCACCCGCACAATACCAGGACCTTTATCTTTGCCGGGCTCAATATGAATATCGGAACTGTTCAGCCTGCTAGACTCCATTATGATTTTATTGACCAACTGTATAATTGCAGAACTGGTAACCTCTGACTCATCCAGCTCATCATCTTCCGTGCGCTGCAGTTCTACATCGTTTTCCTCTTCCAGACTCCTGAATACATCATCAAATCCTTCTGATTCAGGAAAATCATCTGTTCCAGAGTTAATAAACTGAAGAATATGTTCCGGCAATCCAACTCTTAACTCGATCTTCTTCACTCTTAACAGAGATTGAATTTCCATTATTCGGGTGTAATCACTGGGGTCATCTATCAGAATGACTGCTTCTTCCTTGTTACCGGATACCGGCACCCAGAGATTATTGATCAGGTAATTTGTGGTGATGTTTGCAATGAGCTCATGCGGAGGCTGGGTCAAGGAGTCATACTTCATGTAAGGAACCCGGTAATATAACTCCAGGGATTTACCAATATCATCTTCCGATATTTTGAACTCATCAATCAGCTTTCGCACAATCTTCTTTTTTGAGCCTTTGCATTCTCGCTGAACTTTTTCCAGTTCCAGACTACCAAGCTTTCCTTGCTGCACCAGATAATCATATGGACCCAGTGTAGTTTGAAAATCATCTCTGAAAATTTTAGCCAGTGTCTGGGCCAGTATGGCAGCACGTTTGATATCGGAACGTGAGAAAGTACTGTGATGATCAAGATTGATAAGCTGAACCACACCAAGAAGAATTTCATTCTTGATTGGCACCGCAATCATGGATTTAAACTGGATGTTTCGACTTTCACTGAAACGGGCATCAAATTTCAAATCAGGATGTATTACTTTTAATTCTTCAGACTCATAGACATCCTTGATGCACAGCGAACGATGACTCAGTGCTACATAACCTGCTACTGATGTCGTACTAAGAGGGACTCTGATGGATTGTTTTTCTACTGATTCGGATCCATCACCACCTTTGTAGACTGCGGTAATTTCCTTTCCATTGTCTATACTTTGGTAAACAGTCAAAAAATGAGCACCAAGTACCTCGAGTAATTCCATCTCAACAGTTTTCAGCGCCTGCTGCAGGGTTTTTCTGTTCTTTTTTTCACGAATTAATGCATCACTTAGTTTTGCCATGCCCCGGCTAAAATCCCGGGACCGGGCATTAGCTTCAGAAAGCTTTTTTTCCAGATCCAGCATTTCATTACTTTGTACTTGCTTACTGCTCAACATAACTAGTGAATCCGTTTAAGAATGGAATTTTCAAAATAATCAACCTGAGGAATGATGGCCTTTATACCATCAACCTCAACCTGCATTAATTCTCCCGGGTGCAGGCTCTGTGTTTTAATTTGCGTCAAGTCGTTATCACCCACTTGCAGAAGCTGTGGACTTTTACTGATCTGAAAACTGTAATAGGGCAGGATCCCCGGATTTTGCAAGCCATAGACAATGACAACCCTGTTCTCTTCTGATGCTTCCGGCTTTACACACTGCCCGGGTTTGAACAGTGTGATATGAGGCAAGCGGCAACCACGCCATTCAATGAAGCTCATTCCACTGTCCTTATCTTCCGAAGTATTAATAAAACTGTACTTGATCACTTCGGCAACAATATTTCTGGGTACCAGCCATTGCTGCTCATTGGTTTTGAGTATCATGCAGCTGGCAGCTTGATGTTTTTCCATAGTCATTTTTTCTTAAATTTCATTTGTCAGGTTTAGGTATGGTCTGCAATATCCACTAAAAATTCTGAATCGTTTTAATAAGATTTTTTTCCTGAAACGGCTTGCAAAGATATTCATTTACACCAAGTTCTCCTGCCCGATTACGATGCTTTTCACCAATACGGGAGGTAATCATGATGATGGGGATATCCCTGATTGGTGATCCCTGCTTACGGATATAAGCAGCCACTTCAAAACCATCCATCTTTGGCATTTCTATATCCAGCAAAATCACATCGGGTAAATAAGTGTCCAGTAATTCGACGGCTTCCAGACCATTTTTGGCACTGATAACATCCATGCCGTTTCGCTCAAGAATACCAGTGGTGACTTTTCTCACAGTTATGGAATCATCTACCACCATGATTTTCTTACTTTTTGCGCCTGAGCGCCTTGGACCTGCTTGCAAAAACACTGAGCCTGACGCAGTTTTCTTATTGTCATGATGCAGGTTTACCAGTGAAGCCAGGTCCAGCACGATAGCTACATTGCCATCAGGCATAATCACGCCGCCACTGATTCCTGCCATGGTGGTAAATTGTTTACCAAAGGATTTCACTACCAGGT
>CBFIIQ010000011.1:20913-21413 GCA_965662685.1 Pseudohongiellaceae bacterium | reverse complement strand
CTTTTCCTGCATTACTGACGACCTCAACCGAGCCTCCGACCTGATTAATCTGGTTCTTCACGACATCCAGCCCAACCCCCCTGCCAGAGATGGTGGATAGCTGCTCTGCCGTGGAAAAGCCTGGTTGAAATATTAGCTGCATTACTTCTTCATCACTGATAATGGCACCTGCCTCAAGCAGCCCGCTGTCCACGGCACGACTCTTGACCTTCTCAACATCGATACCGCGCCCATCATCCTTGATGACAACACTAATGCTTGCGCCTTGCCTTAGCACCTCAAGGGAGATGGTTGCCTGCGCATCCTTTCCGGCCTTTACACGTTCCTGTGCCGGTTCGATACCATGATCAATGGCATTACGCAGAATATGTTCAAAGGGGGTAATAACGGCCTGCAGGATATTTTTGTCCAGATTACCCTGCTGATTATGGACTTCGATCTGGATATCTTTGTTGAGCTCCCTGCCAGTCTGCCTGACAAGTCGACGCAAGCGCGGCACA
>CBFIIQ010000011.1:16738-20898 GCA_965662685.1 Pseudohongiellaceae bacterium | reverse complement strand
ACCATTTGTGATGAAATCAAACCGTCCTGCAAACTATTGGTGAGTCGCTGCTGCCCCATTAGAGCCTGATCAATTTCCTTCAGACGACTGGAAAGATTGCGCCTGATGTCCTGTAAATCCTCATAATCTTCTGTGAGTGACAGTGACAGTTCCTGTAGTTCTGTATAACGATCCATTTCCAGAACATCAAACCCGTCAGTTTCCGCAGCTGACTTGATGTGATTATCATTCTGCTCTCTGCCAGCTGGACTTTGACAGGCACTTTCATCGACTCTTTTAACAAAGGAATTGAGACGAATAAGAGTTTCGTCCATTTCGATCAGGAGGTTGCCAACATCATGAAAACTTTTTTCCAGCCGGTTCCTGGAAAAATTGATCTCATCTGCATCATTAAGCAAATAACTTAGTAACTGGCTTGAAACACGTACCTGCTCTTCAGCGGCTGGCAAGGGATTTATTGCTTCAGCTTCGGATTTGGGACGATTGGAAGCTTTGTATAATTCTGCCTCCTTGTTCCCTTCAAGACTTTGTTGCGAATTTTTTACCAGTTTCTGCGAATTACTCTTTTCATCTTCTGTTGTTCCAGAGATTTTCACCGAGTCCATCTCATCAAAGTCTTCATCACCACCAGTGAAACTCTCAGAATTAGCAGGCGGGTGAACTTCCAACCGGGACGCTAACGTGTCTTCCAATACAGGCGGTAATTCATCATCTTCAGCATTTCTTGTTATATAGCCATTGCTGTCCTTGCTGTACAAACCACAAATCTTATGTAGCCCATGCAGATGGATATCACAGCTTGTAAAAAAATCTTTATCAAAGCCACTGCCTTTGCTGGCACTTATCACAAATGATTCATATACATGAGCGGCATGACTTAAAGCATCATCCTGGGCAAGTGCCGAGCTGCCCTTAAGGGTGTGAAGTATGCGTAAATATTTTTCCAGTGTGGTTTTGTCTTCGGGCTGCTTCTGCCAGTGCAGATAAAGGTCATCCAGATCCTGTAACAGTTCCGTGATTTCATCCAGAAACACCGCCAGTAACTCCTGATCGACCGGACTTTCTATTGCCTGCGACGGTAACTGTTGTGTTATCAGATCTTCAGGTTGTGCAATTTCTGTTGATGATTTTGCGGAATCCATTTTTTCCAGTGCTGACTTTGTTGGCAATAATACTGGTGCCGGAAGAAACAACAACTGTTCAGGGGTAATACTGCCTATTGCATCAGCTAGTGTTGAGGCTTGTTCATTTTTACTATCAGCTGCTGGAATTTTATGAGCGTATTTATTTAATTCCTGGACAATTGCTTCACTGTCATCCACGGACCCGTGATTTTCCAGTTTCGACATGGTATTGCCCAACCAGTCCACACTAATATTCATAATAGTTATAAAGGCCTGATCCACTCCATGTTCTTCCACTATCTCTGGCGATAGTTTTTCAACAGACGCCAGTATCGCTTGAATAACACTGCTTATTGCTATGCAATCTGCCATTTCAGCTGCGCCCTGGAAGAGATACAGTGCTTTACTGATCTGTTCCAGTGTTACGCTACTTTTGCTATTTTTCTCCAGCGTGTCTATCCCTTCCTTAATACGTGCATACAATTCCCTGGCTTCCTGAAGGAAACCAGTTAGTAATGGGTCTTCAGATTGAAAATATTTTTGTAATGCTGTTTTGGTCTGGGTGATGCCCGGATAAGCCCCGCCGGTTTCGTTTGATGAGCTATCTTCGACCAGCGCTTTTTCATAGGCCATGGCCTGTATACATATATTATTGATACTGGCCTTAAAGGAACCTGCTTTGAAAGCATTGTCATTCTCCGGATCGAGGATGCCGTCGCGAAGTAATGCAAGCACATCAAGCACTTCTTCCGTAAACCCCATGATTTCATCAGTAATTCCCTGCGGCTTTGCAGAAAGACTATTGAAAAGTGTTTCCATGGCAACGGAAACCTCGGCAATGTCCTGCGCAATTGAACGACCACTTCCACCCAGTGTGTGAAACAGTCTGCAGCAATTTCTAACTCTGCCAGTCTGCTGGCCCACACTCTGCAGATCACTTAATTCTTCACGAAGCGAAAATAATATTTCATCAAACTCACTACTAAAGACCATCCTTTGCTTATGGTCCTCATCAATCTCCATCCCTGTATTTTGTGGTTTACCGGATGCATCTGATGCTTCCGGGTGAATATTATGCCCTGGCGAAAGTTGCTCAATGTCTACCGGTTTGATACCGGCGCTATCTATTGCAGGTAAATCAGGGTTTTCTTCGGGCTCCGTTTTACGCAGTGAAATATCAGCCAGCAACCGGGCGGTAAAATCGGCACTTTTTTCACGAAAGACAGCAGAATCATTCTCTCTACCTGATATCAGATTTTCAAAATACCAAAGAGAATTTATCATTAACTGGCATACATGCTGGAATCCAGGAGTGTTCGTATCAAATGAGGTATGCATTGCCAAATCAGCAATATATTTCTGCGCAATTTGAAATTGTTGTGACTGCTCAGGCAGGTTTAATAACTGCAAGACGCGTGATAATTCCCCAAGTATTGATCGGGTTTCCTCAGGGACCTGTGGTTTATTTTCTGCAATAAAATCCAGATTAGTTATCACAGTTTTTATACAGGCAGTAACTCCCTGCAAGGCATGTAAACGGGCAGAACTCATGCGCGGGTTATTTCCTTCTTCTTTTACTACCAGCAACAGGTTGAGCGCATAGTTATCCTGAAAAGCAGTCAGTTCCGCGGCACTGGCAACCAGTATCCTGGCAATAGAAAACAACAAGTCACGATCTTTTTGAGGTGATGCTGTAGCCAGATCATTTGAAATTGTTCCTGCCAGTGTTGTCAGACCAATAAAATGTATAACCTCCCCTAGCCGGGTAATTTCTGCCTGTATTTCCTCAATTGGTGCGCCACTGCGGTCCACGTCATCTGCAATTTCATCAATAGAATCCAGCAAGATAATTATTTTCTCACGCAGAATATCTATAGTTTTATTTCTCGCTTCCCTGGCGTAATAGCCAACTCGAGCTGCATCTTCATTCGACCCTGCCTTGTTGAAAATTACATCATTATCGATATGACTTGGCGCATTACCTGACAAACGTAGCCACTGCCTGATAAACGAAATTTCCGGTGCTTGCTCATTTTTTATCTCAGTGAGTACCGATATCTCATTAAGCACACTGTTTTCCAGATCTTTATCAAGTACTCCCGACATTTCATCATGCTGCAACGTCACACTTTCTTTTTTGGAAAACTGCAGAGACCAGGAAAACCCTGCCAATATCCGAAACATTGTCTGATCGAGATTCTCCTCTGGTAGTGCCGCCAGCAAAGCACTGGACAGAGCCCAGCGTGTTCCAGCTCTGTAATCACGCAGTATCAGGCTCAGATTATTGACAACCTTTATGACAACCTCGAGCGCTTTTTTGTCGTCAGGGCTTTTTAGAAGAATTTTGCAGGCCTTGTTGTAGAACATTAGCTGTTTTTCCATCAAGTCCTGAAGTAGTTGTGGTTTTTCCTCAAATACTTTGCGGTAATTTATATCCTGCTTTTCAAGTAGTACCGAAGAATTAAATAACTGTGCAACGTTGCGTGAATTTCTAATCCGGTTCAGCAAAAGACCGACCTGCTCAAAATTATCAACATTATTATCAAGGCTAACTTCAAGCATCGAAGAAATGCTGCACAGACCTAAGTAGGCAGCTTCAAGTCTTGGATTTACTTTCCATCCAGGCAGTTGCTTTTTTTCCAGCAATAATTCTTTTATGGAAACGGATATTTCATTTGCCAATAACGACAGATTAGGCAAATCAAGTAGTTGCAGCATTCCCGGTATACAGGCAAAGTCAGCCACTGGTCCGCGCAGATCCTGAATCGGTTTCTCCTCATCTGCTGGAGTTGAAATAACAGTTTCCAGTGCCGAAGACAGCACCTCACTCAAGGTTTGAATTTCAACGATCACTCGCTTAAGGGCTCTGGAACTTTGCCATTTATTCATTACATATACCTGTTGGGTTCAATCCCTGGATAATCACTTCAAGCGTTTACGGCAGTTTTCTTAGGTAAATCTGCGCCATCCCTGTAAGCGCTGTTTTTATTTCCGACAAAGTCATCTGTACCTATATTTTCAGCATGCGCTTCATCC
>CBFIIQ010000011.1:0-16687 GCA_965662685.1 Pseudohongiellaceae bacterium | reverse complement strand
GCATGCGTTACTTTTTTATGAGCCAGGCCAGACCAGTTATCCTTACCTCGTGGATTTTTCCTTCTGTCCAGGCTAAATCCCGATACGGCATCCTCCAGTCGTGCTGACAATCCTCCAAGGCTGGACATAAATTTTGAGGTAGCTTCCATACCACTGGTGGTATTGGCAGTCATTTGCTGGATTACAGCCATGGATTGGGTAATTTCAGAAGCTGCCTTACTTTGGTTACTGGAAGCTTCATTTATACTGTAGATCAGTTCCTGTAATTCTTTTGACACACGCTGAATATCATCCAGCGCTTTGCCTGCACTTTGCGCATGTCTGGTACCTGACACGACTTCAGCGGTTGTATCCTCCATTGACTGTACCGCTTCCTTGATATCGCCCTGAATGACTTTAACCAGACTTTCAATCTGACGTGTGGCATCGGAAGAACGTTCCGCCAGCGCATGTACCTCATCGGCAACGACAGCAAATCCCTTGCCTGCTTCTCCCGCTGATGCTGCCTGGATCGCTGCATTTAATGACAAGGTATTGGTATGTTCTGCAATATCGTTAATCAACGACACAAAACCACCAATTTCCTGCGAGCTTTCACCCAGTCGCTTTATGCGCCTTGAAGTGCCCTGAATCTGCTCTCTGATATTATCCATTCCCTTGATGGTATCTTTCACAACAGCTGCGCCACCAACAGCCGTTTGCACGGAATTTTTTGCGACTTCAAGTGTTTTTTGTGCGTTTTCATTCACTTGATTAATACCGTTGCCTATTTCCCGCATGGATTCATGCACAGAATAGATACTTTTGGTTTGTTGCTGGGTTGCTGCCGATAATGACTCCACTGTTTGCATGGAGTCTTCGGTTGAGCTGGTAACTTCCATGGTAACGCTGGTAATAGCTGAAACCAGTTCACGTAATTGCTCAATAGCGTAATTTATGGAATCTGCAATAGCACCAGTGAAATCCTTGCCTACAGTTGCCTTAACCGTAAGGTCACCTTCACCAAGACTGGATATCTCACTCAACAGCTTCACTACAGCATCATTATTTTTTGAGTTCTTTTCTGCACTGATCTGCTCTGCTTCGCGGGACTGTCTGATAACCTGGCGACCATAGCCGAGAATAGTCAGTAAAAGGAGAAATAACAGCACATAGCCAACGATGGGACTGGCGACAGGATGACTATTCTGATTACTTAATAATTCTCCAATGCCTTTAATCTGACCGAGTAATAGTTCGCTATTGCTGACAATATTCGCCAATGCCCCGCTATAGATATTAATTTCTGGAATTACGTTATGGATGATACTGGCAGTCTCATCAATGGAGGCAAATAACACTGACACATTGATCAGGCCATCCAGAGCCTGAGCATCGTTAATTTGAGTAATCCCCAGACGCGAGTCACCTGTCTGAAAGGCAGTGTGGGTGTCAGCAAACAGATTGATATCACTCAACAACTGAGCAGACTGATCTGCCGACGCCTGTCCGGCAATGATGCGCCCTAGATTAAATGCAATGCGTTCTGCCAGCCATGATTGACGTTGGGCTACGGCAACAGTCACCGAAGAGACATTGAGAGCAGCAATCCTTTCTGTAACCATCTCATATTCACGCTGTATAACAGGCATGATATTCAGAATGACAGCAGCCTGAGTATTGACTTCATTTATTAACCTCTGGTTTTCCAATACAAGATCAATATCCTGCTCTGTATTCAACCAGATATCTGGAAATTCTGAAAAATTGCGTGTAATGATTGGCTCTACAAGTGATTGCCTGTCACCTAACAATGCATTACTGATAAAACCCGAAATCGTTCTGTCAGCACTCGTCCCCTTATTAATCTGTTCAAGAGTTGAGGCGAAATTTATTCTGTCATCGTAAAGATCAGGAAAAATTGTACTATCGCCTTGAGCCAATGCCTGCGCATCTTTACCAATTTCCTGGGACAACAGGCTTAGCGATGTCACTTGTTGATTCCAGGACTGCACTTGCCTGGATGAAAGATTGATAAACATCTGGTTAATGACAATCAATAGCAAAATAACCAGAAAGAAAGCCATGAAAGCTTTCGTTTTTGGCTGACGTCTTTTCTTTATTAATAAACTGGAATTTTCCATTACCTGCTCCTGTTTATGGATGGTAAAAATATTTACGCCAGTGCGGCCGGTTGCCTACAAGGGTCATAACTATTCAGTACATCTATTAGTCTGGTGACATCAAATCGCTGGTAACAACTACCATTACTGGCGATGCTTGCATCAATATAGAATTCAATTTGCTGTGGATTACTGTTCTGTTGGGCTACAGGCGTAAATTCATCAAAATCAAATTTCTGCATACCTGAAACCTTACTGACTCTTAGTGCAATTAACTGTTTGTCTACTTTACAAACAAGCAAAGGACCCTCTGCAGCCGCAAACTTGCTAACTGAAGCTTCTGCCTGAATGAGGAATTGCTGGAGGTTGTAAACTGGCACCAGAGCACCACGAAAATTCATTACCCCCTCAATCCATGCTACAGCTCCGGGAATTGGCGTTACGTACCTGACTTTAATTACTTCTGCGACCGTTGAAATGTCGACAACACATGAAACCTTGTTGATCAGGCATTTAATACCGTGAAAACGCTTAAGTTGACTTGCATCTTGAGGCAGACTTGCCCCGGTACGTCTGACCCGTTCTTCCAATAGTCGTAGATGCTGTAAGGGTGACTTGAATCTGTTGCTATGGCTTAACATTATTCTGCAGCCTGTTGCGGTAAATACCCTGCCCGATCTTCATCCATCACCATAGTGATTGCGCCAAGCAGGGCCTCGTCATTAAAACCTTTAGGCAAATAGGCCCGTGCGCCCTGCCTCATTGCCCATACCTTGTCTGATTCTTCATCCTTGCAACTGATAATGATGACAGGAATATGTTTCGTAGCGTCATTCCTGCCAAGTTCCCTGGTAGCCTGGAAACCATTAAGTTCCGGCATTACCAGATCCATCAGTATAAGATCCGGCAAAGTTGACTCAGCCAATTCAAGGCCTTCACTGCCATCAAAAGCAGAAAGAATGGTATGACCCTGTTGTCGTAAAATTGATGCCGCATGCTCAATATCCGCAGCGCGATCATCTATCACCAGAATTTTTAACTCTTGCATAATCAATCCTGTTAAATATGGCGTCTGAATAATTTGTATCGCTTAAATTTCCGAGCTTTCCAATTCCGGTTCAATCTTGGCAACCTTCACAACTTTACTGATAGCATCAATCAACTCTTCTCGGGCAAAGGGTTTCGTCAAATAAGCATTAGCGCCAACCACATCGCCTTTCGCCTTATCACAAAAACTGGATTTACTGGAAAGCATAATTATGGGTAGCGTTTTGTATTGTTCATTGCTGCGAATCATTGAACAGGTTTCATAACCGTCCAGTCGCGGCATCATTACATCGATGAACATTACATCAGGACTTTCCTTTACCAGCACGGAAAGAGCATCAAAACCGTCATGGGCAGTCACTACCTGGCATCCTGTTTCTTTCAACAGACTTTGCGCCGTACTACGAATAGTTTTACTGTCATCTACAACCATGACTTTGATATTTTCGAGATTAGCGGCCATGTCTATCACTCCTGAATACTGGTTATATTGTCATTGCTTGAGAAAGGGAATCGGCAGTTAACGGTAAGGGTTCTTTCTGAATATAATCTCCCTTCACCAGGTCAATGCGCGCTTTGCAACAGATGGAAAGTAAATCACTGGTATTGATATTGCCGGCAATAACGCGGGCTTTTGCGCTATGAAAGTATTCAATCAAGTCCTGGAGAAAATTGAACGCATCCCCATCTTCAACGGCATTGGCAATAATTGAGTTATCCAGCCTTACCAGGTTGATATCAGTCTCAGCCATAACGGCTTTTATCTTGCTTGTATCGCTTACCCCTGAAATACAAAGACTGATTCCAGAATTTTTTAGTTTGTTTAGCTGCTGACATCCTGCAGAGAAGTCTTCCAGTAAATCTCCCAGATGAAAGTCAATAATCAATATTTCCCGGGGCAAGGAGTACGCCCCCAACACCTTATTTATATTTTCTTCAAAGTGGTGATCCAATAAAGTACTGGCTGAAACAGTAAGCAAGGCGCGATACTCCAACCCCTGGTTATAAAAATCTCCAATTATCTGCAACGCATTTTCAATAGCCCATAGATCAAGTTTTGCTGCCAGCTGACTTTTTCCAAGAGCTTTTTCCACCGTGTCACGATCTATCCGGGTTGACCCATCCTGCAAATACACCCCCAAATCGTAGAGTTCTGTTTCAATTTCTGTGACTGACAGTAAAGGTTCATAAAATATTTTCAGCTGCTTGTTCTTCAAGGCAAGCTCCAGCTCACCAGTACTCACTTGCCTTAGGGTGGCCAAGGGCTCCACATTTTTGTCTTCAAGCTGATCTGGAATTTCAACTACAGGAATAGTTGTCAGCCCAGTGTCCATGTTGGCACTTTTACCTGATTTGATTACTTTTTTTGGTGGCTGATTTTTACTGGCAGACTTACTTCTAGATTTACTGACAGGCCGGGTACTGGATTGCTGCCTGGTTTGTTTATTAAGTAATTTTACTTTCTCCGTTACCGGTTTCTTGCTATCCCCTTCAAGCTCATCCTTTCCAGGCCTGGAAACAGGATCCTCTTCTTGAAATTCCTCATCAGGCTTTTTGGTAAATGGAACAACATTGGAATCGAGAGTTTCTGTAGTTTTACATGATGCTGTATCGTCAGCGCTCATCAGAAATGATCTGATCAGGTTTTCTGCAGATTCAGAGTCCGAATCAACCGGTATCACTTCATGGGTAAAGGTGATTACTTTATTGGCGACATCCTTTCCTATCTCCTTGTTTAGCGCTCTCTCAAATTGATTTAGCAACTCAGGATACAGGGTTAATGCAGGGTGATTGGCGTCTTCATTTTCTTCAGTAGTGACCGCGTTTCCCTCATGATTATTATCCAGCAATACCAGAAAACTGTTTTCAGTGAAGCGAATCATGAAATCATTATTTTGCAGACTGGATTTCAGCTCGCTGGCCAAAGCCTTCAATTTGCCATTAAGGCTGCCGAAGCCTTTATCAGCCAAATAATGTTCGAGACCATTAAGCACGCACATGAACCACATGCCCGACGACCTGTTTAGTGGCATTTGCCTCAGCTACAAAGTTATCCAGATGAGAAATAAATAGCGGATAACCCAGACCTTCCATAGCAGCTGGTGTCTCTCTCTCAGTTTCGGAGGAACTGTCCTTCAGGATTACCTGGAGACAATCTTCACCGTCATAAATGATCGGTTTAAAGGATGCATGCACCTGAAGAATTCCTTCCTTTACACCGGTCGCAGTAACAAACATTTCTGCAATTTCCAGTGCCTGGATCTCGGGTTTCAGTCTTACCTTGTGCTGAAAATCGAGTAAAGACTGTTTTACCTTGTCCCGTAGTTCCGTAGATACCACATCAATAAAAGGTAGAACCGTAAGGTCATCCATATTGGTATAACCGAGTAATTCCAGATAGGCAGCATTGCCAAATACATGAATGCCATCCTGCAGATACGCAAGGGCTTCTTCTGTACCAGACATCAATTGATCACGATGTGTGGCCAGTTCAAATTTTTCCTGGTTTAGTTGGCTTAACTGGAGGTTGCGCCGACTTCTTTCCGCGGCACGGGAGAAAACTTCAAGTGAGTAATCCAGTTGACTACGAGTCACTACATCAGAGATTCCCTGCTTGTAGGCGCTGGTTAGAAAATCGGTAGTGATTTCGGTATTACTCAACAGCACATAGCCGGTATCACTGTTGCTTTGTTGAAGATAAGCCAGCATTTCTTCATGCTTGCGCTCACCGACCAGTTCGTTGACCAGCAGGATATCCCAGCTTTCGCTTTGCAGAGCCTCAACCATCTCTGCAGTATCGGAAATGCGTTGAGAGATAAACTTCATTTCCCGCTGCTTCAGGTCCTGCAGAAAATCAACACCCTCATTTTCCGCCGTATCAACAAGCAATACACGCACAGCCGCATACGCAGCCGCGTCTTGATGGTCCTTACTATTTTCAGGATATTTTACGTTTTTCATCAGCTTTCATTCCGGTTACGTTTGCTTTCTCAATCCGTAACACACCGAAACACGGTTTATTTTGGCTATACTTGGTTATCCGTTATGCAGTTTTCAGCTCCTGTGAACGGTTACTATTTCCCGATCCACATAGCCACCCTGCACAATACTGGCTATCACTTGCGAACATGTGCGCCAACATTAAAGTGGTATATAACCCTACTTCGAAAAATACACATCGAAAAAATAAGCAAACTGTGAAATAGATTGAATATTTGGAAAATAAGTAAGCAGGAATGAGAACTGGGTGGAATCAATAGCATCCCTGCCATGATTCCAAATTCACATGATTTTGATGGGATAGAGGAATCAGTTTGAAATTATTCAGGAAAAATAATGTTGACGGAGGAAAATTGAAAACGACCAACAAATAAGCATGTTGGCCATGGATTGCAAAGAACAATTGAAGAATTAAAGAATTAAAGAATTAAAGAATTAAAGAAACAGAGAAAATGCCTGACAAAAAAGCTCTTAATTACTATAACTTAAAACATAACTGGCAAAAAAAGGGAAGACACATGCCGGACTCAAGCAGAGTCCCTGATCAACTCCAGCGCGTTACCAAAGGGATCCTTGATATAAATTGATTCGGTACCATCACGATGAGTAGTCAGTGTCCCATACTTTTCCGGGTGCGCACTGGCCACTGCAAAATGAGGAGGATGCTGTCCGGGCAATACCAGAGCCAGGGAAAGGTTTTCAAAATCCAACATGGCCCAGCTATCGTCCTGATAGCTGACCTTGACGGAAAACTCCTTGCTATACCAGTCCACGGCATTAGCTATGTTTTCTACCTGGATGGCAATGTGATGAATACTGTCTGTCATGCAACGCTCTCCCAACACCCGGCTATTTAAAACCGATATTCTAGACTTTCTCAATAACCAGGCTAAGTTCACCTACGCGAAAGCCGAATTTTCTCAGAACTGTACGGTTGATAATATGATCTTCATCAACAAGAAATAGCCAGTCATCCAGATTTACCACTATCGTGCCATCTCCATAGGGAACCTCAAGGCTGTAAACCCAGTTGAATGCAGCACCGGCAATTTCACCATTGGCAGTGCCAATGACATCGCCGGCAACACCGGAATAACGACCGTTACCCTGATGAGTCAATTGCCAGATTCGATCCTGTTCTTCGCCATCATCATAAATAAAGTGTTCAACCAGAGTGCCCTGATCACCATCCCAGGAAGCTTCAATGGTGGCTTCAAAGCGCCTCGTTACTTTGCCAGATCTGTCCTGCAGCAATCCATAAGCCATAAGATTACCATCGAAAAAAGTTCTTAGATCAAGCTCAGGGGTGGTATCGCGATAATCATCCAGTGTCGTTCTGCTGCAACTGCTGATGACAACAGCCAAAACAATGACAAGAATTCCAGTCATTGAGTGTTTATGCTTTAGCGCCTGCTTTTCTGGCAGGATTTTTTTCAAATTAATCATTAACTTTGCCTTATTAAATTGTCCCTGAAATCAGGTCGAGTAGTTTTTTCCGACAACCAGATTGCCGCAAACTGTTCTGTGAATGCGGAGTCTGCAATAGTACCCAGCAGGCGTCCATTAAAATAAAAATTACTGGCACCCTGAGCATCCACATACAACGTAATAACATCACCTATATCAACATCGTTGAGTAAATTTTCCAGATTGCTGAGTCTTGACGCATTATCTTTACTATCGGTGTCAATCCCAATGGCTTGCCATTGCTTGCGGGTTTCTTCTACCAGTTGCTGGCTACTGAACTGACGCCTGTACTGTAATTCAAGAGCAAACGGCCTGGTTTGTGAAAAAGCAAAATTACCGCTATCGGAGTAAAGTCGCGCCTCATATACATGCCAGAAGAAAAACTTGAGCTCTGCCTCCCCTACCAGCTGAAGTTGCTGCCAGGGAGTAGCGGGTACCGGGCCCTGTTCCTGACCGTAAATCGCGCTGCTCAGCACTGCCTGGATAAACAGATAAAAACCAAGAACTTGTAAAAGCTTTTTCATTTTGAGCCAACCCTTGAAATACCTTAAATCTGTATCTTTCTCAGCATCCACTCTTCACACTGAACCATCAGAGGGACAAAGCCTGCCCACAACACAGCAAGGAGCAACATCGTTGAGGTAATAGACAAACCATAACTCACCGCACCCATAAGATAACCGGCAAAATACCCAAGACATCCAGCCACAATACCTATGACAGATTGCGCCAATGGATGCCAGCGCATGATAAAAGAAAATCCTCTTGGCAGAGTCAATGCAAAAGACAGCCATAACAATATCAACCACAGTGGAAGATAAGTCGAGGGAAATACAAATACCCCAAAAACCATCAACAAGGAGTCCATCAGCAATCCACTGATAAAGGTCAGCACCACAATCGGTAAAGCACGCATGATGCCAGGCCAGGTCAATAGTTTGAGGCCAATTACTGCAATCACTGGAAACAACGCCTGAGACTGAAAAACCACCAGCCCCACCCAGGTAAGCTTGAACAGGAGCAGGTCCACCCAGGAGGGTAGTAATATTCCAGATATACGCTGAGTTGTATTGTTCACTATAGACTCTTTTCCACTGCTTATTTACGCAAAATTCCCTAAAATGGATTCATTCGCAAGCCCTCTGAACTGTTACCATTGACCCATGTCGATGCAACAATACCTTGCCCTTTATGCCGAACAAGATGCCTCTGTGGTGCAGCAATATGTCCAGCATGCCGGGGCAGATCCAGATAAACTCTGGGAGCACGTCCTGTGTATTCCCGCCTTTGCAGAAGCCCCGGATTTTCTTGAAAAACTCACTGCGGCCATTCACCAGCAATCTGTCCTGATTATCCTCGTAGTAAATTCCAGCGCTGAGGCAGATCCCAAAAAACTCCGGCAGACCAGACAAATCGCAAAATACCTTAGCCAACAGTATTCATGCCTGGCCAGAATTGCCCCACATATTCAGCTCTTGTCCATGCGTGACAATCTCGATGTATTGTTGGTAGAACATTTCAGTTCCGGGCTGTTTTTAGCGGAAAAACAAGGCGTCGGTCTGGCACGAAAAATTGCCTGTGATATAGCCTGCCAGCTTATTGCCATGGGGACGCTGACAACGCCCTGGATCCATTCAAGCGATGCAGATGCCGTACTGCCCGGGGATTACTTTCAGACAACAGCGGATATGGACCCTCAAGGTATCAGCGCCGGCCTCTATCCATTTCATCACACTGCCCATGAGCGGAAGGATATTCATCAGGCACAGCAGAGCTATGACCTGGCGATGGACTATTATGTCGCAGGTCTGAAGTGGGCAGGCTCTCCCTGGGCATTTCATACCATTGGCAGCACCCTGGTAATCAATAGTCGACACTATGCCCAGGCCAGAGGTTTTCCCCGGCGTCAGGCGGGAGAAGATTTTTATCTGTTAAACAAGCTGGCTAAAATCGGCCAGGTCATAAACCTGCAGTGTGCCCCAGTGGCACTGGAAAGCCGGCTTTCAGATCGGGTTCCCTTTGGCACTGGCCCGGCACTGCTTAAAATTATGACCCTTACTGACCCACAGCTGCAGTACCTGTACTATCATCCCGATTGTTTTCTTGCACTCAAATGCTGGCTGCACCTATGCCACACTCTGCAACCTGAAAAATCGAGCACGTTAACTCTGGAAGCCATCAAAGCTGCTAAAAACAGCGCTAAAACGTTTGCAAGTATTGATAGTGAATTATTATTGAAATGCCTGCAGGCATTGGGCGTTGACAAGGCCATGGCACACGCCTGCACACACAGCAAAACCAAGGCCGCATATGACAGGCATCTGCAAAACTGGTTCGATGCCTTTCTGACCTTAAAATTTATTCACTGGATGCGCGACAATGCTCTGCCATCATTGCCCATGCATGAGATTCGCGAACTGGAATCAATCCTCGCTATTCAGAAACAAACAGGTCTTGTGCTGAATCCTTCCTGACAGGTTTCTTCTGCAGATTATGTCCCAATGCCGCCAGCATCGAACCGGCAACCACCAGAACTGCCCCCAGGTAAGCCAGCGCATTAAGCTGACTATCGCTAAACACCGACGGCCACCAATGCACCGCCAGCATCATCGACACGATGGTTAACAAGGGTGCCAGTGTGATCACCGCGCTGACCTTGGCCGCATCCCAGAGAAACAGGGCCTCGGTAAAGGCGCCGTAGGCAAGTACCAGATTCAGGCTACAGAACAGCAAGGCGCCAAACTGTAGCGCACTCAATGATAACAAGGTTGCCGGACTGGCAAAGGGCAATAACAAGATTACACCACCGAGATACATAAGGCTGGTGAGCTGAATTGAATCCATACTTTTCAACAGGGTTTTCTGCAGTAAGCCATAGGTTCCCCAGGTCACTGAAGCCAGCACCATCAATAGAATCCCGATGGAATAATCATTCAATGAGGTAAATATTTGCGCAAGTCGATCGTTAAAGAACAGGGAAAAACCACCCAGCAACAAGCCAACGCCGATCCACTCCAGCCAGCCAAGCCTTTCCTTGTAAAAAAAGATGCTGCCAAACATGAGAATGAATGGTGCCATTTGAATTAACACCTGGGCACTTTCAGGATTAAGGTAACTCAGACTGCTGAGGTAGAAAACAAAGTTGGCGGCCAGTGCGGCAGCTGCCAGAAACAACACCAGCTTCACTTTTAAATTATAACTATTCACCGGCGGCAACTTGCCACGGCGCCAGAGAAAAACAAAAACCACTATCGCTGCAAGTGTAAAGCGATACCAGGTAATTGTAATGGTATCCATTGAACCAATCAGTACAACAAAAGCGACCGGCAACACTCCCCACATCAGCGCGGTTAGCAATGACAGAAAAAATCCCGCCACGGGACGTCTGGCAGACATAGATCTGGTTCCCTGGATATGAATAATTACCTGAAGGTAAAGACCTCGGAAGATTGCTTAAAGGCATTATAGCTTTCAATACGGTCTTCTATAACGCTGGCCTTACTATTCTGACTTTGTTGCGCTGACAAAAAACCTTCCTGATGAGGCCTTCCTGCCGACATGCCCACCAGAGCCCCGGCTTCTCCCTGGATAACCTGCCTGCGGTAGTAATCGACAATGTCATTTTTTTCCAGCGTTTCAATGGCATCAGCCATTTTCAAGGTGGAATCCTCTACCGTTTCCTCAATCAGGATATCACTCCAGATGCGGCCACTTAAGGCGCTCAGACTCTGTGGCTCCTGGCGTAAATTATTTAACAGTCCGGCTTTAATATCGTTAAACATGCTATCGGGCATGGCGACCAATTCTGATTCATAGTTTTTCAAAAAACTATTAATTTCGGCTTCCAGCTCTAAAGGATCCGCAACCGGCGATTCAATGGTCATAACCAGTCCATTGGTTTTGAGTATCGGCATCGAACCGGCATTGACGACATAGCCCAACTGTTTTTCCGTACGCAGCGCATCAAAGAAAGGCGTGCGTAAAATATTTCCCAACAGGGTCACGGTAGCGCGTGTTGCCAACATATCATCGGGTGCCTGCAGGTAAATCACAATAGCGGAATCGTCATGATCCACCATTACTTCCTGCACCACCCTGCTACCCGGTTCAAGTTTAATAACGGTACCAAATGGCGGGTCAATAACAGCCGGGGTTACGGATAAATGGCGCGTCAGAACATCCAGCATCGCCAGTGCTTCTTGCTGTTCAACATTACCATGATAGAACACCTGCAGATTCAGGTTTTCCAGCATACGAGGAATAAAGGCCTGCACCTGTTCCAGAGTAATTTTTTCCAGGGCATCGATGCGCTGTTGTTCTGACCAGTAAGGATTGACCAGCAGTGCCTGGGCTTTCTGGTAAAGACGGGTATAGGGCATTTGTTTATCAGCGTTCTCCAACCCACGTATTCTCTCGGTTTTAATAATCTCAAAACGTTCCTGTTCAAAATCCGCCGCTACCAGTGTCTGCAGCAGTGCTTCCAGCAGAATACCCTGTTTATCGTTATAACCGCCAAGACGAATAGAGAAGCCGCGTGCTCTGCTATTTACACCATAAAACACCCCGGCAAGGTTAGCCGGGTAACTGTATTCATTGAGCTTGTCATTGACCAGATTAATGACCAGACTCGATATCAGATTATGTTCCAGTGATTCATTGAACAGGGGTGTCATGGCATAGGCATAGAAATTTGCCCGCGGTACCTGGAACTCATTATCATGTTTAAACCACAGTTTGATCCCGTCTTCATCCACTATAAGCTCAGGCTTGTTTTGCGGGCCGAAAGCGCCGGCTCCTGCCACATCCCGAATACTCAGATCGTCCGGTAAAAAAGGATTCGGCTCAGTAATGGCAAGGGCCGGATCAACTTCATCGCTGCGCCAGTCACTGATGCGCTGATCGGACAAGGTGGCATAGTTGTAACGCCCGCCAAATAATGGTTCCTGCTGATCACCGGAAACAGTTTTGGAGGTAAAGGTCAGTAGCGCATTATCCGGACGCAAATAGGACAGGATTTCCCGATAAAGTTGCGGATTGTAATCCTCGAAGGCATAGGCTGCGGTAATAATTTCCTCTGGTGGATAAAGCTGAAGCCGTCGCGACATACTGCTTACCAAACCCACTGGAGAACCTGGTTCCTGAAATGTAAAACTGATATCTGCCATAGTGCGTTGTTCATCAAACAGCCACCGCTGTATGCCATCCTGCTGTGCCAGGGTAATGAACTGAAACAACAGAGCCGAGATATCATCAATTCGGTTTACACCAGCCTCGGTTAAAGCCAGAGAGAATGAAAACGTGGCATTGTCCTGATAAGACATACCGCCGCCTGCACTCAGGCCATTGACCCAACCCTTGTCGCGCAGCAGCGACAACAAACTGCCCTCGCCTTCGTGACCAAGAATATTGCCCAGATAGTTAAGCGGCTTGGCGCGGTAATATTCCCGCATCACCGGGATGGGAAAAGTATAGGACAGTGATCGCGTATCCCGTACCGGTTCGATTTCCAGAAGCGCCGGCAACTGACCCACTAAAAACAGTGGTTCATTAGTACGTGGGGCATCAGCATTGCTATTCTCTATATCCAGAAAATAGGTCAGCGCCAGGCTTTCCAGCTCATCCAGTGATTCCTGTCCGATGATGGCCAGGCTCATCATATTGGCGGAGTAATAGCGCTCATACTGATCCTTTAAAGCCTGCTCCAGCGAACCTGCGGCCTTATCCTGCAAGGTGTCCAGACTACCAACAGAAAACTGCGATAGCGGGTGCGCAGGGTTTATCACCTGTTTGAATATTGAATAACTGCGCCTGCCGTCATTTTCCAGATTGGACTGGTACTCGGAATTAACTGCGTTGCGTTCACGATTTACATATTCCTCATTAAACAGAGGGGCAATGAAAAACTGGGCGAAACGTTCCAGGGCTGGTGCCAGGGAATCCTTTTCGATATCAAAATAATAATTGGTGTTTTCATAGGAAGTGTAGGCGTTGTGGCTACCACCATGACTACTGATAAATTCCTGGTATTCACCGGATTGGGGAAATTTTTCTGTGCCCAGAAACAGCATGTGTTCCAGAAAATGTGCCAGCCCCTCGAACTCAGCCGGATCACTGTTGGAACCGGCATTCACATCCATTGAGGCCGCCGCCTTGTCAGTTTCAGGATCTGAAACAAGTAAAACCCTGAGCCCATTTTCCAGTTCCAGCGCACGATAATCCCGGCGATCATTGGGACTTTTGGGGATATCATCCACACGGGACACCAGTGCCCCTTCAAAATTACTTTCCTGGAGTGCCTCCCTGACTACCGGCTGGCATGCCAGCAAGCTGAAACATACGAGAATGATAAAAATACGGCTTGGCGTAGTCAGTGAAAAGGGTTCAGTGAACATGTAAATATTTACTCCTTAAATTCCAGAACAAACATAGCACAAGCGGGTGCATCGTATAAGAAATAGCTGGGAGGAATATGGGAAGTACAAGGTAGACATTACTTTATTTTTTATTGTTTCAAAAAGTCATTGCTCGCTATGTCGGATGACGGGCTGCGCCCTTATCCGACCTACAGGGTTTTCACAGTTACAGGTTTAAAAAAGCTCCAGAGCGGGCTCATCCAGCGCGGAAAGCTGTTCGCGCAGCTCCAGAATATGACCTGCCCAATAGCTTTCACTATTAAACCAGGGAAAGGCCAGCGGAAAAGCCGGGTCATCCCAACGCCGCGCCAGCCAGGCACTGTAATGCATCAGGCGCATGGTGCGCATGGATTCTATCAGCACCAGTTCCGCGGGATTGAAATCATAAAACTCGTTGTAACCATCAATCAATTCACTTAACTGGGCCAGCTTTTCCTGTCGATCTCCGGACAACAGCATCCACAAATCCTGAATCGCCGGCCCCATCATGGTGTCATCAAAATCGACAAAGTGTGGCATGTCATCACGCCAGAGTACATTACCCATATGGCAATCGCCATGAATGCGAATATGCGCTGGCGCTCTGGCCGATGCAAAGACATCCTGAATGCGTTTTATCAGGTCCCGAGCCAGTGAGCTGTAAGCCGGTCGCAGGTCCTGTGGAATAAAATTATTTTCCAGCAGATATTGCGCACTGTCCTCGGCAAAATATTCTACTGTCATGGTGCGTCTGTGCTCAAAAGGCTTGATTGCCCCAACGGCATGGAGCCGTCCAATAAAGCGACCCATAATCAATAAATTATCCAGACTCAGATCAGGACTGCGCCCGCCTTTCCTTTTAAACAAGGCAAACTGAAAGCCGGCAAATTCTGCCAGGGTAGAATCACCCAGAACAATTGGTGGTACTACGGGAATCTCCAGATTAGCCAGTTCAAGGGAAAAACAGTGCTCTTCAAAAATCTGTTCACGACTCCAACGATGCGGGCGGTAGAATTTTGCAATCAGCGGTTCAGCATCTTCAACGCCCACCTGATAAACACGGTTTTCATAACTGTTCAGGGCAAGAATACGGGCATCTGAAATAATGCCGGTAGATTCAACGGCATCAATGACGGCATCAGGTGTCAGCTTTTCAAAAGGATGAGATGAGGGCAAAACAGCTCCAGGGCAGATAATCCGAGCGCTCTATACTAGCACGCTCAGGCATTATGCCCTGAAAAGGATTTAGCGAATTCTTGGTAATTCCCTGAAACCGGGCTTGGCCATCAAAAACTGTCCCGTGTGAATGACCCTCTCACGAAAGCCCCCCTCACAGAAGCACAGATAGTAATTCCACATACGGATGAAAATATCATCGGTACCCAGTCGCCTGACATCCTCGATTCGTTCCCAGAACCGTTCACGCCATGCCGCCAGTGTCTTGGCATAGTCATGGGTAATGTCTTCAAGACCGATAAGCTGTAAATCGGTCTGGGTAGCAATTTTATCTGCGATCACTGCATTGGAAGGCAATTGTCCACCAGGAAAAATATAACGTTTTATAAAGTCGATACTGTTAACAGACTGCTCAAAACGTTGATCGGAAATGGTAATCGCCTGAATCAACATAAGGCCGTGAGGTTTTACCAGGCTGCTGCAGGTCTGAAAATACTCATCATAGTATTTGGCGCCCACCGCTTCGATCATTTCCACCGACACCAGTTTGTCGTACTGTTGTGCGCTGCTGTCCAGTTCCCGATAATCCTTTTCCAGTAAGGTAATTTTGTCTTCCAGACCTTCCTGCCTTACCCATTCACAGGCATGAGCATATTGTTCATGGGAGATCGTTGTAGTTGTTACCCGGCAACCAAAATGTTTTGCCGCATGAATCGCCAAACCGCCCCAGCCTGTCCCAATTTCAAGCAAATGATCGTCAGGTTGTAACTGTAGACGCTCACAAATGTGCTGAAACTTATTCAGTGAAGCTTCATGCAGGGTATCGCTTTCCTTTTTGAAAATTCCTGACGAGTACGCCATGGTGGGATCCAGAAACAAGGAGAAAAATTCGTTACTGAGATCATAATGGGCGGAAATATTACGCTTCGAACCGGTGAGTGAATTAGCTCTTACCGCATGGTACATCTTGCTCACCAGCTTTCTCCACAAAGGTTGTTTTTTTCCCATTTCCTGCAGGGTATGCATGTTCAGCACAAACAGACGAATTACTTCAAGCAGGTCCGGGGTATCCCACTGGCCCAACATATAAGCTTCACCTGCGCCTGTTGAGCCATCTTTGAGTACCGCCAGGAATGCCGCCGGGTCTTTGACCTGAATACTTGCAGTTACAGTTTTATCTTCGCGGTCGCCAAAATGACTGATCTGGCCATTTTCTTCCAGCACCAGTGATCCGATAGTTAGTCTTTCAAGGATGGCATACACCGCCTTACGGGAAAGGTCTGTCATGTTAAACAGGCTCTTGGCCCCTGACTTGTTTTGATCTACAGCTGTAATTCTCACTACCGGTTCCTCACTTTTTACTATTATTCATTGCACTGTTATTCATTGCAGTATTGTTAATTGCGCTATTGGCCATGGGGTTAGCGACCGAGTTAACGACTGACTCAACTGTTGAGTTAACGCTTGAGTCAGTATTGATATTTGTGACTGTTATCTTTTTCG
>CBFIIQ010000010.1:0-82144 GCA_965662685.1 Pseudohongiellaceae bacterium | reverse complement strand
CAAGGGGCACAGACCAAGTAGTTGAACCAGTGCGGCATTGTTGGTCCACAGCCCCTGGTTGATAATATCTCTGGTTTGAGATGACCTTGTGTGGGAGTCAGATTGCGGCATTATCAAAGCTGGTTTACAGGTTCGCTAGTGTGTTCTGGTTTAACTGAAAAAATGTCAGCGCTCTTTCGACCGCATCAACTACGGCGCGAGTGGTAATGGTTGCACCGACCAGCTGATCGAATTCGCCACCATCCTTAATTACTTTCCAGCGTGATTGTGTCGGATTAACCAATGATTTGCCATCAAAGCCAAGAATCCAGTCAGAAATAGAGGCATCTATTTTATCCCCCAACCCTGGTGTTTCTTTATGCATCAGCACCCGCACGGTTGAAACCTGACCATTTGCCAGAATCCCTGCCAATAGAAGGATGTTGCCGCTGTAACCATCATGGGCTTCAACCGGCAGGATTATGCCCGAAAACAAACCACCGAGTTGCCCCCTATAGGCTTGGCGAGGAATAGAGAGTTGCAAGAGTTCCGTCTGTCCAAATGCAGGGTCGTCGGGAAGCAGTGTAAAGCTATCCAGTAACAGATCGTTGTCATGCAAGCTCTCCGGAAAAACTTCAGCCAGCGCGCGCCGTTCTGCAAGGCGCTGTTGTTCCTCGATTCTGTCTGCGGTTGCCAGATTGACTATGCCCAGTAGCAGTGCGGCCAGCAGGGCAAAAAAACCCAGTACAAGACTGGTTTTAGTGATGGAGGCGGGATGGCTGGTTTTAGAATCATTCACCATGACTGCTTCCACTTTGTTGCATGCGTACAAAATAATCCAGCGCCGGGGCAGCAAAATTTCCCAGCAGCACCGCAAAGGCAACGCCATCAGGATAGGCACCCCATATACGGATACAGTAAATTAGTATGCCAATGAGTAAACCATAAATCAGTTTAGCCTGATTGGTAGCCGGGCCTGAGACCGGATCTGTAGCGATGAAAAAGGCGCCAAACATGGCAGCACCTGCGAACAGATGAAAAAATGGGGAACCATGACTGGCAGAACTGCCACCGTCATAGAAGAGCAGGGCCATCATGCCTATCGATCCGAGCACAGCAACGGGAATATGCCAGCTGATAATCTTGCGATAGAGCAGGTACAGACCACCAGCTAGAAAGCCGGCGTTAATCCATTCCCACCCGGTGCCGGAAAGTCGCCCAAACAGGGGGTTGCCGGTCCAGTATTCATCTATGGTCAAGCCGCCACGATCGAGCTTGAATTGATCCAGTGCCGTGGCACCGACGAAGGCATCCATGGCTTCGGGAGCAGAGCCAAGAAACTGGTCAAACAGAGCCATTAAATCTGGCAACTCTTGATCTGCTGTTGCAGGAAAAAGCCAGCGAGTCATTTCCAGGGGGTAGGCAATCAGAAGGACGGCATATCCCACCATGGCCGGATTAAACGGATTATAACCAAGGCCGCCATATAAATGCTTGGCCACAACGATGGCGAAAAATACTCCAGTCAGTCCCAGCCACCAGGGGGCAGCAGGGGGTAATGAAAGCGCAAGCAAAAGCGCGGTAACGGCTGCGCTAAAGTCGGTTAAAGACGAAGCAACAGGCTTCTTGCGAATTTTTAAAACTGCAGCTTCCAGCGCCAGCGCGCAGGGTATCAGCCAGACAATATTGAGAAGAACGCCCGCGCCAAAGAAAACTACCATCGCAGCAATGCCGGGAATACAGGCCAGCAACACCAACAACATAATCTGCGCGGTGCTGGGGCGGTGATGGCGAGAATTAAACAGGAGGGTAGTCAATGTCATGAGCGGGCATGTTGCCAGCTTGCCCTGTTTGCATCAAGTGCTGGATTGGTGGCAACTGCTTTTGCCTGCAGTAAAATTTTCCCGGTATTATGACAGTAGTGATTTGGCGAGTTCTGTAAAGTACCGCTGACCAAAATAAATAAAGAAAAATAAATCAGAAAAGGGTTAAAGAGGCCATGAATAAATTCATAAAAAAAGCTGTTGGCAAGTGCCAGCAGGCAGCAATTTTGTTTTTAGTTTGCAGCAACCTGGGGGCACAGCAACATCAGGGTTTTTCCTCTCATAATCTTATCTCTGCAGGGGTTGAGCGGGAATTTTTGCTGTATGTTCCTGCAGTTGAGCATGATGATGCGCTGCCTCTAGTTTTCAGTCTGCATGGCTCCGGAAATGACCCCCAATCTCTGGTGGCTATCAGTGGTTTTGATATTCTGGCGGAACGTCATGGCTTTGCTGTTGTCTTCCCGGCCGGTGCCTTCACCAACTCTATTACGTCCAGAAGCTGGAATGCCAACAAAGAAGAAGGCGTTGATGATGTACAGTTTGTGCGAGACATGATTAAGATGGTTTCAGGAATGCTGAAAATTGACCAATCCCGAATCTATAGCTCTGGCTATTCAGGCGGTGCTCGTATGAGCAGTCGCCTTGCCTGCGAATTATCTGACGTATTGGCAGCAGCAGCTCCGGTTGCCGGTTTGCAATATCCGGATGACTGCAAGGTGAAGCAGGCTATCCCCCTGATAGCATTCCATGCGAAGGACGACCAGGTTAACAACTACATCCTTGAACAAGAATCCAGACCTTATTGGCGTATGGGGGTGGAAACCGCATTGGATAAGTGGCGTCAGGCTAATGGCTGCTCTCTTGCCAATGCAGATGCCCAGTTGACTGTGAATGTAAGCCGATTTGTCTGGACTGACTGCGAAGGCGCTGCAGAGATTAATTATTATTTAAGTGAAAAGGGTGGGCATACCTGGCCTGGAGCTGATAGTAGCGGTATTAATAATGAGATCAATGCCACAACGCTGATCTGGGAGTTTTTTAGCCGTCATCAACTGGCAAAATAAATAATGGCGCGAATGGAAAAGCTGGACTAAAACTATGGGAGCAATACTGCATAAATATGACATGGAGGTTAGAAAAATGAGAGAACTGACAATTAATGAGATGGAGGAGGTCAGTGGGGCAGGAATAACCGATGCTCTTAAATATTGGGGAGCGGGCGCAGCCATTGGTCAAATTTCTTACGGTGGTACCTGGGGCACCATAGCGGCATTAACAGCTTTTGGATTAAGTCCAGTGGCCGCTACCGCCATGGTTGGGCTGGCATTTGCGGGGGGCTATGCCTATCTGAATGATTGAATAGCAATGTATTAGAGGGTTTGAGGATCTCAAACCCTCATTTTTTCATTGGGGACATTTGCATAATGGAAAAGGATATTGTTTTTGATTTCAATATTGCGAAGGGAAGAAAGAGTATTGCCTTTTTTATATTGTTATCCCTGCTTTTGGTTATTCTGATTTCTTTTACAGAAAATAAAATTTCTATCAATTTCGATGGGTCAAAAGAAATCTATATCTTCTTAATACTGGCTTATATTGTAGTCCTCCTGATACTGCTTGGTCGCTTGCTAAAATCCTTTTTTTTACCTCAACTCAAAATTAAATATAGGAATGGCCAGTTCATTCTGCCAAATTTCTACTTCGGTGAAAGAGTTGTTTCCATATCGGATATTTATTCAATAGAACCTATAAATTTGGGAGGCAGTATCCTTGGGCTGATGTTAGGCGTCAGGGATAAAAGTAGAATGTTTGTAGATAAGCATTTTTTCCGCGTACCGGAAGATTTTGAAGTTTTCAAAGAGCTAATCTCCGAGGAGATAGATCAAAGACCCGGTGGTGATGAAAAACACTCCATAAATAAACTATCAATTTCACATCAACAAAAAATCAGAGCAGCAACAACCCTTTTATTTATTCTATTCTTGTCTATCTATTTCATATCTACTTCGGGAAAGTTCAGTTTTGGTGATGACTTTGGCTTTGTGCTGGAAGGTGGGGGGTCAAAGAGAGTATTTGAAAATTTTGAGTTCTATAGAATTTTTTCATCTGCCTTTATACATGCAAATTTTTTCCATCTCTTTATGAATCTACTGGTTCTCGGAGCCGTTGGCGATGTACTTGAAAAGGTCCTTTCCTCACTTAGATTTATAAATATTTTCTTTATTGCCACCCTGTCGGGTTTTTGCACATTTTTTGTTTTTTCCTATGATGAGTTTGGTGCGGGAGCATCCGGGGGTATCTATGGCTTATGGGGCGCCTATGTTTATTTAAAATATAAATATGAAAAATTTCTCCCGGGAAGTGTTAATGCTGTTACTTTGAATGCATTGATATGGCTACTGGTATTCCAGTTCGCGTTAGAGTTATTTGTCTTCGAGAATATCGGAATTTCCAACCACATCGGTGGCTTTATTGCCGGCTTTTTATATCTTTACTTTGCGCCTTTGGGAGAAAAACTCGAGACTGTCGATCAACCTGTTATGGCCGAGAAAATACTTTTTTGTGGGCTGGCATTGTCTTTCGCAACAGGCCTTGGTTATTTTTTGATTCTTTATTACGATCTGCTTAGTTTGGTTTTCTTTTCGATTTAACCCGTTCCAGCGCGGCCAGGATGCTATCCTTGGTTTGTGACTGCGAGCCTTTTTTGGCCAGTGCGGCCCGTTTTTGGCGGCGTTGTTCTTCTTCGATTTTAATCTTTTCCATACGTTGCTGATGTAATTCAAAACGTTGCTTTGCCTTGTCAGCGTGCTTTTTGTCAATTTGCTGAGCGTTAAGGGATTGCATGTTTGCCTGATAGTATTCCACCAGCGGAATATTGCTGGGGCAAACCCGTTCACATTTGCCGCATTCAATACAATGCATCAGTTTCAGTGTTTCAGCACTGGCAAGATCGTTGCCGCGACAGGCCCAGTACAATTCGTGGGGCAGAATATCAACCGGGCATTCATCGATACACATGCCGCAATTTATGCAGGCCAGTATCTCCTCCTCATTCAGCTCCGCAACGGTTTTAATGGGAGCCGCATAGGGTTCCAGAGGCACCAGATCGATACAATCCACCGGGCAGGGTTCAATGCACAGGTCGCAACCTGTGCATTCGCTTTCGATAACGGTGTGCATATATTTTGGTGCGCCCAAAATGGCATCTACCGGACATGCCGGTATACATTTTGCACAGCCAATACACTCAGCTTCACGAATAAATGCGACTTTCTTTACCTCAGGCTGACCGTAACTTTCATCCAGGGGTAGGGCCGGAATGTTGAGCAGGTCAGCAAGCTGGCTAATTGTCGCTTCACCACCGGGGGGGCATTTGTTGATCGCATCTCCTGCTGCTATGGCCTCGGCATATGGCTTGCAGCCTGGATAACCACACTGTCCACATTGGCTTTGAGGTAGCAGATCATTGATTCTTGCGACCACCGGGTCAGTCTCAAGACGAAATTTTTTCGCAACAAATCCCAACACCGCGCCAATAGCCAATCCCAGCCCAAGTAGCGCCAGTGCGGGGTTTACCAGGGGAGTAAGAAGGTGAGTAAGAAGGGTATACGATACCGGCATCAGACCATACCGCTAAAACCCATGAAAGCCAGAGACATCAGTCCGGCAGTAATCATGGCAATGGCTGCCCCCTGAAACGGTTCAGGGATGTCACATAAGGCGAGTTTTTCCCGCATGGCAGAAAAAAGAATCAACACCAGTGAGAACCCAAGGGCAGCACCAAAACCATAGAATACCGATTCGGCAAAGCTGTGAGACTGGTTGATGTTGAGCAGGGCAACACCCAGTACTGCGCAGTTGGAGGTAATCAATGGCAGAAAGATACCAAGAATGCGGTAAAGCAGGGGGCTGGTTTTATGCATGATTATTTCTGTCATGCTCACTACAGCGGCAATGACAATAATAAAGCAAATGGTTTTCAGGTATTCGAGACCGAGAGGTACCAGCAGGTATTGAAAAACCAGATAGCTGCAGGCAGAGGCGAGCGTGAGCACAAACAAGGTGGCTGCAGACATCCCGACGGCTGTTTCCACCTTGCCTGAAACGCCCATAAAAGGACATAGACCCAGAAACTGGGTCAAAACAAAATTGTTAACGAGAATGGCGCCAACAAGAATAAGAATAATATCGGTCATAAGGACGCTGGTTCAGAAGAGTATTTTCCCGGGCCAGCTAGTGCCTATTTTCCCTCGATGAGCTCAACCATATAGCCATCTGGATCCTTCACAAAGGCTATCACCGTTGTGGAGTGTTTCATGGGGCCGGCAGGGCGGACTACATCACCGCCTTTGGCCTCAATTTCGGCACAGGCCTTGTAAGCATCATCGACACCAATGGCTATATGACCATAAGCGTTCCCCAGATCATAGCTGTCTGTTTCCCAGTTATGGGTCAACTCGAGTACGGTGTTTTCTTCTTCACTGCCATAACCAATAAAGGCGAGGGTAAATTTGCCTTCGGGAAAATCCATTTTTCGTATTAATTTCATGTCGAAAATATTGGTGTAGAAGTCGATTGATTTTTCCAGATCAGTGACGCGCAACATGGTGTGTAAAAGTCTCATATATAATTTCCGTTGAATGTGGCTTTGAGTAGCGGAATTATGCCAATAATGAGAGACTCCCGCCATGCTGAAAGCTGCTCGTAACGATATTGATCTCTGGCTGGTGAATTATCAGCAAATTCAGGACTCTGTTCTTTTGGAGCAGTATGCACAATTCCTTAGTCCTGAAGAAATAAAGCGACATGAACGCTTTACTTTTGCCCGCGATAAACGGCAGTTTCTGGTCACCAGGGCCCTGGTACGCTGGGTACTGGCGCAATACCTCGGCCTGGATGATCCTGCTAGCCTGGCATTTGGTGCAAACCGAAATGGCAAACCCGAGTTGCTCATTGAAACCACCCTGCAATTTAATCTGACCCATACCAGGGGGCTGATAGCCCTGGCGGTAATGCAGGTGGAGCCGGTGGGAATCGATGTTGAGTATCTGAGCAGGCAAGCAGACATTGTTAATCTTGCCGAGCGCTATTTTGCCCGCGAAGAGGCAAAAGCACTGCAGGCATTACCGATAGATCAATGGAATGAGAGATTCTATGACTTGTGGACCCTTAAAGAAGCCTACCTGAAGGCCTGTGGGACAGGTTTGCGGACGCCGCTGTCTGAATTCTGCTTCTCTTTTAGCGGGGAAGCCGTGGATATCAGTTTCTCTGACTTGCTCGGTGGTGATTCTGCCGCCTGGAAATTCTGGCAACTGAATATTGATAATGCCTATCGACTCTCACTGGCAGTGAATGATATGAAAGGCAATGACTATCGATTACGGCTAAAAAATGGCATACCCGTATCCGGTTTTACTGATGCTGAACCAGTGATTATCCGTAGCAGTATCAGGTGACACGAGTACCAGGTTCGGCGCCTTCATGGGGTTCCAGCAGAAAGACCTTGTCAGCTTCACCACTGGCCAGAATCATGCCCTCAGACAAACCAAACTTCATTTGACGTGGCTTCAGGTTGGCTACCATCACGGTATGCATACCAATCAGTTTCTGTGGATCATAGGCGGCCTTGATGCCAGAGAACACCGTGCGGGTTTCTTCTTCACCCGCAGCATTCAATCCCAGACTAAGAGTCAGTTTAAGAAGCTTGTCAGCGCCTTCCACATGTTCGGCATGCAGAACCTTGACGATACGCAGATCTACTTTGGCAAAATCCGGAAATTCTATTTCGGCACTGATGGGGTCTTTGCCCAGTGCGGTTGTAGTTGAAGGAGTAGTTGAAGGAGTAGTTGACGGAGTAGTTGCGAGGTTTTCTGTTTTTTCTTCTGTCACGAGGCTCTCCTTGCTGGCTTCCACCATTTCTTCAACTTTTGAAAGTTCTATGCGGGTCATCAGTGGCTCAAAGCGGCCAATTTCATGATTGGTCAGCAGAGACTGGGCATCATCCCAGACCAGGGGTTTCACCTGCAGAAAAGCTTCGCCTTTTTCAGCAATTACGGGCAAGACCGGCTTCAGGTAAATCAACAGGATGCGGAACAGATTCAGTCCAGTGGAACAGATTGTTTGTACTTCCTCGGCCTGTGGGTTTTCTTTTGCAATTACCCACGGCTGTTGCTCGGCAATATACTGGTTGGCTTTGTCTGCAAGGGACATAATGAGTCGTATAGCTTTGGAAAATTCGCGAGCTTCAAACAAGGCCGCTATCTCATCACCGGTTTTTTGAAACTCCGCTATCAGTTCAGGCACAGCAAGGGTCGTGCCCAGGGTGCCGGAAAAATTCTTGTTGATAAAGCCTGCGCAACGGCTGGCAATATTGACTACTTTACCAACCACATCGGAATTCACCCGTTGGGCAAAATCTTCAAGGTTTAAATCGAGGTCCTCCGGGGTGCTGCTGAGCTTGGCGGCAAAGTAATAGCGCAGATATTCAGGGTTAAGATAATCCAGGTAGGTTTGGGCCATTATGAAAGTGCCGCGTGACTTGGACATCTTCTGACCATTCACCGTAAGGAAACCGTTCACACTGATCAGGTCCGGTTTTTTAAAATTTGCGGTTTCCAGCATGGCTGGCCAGAACAGGGCATGAAAATTAATTATGTCCTTGCCAATGAAATGATAGAGCTCGCTGCTGGCATCCTTGCTCCAGTAGTCATCGAAGATCAAATCATCCCGTGACGCACAAAGTTTTTTGAAACTCGCCATATAGCCGATAGGGGCATCAAGCCAGACATAAAAATACTTGCCGCTTTCCCCGGGTATTTCAAACCCAAAATAGGGTGCGTCCCTGCTGATATCCCATTCCTGTAAACCAGCATCAAGCCACTCCGCCAGTTTGTTGGCTACCTGTGGCGCAAGCACGCCGCTGCGTGTCCACTGTTTCAGCATGTCGGAAAATTCAGGTAGTTTAAAAAAGAAATGGGTACTTTCTTTTTCTACCGGTGTGGCTCCCGAGATGGTGGAGTAGGGATTTTTCAGATCTGTTGCATCATAGGTAGATGAGCAGGATTCGCAGTTATCCCCGTACTGATCCGGTGTGCCACACTTTGGGCAATCACCCTTAATAAAACGATCCGAAAGAAACATTTTCTTTTCCGGATCAAAGAGCTGGGTAATAGAGCGCTGGGCAATCTTGTCTGCCTCTTTCAGGCGCTGATAAATCAGTTCGGCCTGTTCCCGGTTTTCATCGGAATGGGTGGTGTAGTAAATATCGAAGTCAACATGAAAACCGGCAAAGTCACGGGCATGTTCCTGATTGACTCTGGCAATTAATTCCTCGGGTGGGATGCCTTCTCTTTCAGCACTGAGCATGATGGCTGTGCCATGGGTATCGTCAGCACAGACATAGGAAACCTTGTTGCCAGCCATGCGTTGAAAGCGCACCCAGATATCGGCCTGAATATAACCCAGCAGATGACCCAGGTGGATAGGACCGTTGGCAAAGGGCAGGGCATTTGTGACGAGGATTTTGCGGTTGCTCAATTTGAATCCTGATTCTGAAAAATAGCGAATAATTGAGGCGCGAATGATACTTGCTATGCTTTCAGGTCACAACCACAGAGGCAGGAACTGTCGGTTTGGGTGGCACTCAGGTAATTATCAAGAACCTTTCCCCAGGCCGGGTTCGGCCTGAGGAATAAGGTTTTGCCGTGTTTGCTTGCTGAGTAGCGTGTTGCTTCAGGTTAATTTTTACCTTTACTTATGACAAAGGTTTCATCGTTGAACCAAAGTCCACCATGCTTGTTGAGGATTTTCGCCGTCGCATCAAGATAACTCCCCCCTTTGATGACTTCCTCGACCCGTTCATCCTCAATCTGATTAACATAAACAGAAGCATTCCAGGCTGCAAACAGGGTGGATGTCCCTATGTTGGCGCCACCGATTTCAGAGGGCAGTGCATGCATACGGTATTTGACCAGGGAGCGAGCATCTGACATTTCCTTGATATTATAATCACGGGCATCACGCCCAAGGGCTTTTTTGGTTTCTTTCAAAATATCATGCCGTGTAACCGGAAAAGGATTCAGCTCAGGCCAGAACTGTTTTACCAGTTCAGCTGCTGGATCCTTGCCGCAGGATTGAATTGCCAGCAGTCTGCCGCCGGGGGCCAGAGAACGGGCCAGTGGGGCAATAATTTTTTCTGCCTTGAACTTGGCCGAGGTAGTCGCGCGCCAGGGCTGTGAAGCCAGAATAAAGTCATAATTCCAATTCTGAATGCCGGGACGAGGAATTACTGCGTCGAGCAATATTCGGTGATCTTCCCGATAGATGACAACGACTGATGGCCGCTTGAAGACAGGGTTACCAGAAATTTTGCTGGTTTGTGTTTCCCAGCCTTCTGCAAACATGTCATGCAGGCTTTCCAGCTGTTCACGATAATTATAGGCATTAGTGCCTTCCAGTTTGACCTCACGCCAGTTCATTGCATTGGCGGTAAGCACATCGCGAGGCATTAGTTTCGGGGCTTCTGCATAATTAAGATTGGTCAGGACAAGGATTGTTGCGGGGTGTTCGCTGAAACGATCTATCATTTTATCCAGGCCAATACGCACATCCTCCATGCTGATTTCTTTGGCAACGATAAAATGCGGCACTGTCGGATGCTTGTGATGCAGGTAACGCATACAGTTGGATAAAACCGTGGCATCACCCATGCCTGCATCGAACATGCGAAAAGCCGGCGGACTGGGCTGAACATACTGAAACTCTTTGGCAATACGCTGTGAAATAGCCGATTTTTCGTTACAGGTATTGATAAACGCAAGGTAGTTCTGGCGATTGTCGTAAAAGCGGAAAGGGGTTTTATCGTCAGGTTTTTTCTTTTTTTTCACGCTGCCGGTTTTGGCTTTTGCGGGATTTAACTTTGCTTTAGTTATTTTTGCTTTTGCATTTTTTGTAGCCGCCATGATGTTTCCCCCTATATTATTTTTATGATCTGTATTTCTTTCTATGTCCTGCCGATCATCTTCATGAGCAGTATTTTTGTCCAGGTAGTCCTGAATTCGGGTAATTGTTTTTAGCGTGACTCCCTTTCCATCCCTGAGTCTGTTAACAAGCTTGCCGTCATTGACAACACGCAGGCCAAAAGTTGATTTTGAGATTTTTCGCTGTTTGCAGAAAGTATCTATTTCTCCCAAAAGTGTCTGGATAGCAGTCACGTGTTTCCTCAAGCTGACTTTGTTTTTATGTTTTGGAACAGTTAAGCAAAGGGTAGTACAAGTGTCAACAATGTTAACTGCTAAACTTTTGTATGACTAATGTTGGGAAATATCCCAACATTGGTCTAAAACATGAATTCACAGGCATAAAAAAACCGGCGTCAATGCGCCGGTTTTTTTACTGATAAAGCTGTCAGATCAGAACAGGCCTTCGATCTGACCTTCGGCGTTGACAGAAATGCCTTCTGCTGCCGGTACTTTTGGCAGCCCAGGCATAATCATGATGTCACCACAGACAGCGACTACAAATTCAGCGCCAGCTGATAGCCGAAGTTCACGAACACCAACAACATGACCACTTGGAGCGCCTATCAGTGCAGGGTCAGTGGAGAAGCTGTATTGTGTTTTTGCCATACAGACAGGGAAATTTGGATACAGGGCTTGCAGATGATCGTACTGCTTGCGAACTTTGTCATCAGCAATAATATCTTCGGCACCATAAATTTCCTTGGCAATGGTGCGTGTTTTTTCCCAAAGAGACATGTCATCCGGATACAGTGTGGTGAAATTGCTCTCCTGATTATCAACGATGTCGACAATAGCTTTGGCAAGATCAACAGTACCTTCTCCGCCATCAGACCAGTGAGTGCAGGCAATAACTTTTGCGCCAAGCCCTTCACAGGTTGATCGAATCAGCTCGATTTCAGCATCCGTATCATCAGTAAAGCGGTTAATGGCTACAACGGCAGGTACACCGTACTTGCCAACATTGCTGATATGACGTTCAAGGTTGCACATGCCCTTGGCCAGAGCCTCGAGATTTTCGCCTTTAAGTTCAGTTTTCGCTACGCCGCCATGCATTTTTAACGCACGTACTGTGGCAACAATAGCAACGGCATCGGGTTTCAGGCCGGTCTTGCGACACTTGATATCGAAGAATTTCTGAGCACCCAGATCAGCACCAAAGCCTGCTTCTGTTACCACATAATCAGCCAGCTTGAGGCCTGAGGTGGTAGCCATAACTGAGTTACAACCATGAGCGATATTGGCGAATGGACCACCGTGAACAAATGCAGGAGTACCTTCGAGTGTCTGGACCAGGTTTGGCATCATCGCGTCTTTTAATAACGCAGTCATGGCACCATCGGCCTTGATATCTTTTGCGGTAACAGGTTTAAGGTCACGGGTTGTAGCGACGACGATTTTGCCAATACGATTACGCAGGTCTTCCAGGTCAGTGGCAAGGCAGAAAATAGCCATAATTTCAGAAGCCACAGTAATGTCGAAACCGCTTTGGCGTGGGAAGCCATTACCCGGTCCGCCCAGAGCCAGCGCGATATCGCGCAGAGCACGGTCATTCATATCAACAACGCGGCGCCAGCTGACACGACGTACATCAATACCGAGTTCATTGGAATGATGAATGTGATTATCCAGCATGGCAGAAAGCAGGTTATGGGCTGCACCGATGGCGTGAAAATCGCCAGTAAAATGCAGGTTGATATCTTCCATTGGAACCACCTGGGCGTAACCGCCACCGGCGGCGCCACCTTTCATGCCAAAACAGGGGCCGAGGCTTGGTTCACGCAGGCAGATGGCCGTTTTTTTGCCAATTTTGCTCAGAGCATCACCCAGGCCAACGGTGGTCGTGGTTTTGCCTTCACCGGCAGGAGTTGGTGAGATCGCCGTTACCAGAATCAGCTTGCCATTGGGTTTATCTTTTTGGGCGCGCAGAAAGCCGTAATCAATTTTGGCCTTGAAAGGGCCATACTGCAGCAGTGCGTCTTGAGGAATTTCGAGTTTTTGGCCAATTTCACCAATGGGCTGGGGAGTGGCTTGCTGTGCAATTTCAATATCTGATGGTTGTGACATGGGGGATTGTTCCTTAGTTACTTTTTCTGAAAAAACGAGAAAATACAGCGTATTGCTGACTTGCTTGGTGTCAAAGGCCGGCGATTTTAGCACCTTTAGCTGGGAAAATTAACTATCCAAAGGCCTTGCAAGCGGATTATTTTTTAATGCTCAAACCATAAAGGTGGCCAGTAAAGTCCAAATGTTTTGCCGAACACCCTATAATAGCCACATGAATAAGTATTTATTAAATTGCTGGTCAGCACTGGTCGCAAATAAAATATCCTCACAGGTCAGCAAATTTGCCCGGCCTTTGTTGCTGTGGGCTGTTGTTATGTCGTTGCTGCCAGAGTCGTTACTGGCTCAGGGTTTTTCCTATGCTGAGGCGTATCCGGGAGTGAATTATGCCAGCGCGCCTCTCACGGACAGGGTGACGCGGCTAATGGCTGATATTGAAAGTGGCAAACTAGACCTGGTCTATGATGCCGAGGGTAGAGGCTACCTGGATTCACTCCTGGAGGCGCTGGATATTGACCCTTCGTCCCAGGCTCTGGTGTTCTCTAAAACAGCTCTGAAAACCCGCTTTGTTACAGCAGCCACACCACGTGCGATCTACTTTAATGACGATACTTACATCGCCTTCATTCAAAACAGCCGATCCCTTGAGATTTCCAGCATGGACCCAAACCTGGGGCCGGTATTCATGGTGTTTTCCCAGGATCCACAAGACCCTGTTGTGGAAAGAGAAATGAACCGCTGCCTGCGCTGTCATGATTCCTACTCCATGACCGGCGGTGGCGTACCGCGCTTTTTATTGAGTTCGGTGCTGGCGAATGAGAAGGGTGAAATTGTCACTCATGAAGTAAGCATCATCACTGATACAAGTACGCCATTAAACCGACGTTGGGGCGGTTTTTATGTCAGTGGCAGCCACGGTGGCCAGGATATTATGGGTAATTTCGTGATTGATGATCTTGCCAAGCTCAGAAACCTGGATTTAAGTGTTAATGGCAATAAAGCTGATTTGTCAGAATTTCTCGATACATCACCATATATAAGTAGTGGTAGCGATATAGTGGCGCTGCTTGTATTGGAACACCAGATTGAAGTGCAGAACAAACTGTCGCGCCTGAATTTTGAAAGTCGCACCAGGATTTATCAACATGGCGAGATTAGTGACACTGAGCTTGAAGAGTTTGTGAACCCGCTGGTTGAATCCCTTTTTATGCTGCATGAAGTGCCATTAACCGATGTTGTTACAGGGTCCTCGGGATTTACCGACTATTTTCAGTCACTGGGGCCAAAGGATAGCGAAGGACGCTCGCTGCGCGAACTTGACTTAAGAAACCGTACATTCAAATATCCGCTCAGTTACCTGATTTATTCAGATGCCATTGCAGCCTTGCCTGAGAAGGTAAAATCTTTTCTATACAAAAAAATCCGGCTGGTGCTTGCTGGTGAAGCAGGTGACGAGGTCTTTGGCGCATTGTCCGAAAGAGATCGGGAAGCAATAACGGCTATTCTTCGTGATACCAAACCAGAAATCTTCCAACCCTGAAAGTAATTGATACTGACTTTCCCTTGCTGCGAATTATTTTATGACTGACAAACCCGTTGTATTTCTATTACCCGGTTTAATGTGTGATGAAGCTGTCTGGGTAGATCAACAAAAAGCCTTGTCACCCTGTGCCAATGTAATCATCCCGGTATTTCGTGGATTTGATTCGTTAACTGATATGGCGGCCTATGTGCTTGAGCAGGCACCGGAGCGTTTCTCGGTGGCCGGCCATTCCATGGGCGGAAGGGTAGCCTGGGAATTAATGGAGATGGCAGGAAAGAGAATTGATAAATTTGCGGTCCTGGATTCCGGAGTGCATGCGGTAAAGGCTGATGAACCTCAAAAACGTCAGATTCTGTTGGACAAAGCTACCGAGCATGGTTTGCAGGCGGTGGCGGATGCCTGGACCTTGCCAATGGTGCACCCGGCAAGGCATCAGGATAAAAAACTGATTGGGGAGATTCATGCAATGATTCTTCGCAATAGTGTCGATGATTTTTTTGGGCAGGTAAAAGCATTGCTGGGACGAAAAGATCAGACTGCAATCCTGCCTCGGATCGAACAGGAAGTGCTACTCATTGCTGGTGATGAGGATTCGTGGAGTCCACCGCAGCAACATCAGCAGATGGCTGGGCAATTAAAGCGCTCTCGTCTGGAGATAATAAGTGATGCAGGTCACATGGTTACCATGGAAAAGCCAGAACAGGTAAGTCAAATTCTGCTTCAGTGGTTTACAGGAAATGAAAATTAAAATGTCTTCAAACGTAATATTCTCAGGCAAAAAAGTCATTCGTCACCTCATTGCCGTGTTTTTCATCGCAATGTCTGGTCAGGTTTTTTCACAGGGCATTTCGTCTCTTGTTCAGGGCCAGCATGTCGATGCACAACTGGTTGCTGAAAATGAGGCTGCGATTCCAGGGGAGTCGCTGTGGGTCGCACTGAGACTGGTACATATGGAAAAGTGGCACACTTACTGGAAAAACCCGGGTGATGCAGGCAAGCCAACCTTAATCAACTGGCAGCTACCAGAAGGTGTTAGCGCTGGAGAAATCGTCTGGCCGTTACCCGAACGTTTTGAATTGCCCGCTGATTTGGTGGATTTTGGCTATACAGATGAAATTTTCCTGCTGACAGAATTAAGCATTGCGGATGACTTCTCTGCCAGTTCTCTTTCTATAGGCGCAGAGGCGGTATGGCTGGAATGTGAAGAGATATGCATTCCCGGAGGCGCTACTGTTAATCTCTCTATCCCTGTCTCCAACGTCGGGCTCGCAGCTACGGATTCACGCTGGGCCGATGGCTTTGCCCGAACTCGTGAAAGCCTGCCTAGAGATGATATTGCGCTTGATGCTACCTATTCTTTTTCTGATGGAAATCTCAATCTGCTGATTCAGGCTACGGACCCTGTTTTTGACGATGCCCGCAGCATTACCTTTATTCCTGACACCCATCGCATGGTTGATTACATTGCTGAGCAGGACATTACTTCTCAGATGTCCAGCATGCAATTGTCACAAAAAGCTCACGCCCGTGCCTTGCGCGAACCTCCGGCAAGACTCGGTGGATTGTTGTTGGTTGAAGACCAGGGAGGATTGATAACAGCCTATGAATTTGACGGCACACCGGATGGAGTGACGCTGGCAAACCTTGATGCTCTGGTCCCCACAGGTACTGTTAATAGTACTGCAGACATGGGATTGCTGACGGTTTTCCTGTTTGCCATGGTTGGCGGACTGGTTCTTAATTTGATGCCTTGTGTATTCCCGGTACTTTCTCTCAAGGCAATGAGCCTTGCCAGCAATGCCAATGCACCGGTGCGTGAACAGCGACTCCATGGCGTGGCTTATGCGGCCGGTGTAATCTTGTCCTTCCTCACCCTTGCCATCATTCTGTTAAGCCTGCAGGCCGGCGGTGCTCTTATCGGCTGGGGTTTCCAGTTACAATCTCCCTGGTTCGTCGCTGCACTGGTTTACCTGTTTTTCCTGATGGGGCTTTCGATGTCCGGTGTTATAGAACTGGGGACAGGCATCATGGGATTGGGCTCCGAGCTATCTGATAAGGAAGGCTATACTGGCTCTTTCTTTACCGGTGTGCTGGCCAGTCTTGTGGCCAGTCCATGCACGGCGCCGTTTATGGGCGCAGCCCTGGGATTTGCCTTTACCCAGCCAATGATTGTCGCCCTCACAGTTTTTGTCGCCCTTGGCTTTGGCATGGCCTTGCCATTTTTATTGTTTTCATTTATTCCCGCTTTGGCAAAAATGCTGCCCCGGCCTGGCAGCTGGATGCTGACTTTTAGACAGTTTCTTGCCTTTCCTCTATATGGCACAGCGGTCTGGCTATTATGGGTGCTGGGGCGCCAAACCGGTGTTGATGCGATGGCGCTGGTAGCGCTGAGCTGTGTTTTTATCGCTGTAGCGGCCTGGTTATATCAGCGCCAAACGACTTCCTACTGGCGCTATTTTGAAATAGGCGTTGCTGTGCTTTGTATGGTGGGTGTTTTCTCCCTGCTGGGATCGCCCATGCTGAAGACACAGCAGTCCAGCCTGGCAGGACAAGCGGCAGGCCGGACGGATGGGGAGAATTTTGAGGTATACAGTGATGCGCGTCTGGCCGAATTACGTGAAAGCGGTACCCCTGTTTTCGTCAATATGACAGCTTCCTGGTGTATTACCTGTCTGGTGAATGAAAGGGTGGCGCTGACTAGCGATACGGTTGTCCAGTCTATGGCAGACAATAACGTAAGCTATCTGAAGGGAGACTGGACCAATAACGACCCGGTTATCACCGAAGTATTGAAGCGCTTTCAGACCAGTGGGGTTCCGCTTTACCTGATGTATCCGTCCGATCCGTCGAAACCTGCACAGGTGTTGCCGCAGTTGCTCACAGAAGGAATCATTCTGGATGCCATCGCGCGTCTCTGAGATGTTGATGTACTAACGCTGAAAACTCTATTACAGCTCCACTTCTCTCCCCTTATTCTGTAAAATGGCCGCTTTTTTACTGAGCGCAAATGAGGTCATTATGGAATTACTGGATGGCAAGGCTACTGCCGAAGCACTAAAACAGGATATCGCTGCAAAAGTTGATGAAATCAAGGCAGCAGGCGGCAAGATTCCCCATCTCGCCGCGGTTCTCGTCGGCAATGACGGTGGCAGCAAAACCTATGTTAACAATAAGGTACTGGCCTGCGAACGCGTTGGCTTTGACTCTACCCTTATTGAACTGGCTGAAGAAACCAGCGAAGAAGAATTATTGAAACTGGTTGAGAAACTCAACCACGACGATGCAATCGATGGATTCATTGTACAGGTACCGTTACCTGATCATATTGATGAAGATAAAGTGACCCAGACTATCCATCCGCGCAAGGATGTGGACGGTTTTCATCCGGAAAACCTTGGCCGTATGATGCTAGGACTGCCTACCCATATTTCTGCTACGCCCAATGGCATTGTGGAATTACTCAAGCGCAATAATATCGAAACCAGCGGTAAACATTGTGTAGTGGTAGGTCGCAGTAATATTGTTGGTACACCAATGTCCATCCTGATGTCGCGTAATGCCAATCCTGGCAACTGCACTGTTACGATGGTGCATAGTCGTACCGGCAATATGAAAGAAATCTGTGCCAGCGCCGATATTCTTATCGTCGCCATCGGCAAGCCGGAATTCGTGACTGCCGACATGGTCAAGGAAGGTGCAGTAGTTATTGATGTGGGAACTACCCGCGTGCCTGATGACAGCCGCGAGCGTGGCTGGCGCCTGACTGGAGATGTCGACTTTGACGGCGTCAAGGACAAATGCAGCTTCATTACCCCGGTACCAGGCGGTGTAGGCCCAATGACTATCGCTTCCCTGATGCAGAACACACTTAACGCCATAAGCATGAAGTAATCGATTGCATAGTTGATAAGACAAACGGCAGGACGGATGTAATGACCGAAGCACTGACAGAACTCAAACCCTATTTGGGAAAAGTAGCTGACGCCCAGGTATTGTCTTTCGAGGACGCACGGCAAGCTTTTGAGATCATTATGTCCGGCCGCGCCACGCCAGCACAGATCGCCGGTTTTCTGATGGCATTGCGGATGCGCGGTGAAAATGTTGATGAAATCAGTGCCGCTGTAGATGTTATTCGGTCCAAGGCTTTGTCAGTAACGGCCCCTGCGGATGCCATTGATATAGTCGGAACCGGTGGTGATGGTTCCGGCACGCTGAATATTTCCACGGCAACAGCCATTGTCACTGCCGCTTGCGGGGTTCCCGTGGCAAAGCATGGCAATCGTGCCCTGTCATCCAAGTCCGGGGCCGCCGATGTATTGACCTCGCTGGGGGTTAATCTGGAAGCAGATATTGCTCGCATAGAGCAGTCAATTGCAGAAGCGGGCATTGGTTTTATGATGGCTCCTCGTCACCATGAATCGTTCAAATATGTCGGACCGGTGCGGGTCGAGATGGGCGTGCGCACGATATTCAATATTCTTGGCCCCCTGTGTAATCCGGCCGGTGTTAAAAATTACTTAATTGGTGTCTTTGCTCAGGAATGGGTGAGGCCAATGGCAGAGGTATTGGCCAGACTTGGTTGTGAAAAAGCCTGGGTCGTCCATGGTGCTGATCATCTTGATGAATTGAGTACCACAGGTAATAACTTTATCTGTGAAGTGAGTGAAGGTATGGTCAGCGAATTTAGCCTGTCACCGGAAGAGGCCGGGCTTCCTGTTGCCAGCCTGGAGGATTTGAAAGGGGGCGACGCCGTTTATAACGCTGAACGCCTGAATGCCTTGCTCCATGGGCAACTCGATGCCTACCGCGATGTTGTCCTGTTCGGCACTGCCGCCGCTTTGCGTATTGCCGGAAAAGCTCAGGATATCCGTGAAGGCGTTGCTCTGGCAGCGGCCGCCATTGATTCTGGAAAAGCCAAATCGGTTCTGGCTACATTGGTCAAAATCACTAATAGTCAAAATAATTAAAAAAATACTATAATAAAAACATAAAGTTAGTAATAATAGCTAAATTATGTTCTAGATTATGCCACACCCGAGAGTGGTCAAATTTATTGATGTATCCGGGAGGATAGAAGAAATGAGCAGCAACCAATGTCCAGTGTGTCAGCAAGAAGCCATGGATGCTATGACCAAGCTGATGAAACGGCCTCATGTTTGCCAGAATTGCGGCGTTGAACTGAGAATGAATCTGATTTATACCAGTGTAGTTTCTATCATCTTTTTTGCCATGGCTGTGCGCGCCCTTGTTGCCTCAGGATTTTCCCCTGGTGGCATGGTGACAGTTCTGGTAATGACAGCAGTGTTCATGGGGGTATGTCTGTTTATTCCTCTGGAAAGCAAAGAGTCGACCTCCGAGACCTGAGTCAGATCCATTGCCATTAGTCCGGGTAATTGAAGTCTCACATTACCCTTGTAAGTTTCTTGTGAAGTGCTCCTAACTCGCTGAAATTGCTCCACTAAATCCTTTATTAATTCTCATTTCCCGGGTCATTTAAAGATACACTCGTCGGACCATGCATTGTTCTTTGTGAAAACAATGTGAATAGAACAAAATCAGGTAAACCAACAATACTGTTACAGCGTTTAGAGCTCGATAACGGTATGTATTAACACTGTAAATCGGCTGAACAAAAGAATGAATACAAGTGAAGTAGAGTCTGATACTCCAGTAAAGACAGGACGTCCTGGCAAAAAGCTCTGGGTTTTTGCTATTGCTCTGGTGCTGTGTGGTGCTGGCGTCTGGTATTACTGGCAATCCAGAGGACAGCAGGAAACCACCAATCAGCCACTAATAGCGACGGTGCAAACAGGTAATATTGAAAATACCATTACTGCTGCTGGCAGTCTGCAACCCTTTGACTTTGTTGATGTCGGTGCCCAGGTGAATGGCATTCTCGAGACATTGCATGTAGATATTGGCGACGTCGTCGAAGAAGGCCAGTTGTTGGCCGAAATAGATGCCCGAATCCAGTTAGCCAGAGTGGAAGCCAGTCGCGCCAGTATTGAAGCTCTGGAAGCACAAATTGCCGCGCGTAACGCATCCCTTGCACTGGCTCGAGCCAATGCGCGGCGTCAGGAACGATTACGGGAGGCCGATGCTACCAGTGAGCTGGATTATGACAATGCTATTAATAATCTGGCGTCTGCAGAAGCTGGCCTGATCCAGCTGGAAAAACAGATTATCCAGAGTAAAGCGAGCCTGGAAAGTGATGAGACCCAGCTCGAATTCTCCAGAATCTATGCGCCTTCAGCCGGCACAGTGGTATCGCTGGATATGAATGAAGGCCGCACCATAAATGCCAACCAGCAAGCGCCAACCATTCTGAGAATTGCTGATTTGAGCACCATGACCGTCGAAACTGAAATATCGGAAGCGGATATCAGCAGTATCAGGAAGGGTATGCCGGTCTATTTCACGACGCTGGGTGGAGGAAACAGGCGTTGGTATTCCACTGTGCGCCAGATACTGCCTACCCCGATAGTTGAAAATAATGTGGTGCTCTATACCGGTCTGTTTGATATTGATAACAGTGATGGTTCTTTACTTTCTGATATGACGGCCCAAGTATATTTCGTTACCTCATCTGCTGAAAATGTACCTACAGTTCCCATTGGTGCGTTAACCTTCATTGACCAACCAGGTGCCGGAGCTACAGGGGCTGCTGCAGGCACAAGACGACCTGGTGCCTTTGCCGCAGCCGGAGGTGGTAATCCTGCCGCCAGGCCGGGGCAGGGAGCAGGGCGGGGAAATACCCAAGCGGCGCCGGCAAGACGACTGGCAACCGTTCAGGTAGTTAACAGCAGCGGTGGCTTTGAAGAGCGGGAAATTATGGTGGGTGTCACCAGTAGAATATCCGCTGAAGTGATTTCCGGCCTTGAAGTTGGTGATGAAGTGGTAGCCGGGATTCTGCAAAATATCCCGGGGGCACCTGGACAGGCTGGCCAGACGGATCGCCGTGAAATGTTCCGTGCCATGGGTGGCTTCCGTTGAGCACAGGCGCTCTCCATCCTGATACCCCTTTTGCAGCTGGTAATTTGAGCAAGGAATCAGCGCGCCCCGTCAGCGAAAAGAATACACCTGATATGAGTGGTGAAGTTGCCATAGCGCTGATTGAGCTGAAAAAAATCCATCGCATTTTTGCCACTGACGGTGGCGTCGAAGTCCATGCCCTGCGTGGTATTGACTTAAAAATTTACCCGGGTGAATTTCTCGCCATCGTGGGGCAGTCCGGTTCCGGAAAATCTACGCTGATGAACCTGCTTGGCTGCCTGGACCGTCCTACCAAAGGCACTTATTTATTTGCCGGACGTGATATCAAAAGCTTTGATGCTGACGGCCTGGCCTGGCTGCGCCGCGAGGCATTTGGCTTTGTTTTTCAGAGTTATAACCTGCTTAATAGTTCCACTGCAGAAGAGAATGTAGAGGTGCCGGCAATTTATGCCGGCCTGAATCACAATGAGAGGCGCATGCGCGGGGAAGCCTTGCTAACTTCCCTTGGCCTGGGTGATCGTCTTGATCACCGGCCCACCCAACTTTCTGGTGGACAACAGCAGCGAGTATCCATAGCCCGTGCCATGATGAATGGTGGCAAGGTTATTTTGGCGGATGAGCCTACCGGCGCTCTGGATACCCAGAGTGGTATTGAAGTCATGGCTCTGCTGGAAAGTCTGGCCCGTGATGGACATACCGTCATCCTCATCACCCATGACAATGAAGTTGCCTCTCATGCAGACAGAGTCATTGAGTTTCGTGATGGAGAAATAATTAATGATACCGGACATGCTGAAGGCGTCATTGACCCCATACAGAATAAAACCCTGCGGGATTTGTTTCTCAGCCGAAAGGTTGCCTCGCCAATGGCCGGTATCGGTGAGTCGATTCGTATGGCAATGCGTTCCCTGAAAGCGAATATTTTCAGAACCATTCTGACCCTGTTGGGAATAGTTATCGGTGTCGCTTCTGTCGTAGCCATGTTGGCTATCGGCGAAGGCGCGCGTCAGGATATCGTTGACCGCATTTCTTCTATTGGTACCAACAGGCTTACCTTACAACCGGCGCGTGTGCCAGGTCAGCGGCGTAGTCTGCCATCAACACTTACACTTGAAGATGCCGATGCAGTGGGTCAGGAATTACCGAATATTCTGGGCGCAATGCCCGAATTACAAAGTAATTATACTGTCAGATATCAGCGCCTGGATTATTCGACCCAGGTGACGGCAACCACCGAGAATATGCCTGACCTGAGTGCCTGGCCTTTAGCCAGGGGAATATTTTTTACCCGCGAAGACAGTGACCGTTATACCCCTGTAGCCGTGCTCGGTGCCACCGTGACTAACGAGCTTTTTCCCGCTGGGGTAGAACCGCTGGGCGAATATATTCTGATCAAGAATATCCCTTTTCTGGTGATCGGTGTAATGACTACCAAGGGTGCCTCATCCAACGGCAATGATCAGGATGATGTGGTGTTTGTGCCTTTTAAAACAGGGGCACTGCGTTTGATGGGCGAAAGTAATGCGCGGAGTATTTCCGTGTATGTCGATGATGTAGACGAAATTGAAGCGACAGAGCAAAACCTCATTCAATATATGGTTGCGCGTCATGGCAGTGAAGACTTCCGCATTTTTAATGCGGCACAATTACTTGAGACCATTACCGCATCCCAGGACACATTTACCATATTGCTTGGTTCTGTAGCTGCCATTTCACTGCTTGTTGGCGGCATAGGCGTCATGAACATCATGCTGGTATCGGTCACTGAAAGGACGCGCGAAATTGGTATTCGTATGGCTACTGGTGCAAGGCAAATGGACATCATGTCCCAGTTTCTTTCTGAAGCAATTGTTGTATCTGGTGTGGGTGGCGTCATTGGTGTGATCACCGGTGTCAGCGTTGGTTATATTCTTATTTTCTTTGAAGTGTCGATCAAGTTTACAGCCATGCCAATGATACTTGCGTTTTGCTGTGCTACCGCGACGGGTTTGATTTTTGGTTTTGCCCCGGCCCGAAAAGCGGCACAACTTGATCCGGTTGTAGCACTGGCGAACGAGTAACTTATGATGTATTGCCTTCGCTCTTTTTTATTCCTCGCCTGCATGGTGTCTTTGGCCAGCTGTACGCTGACCGAGTTGCCCCGCTTATCCGATGCTGATGTGCCGGAAGACTGGCAGGGACCAGTGGTTGAAGAGGCCGATAGTTGGCCGGAAACCGATTGGTGGAATTCCTTCAATGATGAAGAACTGAGCAATATTATTGCCCAGGTGCAGGAAAATAATCTGGACCTGGAAAATAACCGTCGCAATCTCGAGTCAGCCCAGATTGCCCTGAGGGAAGCCGGCTTTAACCTGTTGCCCACCCCCCTGTTAAATCTCGGAACAGGGGCCAGTTACAATGAAACAGCAATAGATGGTTCAGAAACTTCTTCCAGCCCCAATGAGCCTTTTAGTCTTGGTGCGACATTTACCTATAATGACATTCTCAGCAAACCAGCAGCTTACGACAGGGCTGTGGCAGATTATGATTTCCGTGTAGCCCAGGTTGCTGATGTAGCGCTAAATACACTGGGAACAGCAGCCTCTACTTATTTTCAGTTACTACTGACCCGGGATAAGGTCGAGGCATCCATGCAAAATGTGGAAAATGCTGAAGCCATATATCGAATTGCCCAGGCCAGGGTGGATGCCGGTGTTGCCGTGCCCATTGAAGCTCTGCAACAGCAGATTGCGCTTGATCGTGAACGTAATAACCTGCGCAGTTTTATTCAAAATGACCTGGCAACCCGTTCATCCCTGGCTTTGTTGCTGGGAAGAACCCTGCAGAATTTTGAAGTGGACGGGCAGACACTGCAGAGCATTGAAGTTCCTCAGGTCAAACCTGGATTGCCATCTGAGTTGTTGGTCAGACGTCCAGATCTGGTTCAGGCTGAAGCCAATTTGCGCAGTGCCCGTGCCAGTGTTGATATCGTAAAGACCGATTTATTTCCGCAAATTTCCCTGACTGGCGGTATTAACGCCTCCAGTACTTCGCTTTCTGAATTGGTGAGCGATCCTGATACCATCCTCAATATAAATGCCAACCTGGTGCAAACACTGCTTGATAATGGTCAGCGTTTTCGAAATATCGATCAGGCCAGAATCACCATGGAAAACAGTCTGAATAATTATCGCCGTGCTGTTATTGGTGCATTTAATGAAGTCGAAGTGTTATTAAGCAATATTGAATTACTGGAAGCCCAGGGAGTCGTCGCATTACAAAACCTGCAAGCTGCAGAAGAAGCTTTCCGGATTGCCGAAGTGAGATACCAGGAAGGAGTTGCGGATTTCCAGACAGTACTGGTTGCACAAAACACACTGTTTGCAACCCGCAACAGTTATCTCGACAATAAACTTCTGCGTCTTAATACCATAACCGGTTTATTCCAGGCACTTGGTGGGGGTTGGCAGGCGGAGGAATAGTTAAAAAAATCGGATAAAGGATAAAAGATAAAGGATAAAGGTGGGCGGGGCAGGGAAGCGGCAGGCGATTATATAAAAGAGACAAGAGACAAGAGGCAGGAGGCAGGAGGCAAGCAACCATTCTCTCAGGCTTCAAGGGTTTTCTGGTGGTCGGATAAGGACCGCAGGGACGCCATCCGACAAGGCGACTAATTTAGTCGCCTTTTTTTGTGACTTGTGACTTGTGACTTGTGACTTGTGACTTGTGACTTGTGACTTGTGACTTGTGACTTGTGACTTGCGCGTAGTGCCGCGCATTTCAATGGCGGGTAATTTTTTTCTCGATAACTGTCATGGCCTGATTCAGACGTGCTTCGATATCACCGGAGATGATGCTGTAGCCAAGCTGGTAAAAATCCAGCTTGTCCTGATAAAGGGCAAATAATTCTTCACGGTCATCAGGATTTTCGCGCAAAGGATCTGCTTCCCAGGGCACATCATAGTGACAAAGCAAATAGTGGCGTTTGTGGCTCATAATATTGGCGGTAAAGGTATCGAGGATCCACTGGTGGCATTTTCCAAAACGGACTTCACTCCAGACGATCAACACCAGCAGGTCGGTATCACAAAGTAGTACATCAGGATTTTTCCCCAGCGCAAGTTGCTCCAGTCGATGCTGTTCACCGGCTATTTCGAGCAGATCTGGTTCGCTGTAATGGAACTGGCTGTCCCGACTTATCCTTTGATTCAGGTACTGACGGGATATTTCCGGTACAACATGTGCCTTTAACATGTCCCCGAGACCTGAGGCCAACGTAGTTTTGCCACAGGATTCCGGACCGGTCAGGACTATAATGTTGTTTGATAATTCACTGATGCCTGCATTCTCCGACAAACTCAAATCCATCATTGTTCCATCAATCTATTATTCTAGCAGGTGTTTCAGTTATCGCTTCAATTGTTCTGCAGGTACCCAGTTTCCATGTACTGCATCGCGAAGTCGCAGAGGCATCTTGATTGTAGCAATGGGGCCCGCATCAATTTTCTCAGCTTCGAAAATATAAACGTCCGCGCGATCCTTTTCGAAGATTTCACCGACAATCATTAGATAGCCCTCGTGGTCAGGCTGCCCGGATGGGATATGCACTGGTTCCTGCAGGGTGATATCAGGAGCAGAGAAACTTTTTATTTCACCGGTCTTGATATTGATACGGGAGGCGGTGTTAAACCCTGCATGCACCGGACCTGAAATAATAGGGCGCCCATTCTGGATCATGAAGTTGGCGTAATAGGCAATTTCGTAGTCCTGCATGAAATCCTTTTCAGCAACCCGAGGCATTTCTCCGTCTGGCCCAAGAATAGTTTCTATCCAGGTATTACTGTCGCCAGCCAGATCAAAGGTCCAGCGTGCCAATCTGCCATTGGTTTGACTCGGGTTTATCTTAATGCCTGCTGCTTCCTGTACGAAAGGAAAGACATTCACGTCAGCGGCACAAAGATCCATATGTACCAGATTGCCGTCGGTGTAGGCATTCATCATATGGTAGGAAAAGGCAGGCGGCCCTTCAAACCAGCGCATTTCGCTCACGTCTCCATAGCGGGGCATGATGCCGACAAATGAATTCTTGCTACTGTCCCAGGCCCAGTGCGAACCTCCAGCTTTTAGTCGCTCCATGTCACAGACGGTGGGAAACACCGGAAACAGAACATGTTCCTTGGTGATAATAAAATCGTGCATCATCGCGCAGTAGGGTGCCTTGAACCATTGTTCGCTCTTCAGCTTTCCTTTCTTATCAACAATCCAGTAAGACACGTCGGTTGTGGCAAGACCTGCGGCCTCGTAGCCAAAAACAAACAACTCGCCGGTTTCTGGATCCAGTCGTGTATGCGCACTCATGGTCTGGCTTTTTAGTTTGCCTTCATAATCAAATTCACCCAGTGTCTCCAGACTAATCGGGTCCAGCTCCCAGGCCAGGCTGTCTTCCTTGAGTGCCAGCAATTTGCCGCCATGATAAATAGGGGTGGTATTGGCAACGCCACGGCCTTTGCCCTGCACGCCGGGATCGTCAGTGAAAGGGTTACGGTATACCCCGTATAATGAGCGCCGTGCGGCGCGATCATTTTTTAAACGTTCCGTCATTACATAGCGACATTTATAATCCACGTGGCCATTCTCAAAGTAGAAAGCGCCTACCATGCCATCACCGCTGATAAACACATCATTACCTTCCTTGGACGGATACTGGGGGTCAGGAATACTGCGGTACCAGACGCCATTAATTTCTTTGGGTATTTCTCCCTCTACGATAAGATCATATATATCGCACTCAATGCGAACCGGCTCATTGTGAACGATAAAATCTGGTGTCCGGGGAAAAGCGTGGGTCATAGCTACCTCTATCTTGCTGAAAATTCGGGAATGAATATTAATGTAAAAGTTATCATCTTCACTGCAGAATTATGGCTGATTCAAATCATTTCCCCAGCTTTCATTGGCCCGGGCGATGATATAGGAATGAATGGCGTCGACCTGTTCCTCATTAAGGATATCAGCAAAACTGGCCATGCCTTTTTCTTCCAGGGTGCCTTCCAGCACAGTAGTCATAAAACTGTTGTGAGCTTCCATACTCATATAACGTAAATCCTTGAGTCCGCCGATGGCATTCTGACCATGACATTGGGCGCAAGTTTCGGTGAACAGGCGCGCACCCAGTTGCACCACTTCTTCATTGGCCCTGAGTGGGGGAGGTTGTGGTGGCATGGATTGTGATAGTGATAGTGTTTCCATGGCGGGTAAGGTCGCTGTGCCACCCAGTTTAAACACCAGCAGGCGAGCAGGCGCAACCGGGAAGTCCTCACCGGTCGCACGAGCTACAATAGCGCGGCCACCACCCCAGCCGGCATTTACCGCGATGTACTGTTCACCGTCCACTTCATAACTTACCGCTCCTGCCAAAGCCACTGTCTGGATATCCATACTCCAGAGTTTTTCACCGTTATCTGCACGGTAGATGACAAACTCCTTATCAATATTGCCCTGGGCTACCAGATTGCCCGCTGTGGCAAGAGTGCCACCGGAGCCAATGTTTGAATGGGCTACACGCCAGACTTCCTGTTGCCGGACCGGGTCCCATGCTGTTAGCCAGGCAGAACGTCGCTCTGCGGATTGCCTTGCCAGTTCATCGCGACGCTCCGCATTGCTTTCAAAGCCCCAGCCAGGGTTGGAGCGAAAGCGTCTGGGAGTAAATTCCCTGGCTACGGAATAGGATATCCAGTCTTCCTGAGCGGTAAAATAGACCAGCCCGGTATCGGGGCTATATGACATGGGTTCCCAGTTGTGACCACCGCCGGCACCGGGTGTAATCAATACTGTTTGTGTACCAAAATCAGCCTCGGGGTTAATCACCGGACGCCCAGTAAGCATGTCGATATGGCTTGCCCAGGTATTAGGCACAAATTCCCGGGCAGAGATTAGCTCTCCGGTGGCGCGGTCCAGCACATAAAAAAAGCCGTTTTTTGGAGCCTGCATAATAACCTTGCGCTCTTCACCCTGAATAGTGAGTTCGGCAAGTATCATTGGTTGGGTGGCGGTGTAATCCCATTTTTCGCCAGGGACTTCCTGGTAGTGCCAGACATACTCGCCAGTGGTGAGATCCAGAGCAACAATGGAGGCAAGGAAGAGATTATCCCCACCGCCGGGGCTGCGATATTCAATAGCCAGCGGCGAACCATTCCCGGTGCCAATATAGATCAGGTTGAGTGCCGGATCATAGACAATGGAATCCCATACAGTGCCGCCTCCACCAAGGGTCCACCATTCGCCATTCCAGGTTTCAGCGGCCATCCGCATGGCTTCATTTTCAAAGCCGTCTTTCGGGTTGCCGGGAACGGTATAGAAACGCCATTTGAACTCGCCGGTATGGGCATCCCAGGCCGAGACAAAACCGCGTACGCCGAAATCAGCACCCCCATTACCGACCAAAACAGTGCCATTGAAGACGCGGGGCGCGCCGGTGATGGTATAGGGCCAGTCTGTGTCAGTAGTTTGTGCTATCCAGACTTCTTCTCCGCTAGCCGCATCCAGTCCTATCAGTTTGCCATCCAGTGTGCCGATAATGACCTTGCCTTCCCATACAGCCAGCCCTCGGCTAACAGGCCCGCAGCAAGCATAGCGTCCCCAGGCCCGTGGTGTTTGCGGATCGTATTCCCATAATAATTCGCCGCTTTTAGCATCCAGCGCGCGGGTCACGGTCCAGGCGCTGGTAGTATAGATAACACCGTCCACGACAATGGGCGTGCCTTCAACACCCCGGTAGGTTTCCAGGTCGAAAGACCAGGCCAGACCCAGATCGGCTACCGTGTTTTCGTTGATTTGATGCAAGGGACTGAAGCGTTGTTCCTTGTAGGTGCGTCCCCAGGATAGCCAGTTTTTGCCATCATCATCATCCATCAATCGTTCATGGGTGACATTACCCTGAGCGAAAACGTTGCTCTGAGCTATGGCGAAGAAAAAAAGGGAGCAGTTAAGGAGTAAGGAAGGCAAAAACCCGTAACTGCATTTAAAGCCATTGAAACTGTTCATGTTCTCTGCAGTTTTCCTGAGTTTAATGTGGTGAAATTTTTCTGGCTTCATTCCTGTTCAAGTCTGGCAGAATAAACGCGTGTGGCACCGTTGTCCATGACCCGGAGTTTTGAGCCTCGCACATAAATCAGTACATAAAAAAAGAGCCGCATTGCGACTCTTTTTAAAAGATTTCACTGCAGCCTAGTTCAGAGGGTTACCTTCCTCATCAAGCTCGACAATAGGATAGCCCAGTGCAAGTAGTGAATCCTCAATCATGGCCTTGTCGCCAACTACAAGAATTTTCATTTTTTCAACTGGCAGATGTTCACGCGCCAGCTCCTGTACCTGTTCTGCTGTCAATGCAGAGATAACGGCTTGCTGCTGCCTGACGAAATCGGCTTCCAGATCATAGGTGATGATCTGGTCCAGCAGGCCGGCTTTTTGTCCAGGCGTTTCATAATCCCGCGCTTCACTCTGGCCAATGGCATCCTTGGTGAATTGCAGCTCTGCTGCGGCAATGCCATTGTCGCGGTAATTGGTGATTTCACTGATAAACTGTACCACCGAGTCAGCTGTTGTATCTGTGCGCACGCTGGCAGAAGCGGTAAATGGCCCAGCTATCTTGCTGCCACTGAAACTGCTGCGGGCACCATAGGTATAGCCCTTGTCTTCACGCAGGTTAAGATTAATGCGGCTGTTAAATGCTCCACCAAGAATATAGTTCATCAATGAGCGTTCCCAGTAGTCTCCGGCGGCATCGTAAGTCAGATCTGTCAGATAGCCGATACGAATTTCCGATTGTGCCGCACCGGGTTTGTCCACCAGGTAGAGGGTAGTCTGATCAACATTGGTGCCCGTTGGCTGCTGATTGAGACTGACATTTTCATTGGGTAATGCCTGCAGAAAATCCAGCTTGGCTATAACGTCTTGCTGGGGAAGGTCACCAACAATGGAGACTTTAAGGGCCTGGCTCACCAGGTTCTTGCGGGCAAAGGCTTCAACGTCTTCAAGGGTAATACCCTGCAGGGTGGGTATGGTGCCTGCTGCTGAAACGGCATAGGCATGATCCTCACCATAAATGAGTTTTGGATAGACCGTAGAGGCAATGCCGGAAGGCTCTTCCTTACTTGCCTCAATACTTTCAATCTGCTGCTGACGCAGACGATCGAGATCTGCCTGGGTAAATGAAGAGCGAAACAGTCGTTCTTCCAGCAAATCAAGTGTCGCATCAATATTACGTAACAAAGACTGAACACTGATATTAAAACTGTCGCTTCCAGAGCCAACGGAAATGCGGCTGCCCAGTTTATCCAGTTCAATTTCAAATTCCTCGGCACTGAAATTCCCGGTGCCTTCATTCATCATCTGCGCCGTCAGACTGGCAACACCGTATTTGTCGGCTGATTCGAGCAGGTGTCCACCATCAAAATCCAGTCGCAGACTAACCAGAGGTACTTCTGCATTGGCGGTACCAATCATTTCAATGCCGTTGGCCAAGTCCTGGCGCCAGTAGTCCGGCATGGTAACCAGAGGATTGGGCGGTGGGGTGGGGCGTATATTGCGATCAAAGGATTCTGGTGCGTCGCGTTCTTCCAGCTTATCAAGAGTACTTTCTATCTGGGAAAGTCGTGCAGGAATAGTGAAATTATCCGGCTTGGCGACAATATCTTCGCCTCCTTCAGGTACGACACTCAAGTAGATGGCAGGCTTTTCCTTGATGTAGGTGTTATATACCCGCAACACATCTTCCTTGGTCAGGGCGCGAATATCATCCAGTTCTTTCTGAATCTGATCAGGATCCCCAAGGAAGGTTTCATTGGAGGCTAGTTGTCGGACCTTGCCGCTGACACTGGCCAGGCTGTTAATTAATCCTGCTTCCTGGGTTGCCTTGTAAATCTGGATGTCATCATCACTGATGGAATCAGCGTCAAAGGATTCAATAATGTTCCGCATCTCGGTTTCAAAATCTGCCAGTGGGGTGCCGGGAAATGGCAGGACGAGAAAAATAAGCATGCCGGCCAGTTCCTGCATGTAATTAAAACCACTGGCCTGTATGGCTTTCTGGGTCAGAATAAATTCCTTGTAGAAAAAGGATTTTCTACCCACGGTAATGATTTCACTCATCGCCTCCAGGGCAACGCGATCAGGATGGTCCATGGGGATTGTTGGATAAGCAATAAACAGTCCGGGGAAGCGGATATTTCTGTCTACATAGGAAATATAGCGATCTGCATCCAGTGTGGCGGCTTGTTTTTCATCGTTTTCTACTGGAGGGCCAGGTGGGATTTCAGCAAAATATTTCACCACCAGATCCATTACCTCTTCGACATCCACATAGCCGCCAATGGTAAGCGTGGCATTATTGGGGCCATACCAGCGCAGGAAGAATTTTTTCAGGTCATCCAGAGTTGCGGCATCAAGGTCTTCGATAAAACCAATTGGCATCCAGGAGTAGGGATGTTCAGGCGGAAACATGGCAGTAAACATTTTTTCTGACCACAAACCATAGGGAGAATTCTCATAGTTCTGGCCACGTTCATTCTTTACTGTATCGCGTTGTACTTCGAATTTTTCCTGGGTGACAGCGTCAAGGAAATAACCCATACGATCGGATTCCAGCCAGAGCATGGTTTCCAGCTGGTTGCTGGGGACAGTTTCAAAATAGTTGGTACGATCAAAGCTGGTGGTGCCATTCATGGTGCCACCAGACTCAGTAACGATACCAATATGCTGTTCATCAGCAACGTGTTCTGAACCCTGAAACATCATGTGCTCAAAGAAATGGGCAAAGCCTGAACGTTGTGCCTCTTCTCTGGCTGATCCTACATGGTAGGTCACGTCCACATGTACCAGAGGATCGGACATGTCTTCATGGATAATAACTGTGAGGCCGTTATCCAGTTCATATTTGCTATAGGGGATGACTATTTCCCCGCTGTCAGCATCAACGCGTTCAATTAGCGAGTAACCTGGAGAAGCTGCTTCCATTGGTTCAGAGACGCTGGCTGACTGAGGTGCTGAGGACTCAGAACACGCAGTAAGTATTGTAATAGCCAGCATGGCTATGAGTGATTGGCCGCTCTTGCTGAAAACGTTGAGAGGAAAATGCATCCCTGACTCCTTAACAAAATATGGGTAAATGAGATAAAGCCGACAGCAGATTAAAGCATATCGCAATAATCACTCCAAGAACCGGAGAATCCCTGAAAAATTTCATTTAGTTAGTGTTATCAAGGCAGGGAATACTGGCTACAAAAATCCGGACTGCATTGATTTCAGCTGACAGAATTTATTAATCAAAGGGAGTCTGGGGTAATATAGGGTTCTCGTGAAAGCCTAACCCATCTTCCAATCACGCGAGTCACTTCACAGGAAATAGTTAATTATCATGGCAACACAGTTAGTCAAACTCAGGCAAGTACCAGCGGATGAGCTGGAAGAGATCTATGCCCTGATGGAAACTCATGAAATAGAGGTTTATGAAACTGGTGCAGGTAATTGGGGAATTTCCATGCCAGCCTTGTGGCTGAGTAACGATGCTCAGCTGGAGCAGGCGCAAGCGCTACTTCAACAACATGAAGAAGAACGTTTCCAGCGTATGCGCAGTGAATATGAAGCCCTGAAAGAACAGGGAAAAGCGAGAACATTTCTCGACATAGCGAGGGAAAATCCTGTTAGATATATCGCGTATATCGTGATTATAGCTGGTCTGTTGTATATTTCGGTTGTGCCTTTCTGGGCGCTTCTCGGCGAGTAAAAACCCAAAGAGTGTAAATTTATGAGTCATCCCATTATTGCAGTTCAGCCGCTGGACTTTCATTGGCAAACTCTTGATCCATTCCTGTTTTGTGCTTTTCATCAGGACGACTTTCCCAGGGCTAATGGTGAGCATGGTCCGGCGGCCTCTCTTTCTGGACGTAATATCGGCCAGGATTTCGAAAAAAGAGATGGCTGGCGTATGTACCATGGTGACAAAGTACCAGGTTTTCCCGGTCACCCGCATCGTGGCTTTGAAACCATCACAGTGGTGCAGAAAGGCTTGGTAGATCATGCTGATTCCCTGGGTGCCGCCGGGCGTTATGGCAATGGTGATGTGCAGTGGATGACAGCAGGAAAGGGTATCCAGCACAGTGAAATGTTTCCCTTGCTCGATGAAGCAAAAGAGAATCCTTTATTGTTATTTCAGATCTGGCTCAATCTGCCTGCCAGCAGCAAAATGGTTGAACCCCATTTCACTATGTTCTGGAACAAGGATGTGCCGGTTGTTGAAAGTAAAGATGAACAGGGAAAAAATATCAGCATTGAAATAATCGCTGGTGAACTTTCAGAAATCAAGGCGCCGGCACCACCGCCTGATTCCTGGGCAGCAAATCCAGATAACAATGTGGCGGTATGGCTTATAGAATTGGAGCAAGGTGCGCGCTGGACCTTGTCTGCTTCGGTGGCAGGATTGAATCGTATGTTGTATTTTTACCAAGGCGACAGCATTACTGCTGCAGGACAAGAAGTTGCTGTAAGTCAGGGTTTACAATTACATTCAGACCAGCCTCTGGATATTGTCTGTAACGGGAGTGCTGCAAAACTACTGCTTTTACAAGGGCAACCGATTGCTGAACCTGTGGCCCAGTATGGCCCCTTTGTCATGAACACACGGGAAGAGTTACAACAGACTTTTCAGGATTATCAGCACGATCAGTTTGGTGGCTGGCCCTGGGAGCGTAATGATCAGGTTCATGGTGATAGAGGAAGATTTGCTCGTTATGCTGACGGCAGGGAAGAAACACCCGATCAGTAGAACACACGAGATAGCGATCGTGTAAATACAAAAGGCAAAAATAAAACAATTAATAAGGATCAAAGATGGAACAGGAGCTAGAGCAAGCCCAGGAAATTTATAATCTCATGGTTGAATTTATGGTGAATTACAGCTTTCAGATTGTGGGCGCCATCATCATTGTTTTGCTGGGGATGTTTGTCGGCAAGAAGGTATCCGGGTTTATTGAAAACCTGATGGTAAGAAAAAATATAGACGTCACGCTGAGTCATTTCGTCGCGGGTTTTGTGAAGATTCTTATTATAGCGATGACGGCTATTATCGCTTTGGGAAAAATCGGCATAAGTGTCACGCCCTTTGTTGCCGCTATTGGTGCTGTGTCTTTGGGTGCTGGTTTGGCTTTGCAGGGTCTGCTGTCAAATTATGGCGCCGGACTGAGTATTATCGTCGCCCGACCATTCATTGTCGGCGATACCATACGGGTGCAGGGCGTCACGGGCATTGTTAAAGAAGTAAAGCTTGCCTACACCGTGCTGAGTAATGAAGATGAAGTAAACATAATGATTCCCAATAAACATATTGTCGGCGAGATCATTCACAATTCTAGGACCAACAGTATCATTGAGACAGTGGTGGGTATTGCCTATGCCTCGAATCCGGATCTGGCAATTAAAGTCATAGCCCAGGCACTGGCAAGTACAGAGGGTGTCGTATCAGATAAAACCCCCCAGGTAGGCATTGATAATTATGGCGACAGCAGTATTGATATAGGCATGCGTTACTGGGTACCAACGGAATCATTGTTTGATACCAAATACCGGGCAAATCTCGCCGTATTCAAGGCTTTGGCTGAAAATGATATTGAAATACCCTTTCCCCAGCGTCACGTGCACCTTATTAAGCAAGGGGAGTAGAGTCATCCTCTCAGCCAGCATATGACGCTTTACTCCCTGTTACTTGCCGGTGGCAAGTCATCGCGTATGGGGCAGGACAAAAGATTTCTGGTTTTTCAGGGCCAGACCCTGGTAGAGCGGTCACTGGCGTTATTGGAAAATGTTGGTTCAGATCAAGTGTTAATTAGCGGTGATCTGGCAGGTTATGACAGTATTCCCGATTTGATTCCCCACTGCGGTCCCCTGGGCGGTCTTCATGCGACCTTACATCATATAGCACTGGAATCAGGTCTGAATGACAAAGAGCCAGACTTGTTGCTGGTGATCCCTGTCGACATGCCCTTTCTTAATGAACAGTGCCTGAAAGCATTACTGGATGCTATTGGTGATGCTGATGCCTGTTATTACTCAGGTGAAGTGTTTCCCTGTTTATTCAGGCTTTCTTCAAGGCTTTGTATATATCTGGATTCTCTGTTCTCTCAAAGCCGGGAGCTGGGCGGTAATCGATCAATGAAAGCTTTGTTACGACATTTCTCCAGCGAAGCACTCAAACCTGAGGGCCTTTCTGACAAAGTATTTGTCAATCTCAATAATCCTGAGGATCTCGGCAATTTCGTGTCAGAGACTGAATAAAAAAAGCGTCAGATAAATATTTGTCAATAAAAAAGCCGACCTGGAGAGGTCGGCTTTTTTGTATTTCTTTTCTTGGTAGTTACTTACTACCACAAAAGCGTGTCAGTCTAGTGTGAAACTTCTTCGCTGGTTTCAGCGAGTTTGCGTCTGTCTTCATTAAAGGCAAGATACTGCTTTTGCCATTCAGACATTGAATCGGTTACACCAATCTGTACCGCGGTGACTTTGTATTCAGGACAGTTGGTTGCCCAGTCGCTGAACTCCGTAGTCACCACATTGGCACCGGAAATCGGATTGTGGAAGGTGGTGTAGACCACGCCTGGCTGCATGCGATCTGACACTTTCGCATGCATGGTGGTTTCACCCTTGCGGCTGGCAATCTTGATCAGGTCGCCATCTTTAATGCCACGTTCCAGTGCGTCCTCTTCATGAATTTCCAGAATATCTTCCGGGAACCACTGATTGTTTTCAGTGCGTCGGGTTTGTGCCCCCACGTTGTACTGACTGAGAATTCGACCGGTAGTCAGAATGAGCGGGAATTTCTTCGTGACCCTTTCTTCGGTAGGTACAAATTCAGTCACCTTGAAATTGCCTTTACCGCGGACAAAGTTACCGACATGCATAATAGGCGTGCCCATTGGCGCTTCATCAGTAACAGGCCATTGCATACTGCCTTCATTATCCAGACGTTCAAAACTAACACCGGAGAAAGTCGGCGTCAGGGCTGCAATTTCATCCATGATTTCAGAGGAGTTGTTATAGTGCATTGGATAGCCCATTGCCTGGGAAATTTCCATAACTATTTCCCACTCATGCTTGCCTGTTTTCGGCTTCATCACTGGTCGGACTCGGCCCAGGCGACGTTCTGCATTAGTGAAGGTGCCATCTTTTTCCAGGAAGGATGTGCCAGGTAAAAAGACATGGGCAAATTTGGCCGTTTCATTCAAAAACAGGTCCTGTACTACCAGACAATCGAGGTTTTCCAGCGCGGCTTCCACGTGATGGGTATCTGGGTCGGACTGGGCGATGTCTTCACCCTGAACAAACATACCCTTGTACTCACCCTTGATGGCGGCATCAAACATATTGGGAATACGGAAGCCAGGCTCTGCATCCTGTTCCACGCCCCAGGCTTCGGAAAACTGTTTCCTGACATCATCTCTACTGACATGACGGTAGCCGGGGAATTCATGAGGGAAAGAACCCATATCACAGGAGCCCTGAACATTGTTCTGGCCACGCAGCGGGTTAACGCCTGCGCCATTCATACCGATATTACCCGTCAGCATGGACAGATTCGCCATACCCATAACCATGGTTGATCCCTGGGAATGCTCAGTAACACCGAGACCATAATAAATGGAGCCGCGGGGTGCCTTGGCATAGCGTCGTGCTGCTTCACGGACTTTCTCGGCATCACCACCAAGCAAATCAGCTACCGCTTCCGGGGCATTCTTTGGATCCTTGATAAAGGTTAGCCATTCATCAAAACTTTCCTGATCACAGCGTTCTTTTACGTAATCCCAGTCAGCCAGATCTTCTTCTACGATGGTGTAGGCAAAGGCATTGATCAGTGCAACATTCGACCCTGGCATCAGGGGTAAATGAATACTGGCTTTGACATGCGGTGATTCAACAAGATCAATGCGGCGTGGATCACAGACGATAATTTCTGCGCCTTCACGCAGACGTTTTTTCATGCGTGAAGCAAATACCGGATGCGCATCGGTAGGGTTGGCGCCAATCAGTAACACCAGATCGGTTTCCTCCACACTGGCAAAATCCTGGGTGCCGGCCGACGTGCCAAAGGTCTGATTCAGGCCATAACCGGTAGGGGAGTGACAGACCCTGGCGCAGGTATCGGTGTTGTTGTTTCGAAATGCGGCGCGAATCATTTTTTGCACCACGTAGACTTCTTCATTAGTGGTTCGTGAAGAAGTAATGCCGCCAATGGATTTGCGGCCATACTTTTCCTGAATTTCCATAAAGCGCCTGGCGGTATAGGAAATGGCTTCTTCCCATTCCACTTCACGCCAGGGATCAGAAGTGTTTTCACGAATCATGGGGCTCATGATGCGATCTTTATGCGTGGTATATCCAAAGGCAAAACGTCCTTTAACACAGGAATGACCATCGTTGGCCTTGCCGGATTTGGCCGGGATCATACGGACAACCTGGTCACCTTTCATTTCTGCGCGGAAGGTACAACCCACACCACAATATGCACAGGTGGTTTCAACACTGTGTTCGGGGGTGCCAATTTCGACAACGGATTTTTCCATCAAGGTGGCAGTGGGGCATGCCTGAACGCAGGCGCCACAAGAGACACATTCTGAATTCATGAAGTCTTCTTCAACACCTGCGCTGACTTTGGATCTGAAGCCATTGCCACTGATAGTCAATGCGAATGTTCCCTGAACTTCTTCACAGGCCCTTACACAGCGTGAGCAGACAATGCACTTGCTCGATTCAAACTGGAAATAGGGGTTACTGGTATCAGTAGGGGCATCAAGGTGGTTGGCGCCGTCATAGCCGTAGCGGACCTCACGCAAGCCAACGGCTCCGGCCATATCCTGTAACTCACAATCACCGTTGGCAGAGCAGGTCAGACAATCCAGCGGATGATCTGAAATATAGAGTTCCATCACGCCTTTACGAAGTTTATTAAGCTTGTCGTTTTCGGTATGTACCACCATGCCAGCTTCCACCGGAGTAGTACATGAGGCTGGCGTCCCCCGACGGCCTTCAATTTCCACCAGGCATAAACGGCAGGAGCCAAAGGGTTCCAGGGAATCTGTTGCACAGAGTTTGGGAATAGTAGTCCCCATCATTTGCGAGGCACGCATAATACTGGTGCCTTTGGGAACAGTAATGGACTGACCGTCAATCTCCAGAGTCACCTCTTCGTTGTTGGTAACAGCCGGTGTTCCGTAATCGATTTCTTTCTCTAAGCTCATCAGTGCTCACCTTTATTAAAATCTGCAGAAAAATGTTTAACGGCGCTCATCACAGGAATAGGTGTGAGGCCACCCATGGCACAAAGTGAAGCAGATTCCATGGTATCGCATAAATCCTTGAGGATAATATGCTGTGTATCGCGCTCTGCTTCGTTTGCGGCTTCAACAATTTTGTCAATAACTTCCATTCCCCTGACAGAACCAATGCGGCAGGGGGTACATTTGCCACAGGACTCAACAGCACAGAATTCCATGGAAAAGCGCGCTTGTTTAGCCATGTCTACTGTGTCATCGAATACCACGATACCGCCATGCCCCAGCATGCCGCCAGCTTTGGCAAACTCTTCATAGTCCAGTTGGGTATCCAACAGGGCTTCAGGGAAATAGGCCCCCAGTGGGCCACCGACCTGAACCGCTCGTAGAGGGCGTCCGCTGTGAGTGCCGGCACCAAAATCTTCAATTAAATTGCGCAAGGTTAGGCCAAAAGCTTTCTCTATGAGACCGCCTTGCTTGATATTTCCTCCCAACTGAAATGGCATGGTGCCCAGAGAGCGGCCCTGGCCATAGTCGGCATAATGTTTACCACCTTTTTCCAGTATTACCGGCACAGAAGCCAGGGAGATGACATTGTTAACCACGGTAGGTTTGCCAAACAGGCCTTCAATGGCTGGCAGGGGCGGTTTGAAGCGAATCTGTCCGCGTTTTCCCTCCAGACTTTCCAGTAGCGAGGTCTCTTCACCGCAGATATAGGCACCTGCTCCCATGAAAACTTCAAGATGGAAGTTCTTGCCCGAGCCTTGAATATTGTCACCGAGAAATCCTGCTGCGGTAGCATTTGCAATCGCTTCATCGAGAATTTTTTGTGTAAGCGGGTATTCAGAACGCAGGTAGATATAACCGGTGTCTGCACCAACGGCGAGCCCGGCAATGGTCATGCCTTCTATCAAACTTAAGGGATCACCTTCCATAATCATACGATCTGAAAAAGTACCACTGTCACCTTCGTCTGCATTACAGACAATGTATTTCTGGTCAGCGACGCAATCAGCGACAGTGCGCCACTTGATGGCAGTAGGGAAGGCAGCACCACCACGTCCGCGTAAGCCTGAATCAGTCATCTCTGCAATAATGCCATCGGCATCTTTAGCCAGGGCATTCTTTAATCCGACAAATCCGCCCAGGCTTTCATAAGCTGGTACTGATGTGGCTTCGATAATGCCGCAGCGAGCGAAAGTCAGGCGTTCCTGGTTTTTAAACCAGGGTAGCTTATTGACATCGCCCAGTGCTTTGCTGTGGTCACCGCCGTTTAAAAAATCAGCATCAAATAAATCCGCAACATCTTCCAGAGTGACCGGGCCATAGCCTACCCGGCCTTTATCTGTTTCAACTTCCAGCAAGGGTTCCAGGAAGCAGGCGCCGCGGGAACCGTTGCGGACAAGCTCTATTTCGAGGTTGCGATAACGTGCTTCTGTATCTATAGCCTTGGCCAGTAGCTCTGCGCCCAGTGAAGCGGAAGTGGTTTCTCGAGGAATATAAATTTTAATACTCATTACGCAGACTCCTCACTTGTTGACGCACTTAGTGTTTCAGTGAGCGCCTTGAAGCCATCAATGCTGACGCGACCATAAGTCTCCTGGTCTATCATGATATTGGGAGAGCATGCACAATTGCCCAGACAATAAACCGGCTCCAGAGTGAAGTCGCCAGAAGGGGTGGTTTCATGGAAATCCACGCCAAGAAAAGATTTTATATCTTCAGTCAGCTTGACTGCACCCATGGCCTGACAGGCTTCAGCCTGACAAACCTTTATCGTGTATTTTCCCGGCTTGCTGGTTTTGTAATCGTGATAGAAGCTCGTCACCCCGTGTATTTCGGCGCGGCTAAGATTGAATACTTTACCCAGCATTGCCATCGCGCCTGGATCAACATAACCGAATAACTGTTGGATTCGATGAAGTGCGAGCATTACGCCGCCGGTGCGTCCCCTGAATTCCTGAACGGCCATTTTGGCCGCATCCAGGTTCCATTCCTGATATTTGATAGGTTCTGATAACTGCTGCATGCTTTAAAAGTCCTGCTATTGAGAGTCGAATTGAAAACCTGGCTTGCTGATAAAGGGCTGAATAAAGCTAAATGTAAAATCCAGAATTTTCAGGCTGATAAATCGGGTTAGCGGTCTGGTTCGGAGCGCGAATTCTACCATGAGAGCTTGAGACCAGCAATTTTCGATTATCGAAAATTTTCAAAAACAAGAGGGATAATCCCTTGATAAATATGGGGCTTTTAAAGCAGCTTTGTATTAACAAAACTTGGAGTTACAAGTTGCAAGTTGCAAGTTACAAGCTACAAGTTGCAGGCAGGCAACGCCCATGATCAGCGTTGCTCTCTCTTCGGACTTGAAACCCGGGACTTTGGGTAATTCAGGGGGCTTGCTCAAGAATCCACTGCATCATACGCAGGGCTTGCTCTTCGCTGACACGCTGATTGGGCACCATTGGTACCAGCCCCCAATTACCACCGCCACCGCGAATTATTTTTCCGGCCAGTACCCGGGTCACCTGGTCCCTGCGTTCGGCATGCCTGACAGCAATTGCCTGCCAGGATGGTCCGATGGATGCACTGTCCAGTTGATGACAGGCATAGCACATTTTGTCGCGCATAAGGGTTTCAGTCTGCTCCTGAGCATGACCATAAAAAGAGATAATAAACCCAAATAAAACAGTAGTATATGATTTATATCTAGAAAGCACTTTAAGCATAGATTTCACTTCCCGCTCACTCGTCTGGTGTAGGAGCAGTGGCATTGAGGGTAGAAAAACTCGCTGCATAGGCTCCATCTCCGGGCTCAATGATCAACACCATTCGAGGGCCATTCACGTTTTCCACAATATTGGCATAGGAGCTCACCAGTACGCCGGTTGTCGGGTCAATATCAATCATGCGCATGAAGCTTTGTTCGCGGGGCAGGGGAAGTACTCCATAGGTCCTGGTTGTCGGATCAAAGCGATAAATCACATCAGCGTTGGCGGTGGCGACCCAGACTACCTGGCGCACCTTATCCCAGGTTACCGAGTAGGGTGCAGCCCCGGTGTCGGGTAAATCGTGTATAGCGATCATTTCGCGTTTTCTGATATCAAACTCTGCAATCTGGCCAGTGCCGTACAGTGCCAGATACATAATGTCGTCATCACTGATAGTAATGCGGCGTGGACCCGTGTTGGGACCTGGCAGCACAAACGGGCCTATAAATTCTTCTGTTTCAATATTGAAGCCACCAAAAACGCCGTTACCGAGCTGTGAGTACCAGACTTCCTTGCGATCACTGGTCATAACCAGGCCGTATACTGACGCCGTGCCGTAGAGAGCGCTGTCATTGGCCCGGCTTTCTGCAACCGGGGTATTCCAGATTCGGGTTTCACCGCTTTCAGGATCAAAAAAGCCTACAGCCCTGTTACCGATATCCGAAAACCAGATTCGTCCATATGCATCGCTGAGTAACTCATGTTCCGCACTGAAACTGAGGTCATGAATGCCAACACCACCGCCAGTGCTGGTTTTGAGGCGCCAGGTTTGCCATTCTCCGGACTGCGGATTCAGTTTCGCGACGGTGTCATTGAAAAGTGGGGTAACCCATAATTCTCCATTCGAGCTGCGGTGCAGGGAATGTGGTGCGATCAGATATTCAGTGGGAACCTCGAAGTCTTGCTGTCTTCCGGTACTGACATCAATGCCGATAATTCGGTTAGCATTTACATCGGCCGCGAGTAGCATGGCTGGATCCCCAAGCATGACGGCTTCGCGAATGGCGTTGGGTTCGGGGACTTCATATTCCCATATTGCGGTGTCCTTAGTGGTGATTGCGGGAGCTCCGGGCTTATAGCCCTCTATATAGTCCATGCGATCGTTAAAATATGTTGTGAGTACGTCGATAACCTCATTCGAATTTTCAACTGCATAGACTGCGTCTGTATCTATTTCCGCGCCTTCAGGGCGGCCACCACGACTGAATTCCCAGGCGGACAGAAAGTTCATGTACTTGACGATGGCATCCCAGCTTTGCCTGCGCGCCAGTTCGGGCTCTGCAGCATGCATATCATCTATAGCGCGAGCATATTGCCTGACTTCAGAAGCCGGCACCTGATGACAGTCGATGCAGTTCATCACAAAGTCAGCTTTCTCCTGTCTGTCTTCAATACGCCCAAGCCAGGCAGAAGCTGGTGCAACGTCGGCCTGGTTAGTGACAGGCTGCATGACAAAAGTGAGGTGAGCTGAACGACGATCAGTATTAACCATCCTGTCGATTTGCTGATAACCCAGTCCCCGGGCAATGATATTGGACCGGTTATTTATCCGTTCAGGAAACGCTTCTGGAAAACTGTAGCCACCATCAGCAGAACTGAATACGGTAACAACGCTTGCTCCTTTCGCGCCAGACTCACGTGTGTAGATGATCTGTATGCCTGATAAGGCATTGCCATTTGGGTCCAGTACCTTACCAGCAATAGAGCCTGCATGTGAAAGCTGGGTAAAGAAAAGTCCTGCTACAAAAGCCAGACCAGGGCCAACGTGAGATGGTATCTGCATTTTCTTTTTCACGCTCGGGAGAGATACGGTGATTGCTTGGAGGCTGGCATGGATTAATTTCCTTAAAGCGGTTTCAGTATTTTTATTATCCCAACCATCTTAGTCAAAACAGCACAACAAAAAAAGCCGGCAATTGGCCGGCTTTTTTTCTAACGATACTGAATTGATCAGGGGTTGATAAGGGCAGGATCCCAGTGCTCGTCTGCCTTGCCATCAACAAAACGCCAGGTATCAAACCAGGTGGTGTAATACATTTCGCCTTCTTTGTGAGGGTGAGGATAAGTGCGTGGCATCATCACCGTTACGTAATCATCTTCTGCAGTAACAGATACTACCTCGGTGGTAAGTGGTCCGCAGTCTTCAATCGCCGGACGATTCATTACCTCGGTGAAGAAATAAATCACGCCAGCCAGTCCGGAGGCGGCATTGGGGTTATGCTGGATGTAGGCATCTGTCAGCCATTCCCCGGCACGGTCCCATTGGTTGCATTGCAGAAGTTCGCGCATGATATGCAGTGCTGCCTGTTTGTTGCGGTGAAGTGCAGGGTCATCATCAACAAATAATGATTCGGGGTCATCCACCCCAATGACCGGATCCTGGGCAAAAATCGAGAAGCTTGCCAGCAGCGTCAATAAACTGAGTAAGGTACTAAGGGTCTTCATATTATTTATCCTCTTTTTTTTATAACCCGTAAAATAAAACTGAAAATTCAGCATTCACAACTATTGTATACCGATAAATGAATACAAAAACAACCTGCCGTGCCTTGTAAAATTATTTACAGCTGCGCAGTTATTTTTTTAAAAAGGCAGGCTTGCAAGAAAATGCTTTATTTCTGGAACGAATCTGGCTGGACTTATTCAAGGATTAAACAATAGCAGTCGGGTTATGATAAATGTTGTACCCACTATTTCGTAAAAACCCGATAAGGGTGATATTGAATTCCTGGGCCAGCTCAATGGCGAGGGAGGAGGGGGCGCCAACGGCGGCGAGCATCGGGCAACCTGCTACCAGTGCTTTCTGCATCAGTTCAAAGCTGGCTCGTCCACTGACAATGATACCCATGTCCTGCATGGGGAGTAGTCTTGCCCGCAACATGCCTCCGATTAATTTGTCCATGGCATTGTGACGCCCAACATCTTCAGTGATAGCAATAATGTTGCCATGCACATCAAAGGTTGCGGTTGCATGGCAGCCGCCGGTTTTCTGAAACAGGCTTTGTTTTTCTTTCAGTCGAGCACCTATGCCGCACAGGTTTTCATGGCTGATGGAAAAAGAGTTGTCCAGCAGTGCGTCATAACCGCTTGTGCTCAGGGCTTCCAGAGATGCCTTGCCACAAACCCCGCAACTTGAAGTGGTATAGAAGTGTCGTTCAATACGGCTCAGGTCAAAAACCCTGTCTTCTTGCAGCTCAATACGGATGACATTGTCTGCTCTGTCATCAATTGTTGATACTTCTTCGATACTGTTAATGATGCTCTCACTGAAGAGGAATCCAGACGCCAGATTGACGTCATCGCCGGGGGTGCGCATGGTGATGGAAATACTTCTGTGGACTCGTCCTTTTAGTGGGTCGGTATAACCCAGGCGAATTTCGAGAGGCTCTTCCATGGCGACGATATCCTGCGTTTCATGCCGCCCGCTCTCCCTGACTTGTGTGATCTCTATTGCTGTGTTGGACTTTGCAAGTTCAGTCATTGGATAAATCCTGTCGGGAATTTTTAAAAGCTCTTTATGTCAGCGCTTTGTAAGGGGCTGTTTATGCAGTGCTATCGTGGGGGACTATGAGGCGCTGCTTGTCTTTAGTAAGAATTATATCTGCAGAATGCACAGGGAAAATATTCTGGGACAGATCGTTGTAATAGTGCTTCAGTGTATTGCTTACTGCGGGAAAAGCAATTTCATCCCATGGGATATCCTTTTCCTTAAACAGTTCAACTTCCAGACTTTCGGCGCCGGCTGAAAAATCCAGATCAAGCAGTGTGGCTCGAAAGAACATGTGCACCTGATTGATATAAGGCAGGGAGTAATATGTATACAAACCATGAATTCTGATGCGGGCGCAGGCCTCTTCACGGGTTTCTCGAGACGCTCCCTCATGGGTCGTTTCATTGTTTTCCATAAAACCCCCGGGCAAAGTCCAGAGTCCATAGCGTGGCTCTATTGAGCGTTTGCACAATAACACCTGGTCTTCGTAGCATGGTAGTGAGCACACGATGATGTTCGGATTTTGATAGTGTATTTCACCACAGGACTCGCACACGAACCGTTCGCGGTCATCATTGGCTGGCGTTTGGATGCTTAGTTGATTGCTGCAGGTATGACAATATTTCATTTTAAAATGGTCGAATTGTTGCTGTTAACTAAAAAGAGTTTTTTGAATTTGTGGCGTTTCCATTTTATCCAGCGACCACATCTTCACGGTCTTGATAGCATTGTCCTGTACATTAAGGATTTCCACACAATGATATGGCAGACGCACACAAACGTTTTTTTCAGGAATTATTTCCAGTAATTCTGTTAACAGTCCGTTAAGGGTTTTGGGTCCGTCTATGGGTAAATCCCAGTCCAGAGCCTTGTTAACCTCCCTTATGGTTGCGGTGCCATTAATCAGGTAGGTGCCATCATTCTGCGGATGAATATCGTCCGTTTCTTCAGAAAGGCTGGTTGTAAAATTGCCAACGATTTCCTCCAGGATATCCTGCAGGGTTACGATGCCCTGCACATCACCGTACTCATCAACGACCATTGCCATGCGTCGTTTGTTGTTCTGGAATTTAAATAACTGCGTATGCAGAGGAGTTGTTTCCGGCACGAAATAAGCTTCTTCAGTCAGCTGCATTAATTCTGCCTTGTTAATTTCTTCAACCCCTATCATGCGGGAAATATTTCTCAAATGCATGAAGCCAATAACCTCGTTAAGGTCCTTGCGAAAAACCGGTAGCAGGGTATGTGAACTCTGTCCAATGATCTCGAGAATTTCTTCGATGTCATCTTCAAGATCTATTCCCAGCACTTCGTTTCTTGGCACCATAATGTCAGTGACGGTAGCTTTTTCCAGGTCAAGAATGTTCATTAGCATGCCGTGACGTTTTACTGGAATCAGAGCGCCGCTTTCATCAAGTACAGTTCGCAATTCTTCCTTGGTAAGGTGATGTGAGGTGTCTTCTTCAACACTGAGTCCGCAAAGTTTGACCAGGCCATTGGACACGGAATTAATCATCCATACTGCCGGGTAACAGATTTTCAGTAATACCAGCAAAAGAATAGACGAGGGGTAAGCGATTTTTTCCGGATACAGAGCTGCAATGGTTTTTGGCGTAACTTCGGCAAAAATCAGCACAATTATCGTCAATAAAACCGGTGCAAGAATAAAGCCAAGGTTACCCCAGAGTCTGAAAGCGATGGCTGTGCCTACAGACGCTGCTATAAAGTTAACCAGATTATTGCCAAGCAGAATGATGCCAATCAGGCGATCGGGTTTTTCCAGTAATTTTCCGGCCCTGATTGCACCACGATGATTATTTTTGATCAGATGACGCAGGCGATAGCGGTTCAGGGCCATCATCGCGGTTTCAGAACTGGAAAAATAGGCAGACATGAGGATGAGGAAAAGCAGTATGCCCAGCAATACAGTAAGTGAGGTTTCTTCCAAAAGAGGTCTCTGTTATGTCTTGGTTAGGCTAAAGGTCATGATCTGTATTATTCGGGAGTAGCAAAAACTACACACGGCCAAGAATGATTTCCAGTACGAACTTGCTGCCGAAATAGGCCAGGATGAGAAAGGCAAAACCGATGAGAATCCAGCGATTAGCCTTTTTGCCGCGCCAGCCCAGTTGATGTCGCCCCCATAATAATATCGAGAAAACGATCCAGGAAATGCTGGAAAGTATCGCTTTGTGACTCAGGTGCTGGCCAAAAAAGTCATCCATAAACAGTACGCCAGTAATTAAAACACCGGTAAGCAATAAAAGACCGAACCAGAGCATTTCAAATAGCAAAACTTCCATGGTTTCCAGTGCAGGCAAATGACTGACCAGGGCGAACGATTGCTTTTGTTTCAGCAGTTTGTTGAGAAATGAGAGTAGCAAAGCCTGAAAGGCTGCGATTGTGATGATACTGACGGACAATATACCGAGCAGGATATGCAAGGCTACACCCGGGCTGTAGCCGGATTGCGGGGCATAGTTGCTGGGTATAAAAATCGACGCCAGCAGGCACAAAATGGCCAATGGAAACAGATAGAGGAAAAGGTTTTCCAGAGGTTTTTGCCAACTGCTGATCAGAACGGCGACAATAATTACCCAGCTTATTAAAGACGCTACCTTGAAGAATCCAAGGTCGAGGCCATCTGGCCGTAGCGTAATAAGCACAATCACTACCAGGTGGGCGGTGACGGCAATAATACTGCTGGCAAATAATTTTTTTCGCTCAGGGAGACCGCTGTTTAGGTTTTGACGCTGTAAGAGGAAACCCAGAGCATAACTAATAACAGCTATGATACTGATACTGGTGCTTAACATGGCGGAAAGTCTCTCACATGTGTGCGATCCGTTGAAGTTATTTTTCCGGTTCCGGGTTTCTCATGGGAAGTTCAAGGATATTATGAATTAGCCCTGTGTTCCTGGTTCCTGATTTTGTAGAATGGGCAGATCATCTACATAGACTATTATATATTACCTGGTTGGACCCCCGATGTTTGAGAATTTAACAGATCGCCTTTCACAAACCCTGCGCTCGATCACTGGCAAAGCCAAACTCACTGAAGAGAATATTCAGGAAAGCTTGCGTGAAGTCAGACGAGCTTTGCTGGAAGCGGATGTGGCATTGCCCGTCGTTCAGGAATTTATCGATAAGGTTAAATTCAGGGCAGTAGGCCAGGAAGTCAGCAAGAGTCTGACACCAGGGCAAGCCTTCCTCAAAATAGTCCAGGCTGAGCTTCAGGCCTTAATGGGGGATTCCAATGAAGCACTTGACCTGAGTGCCACACCGCCTGCGGTGATTTTGATGGCAGGTTTGCAGGGTGCTGGTAAAACCACGACAGTGGCAAAACTCTCCCTGTGGTTAAAGAATACCCAGAAAAAAAGCATCATGGTGGCCAGTGCAGACGTTTATCGGCCTGCGGCAATCAAGCAGCTGGAAACCCTGGCTGGCGAGGTAGGCGTTACTTTCTTCCCCAGTGATCCCTCACAGAAACCTGAAGATATCGCCAGACAGGCAATCGCCGAGGCTAAAAAACAATTTATTGACGTGTTATTCATCGATACTGCAGGACGTCTTGCGATTGATGAAGAGATGATGTCGGAGATCAAGTCCCTTCATCGCGCAGTGAATCCGGTAGAAACCCTGTTTGTGGTGGATGCGATGACCGGGCAGGATGCCGCCAACACGGCCAAGGCCTTTAATGATGCATTGCCCCTGACCGGTGTCATCCTGACCAAGGCGGATGGTGATGCCAGGGGCGGCGCCGCGCTATCGGTAAGGCATATAACCGGCAAGCCCATTAAATTCATGGGTATTGGTGAAAAAATAGATGGCCTCGAGGCCTTCCATCCGGACCGGGTAGCATCTCGGATCCTTGGCATGGGCGATGTACTCTCCCTGATTGAGGATGTGGAGAAGAAGGTTGATAAGGAAAAAGCCGAACGCCTGGCGAAAAAAATAAAGCGGGGTCAGCGCTTTGATCTTCAGGATTTCAAGGAACAACTTCAGCAAATGCAGAATATGGGGGGCATGGCCAATATGCTCGATAAAATGCCTGGATTGAGCAGTGCCCAGAAATCTGCCGCTGGCATGGTGGATGACAAGTCTTTCGCGCGCATGGAAGCAATTATCAATTCGATGACACTAAAGGAAAGGCGCCGACCGGAATTGCTTAATGGCTCCAGAAAACGCCGCATCACGATGGGCTCAGGTTCCTCGATTCAGGATCTAAACCGTTTGCTTAAGCAGCACAAGCAGATGCAAAAGGTGATGAAAAAAATGAAAGGGGGCGGTATGGCCAATATGATGCGTGGTTTGGGTGGACTTGGCGGTGGCATGAAGCCCCCTGGTGGAGGTTTTCCAGGGATGTAATAAACATCCATTTGGGAAATTTATATTTTCTCCCAACTCAGGCAGTTCATTACGCCGCCACTGTTAATTTTGCGTGTGGTAATAACCCCAAGATTTAGTTAAGTTTTATACAATATAAGGTTCCAAACCAGTCTCTTTTCTCGTAGAATACCCGCCTTTTTCGCCACCCCTCGAATGTGCTTGGCGAAACTACTGTTTTGAATTAAATTTTATTATTGGAAACAACAAGTTATGGTAACTATTAGACTTTCAAGAAGCGGCGCAAAGAAGCGTCCCTTTTACCATCTGACTGTAGCAGACAAGCGTTTTAGCCGTGATGGACGGTTTATTGAGCGCGTTGGCTTCTTTAATCCGGGTGCACGTGGCCAGGAAGAAAGACTGCGTGTTGACCTCGACAGGGTCAAGCATTGGACCGATCAGGGGGCAATCGCCAGTGATCGTGTCGCTAAATTGTTAAAAGACGCCCAGGCTGCAGCTGCGACTGCTGCCTGATTGGCTAATGTGCGGCCGTCATGATGGACGAGCCATCTGCTCCAGCAAATGAGTTGACTACCCTGGCCCGAATTGGCGCCGTTCATGGCATTAAGGGCTGGGTAAGACTGATTTCTTTTACTGATCCGGCAGAAAATATTCTCGATTTCAGGCATTTTTATCTTTCGCCAAAGAGTATTCCCGGCGGCAATTTGCCAGAGGGGAAATTGGAAAAGATCGAAATCGATGAGAGCAGGGCACAGGGCAAACAATTCATCGGTCATATTAAAGGATGCGATGACAGGGAACAGGCAAGGTTATTTACCGGCTGTGAACTGAAGGTAGAGAAGGGTGCTCTGCCATCACTTGATAAACAGGAATATTACTGGTTTCAGCTGGAAGGCCTGGCAGTAATAAACCTCCAGGAAGAGAACCTGGGATCAGTTCATCACTTGATGGAAACGGGGGCCAATGATGTCCTTGTGGTCAGGGCAACGAATGAAAGTATTGATGACGAGGAAAGATTGATTCCTTTTTTACGGGATCAGGTCATCAAGCAGGTAGACCTGGCGCTGAAAGTGATCCAGGTAGACTGGGAGAAGGATTATTGATTTTCCATTGACTGTCCGGGGCAATGCCAGGGCGGTGTGAAGGGAAATCAGCAGAGTAGTCAGGCATTGCGCCAAATGATTCGGAATCAGAGTCCGGGATAAATGATGCGGGCAGGCATAGTCACACTATTTCCGGATATGTTTGCAGCGCTGAGTGACTTTGGTGTCAGCAGTCGCGCAATCAGGGAAGGGCTTGCCGAACTGAGCTTCTGGAACCCACGAGACTATTCAACAGATAAACACAAGACTGTGGATGACAGGCCTTATGGTGGTGGTCCCGGCATGTTAATGAAAACGGGGCCTCTTGAAGGGGCTATTAATGCAGCAAAACAGCAGCTGCCTGGCGCCAGTGTTATATTTCTGACGCCACAGGGGAAACCACTGGAGCAGTCGGTGATTAACCAGCTGGCCCGGCGTGATTCGTTAATTCTCTTGTGCGGTCGTTATGAAGGCATTGATGAAAGGGTTATCCAAACCCATGTAGACGAAGAGTACTCACTTGGAGACTATGTTCTCAGTGGGGGTGAGTTGGCAGCAATGGTCTGCCTCGACGCAATAATACGGCTGCAGCCCGGGGCCCTGGGGCATGAAGAGTCAGCAGGACAGGACTCGTTTATGAACGGATTATTGGATTGTCCGCATTACACGAGACCGGAAGAATTTGCAGGAAAAGTGGTGCCACCGGTTTTACTCAGTGGTGATCATGAAGCCATCCGTAAATGGCGTTTGAAACAAAGCCTGGGAAGATCCTGGCAGCGTAGACCCGACCTGATAGAGCGAATGGTTAAGGCGAAAGAATTGACTGATGAACATAGGCAATTGCTGGAAATGTTTATCAGTGAACATGAATCAGATTAATGATTGTTTAGGAATGGTGAAAAGTAATGAGCAAGAACAGCATTATCCAGAAAGTTGAACAGGACCAGTTGAAGACCAATGTTCCCGAGTTTTCTCCCGGTGACACCGTGGTTGTTCAGGTACGTATCAAGGAAGGCGATCGTGAACGTCTTCAGGCTTTTGAGGGCGTTGTCATTGGCAAGCGTAATCGTGGTCTGAACTCTGCCTTTACTGTGCGTAAAATGTCCCATGGTGTAGGTGTGGAGCGTACTTTCCAGACTCACAGCCATCAGATCGAAAGCATTACGGTGAAACGTCGTGGTGATGTGCGTCAGGCGAAACTTTACTATCTTCGTGACCTTACCGGTCGTGCTGCCCGTATTGCTGAAAAACTGGGCAAAAAAGGTGAAAAAGCGCCAGCTCCCCTTGAGGATACTTCCACTATTGCCGAGCAGGTAGAAGCTGCAGTAGAAGAGGAAGTGATGACGACTGCAGAAGCTCCGGAAGTGGTTTCTGAAGCTCCTGAAGAAGCGCCTGCAGTTGCTGAACCAGCTGCAGCTGAAGAGACAGAAGAGAAAAAAGAGAAAAAAGAAGACTAAATCATATCGGCTGGCCGGTACCCATGGTACCGGCCAGTCTGATATTCTCTTTGAAATAAAATTTTATTAGCATGGGTCTGGCTATAAAGACCAACTGACCATCTTCTGACAATAAATATTTGCAGGTGACATTCATGGCTAAGATAGCAAACAAGTTCCCATTCCTACGAAATTCAATTGTCACCTTTCTCACAGCTTTTATTTTCCTTCAGGCTCCGGTAAACGCCCAACAATCCCGGCAGCAGGAAATAGACTCTATTCGTCGTGTAATCTCTGCAACTCAGCCCAATATGTTGGTGGAGTCAATCGCAGCCAGTCCCGTTGCCGGTCTTTATGAAATAACCTTGCAGAATGCCCAGGTAATTTATGCGTCTGCGGATGCACGGTTTTTTATACCAGGTGACCTCTATGAAGTTATGCCTCAGGGTCTGGTAAACAGGGGTGAGGAAAAGCGTAATATTGCTCGCGCAGCAAAAATTGCGGCAGTTCCTGAAAGTGAAATGATTATTTTCGAGCCTGAAAGCGACCGTAAAGTCACAATAACGGTTTTCACCGATGTAGACTGCCCTTATTGCAGACAGTTACATGGTGAAATCGACAGACTCAATGAGCTGGGTATTGCTGTCAGATACCTGGGCTATCCTCGAACCGGGCTGGACACTGAAACCCATTACAAGATGGTTTCTACATGGTGTTCAGAAGACCCGAAAGCCATGTTGACCAGTGCAACGCGCGGCGGAAATGTACCGGAAGCGGATTGTGATAATCCAATTGCCAGTCATTATCAATTGGGACGCGAAGTAGGTGTCACAGGCACCCCGGCATTGGTGCTTGAAGATGGCACTATACTGCCAGGCTATATTCCAGCAGATACACTTGCCGGCTATCTACTTAATCCGACTACGCCCTAGTAAAACAACTCGCTGTTGATTGTTATCCTCAGGTTATATTCCTGATGGTTCGCAATGGATTGTAGGTCGTCTTGAAGCGTATACTTAGCGCTTTTTCAGCCAGCGCCGAACAGGCATAAAAAAATTTTGGGAGTATTCAACTTGAAACCCATCAGCATCGGTATTTGCGGACTTGGAACTGTTGGCTATGGCAGCTTTGCTGTGCTTACAAAAAATAGCGCGGAAATAAGCAGACGCACAGGCTGTGAAATTGTTGTCTCGCATATAGCTACGCGCCGAATAAAAGAGGGTCAGGACATTGGCGATGTAAAAGTCAGTGCTGATATCTTTGCCGTGGCTGAAGATCCGGATGTCGATATCGTGCTCGAATTAATTGGTGGATATGAAACGGCACGGGAACTGGTACTAAGGGCAATTGCCAATGGCAAACATGTGGTAACGGCCAACAAGGCGCTGATTGCAGTTCATGGCAATGAAATTTTTTCAGCGGCGAAAAAGAAAAATGTGATAGTTGGCTATGAGGCTGCAGTGGCTGGTGGTATCCCGATCATCAAGGCTCTTCGGGAAGGGCTATCTGCAAATCATATTCAATGGCTTGCTGGCATAATTAACGGCACCGGTAATTTTATTCTTACAGAAATGAAGGAAAAGAGTAGTGAGTTTTCCGCTGTTCTAAAGCAGGCGCAGGATCTGGGTTATGCAGAAGCAGATCCAACGTTCGATGTAGAAGGTATTGATGCCGCACATAAGCTGACCATTCTGGCTTCCATTGCCTTCGGTATTCCACTGCAGTTTGATAAGGCCTATACCGAAGGAATAAGTAGTATCACTATTGAAGATATTCGTTATGCCGGGGAACTAGGTTATCGCATTAAACATCTGGGCATTGCCAGAAAGTCAGAGAAAGGCATTGAATTAAGAGTACATCCGACGCTGATTTCAGAAAGCAATCTTATCGCCAATGTAAACGGCGTCATGAATGCAGTAATGGTTCAGGGTGATGCGGTCGGCCCTACTCTTTTTTATGGCGCCGGTGCCGGTGCCCAGCCCACGGCTTCAGCGGTTGTGGCGGATGTTATTGATGTGGCACGAATGCTCACCCATCCTGAAAACAGTATTCCTGCCCTGGCTTTTCAGGAAGACAGCCTTTCTGATATTCCTGTGTTGCCCATCAGTGAAATTATCAGTGAGTATTATCTGAGAATAATGGCCCGGGACAAGGCCGGTGTGCTTGCCGATATCACGGAAATACTGGGTGATTTCTCCATTAATATTGAGGCTGTAATACAGAAAGAACCCAGGGATCATGATGCGCAACAATTGTTATCAGTAATCATCCTTACTGATGAAATCCAGGAGTCAATCATGGACAAGGCCATAGAGAAAATAGAGGCACTGGAAGCGGTTGGCGGCAAAGTTGCACGTATTCGCATGGACAAACTGGAAGATTAAAAAAGCACTTGTATAAAATGTTGATTAAAACAACCGTAAATGCCTTGATCGCTCAATTATTATTTCAGGTTTAAGAGATGAAATACATCAGTACCCGGGGCAGAACCCCTGCACAGTCATTTGAGGAAGTATTGCTAACCGGTCTTGCACCGGATGGCGGTTTGTTCGTGCCGGAATCAGTTCCCAGAGTAGATCGTGAAACCATGTTGTCCTGGAAAAATCTGGGCTATGCGGAGCTGGCGTTTGAAATAATTCGTCTTTATACCGCGGACTCCATTCCTGATGAAGATCTCAAAACAATAGTTGATGAAACTTACGCAGTATTTTCTGATCCCGAGGTGGCGCCATTACATCAACTGGGTGAGCAGGAATATGTGCTGGAGCTGTTTCATGGGCCGACCCTTGCCTTCAAGGATTTCGCTCTGCAGCTGTTAGGCAGGTTGCTGGATTATTTTCTCGCTCGCAGACAGAAACACGTGGCTATACTGGGCGCAACATCGGGTGATACAGGTTCTGCGGCCATGGAAGGGTGCCGTCATTGTGAATTCGTGGATATGTATATACTTTATCCGCACAATCGCGTGTCTGAAGTTCAGCGCAGGCAGATGACTACAATCCAGGGCAGCAATGTAAACAGCCTGGCGGTTGAAGGAAACTTTGATGATTGCCAGACTATTGTCAAAAAGGCTTTCTCGGATCAGGGCTTTCTACCCGAGGGTTATCAACTGGTAGCGGTGAATTCGATTAATTTCTCGCGCATCATGGCACAAATTGTCTATTACTATTTTGCTGCGCTTAAGTTTGTTGATAATCATGAAGCAGTTTCTTTTTCAGTGCCCACAGGTAATTTTGGTGATATTTATGCCGGTTATCTTGCCAAAGAAATGGGCTTGCCGATCGATCGTCTCATTATTGCGACAAATAAAAACGATATTTTGCATCGATTTATGAGCAGGAATCAGTACAACCTGGAACAACTGGAAGCCAGCCTGTCTCCGAGTATGGATATCATGGTGTCCAGTAATTTTGAACGCTATCTGTTTGATCTGTTTGACCAGGATGCGCAAAGAGTTGAAGCATTTGTTACCGGATTAAATCAGGATGTGCAGCAGGTTTCAGAACAGGAATGGGAACGTGCAAAAGCTGTATTTGACAGTTGTCGCGTTGATGATGAGACAACCTGTGAAGTTATCAGGGAGGTCTATGATCAGTACAATTACTTGCTGGATCCTCATACGGCTACTGGCGTGAAAGCGGCCAGGGAATGCAGGGCACATAGCAGGAATCCGGTGATTTGTCTGGCTACTGCCCATCCGGCAAAATTTTCTGAAGCTATCGAAAAAGCCGGACTGGCGACGCCAGCCTTACCTGATCATCTTGCGGATTTGATGAAAAGGGAAGAGCGCTTCACGATCTTGCCTTCAAGTCTTGAGGCGGTTAAAGGTTTTATACAGGATTCTCTTAAGGTCTCTGAATAAAGTTCTGATCAGACTTTGGGTTTAGTGGCCTAGCCGGGCGGTGCCAGCTGGACTTCAAACTCGAGATTTTCCTTGTTGCGACGGGTTAATACTTTTACTTTATCTCCCGGCTGATACTGCTCTATTTCATTGAGCAGGTCATCCTGAGTGGAGATCTTCTTGCCATTAACCCCGATGATTACATCGCCAAGAAATACATCTCCACGGCTGTTACGCTGTAGTCCAATCATGCCAGCTTTGGATGCAGGCATATCTTCATAAACGCGAACCAATGGCACGCCTTCAATACCACGTTGTCTTGCCCAGCTATCGGATAATGACAGATCAACACCGATGACAGGCCTGACTTCGCGACCATACTCCTCCAACTGGGGAATGATTTTCTTGACGGTGTTTACCGGGATTGCAAAACCGATTCCGGCATAGGCACCACTGGGGCTATAAATCTGCGTATTGACACCTACCAGCTGCCCCATAGAGTTCAACAAGGGGCCGCCTGAATTCCCTGGATTGATAGCAGCATCGGTCTGAATAACATCCTTGATGGTTCTGCTGGTGAGGGAGTTAATTTCCCTGCCCAGAGCGCTGACTACACCGACGGTTAGAGTAGTATCCAGGCCAAAGGGATTGCCGATGGCAATGACTTTTCTGCCTACTTCCAGTTGGCCTGAGTCTCCCAGAGGCAATGGGTTAAGCTTTTCTTTCGGGGCCTCAATGCGCAGCAGCGCAAGATCCTTGTCGGGAGAGCCGCCAATTAATTGCGCGTCCCAGGTGGTTTGATCCTGAAGCGTAATGGTGACCCGGTCTGCGCCCTGAATAACGTGGTAATTAGTGACGATAAGGCCATCATCATTCCAGACGAAGCCGGTTCCGGTACCTTGGGGAATTTCCTGAACATTAAGAGAAAAAACGCCAGTGCGTCGGTAGGCATTATTGGTGACATAAACCACAGACGGGCTGGCACTTTTAAAGATGTCTATGGTGTTGGCTTCATCTTCGGTTTCGAAGGTGAGATAGTCCGCCGCAGAGGTGTTCAAGGCAGGAATTAAAAATGTTACTGAAGCACACAGGAAAAGGAATACAATAGTGATAACATTTTTAATTTTCATGATCTGGCCTGTCTGTATAAAGTCTCAAAAAGTGTTTTTTGCTTGCACGTTTGACGAAAAACCTGAAAGCTGGGTTAAGGTTTCAGTTAAAGTTTGATTAATCTATTAGGCCGAAATTACAGGAATTAGTTCCTTTTACATCCGGCATTCGTTACCCGGCATGCAAGTCATAACCGTATAATGCCTTGCATCATTCTTGTTTCGTTAAACTGCAGCTTAAATGTCCCGGCAGTCTTGCTTAAGGACAAAGGTTTAACTTCTTTACTATAAGTTGGGTCGAAATTTGGCGTATTCAAGGTAAAGCACATACGCACAAGTGAAAATAATCGGGTAAATATGAAAATTCTGGAAAGACCAGCTGGTGCAATATCCGGTCTTGATGACACTGTACATCCGGTATTGAAAAAAGTTTATGCTGCCAGGGGCGTGGTCAGTGAAAGTGACCTGAGTCTGGAGCTTGCCGGTTTATATCCCCCATCCCTGTTAAAAAATATAGCAAGCGCTGTTGATATTCTGGTAGAGGCTATTAATGAAAGTAAAAATATTCTGGTAGTAGGGGACTTTGATGCCGATGGTGCAACGAGTAGCGCTTTATTTTTGATCTGCCTGCGTGCTATGGGACATCACAATATTGATTTCCTGGTGCCTAATCGTTTTGAATATGGCTATGGTCTCACTCCGGAAATAGTCAGTGTCGCCCAGCAAAGAAATCCTGATTTGATTGTCACGGTGGACAATGGAATAGCCAGTCATGATGGTGTTAGACAGGCCAAGGCTGCAGGGATTGAGGTGCTTGTAACAGACCATCATTTACCCGGCACTTCTTTGCCCGATGCCAGTTGTATCATAAATCCCAATTTACCCGACTGTGAGTTTCCCAGTAAATCATTGGCGGGTGTCGGCGTAGTGTTTTATCTGATGAGCGCTTTACGTGCAGAATTACGCATGCAGAACTATTTTGAAAAAGCAGGTCAGGCTGAGCCCAAATTGGCCAGTTTCCTTGATCTGGTCGCTCTGGGCACAGTGGCGGATGTGGTGCCACTGGATCAGAATAACCGGCGTCTGGTGAAACATGGCATGGGCATTATCAGGAATGGTCGGGGGCGGCCAGGCATCAGAGCCTTGCTGGAAGTCGCCGGTCGAAATCCGCAAAACGTTGTTGCCAGTGACCTGGGCTTTGCTGCAGGGCCGCGGCTGAATGCCGCAGGCAGGCTCGATGATATGTCTCTGGGGATCGACTGCCTGCTTGAAGATAACCCTTCCAAAGCGAGAGAAATGGCGCATCAGCTGGATGCGCTGAATAAAGATCGCAGGCAAATTGAGCAGGATATGCAGCTTCAGGCAATGACAGCTCTGGAACATGTGGACATAAATACCAATGAGGCTTTAAGCATCTGCCTGTATGACCCGACATGGCACCAGGGCGTGATTGGTATTCTGGCTTCAAGAATCAAGGAGAAATATCACCGTCCCTGCATTATTTTTGCTGAAGGCGGAGAAATGCAGGACGGCAAGAAAATGATCAAGGGCTCAGCTCGTTCCCTTGAAGGTCTGCATATTCGTGATGCTCTGGATGTCGTCGCGACACAAAATCCAGACATCCTGCAACGCTTTGGTGGCCATGCCATGGCCGCTGGGCTTGCCATCAGGGAGGAGGATTTCCAGGCTTTTGTTACTGCGTTTGACAAGGTGCTAGCCAGTGCGCTGGGAGAGGACCTGTTGCAGCATAAAAAATACATTGATGGTGAGCTGGAAAAGGATTGCTTCTCTCTGGATTTTGCCAGTGTATTGCGTGAAGCAGGGCCCTGGGGGCAACATTTTTCGGAACCCGAGTTTCAGGGAAAATTTGTAGTGATTAATAGTCGGGTAGTGGGTGAGAAACACTTGAAACTGACATTACAGGTGCCAGATTCCGAGCAGTTGATCGATGCTATTGCCTTTAATACCGAACAGGTTTTACTGGAGAACAGACTGGCTACCATTACTGTTGTATATCGGCTGGATGTAAATGAGTTTCGTGGTGTCAGTAATGCACAACTGATGGTGGATGCCATTGTGGATTTTGAGCTGGCCTGATTGCCTTTGCATCAGATCTTTAAGCTTGGGGAAAATTTCAGGATATAAAAAAACCCGGTAAAGACCGGGTTTTTTTCACAACAAATTACTTATTTTTCCAGGGAGTTGATGTAGGCAGCTACATCTTCAATGGCCTGGTCTGTTGGCAAAGTCATGGCCATTGGTGCCATCTGCATGCCGAATGTATCTCTGGAATCAGATCCGCGGATACCTGACTTGAAATTTTTCAACTGGCGAATAACATACCATTCTTCCTGCCCGGCCAAAGAGGGTGCATTGAGTGCCTGCATACCTTCACCGTTAGCACCATGACAGGCGCCGCAAGTAGCATAAAGGGGTTTGCCGCGTTCTGCATCACCGGCAGCAAAAGCGCTGGAGGCAAACAGGGAGACGAGGGCAGCAATTGCGATTGTTGCTTTCAACTTCATTGGGTTACTCCTGGTTAAGTTTTAACTATTTAATAACGGGTTAACTGAACATCAGCTGAATTATTTTTGAAACGCACACCGCTTTGGGGGTGTTCCTTTAACGTTAACTACCCAGGTTAACTATTTAAGTTAACTGGCTTCAGGTCTTAATAGTTTTACGCGTTCTTGCTGCTATCTGATCACATGCTTGACCTGCTCATGTGACCAGCGGGAGAAGAACCGGAAGTTTACTTTGTAATTTATCTCATGCTGTTTGGACGGGGCGCGATTATAGCAACATTGTGCCAAATTAAAAGTGGATGATTTTCCTCTTTATGCACCATTACTCATGGAGTATTGGCTCTTTACACAGTAGTATTTGCTGTTTTTTTACTGGAAGGAAATAAGCATGACAATAAAGTCTGACAAATGGATTCGGCGCATGGCGCAGGAACATGGAATGCTCGAACCTTTTGAGCCAGGTCAGGTCAGGGAAGTGAATGGCAAGCGTGTCATTTCCTATGGCACTTCCAGCTATGGTTATGATGTCCGCTGTGCCAATGAATTCAAGATTTTTACCAATGTTCTGACCTCCAGCGTGGTCGACCCGAAAAACTTTGATGAAAACAGCTTTGTTGGTATTGAAGCTGACTCATGCATTATTCCTCCAAATTCCTTTGCTTTAGCCCGCACCGTTGAATATTTTCGTATTCCTTCCAATGTGTTGACGGTATGCCTTGGCAAATCAACCTACGCCCGCTGCGGCATCATTGTTAATGTCACACCGCTGGAACCGGAGTGGGAGGGCCATGTCACGCTTGAATTTTCCAACACCACTCCCTTACCGGCAAAAATTTATGCCAACGAGGGGGTTGCTCAAATGTTGTTCTACGAATCAGACGAACAATGTGAAGTGACCTACAAGGATCGTAACGGTAAATACATGGGTCAGACCGGTGTAACTCCGCCAAAATCCTGATAGAAAAATTGACCACATTCCGTTCGCTTTATTTGCACGGTTATTCAGCACTATCTCCTTGATTTTTCGGTATAATCGCCGGCTTTAAAAAGCTGTATCCGGGTTCAGGGAAGTCGGATACAACTGGGGAAGAGAAATGCTTGAAGGCCAAGGCCTGTTTTGTGAAAGGGATGACCGGGTGCTGTTCCAGCATCTGGATTTTTCCCTCTCGCCGGGACAGGTAATGCAGATTCAGGGTTCCAATGGCAGTGGCAAAACCACCTTGCTGCGCATCCTGTGTGGGCTGAATACCGATTATGAAGGAGAAATTCTCTGGAATAATCAGCCTATCCAGAAGGTGCGAACCGAATTCCGAGATGCTGTTTTCTATCTGGGACATGCCCCTGCAATCAACAAGAGCTTAAGCCCGACTGAAAATTTGCGCTGGTTTTGTGCATCAAGGGGCATTAGTGATGACGGGGGTATTCCCGCAGCATTGGCATCGTTTGGTCTTGCCGGCTATGAAGATGTGCCCTGTTATGTGATGTCAGCAGGACAGCAAAGACGTGTCAGTCTGGCCCGAATGAAGTTAATAGCGGCAAAAATGTGGATTCTGGATGAGCCTTTTACCGCGCTGGACAAACGCGGTGTTGCTGAACTTGAAACCATGCTGGCCAGCTTTGTCAAAGAAGGGGGGGCACTGATGCTGACTACCCATCATCCTTTGCAATTGCAATGCCCGGTTGAAGTGCTGGACCTTGATCGCAGTAATGATGAGGCTGACAACTCATGATGAATAATCCGCGTATGGGGCTGGTGTCTGTCATCGTTGCGACAGTCAGGCGTGAATTGCTACTGGCATTCCGCTCTCCTGGTGACGTTATCAATCCGCTGATGTTCTTCATTATCGCGGTGACACTGTTTCCACTTGGTGGCGGTGCTGATTCTGAATTCCTCAGTGGTATTGCTTCAGGCGTGATCTGGGTAACCACCTTGCTGGCCATTATGTTTTCCATGGAAAGCCTGTTTCGCGCGGATTATGAAGATGGTTCGCTGGAACAATTGTTAATGAGCCCGCAGCCGCTGTATTTTTTATTATTGGCCAAGGTATTAAGCCACTGGTTGATTGCCTGTTTACCGATTCTGGTCCTGGCACCTGTTTTTGCCGTAATGCTGGCTATGCCCGCGTCCGGTATTTTGCCGTTGATATTGGGATTGTTGGCAGGAACGCCTATTTTATGCCTGCTTGGCGCTATTGGCATGGCTTTGACGGTAGGGCTTTCAAGAAGTGGTTTACTGCTGGCTGTGTTAATATTGCCGCTTTATATACCGGTGCTGGTGTTTGGTACCGGTATGGTTTCTGCGGCCCTTGATAGCCTGCCTTATACCGGTTTACTGGCGTTGCTGGGAGCAATGCTGGTTCTGGCTATTTGTCTATCGCCACTGGCCATTGCAGCCGCTTTGCGAATCAGTGTGAATTAACTTTATCTGAAAATTATTCAGTCTTTCCGGGATTTTAACGAAATATATGTGGCAGTGGTTTTTACAATTAGGTTCACCCAGATTGTTTTACAGCAAGACTGACAGGTATCTGCCCTGGCTGAGCTGGTTTACGGTGATTTTGCTGGGCACAGGCCTGGCCTGGGGCCTTGCTTTTACTCCTCCCGATTACCAGATGGGAGAAAATTACCGTATTGCCTATATCCATGTGCCGATGGCAACTCTGGCGATGGGTTGTTATGCCATGATGGCCTGTTTCAGTGCCGGTTACCTGATATGGAAGATCAAGGTGGCCGATATGATTGCCAAGGCCTGTGCGCCTATCGGTGCAACTGTTACAGCGGTGGCTCTGGCAACCGGTTCACTCTGGGGCATTCCTACCTGGGGCACCTGGTGGATCTGGGATGCGCGCCTGACATCGACGCTGATAATGCTTTTTCTTTACGTGGGTATAATCGCCCTGCGTTCGGCTTTTGATTCCATTGATTCCGGTGCCAGGGCATGTGCGGTTTTGAGTCTTGTTGGCGTGGTTAACCTGCCAATTATCAAGTACTCCGTCGACTGGTGGAACACCCTGCATCAGGGGGCGAGTAATCTTTCCCTCAGCGATACCGCAGCCAATCCACCGGAAGTCTGGATTCCCGCGTTTTTTGTGGGCTTTGGTATTCTCGGATTTTTTCTGATTGCCTTGATTCTCAGAACGCGCAATGAAATTTTGTTGCGGGAACGACGATCTCAGTGGGTAAGCGATCTTGTGGCAAGTAATATGAAGGAGTCCGGCAATGCCTGAATTCCAGTTTCAAAGTCTTGCAGAATTTTTCGCCATGGGTGGTCACGCTAAATACGTATGGTCTTCCTATGGTGTGTTTGCGCTCATGATTGCGTATAACCTGATACAGCCGGTATTGGCAAAGCGAAAAATAATCAAGGCTCAAAAAGCCAGAATGCAACGCAACAGTGCCTAGGCTGCATTATTAAACAGGATCACTGGCTTGAAGTTTTTTTAGCCTGAATAGTCAGCAACTACGTAAAGCTTGGTAAAGCATAATAACGACATTGGAATAGTGAGAGAAAATTGACATGTTAGCCCACCGCCAACAAAAACTGGCCATTGTGATATTTATATTATTCGGAGCAGCACTGGCTGTCGGCTTGTTATTGGTTGCCCTCAATGAGGGAATCAATGTGTTCTATACCCCTACGGAAGTTTATTCCGGTGATGTTTCTCAAGGGCAAAATTTTCGAGTGGGCGGTATGGTAAAGACCGGCAGCGTGATAAAAGATGGTCTTGATGGCACTGAGGTCAATTTCCTGGCGACGGACTTTTGTAATGATATTCTGGTGAGTTTCAGTGGCCCATTACCAGATCTTTTTCGTGAAGGGCAGGGTGTCGTAGCCGACGGTGCCCTTGATGAAGATGGGGTTTTCAGGGCAACACAGATTCTGGCCAAGCATGATGAGAATTATATGTCTGCGGAAGTGAAAGCCTCGCTTGATGCCGCTGAAACCGAAACTGCCGAGGTATGCCATCAATGATTCCTGAACTGGGTAACTTTTCTCTGGTCCTGGCCCTTAGTCTGGCGCTGCTTTTAAGTGTGCTGCCAATGCTCGGGGTATATCGAAATAACCAGCTGCTGATGACGCTATCACGACCAATATGCTCGGGTATCTGGGTATTCATGGTGGTGAGCTTCAGCTGTCTGGCGTGGGCTTTCCTGCATGATGATTTTTCAGTAGCTTATGTGGCGAGAAATTCAAATACACTGCTGCCCTGGTACTACAAATTTACTGCTGTTTGGGGCGGACATGAAGGCTCGCTGCTGTTGTGGGTCCTGATGGTTGCCAGCTGGACTTATGCTGTCAGCCTGTTCAGCCGCAATCTGCCGCTGGATATTCTGGCTCGCGTGCTGTCAGTAATGGGCATTATCAGCGTCTGTTTTCTTTTATTCATGTTGCTGACCTCCAATCCCTTTGACCGCCTGATGCTAAACACGCCAGCTGAAGGCACTGACTTGAATCCATTGCTACAGGATTTTGGTTTGATCGTACACCCGCCATTTCTTTATATGGGTTACGTGGGATTTTCTGTAGCCTATGCTTTTGCTATTACTGCACTGCTTACCGGAAAACTGGATGCGGCCTGGGCACGCTGGACGCGCCCATGGACCAATACAGCCTGGGCTTTTCTGACTATAGGTATCGCACTGGGCAGTTGGTGGGCTTATTACGAACTGGGCTGGGGTGGCTGGTGGTTCTGGGATCCGGTAGAAAATGTCGCCTTCATGCCGTGGCTGGTAGGCACAGCATTAATCCACTCGCTGGCAGTAACGGAAAAACGCGGTGTTTTTAAAAGCTGGACGGTATTGCTGGCAATTGCAGCTTTCTCTTTAAGCCTGCTCGGGACATTCATCGTCAGGTCTGGATTGATCACCTCGGTACATGCCTTTGCAGTAGATCCTGAACGTGGCCTGGTGCTGCTTGCGATACTGTTACTGGTCATTGGTGCATCGCTGTTTTTATATGCACTCCGTGCGCCGGTGGTGAAAGGAACGGCCAGTTATACAGCAACCTCAAGAGAGGTGTTTTTATTAATAAACAATATCCTGTTGGTTGTGTCTACCGCCGGTATTTTGCTCGGCACGCTTTATCCTTTAATACATGAAGCGATAAATGGGGAAGCCAACATGGTGTCAGTGGGGCCTCCCTATTTTAATACCATCTTTCTACCTTTAATGGCTATTCTGGCCGCATTTCTAACTATTGGTTCCATTTCACGCTGGAAGAAAACGTCCCTGGCCTATCTCAAACAGCAGTTAATGAGAGTGCTTGTCTGTAGTGTTGTGCTTGGCGTGGTGGTGCCACTTGTTGTAACGCGTGAAGTTAATGTCGGAATATTTGTCGCGGTTACGCTGTCTTTCTGGATTGTGTTTGGAATAGCGCGAGATATCCAGATTAAAACAGCGAATAAAAACTCTCTGGTGGCAGGACTGAAAAGTCTCAGCCTCAGTTACTATGGTATGCAGATTGCCCACCTTGGTATGGCGGTTATTATTCTCGGGATCTGTCTCACCAGTCATTACAGTGTAGAGCGAGATGTGCGTCTGGCACCGGGCGATCAAATCGATATTGGCCGTTATACTTTTATTTTTGAGGGTGTGTCGCCAGTTCAGGGGCCAAATTATATTGCTGATGCTGGCGAAATTACTGTGCTGAAAAATGGAGAGTCTTATCTTTCGCTGTTCCCGGAAAAACGAACCTATCGTGCCACTGGCAGTGTGCAGACAGAGGCGGATATTAATGTCGGATTTTTCCGCGACTTGTTTGCCGCGCTGGGTGACCCTCGAGGGGAAGATGCCTGGGTGGTAAGGATTCATGTGAAACCATTTGTGTTCTGGATCTGGCTTGGGGCTTTTTTGATGGCAGGCGGCGGTATTACTGCAATTCTTGACAAGCGTTATCGCCTGAAAGAAACAAAAAACCTTGAGGCAAAAACTACCACACCAGCTGAACCCAAAGGGTCCGCTGATCTGCTGGGCGAAGCAACCTGATCATTCTGTTGAGCGAGCTATGACAAACGAAAAAAAACAGCCCATGAATAGACGTGTTAAATTATTTATTCCCGTGGTGTTTTTTATAACCATGGCAGCCTTTCTGTTGTTTGGACTGACACGTGATCCGAATATTGTGCCATCTGCACTTGTTGATAAACCATTGCCGGAGTTTTCTCTGCCAGGCCTGTATCCAGAAGCGGGAGAATTTTCCCGTGCTGATGTGGTCGGCGATATTCTGATCGTCAATATATGGGGATCATGGTGTCTGCCATGTCATATTGAGCATCCTTTTTTACTTGAAATGAGCGAGCAGGAACCATCACTTACCTTTATCGGGATAAGTTATGACGACTCCATGGCTGAGGACCGACTGTTTCTGGAAGAAAGGGGTAATCCCTTTGATTACAATGTTGTTGATCTGGGAGGCTCGCTGCGAATAGATCTTGGGGTAACGGGCGCTCCTGAAACTTTCCTGGTTGATGCCAATGGCATGATTGTTTTCCGACACATCGGTGCAATCGATAGCACTATATGGAAGAACACCTTTGAACCATTACTGGCACAAATCAGGTAAATCAATGCTGCTATCAACTCGCTTATGTATGCTTGTTTTGCTATTCCTGTCCTTTCAGGCGTTTGCAGCTATTCAGGAATATGCGTTTGATTCCGAGCAGGAAGAAGACAGGTTTAAAAAGCTGACCTATGAAATGCGCTGTCCCAAATGCCTCAACTCGAATCTGGCTGGTTCAGATGCGCCTATTGCTGCTGATTTGCGCCGTGAAATTTATGACCAAATTACAGCAGGCCGTAGCAATGATGAAATTATTGAGTTTATGAGTAGTCGCTATGGCGATTTCATTCTCTATCGCCCACGCTTGACCATTGCGACATTCTTTCTCTGGTTCAGCCCACTCTTTTTACTGCTTGCCGGATTTTTTATCGTCAGGCGAATGATGGTAGCGAGCCAGCTGTCAGGGCAAAACGATGGTGCCCTTTCTGCAGAAGAGCAGGATAAACTTCACCGCCTTCTCGATACTCAATCGGACTGATTTTTATGAATCCCTTCTGGCTTTACAGCGCAATTCTGCTGCTCTTTTCCTTGCTTTTTATTTTCGTTCCGGTATTGCGTTATCGTCCTGTAATTAAAAAAGCGGATAATGAAATTCGTAAACAAAAAAATATTGAAGTCTTTCAACAAAGCCTTGCAGAACTTGAGCAGGATAAAGCAGAAGAAATTATTTCAGCAGAAGAGTTCGAAAAACTAAAGGCTGAATTACAACGCAGCTTCCTCAGGGATATGGAAGATGAAAATAGCAGGGTGAAAGCTGCCAATCAAAGTAGCAATAAACTCATCCCGCTGCTATGCCTGTTATTTGTTCCCTTGTTCAGTTATTCATTATATGAGGTTGTGGGGTCGGCGCGAGACCTGGCTCTTCCTGAAATAATGCAGGAGTTGTCTGCAGCAGAAACTCCGGAGCAGCAACTGGATGGCCTGAACCGACTGGCAGACCTGTTGCAGCAACGTTACGATCGTAATAATGAAGATATCCAGAATGGCTATATGCTAGGTACGCTCTATCTGGAGCTGGAAAATTTTGACCAGGCAATTGCTGTATTCAGAACGATGGTAGAAGTTATGGAGCCGAGTCCGGATAAGGCGACCGTGCTGGGCCAGTTGGCTCAGTCCATGTATATGGCTGCCGACTCAAAAATGACGCCCGCAGTTCAGCAGGTCATTGGCGAAGCGCAATCACTGAATCCAAATGAATTTACTATTCTGAGCTTGTTGGCCATAGATTCATTTTTAAATGAAAACTTTGGCCAGGCATTGACCTATTGGCGCAGGCAACTGGCGCAACTGGATCGCAATTCCCAGCAGGCTGCGGTATTGAGTAGTCGAATAGCCCAGGTGGAATCACTGTTACCGGCATCTGCACTGGCAGCTACTGAAACTGAATCAATAGCAGCTCAGGGGCCATCAGTGTCTCTTGTTATAGAGCTTGATGATTCCATTAAAGCATTGGTTGACGATTCCATGAGATTATTTGTCTATGCAAGAAACCCTGCAATGCCTATGCCCTTGGCGGCAGACAACGTGGCTCTGCCGGAATTTCCATTTGCAATAACACTGGATGAATCCATGGCGATGATAGCCAACATGACCTTGTCTTCGGCTCAGGAAGTAATTGTCGGTGCAAGGCTTTCCAACTCCGGCAATGCTATTGCACAATCCGGTGATATTCAGGTGGTATCCGAACCCTTTGTTCTGGCTGAACAGGACGGCCCCATTACCCTGATTATCAAAGATATCGTGCCCTGATTCTTTTACCAGTATTTTAATAACCAAGGACAACTATCTGCTCTATGTCTGTCAGGTCTGCAGGTAAATTTTCTTCGCTGCGTTCTGCTTTTTCCAATCGTAACTATGCGATTTACATGGGTGGTAACAGTATTTCCCTGATCGGTTTCTGGATGCAGCGTCTTGCTGTCTCCTGGCTGGCCTGGGTATTGTCGGAATCAGAATTCTGGGTTGCGGCGGTAGCCTTTATCGAGATTGTTCCGCTTATATTAATAACCCCTTTGTTTGGCGTATGGGCCGATCGTTTTGATCGAAAATCCATGGCTGTTATTGCCCAGCTATTGATGATGATGCAGGCATTTATCCTGTTCTTTCTGGCCTGGTTCGATTTGCTTAACATCGGTTTATTATTTGTGTTGGCAATGACTGAAGGCATTATCCAGGCAGCCTATCAGCCTATCAGGCTTTCCATTATTCCCAACCTGGTTAAAAAGGAAGATCTGGTTAGCGCCGCTGCTTTCACCGCAGTTGCCTTTAATGTCGCCAGGTTTGCCGGTCCGGCTCTGGCTGGAGTCGTGATAGCAATATCCAGCCCTGCCATGGCCATTCTATTTAATGCGATGAGTTACCTGCTCATCGTAATGGCCTGGGTTTTTATAAAAGTTCCTGCGCGTAGCAAAACAGCAGAGCCAAAATCATTTATGCAGGATATACAAGCCGGTTTTAATTATGTGCTTGATAAAAAGGCCCTGTTTTACATGTTTGTTTTACTGACAATAGTGTCTCTATTCATACGTCCGGTTGCCTTTATGCTCTCGGCTTTTGTCGGTGCTGTTTACCAATCAGGTCCTCTTACGCTTGCGATGTTTACCTCGGCAATGGGCATTGGCGCCGTTCTGGCCGGTCTCAGATTGTCCATGGATGGCCAGACAAGGGGGCTGATACGAGAGATTCTGCTAATGACCCTTATCGGAATAATTTCAATGATTGGCTTTGCCTCTATAACAATTCCCTGGCTGGCGACGACGTTGATGTTTGTTTTTGGCTATACCGTTACGATTGGCAGTGTGGCCGGCCAGACTCTGGTGCAAAACAGTATTGATGATGACATGCGGGGCAGGGTATTGAGTTTGTGGGCAGCTTTTACTCGAGGAGCACCTGCAGTTGGCGTTTTACTGATTGGCTGGTTTGCAAACCAGTTTGGTTTGATGTGGCCGAATATCATAGCCGCCTTGTTTTGTTTTGTTGGCCTGCTTCTGATGATGGGAAAAAGGCGCGAGATGAGAACATTTTTTGAAAGTTAAACTTTCAGGTATGCGCTGCGAAATTTGTGTATTATTTCGCTGGATCTAACGGATATTAAAATGACTCAGTTATTAACTATAAAGTGCTTTCTTTCTTGGAATACATACTGGAAGAATTACCTTCTGGTGATGGCGTCTTTATTGTTCAGTACTGTTGGCTACGCCCAGCAATGGCAAGTGGGCATGTCTTCCTACGGTACCCTTATTAACGCCAGCGGATATCAGGTTGATACCGACCCCAGGCCCACAGTGGTATTAATTGGTGGGCTGGATGGTAATCCTGAGTCCAGTCAAAAAGTGCTTGCTGAATATGACCGCTATCAAAATCGTCCGAAAAGTGAGCAGTCCTTTAATCTGATCGTCATTCCTGAAGCCAATCCTCAGGCAGAGTTCCTGCAATTTCCTCCTCAAGGCAGAGGCTATTCGGATAACCCGGTTTCTTTTTCGCTGTGGCGCTGGCTGGGAACCCATGGGCCTGACCTGGTGTTGATAGAGAGTGAGAGTGACTTTGAATTAGCTGATGCACTCAGTAATTCTGTCGTTGCAGGAGTAGGGTATGTGCCAGCACTGCATTTATACGATGAGCCTGCAGAGCTCGGCAAAATTATGGATGAGCTGAATAATCTTCCCATTTCTCCCGCTCATGAAATCCTTGATCAACGCCTGATGCGTTCGCCAAGACAGTTTGCTGAGCAGCTCGCCAGTCATTATGGCCACGACTTTTCCTGGCCGGTTTATATTCCCGGCATGGCACTAATTGGTCGTATGCGGTTGGGGTATTTGGAAGATGTCAGTGAGGTTATTGCGCCATATCTCAATGGCACAGATATTGATATAAACTCTTCTCTGGTTACAGCAGGACACCTGGTATTTGCGGAAATGGCAGAACGCACTGGCAGTCGTGACTATCTTGATCTGGCCATCAGGGCTGCAGACATGGGATTTGATGCCAACGGCGAAATGCTGGAGTCAATGCCAATGCATGGTGAAATGAGTGATGCGTATTTTATGGCGACGCCTCTACTGGCAAAGGTTGGCAGACTGACAGGAGAACAAAAGTATTTTGATTTGGCATTGCGCCATATTCATTTTCTGGAGAATCTTGTTCTTCGTGATGATGGTTTATACCGCCACTCCCCATTAACTGATGCAGCATGGGGAAGAGGAAATGCTTTCCCGGCTCTCGGTATGGCTCTGACATTAAGTGATTTTCCGGAAGATCAGGCAGGGTTTACTGAATTACTGTCGATTTATCAGTCCCATATTAATGCCCTGGTGCCTTATCAGGATCTTGATGGCATGTGGCATGAGGTGATTGATTATCCCGGATCTTTTGCCGAAATCAGTGCAACTGCGATGATTGCCACTGCTATTCGGCGGGGAATAGCCAGAGGTTGGCTCGATGACAGTTACCAGGGCGTGGTAGATAAAGCATGGCGCGCAGTGCAGATGCGCAGTAGCTCGGAAGGGTTTTTTGTTAATGTATGTGAATCAACCAATAAGCAGGATTCACTAGACGCTTATTTAAACCGGGAAGCACTTCTCGGCCCTGATGACAGGGCCGGAGGAATGTTGATTATGTTTGCTACGGAAATGGCAGAACTACGTTAGTCTTTCCATTCAAGCTGTTCAGCAAGAGCGTCGAACAGAGCAGTCTGATTTTAGCCGCTGATTTTGCCCTTGGCTTTGTTGATCACTTTCATGAATGATTCAATCAGTGTCTCATTCTTATAATCAGCGAATTCGCCGGCATCCATGAACATGCCATGCTCATTACATACTTCATAAGTGATATGTTGCTGTTCGGGATCATTGATTGTATTCATTTGCTTTTCACAACGTGGGCAATTGATCTCTGTGTTAAGATTTTGTGCCTTACCTACGGCGTGGTCTCCGCTGTCCAGGAAATCTGACATCCAGTCACCTTTTAATTTTTCGGCTTCACCATTATCAAACCACATGCCGCCGCAATCTGTGCATCGGTCAATAGTCACTGCGCCCTGCAAGGTCGTCGTGGCGTGTTCCTGCATGGCACCACTACATTTCGGACAATCCATCAAGCTCTCCTCATGATGTTACTGCTATATTTTTTTGTCAGCTCCAATTAAAGTATAAAGCAGTAGGGGAGTAAACCACTTTGTTGCCAAATGCCAGATTAGATGGGCTATTCAGGGCTATTATCGAATTCTGACACTAGTCTTTAGCAATATTTCTCTTTATTGCCATTTTTGCCAAAACCGGTCCGATAATCTCAAAGAAGATAGTGGCACTGATGATCACAGACAACAAAACCTCCGAATATTGCGGGAAATAATTAGAGGCGACCAGCGCCATCCCCAGTGCTGCGCCAGCATGGGGAAACATGGCCAAACCGATCCAGTTATTAACAACGGGCTGACATTGACCAAGCTCGCCGCCGATATAACCTCCCAATATTTTGCCGATACTGCGTAAACCAATATATGAAAGCCCGATCAGGCCAAGTGTTTTCAGGGTTGCCAGTTCAAGGGAAGCGCCGGCCAACACGAAAAATATTGATAAAACCGGCCATTCCATGCCCTCTATCTCATGGAAAGGATATTTATGATGCCTGGCAAAATTCGCAATCATAATGCCCATGACCATGGTGGCAATCAAAAAGCTTACTTCCAGCCACAATGCCAGGCCACCACATAGAAAAACCAGGCCTAATGCTTCAGAGCGCATCGGTTGCCCGGGTTTGATCCTGCCGGTCAAATAGGCGGCGGGTATACCTATTAGCACACCGAGAAGCATCGCTCCTCCCAGATCATGTAAAGTAAATAATAACAGTGAGCTGCTGTTGGAAACAGTAGTGAGAGCAGTAGCAATAACCAGACCTATGCTGAATAGGATAAGTCCCCATGCGTCATCCAAAGCAACCACCGCAAGCAACAGACGTGAAAAAGGGTTATCTTTTTTTGACTCTAAAATAACATCCACGGTGGCGATGCCATCGGTTGCCATGGCGACGGTGGCCAGAATAATTGCCAATGGCAAGTCAACCTGAAACAGTAAAAGGCCGCATAATACGACAAGCCCTGTAACGATGGCGCCAACCAATGAGACCGAGATAATTGCGCGGCCATTTTCTGATAATGCTTTTGGTGTGAGTTTGCTCCCAAGTATAAATCCCACCATGACGAGAGCCATTTGCGCGACAAGCTGAAAGTAATCGAGGAAAAAACCTGGAATCAGATCAAGCATTGAAGGGCCAATGATGGCACCAAAAACAATGAGCAGGGAGACTCTTGGCAAGGATGTTTTTTTACCAAGCAGGTCAGTGCCCAGACCAAGCAACAGCAGGCAACCAATGGTGATCAGAAATTCATAAGAGCCATTCATTTAATTATCCAGACTGAAATAAATTCCTGGCAGTTGTTTTCAGTTGAAAGTACCAATAGCCATTTCCAGACGCAACACGATGTAGGGTGTTCCTTTACGCTCTACATTATAGGCCTGTTTGCGCCAGGTATAGCCTGGTTCAAGTTCCATGAAGAGCCATTCTCTGGAAACCTTTTTTCTTATCCGCAGCCCAAGGTCGTAACTGGCGACAAAACCCGGACTGGTTTCACCAATTATTCTGGCGTACCAGGACATTGCTGTCTGACTTGATCTAAATTGCAGATACTCAAGGGAGGAAGTGTATTCGGAACCGGTGAAAGATTCTTCAAAGCGAACATCATTGGTCCAGCGTATCAGCGATTCTTCATTCAGGACGTGATCAAGCTGATAACGGGAAAAACTGCCCAAGCCATCACCATCCTTGAAGTATAAAGTCTGGGTAAAACGATTGATGTTATTTCCGCGGGCAACAGGCTCATAGCGGTAGCGCATACTGACTCTACCTTTCAGCCCGGAACGCACGCCAAGCCGGAAGAACAGGTGGTGGGCGTTTTCATCGGCCAGGTTTAGTTCGAGATTAACCCGTGTGCTTTCCTGTTGCGCAACTGACGCATTATTCCCGGAAAAATAGTTGGTACCATCACCATCTTCCTCAGAAAAAATAAGGCTGATTCGTTCATTGATACGAGGTAAGTGAACTTTTCCGCGCAGGCGTAAGCCACTGTCGAAATCATCAATATCATTCCATGATTCCGTTGCCGTAACACGCAGGGCAGAGTAAGCCGCCTCAATATCACTACGCTGAACGCCAAAAAAACGATCCAGTTGATTGGCCAGTGCATTGGCAGAATCGGAGGCAAAAGACTGGGTTTGGTCGAGCCAGCCAAGACCAAATACCTCGGGGGTATTTTTACTGATCTCAAGCTCTTCGGCACTATCTGCTGCCAATGCCCATAGCGGCGACAGTAATGTAAAACCTGCTATCAGCCAGACCAGACGGTGGGGGGGTGAGACTCTGGAGCGACCTTCATTCTTCATGACTACACTCTAAAGTAAGCCTGCAGGATCACACAACAGGCAATTGACAGAGTCTTGTCAAAATACAATAACTGATTGAATTTCAAACAGAATCTCTGGCTTAAAAAGGTGGGAAGATTTATCATTGTGGGTTATTTGGTGGAAATTGATAAAAAGACTCGGCTTGCATTTTATTTGCATATTTTCTTGATGAAAATCCCTTATAGTCGGCAAATAGTCGGTAAATAGTCGAAACGTGGCTTAGCCGGTAAAATAACAATAACTAATTGAAAATATTAATAAATTTATAAGTGGGTAAGATATAGTGAGCTGACTTACAGACTAATCTAATTGGCAGATAAAATCGTAAAAGTCAGATGTAAAAGCTATTGTCGATTGGGGGTTGCTGCCAATGAAGTATGCGTTTCAGCAGCGGCAGTGTCAGATTAATGTGTTGATTTAAGCCTTGCTAAAAACAGAGCATACGACAGGGTCATAACAGGTGAATTTAATGTTCAAAATAGTAACCATCATAATGCTTATTGCCTCAGCCACGGTGTCATTGGGGGCAGAGAATTTTAAAATTCGACCTCTTGCTGACCACATTTATCTGGTGGAGGGGCCAGCAGGCAACACAATGGTTGCAGCTGACTCTGATGGTCTTGTTCTTTTTGATGGCGTGCCTGCTCAATATGCCCGGGAGTACCTGGGTTTCGTCAAAGAGGAGACCGGTGTTGAAAATATCAAGACTCTTATTTTGACGCATTGGCATCCCGAAGTAACCGGCCTGAATGCCATACTGGGGCCGCAGGGAGTTGAGATTCTTGCCCATGAAAACACCAGGCAGTGGCTGGGTACAACAATCCGGCAGCGCGGTGAAGCTATTATTCATACGCCAATGCTGCCCGGGGAACTGCCTTCACTCACTTTCTACTGGGGCACCATTGAGAAACCCTTCAGGGACGACACCATAGAAGTGGGTTATTTGCTTCAGGCACATACCGATGGTGATCTCTATGCGCTTGTCAGAAATGCCAACGTGCTCTACACAGGACCTGCAGTTGTGGCGGATGGATGGTCTGTTGTGGATGAAACCACTAATGGATTTATCGGCGGCTTGACGGATGCCTACGAAACTCTCGGTGCCCTGATTAATGAGCAGACGGTCATTGTTCCAGCGTCCGGCCCCTTGATGGCTAAAGCCGACTTTGATGAGCTGCAAGCTCTCTATGTTGATTTGAAAGCAGAGATGGTGTCGCTGTTGCGCCAAAGTCGCAGTGCCGAGGAAGTGGTTATAGCCAATCCAGCCCAGGGATTGAAACCTGAATGGGGAGATGCCAGTGACTTTCTTGATGAAGGATTCCGAAGTTTTTATGGCCATTTGAGAAATGGGCGCCAGATCGGTGGTGGATTTCCATAGCAGATAAACACCCAGCCAGGCAATGGAAGACAGCAGCCTTTACTCCGGTCTTTAATTAATAATTAGCGAGGGTTCCTGTTTAATAAAACAGACTGGGAACGAGATTACAGAGCCAATAACATTATGAATTTAACAATCAGCAAAATGACTATTCTCAACGCCACGCTTATCAGTGTTCTGGCCTTGCCAGCCTTTGGCCTGTTGGCCGCAGCAAGTGATGACGCCGTTGAAATAGCACAAAGCTTTGATCGATTTAATGAGTCTGATGAATATTTCGGCTTCCTGCAGGAAAACTGTATGGATTGTCATAACTTCGAAGACTGGGCAGGGAGTCTGGCATTTGATCTGATGAGTGCCGAAGAAATAGCTGACAACGTGGGTGTCTGGGAAAAAGTTGTGCTCAAGCTTCGCGGTCGGCTTATGCCTCCTGCAGGCGCTGACAGACCAGATAATGCCGACACAGACGAGTTTGTTGGCTGGCTGGAAAACTACCTTGATCATGCCGGTACTCACGAAAAGCATGTGGGCCATGTGGGAATGCACCGTCTTAATCGAAAAGAGTATGCCAATGCTATCCGTGACCTTCTCGGTATAGAGGTTGATGCCAACGCCTTGCTGCCACTGGATGACTCCGTTGAGGGCTTCGACAATGTCGCCCAGGCATTGAGAGTGTCACCCGCTTTCCTGGAACAATCTATTAACTCGGCCAGAGTGGTAGCCTCACAGGCCATAGGCAACCCCAATGCGAGACCTGGTGGCACTACATACAATGCCGGTGGGAATCAGTACTCGCACCAGGCAGGATTGCCTTTGGGAACTAGAGGCGGGCTTGCGGTGGACCATTATTTTCCTGCCGATGGCGAATATGTTTTGAACATAGGCAATCTGGCCTCCAGACTCTGGGTATTCAATCAGGAGTTCACGCATACGGTTATTGCGACCTATGACGGCGAGCGTTTTTTTGAAATGGATATTGGCGGGGCAGAGGACCTGCGAGCCATTGACCAGATTGGCGACACCGCTGTTGATGCGATTAATGCAAAACTGAAAAACATTCCTTTCGTTGCAGAAGCCGGGCCACACACTATTGCGGTAACGTTTATTCACCGCTCCTTTGCAGAATACGAAGGCCGCCTGCATCGCTTGCAGCCTTCCGCGGTTGGCGAAAATGTTATCAGCCTGAACTCTTTTGAAATACAGGGCCCCTTTAATACTGCGGGTCTAAGTGCCACACCTGCTCGCAACAAGATTTTCAGCTGCTATCCGGAAGACTTTTCCAATGTCGACGTCTGTGCACAGGAAATTATTACCAACATGACGCGCAAGGCATTCAGAGGGCAGGAAAGCAAAGCCGACCTGGAAAGGATGATGCGGGTATTTGAACAGATTAATCTCAGTGAAGGTTTTGATATGGGCATTCGTCGCGCTCTCACTGCAGTTATCGCCAGTCCAAAGTTTCTCTACCGGGTTGAACAAATTCCTGACGGTGCCAGTCCCGGATCCATTTTTGCCCTGACAGATCATGAACTGGCTTCCCGCTTGTCATTTTTCCTTTGGAGCAGTATTCCCGATGAAACACTTCTTGATCTTGCTGATGCCGGGAAACTGTCAACACCTGAAGTGCTGTCTGAACAGGTTGTGCGAATGCTCCAGGATCCGAGAGCAGAAACTCTTGCCTCCAACTTTGCCTATCAGTGGCTGAACATGGGTGGTCTGGATGAGATTGATCCGGACCCGGCTATTTTCAGGGATGTAGATTTCGGTATTCGTGATCTGTTTAAAAAAGAAATAGAGTTATTCGTAAAGGAAATATTTCTCAATAACAGAGATGTTACCGAAATGCTGAGCGCTGATTTTACTTACCTGAATGAGCGCCTGGCACTGCATTACGGTGACCAGAGTGTAAAAGGGGATGTGTTCCGTAAAGTACCGGTTCTTGATCCTGACCGCTATGGCCTTCTCGGAAAAGGCGGGATTCTCATGGTCTCCGCCTATCCGGATCGCACATCACCGGTATTACGTGGGGCTTATGTGCTTGAGCATATAACAGGTACGCCACCACCATTACCGCCCCCCAATGTAGAAGCCTTGCCGGAAAACAGAGCGGGCGAGCAGCCAAAAACCGTAAGAGGGCGTCTTGAAGCGCATCGAGACAACCCCAGTTGTGCTGGTTGCCATGGCATCATCGATCCACTGGGCTTTGCCCTGGATGGATTTGATGCGGTTGGCCGCAGTCGCACGGTAGACAGGATGGCGGGTGTCCCAATCGATACCTATGGCGTGTTGCCCGATGGCACAGACATAACAGGGGTTGAAGATCTGCGAAATGCCTTACTGGAGCGGCCCACATTGTTCGTACAGAACCTGGTGGAAAAACTGACGATGTATGCGCTGGGAAGGCCAATTGAAGCTGAAGACATGCCTGCTGTTCGGGCGATTGTAAATTCCGCTGCAGCCAACAATTTTGAATTTTATGATATTGTTCAGAGCATCGTCAGCACGGACCAGTTTCTGTACAAAGAAGCGCCTGCACGCGGCGAAGAGCTTGGTATAGCCTTGAAATAAAGCAAAAAGACATAAAATATTTTGCACCATTTGTTTGAAAAAACCTGCAAAAATAATTTTACAAGCCGAGCAATATCAAATTAAAGATTGGACTAAACGAAATAAGTTATTAGAGCGTAAACAGGGAGAAACCTGATGTTTATAAGCAAGAAACATTTATCACGACGCAAACTGCTGAAAGGTGCTGGTGCCAGTATGGCCTTGCCATTTCTGGATGCGATGATTCCGGCGGTATCAGCTCAGCCAGCGGCCAAGCTGCGACTGGGTTTTGTTTATATTCCTCATGGTGCTGTATACCAGAACTGGACGCCTGCGCAGACCGGTTCAGCCTTTGAAATGAGCCCGATTCTCACCTCGCTGGCCGATTACAAAAGTCATATGACGGTGATCAGTGACCTGCGCAACAAACCTGCAGAAAGTCCTGATCCCCACGCTATCACAGCCGGTACATGGCTGCGCTGTGTCGCTCCCGAGGGCACAAATAATCCTGAAGACGGTATCAGTGTTGACCAGTTGGCAGCCCGTACTCTGGGGGGTGAAACGCCATTCCCCTCTCTGGAGCTGTCTACCAGCGGCGCCAATGGCGGGAGTTACTCTTCCACTATCGCTTTTCGCACGCCTACACAGCCTCTGCCCATGGAGTCGAACCCCCGAAAACTGTATTTCCGCATGTTTGGGCAGGGAGACACCGCCGAGGAAAGAAATGCCATCGCCGGAGAAACCACCTCCTTGCTGGATCTGGTGATGGAGGATGCTTCGTCTCTCAATAAAGAGCTTGGTGCCAGTGACCGCATTCTGATGGGGGAATATCTGGAATCCGTCCGGGAGATTGAAAAACAAATGGACAAACTGGCTGAACAGGATCTTTCACATATTGATATCCCCGATGCCCCACTGGGTGTGCCGGGAGATTTTCCAGCTCATCTGGATTTAATGTATGACTTGATGGCACTGGCTTATCAGGCAGATCTCACGCGGGTCGCTACGTTTATGTCAGACCGTGAGGTGAGCATGCGCACCTATAACCATATTGGGGTTTCCGATGCCTTCCATCCGCTGTCCCATCACCAGGATGATCCATCAAAACTGGATCGTCTGACGCGGGTACAGGCCTGGTATGCCTCATCATTTGCGCGCTTTGTGGGAAAACTTGCTGCCATGCCTGACAGCGAGGGAACTGTGCTTGATAACTCACTGATTCTATATGGCAGCTGTATGGCAAACAGTAATCTGCACAACAATGACAAGGTGCCTTCGGTAATTCTTGGTAAAGCCAATGGCCGCATCAAGGGTGGTCAGCATCTGAAATATGCGCAGGATACGCCGCTGGCCAATATGATGCATACCATCCTTGATCGTGCCAATGTGCCGGTAGATGCCTTTGGTGACAGCACGGGTCTGCTATCTGAAGTGTAGGACTGGTTTTCAGACAAGAACAGGGTTACAGGAGCACTATGAAAATTTTTACCCCACATTTACTGCTAGGTACAATGCTGATTTTAAGCAGTGTGATGAGCTCTGCGGCTGAGGAATCTCTGGTATCCCTGGCTGAAAAGCAGCAAGTGTCACAGGCTTATGCCTTGATTGAATCCGGTGTGGATGTGAACCGGGCCGCTGCTGACGGTACCACAGCATTACACTGGGCCGCCTATTATGGTGAGCTTGAGTTGGCGCGTCGATTGATTCGTGTTGAAGCCGATCCTGACACGCGAAATGATTACGGCTCTTCTCCTCTGGGGGAGGCGGCAACTAAAGGGGATCTGGAAATGCTTAGCCTGCTGCTGGATGCTGGTGCAGATGCTGAATCAGCAAACCCCGAGGGCCAAACGGCGTTAATGGCTGTTGCACGCACAGGCAATGTCGCTGCGGCGAAACTGCTACTTGATCATGGTGCCGACGTGAATGCCGTGGAAGGTTGGGGTGGTCAGACTGCACTGCATTGGGCAGCCGCCAGAAAACACGCAGACATGGTCGCCTTTCTGCTTGAAAACGGAGCTGATGTTGATGTTCGCGGTATTGACCGTAACTGGGAACGTCGAGTGACCTCTGAGCCGCGCATGAAAGATATGAAAACCGGTGGCCTGACGCCTCTTTTATATGCCGTTCGTGAAAACTGCCTGGCTTGTGTTAATGCTCTTCTTGATGCCGGGGCAGATATTAATAAACCGGACCCCGATAATGTTTCGCCACTGATCTTGTCTCTGGTGAATATGCGTTATGACCTGGCGATGAACCTGATTGAGCGTGGCGCTGATATAAACCAATGGGACTATTTTGGCCGCACCCCTTTATATGCCGCCGTGGATACCCATCTGGTACCAGGACGAAGTAATCGTGGAGATCTGCCGGCGGTTGAAAAACATACCGCATTTGAAGTGGCGCAACGCTTGCTGGAAAAAGGCGCAAATCCCAATTTGAGTCTTAAGCTATATCCCCCTGCGAGAGAAATAGTCTATGACCGGGGAAATGATTTTAATGTGATGAATACCGGCGCTACTCCGATTCAGCATGCTGCCTATATGGGTGATACTCAAATGATGAAACTCTTGCTTGAACATGGAGCAGACTGGTCGCAGCCAAATGCTTATGGGGTTACCCCGATGATTGCACTGACCAGTAAATCTACCAATGAGAATACCCGTAGTTCAGGTAAAACCGAGCTGGATGTGATGCAAGGACTTGATGTCCTGTTGAATGCCGGTGCCGACCTAAATCAAAAGGGTGGGCGATTTGGTGAGACTCCCTTGCATACAAGCGCAAGAATGAACTGGTCTGTAGTTGTTTCTTTTTTGGTGGAAAATGGGGCTGACCTTTATGCCAAGGATGACAGGGGATTAATTCCCCTGGACTATGCCACTGGCAAGGCAGATACCCAGTCGCTGGGCGCTTTTGATGTCATCGGAGAGCTACCCCAAATGGCCATGCAGTTAAAACAACTCATGGCAGAACACCCTCAATGAAAATTCACCAGTTATGCTTGAGAAAAGGGGACGCTTTTGCGTCCCCTTTTTTATTGCATCCCTATATAGTCCTCATCATTATTTTTGCTGCGGAAAATTAGTATGGCTGCTCCTGTTCTATTGGACTCTGATTTTTTCCAGGTGGCTGAGAAATCGATCAGGCAGTTGGAAAAAAAGGGTTATGCCATTTTGCAGGGTATTCTTCCCGAGAACTTGCTTAATGATCTTTTACAGCACCTGAAGTCACTGGATGATGATAAGTTTAACCGGGCCGGCGTAGGGCGAGAAACGGATTACCATCTAAATGACTTTATTCGAAGAGATGAAATTCATTGGCTTGATGGCACTCATCCAGTAACCAGAGATTTTTTTTTGTGGATGGATGAACTAAGAAATGTATTTAATCGACATTTATTTCTCGGTTTGTTCGAGTATGAATGCCATTACGCATTTTATCCCGTCGGCGCTTTTTATAAAAAACATCTTGATGCTTTCAAGGGAAGTAACACGAGGATACTTTCTACGGTGCTATACCTGAACCCTGGATGGCTTGCGGGTGATGGCGGGGAACTTGTGATTTATCACCCGGTAAGCGGAGAAGTTCTCGAAGTAATAGAGCCTGATTTTGGCAAGATGGTAATATTTTTAAGTGAAGAGTTTCCCCATGAAGTGCTTCCGGCAAAAAACAATCGCTACTCCCTGACCGGATGGTTCAGGAAAAACAATTCTTTTGCAGAGTCTATTGACCCATTAAGGTAATTCACCAGGGACTGGTGTAGAGAGCCAATTATTTAAACAAAACTACTTATGTATGAGCGTGGCCTTCTCCACCTCAAGGTAAGGTAGTTTTTTTAACAATCACGTATACTTGGCCTATATAACAATTTTGTAAGATGAGGGTTTGGGTATGGATATTATTATCAAGAGAAGAAATTTACTGAGGGCACTGGCAGCCACACCACTTATTGCTTCCCGCTTCAGTGCGGCACAGAGTGAAGGACTTGGTCCACGCCAGGGCAAGCTGAAACAAAGTGTGATGCCCCAGGTCTGGACTGGAACTGATTTTACACTGGAAGAACGTTGTGAAATTTTATCTACTCTCGGCTTTGCTGGTATGGATCTGGCGCAGGCTTCGCAGGTTCCTGTACTCAATGATTATGGTCTTGTATCTACCCTGATGACCGGAACAGGAACAACTTTTCAGGATGGTCTTATTCGTCGACAACTCCATGACCAAATTGAAGAAGCTACCATAGCGGGTATAGATATGTGTGTAGAAGCAGGCTGCAAGAACCTGATTGCCTTACCTGGTGAACGCCGTGGTATGTCCAGAGAAGAGGGCGCAGATAACGCAGTTGAAATTCTTTCCCGCGTAGCTCCCTATGCCGAGGAGAAGGGCGTTTATGTTTGCATGGAAATTACCAATTCCAGGATAGCTGCAGATAATAGAACCGATCAGGTTTTTGATGATATCTACTGGGGTTTTGATGTCTGTCGCAGAACAGGTTCGCCCAATATTACAGTGGTCTATGATTTTTACCATGTGCAGATTGCCAATGGCGATGTGGTAAGGACCATGCAGGAAAATCTGCCAATGATTACACATATGCACGTGGCAGGTGTCCCATCCCGTCGCGAAATAGATCGCACCCAGGAACTGGATTATCGCTGGATTGCACAACAAATTGCCGACTCGGGCTATGAGCATTTTGTGTCTCATGAATATCGTTCTACTGAAGGCAGAAACCCATTGGTGAGCCTTGCTGTGGGCTACGATATTCTTACCGTTTTTTAAGAATTTGACAAATAAGTTGGCCCTTTTTGTTTTAAAGCATGAGGGCCATTTTCAAATATTTTGTTCTCCCTGCCACAAAGACGTTCCAGCTGTCTTTTTTATCGCTTGGCAGCAACGCAAGC
>CBFIIQ010000009.1:0-83594 GCA_965662685.1 Pseudohongiellaceae bacterium | reverse complement strand
TTAACTTTTAACTTTTAACTTTTAACTTTTAACTTTTAACTTTTAACTTGTAACTTGTAACTTGTAACTTGTAACTTCTCCTACCTACGCTGATTTTATATTTTCAGTTTTAATTTTTTTATCACGATTCATCCACCAGTATCCACCTTGTAAGGCTACGATCAACAAAACGAACAAAGGGATATAGCCGTATCCCACATAACCCACTTCAAAGGGAAACACGGCGGTATACAATTCATTGGTTTCCGGATGCCTTGCAGTCACAATGCCAAGGTAATTCCCTGACTCTTTAAAGTAGTGATTGATCGTATAGATATCTGGCTGTTTTACCGGAGGCCGGTATACTTCCGTTGCAGCCTCTATCTCTTCCTGACTCAGGCCTGCGACATCAGCTATTTTTGCAAAACGTCCCATTCCCGTAATATCACGAATAATTCGAAAATCCACAGGAACCTGGCCAAGATCGCCATAGGTATATTCCATAACAAAGACCGTTTCTCCACTATCGGGAATATCCTCACAATAATCTTCGTGTTGCCTGGTACGAGGTAAATATATTTTAAAGTGGGCGCTGTAGTAGCCTATCTTGATAATGCAAAGGTCTGCGTCGGCTGTCACACTGCCATGGGCATGCGCAGCGGAGTTAAATCCGAGCACGGACAGACAAAGAATAAACAACAAGATGGACTGAGAGGCTTTCATGGAAGGCGCAAACTTACAGAAACTGGGTTCTCCAGGCAAGTATTGAAGCTATTTTCCTCTGCAAAATGACAAGACAGAAGACTTTCACAAAAAATACACCACATGAGCAAATACGTATTGATACGGTATTTATACTTTACCGGATTGGCAAGTAGATATCGGTAATCATATCCGGATCACGTACATCAGGACCTACATTCACATAATGAAAATATACCGGGTAATCCCTGAGTTGTTCGCCACTGCGTGGTAACCAGTCATACACAAGGTAGCCCACTTCGGGCATCCATTCCCGTGAACCAAGGTGGCGAATAACCGCACAACGCCCCCCGGGAATGGTTTTTGTTATGACTCCGTGATCATTTTCAATAACCGGCTTGTCTATAGAGACACAGATATCCATCCGATAATCCTCGGGAAAGGTATTACGCGGATCAGTATAGTGAATTCCATAGGTTTGGCCTTTATCAAACCTGATTGCGTTCGCCTTGCGCCATTCAATAAACTTCATGGCAGTATTGTAAGTTTGACTCTCTGGCCCATGATGCTCAAGAGCAGCTACCATAGTTTCCGGAAACTCCATCAGTACCACATCCATATTACTGACCTCTTCTATAATTTTATTCGTTATAGATTTATTCTTTACATTTGGCGCGCCATGTATTCGATACCACTTTGCCCATTGCGGACAACGCCGGAATTGCAGTGGTGACTGATCATAGGTGCGCTTGAATGCTCTGGAAAAAGACTCCACATTTTCAAAGCCAGCATCAAAAGCAATATCTGTTATGTGACAGCCTGGGTTAAAGACTATTTGAAACGATGCCCTCTTCATTCTGGTCTGCTGAACAAGACGCTTTGGTGTAGTCCCAATTCTGGCTTTGAACAACCTGTGAAAATGATATTTTGAACAATTAGCAAGACGGCTCAGGGTATTAAGAGACACATCATTGTGCGGATGACACATAATATAGTCAGCCACCCTGTCTATCCGCTTTTCGACAGTTAGCGGGTTGGAACAGTTTTTCTCCGGTAACACGCCAGGCATATGGTCTTATCCGTCAATCTCTAACGTACATTGTAATTAAACATATATTGATACAGGACAGTATTATACTTTAACGGCGCTATGACTTGACTCAAATTGCTGTACCGGGAAAAAAATGGAATTTATTTTTCAGAGGTTTACAATCGCGCCATCACAAACCACTCGGCAACTTTGGCCGGGTCTGCTAACCCTTAATTTTGGCTTCTCTTCCCGATGAACAAGTTTACCGGTTATTTTTTGACAGGCTTCGCTTATCTTCTCTATCTGATCAGTGCAGCGACTTTCCTCGACTATATATACGCTTTGACTATTCGTGACACTGTTACTGCAGTGGAGAACGCGTTTGGGACTCTGGTAATTCTGATTTTTATGCTGGTATTGGCAAAATTCTCACTAAAAGATGGAAAAAAACGCCTGCAGCAGAACGACGTTAAAAGTGAAAACGGGGACTCGGATTCCTCATAGAAAGGTTTACTCAGGAGCCATTGAAAAGCGGGATTGATCTGAGTCAACCAGCAAGCAATAAAGTGACTGTTTTTTCTGAGAAACAGACTACTTTCAGGGCAAAACATCTTGCCCTCAAAGGGGTGATGCTTTACCATCACGCCCTTATATTTTAGCCAGTTAGAAATTACTGGATGTGGCTTTAAAGACTTGACGTTATCACGCATCACTCTTCACTCGTCAATGCTCTTGCTGCCATCACGAAAATACAGTTATTACCAATTAAAACAAGCAGTTAGTTTAATTCCGGTACTCAAGGCTGTGGCGCTGACTGAAGTACAATTAACAGTTTTTTGTAGTTTTTTTACGATGCTCAAAAACCGAAAGAACACAATAGTCACCCCAGCATCCCACTCTTGCAAAGCGGATAGATCTGCTACCTCCGAAATAAACCAACTGACTCAGGGCATCCAAAGCCTGTCAGGCTTCGTATCCCGCTATAAATCATTGGGTTTTCAAAGCGAGTGGAAAAGTTTTACTAATCAATTTACCAATTCTGTACAGGCCGTTTCGGTTTTTGTGCGGGCATTTTATTAATAAGGACTGAAAAGTTATGGCATTCGTAGTTGCGATCATATTTCTTGTAATCATCAGTATAGCCCTGCAGTTGTTTACCCCTTGGTATTTTCAACCACTCGCCTCGAACTGGAGCGGTATTGATTCCACCATCAGTATCACCATGTGGGTAACCGGCTTTGTATTCATAGCAGTGAACCTGTTCCTGGCTTATTGCGTCTATAAATATCGCTATAACAAGGACCGTCGTGCTAATTACGAGCCAGAAAACAAGAAACTGGAAATCTGGCTCACCAGCTTTACCGCTATTGGTGTTGCCGCCCTTCTGACTCCGGGCCTGTTTGTATGGGCTAGCTTCGTCAATGTGCCTGAAGATGCCATTCAGGTGGAAGTAGTTGGTCAGCAGTGGCAGTGGAGCTTCCGCTATCCTGGTGCCGATGGTGTTCTGGGTACCGCTGATAATGCTTATGTCACTCCCCAAAATCCCATGGGTATCAACCCAAGTGACCCTTTCGGACAAGACGACCTGGTGATTGAGGACAAGGAAATGTACCTGCCACTGAACCAGAATGTTGAACTGTTGATGCGCTCCAAGGATGTATTACATGACTATACAGTTGCCCCTTTCCGCGTAAAGATGGACATGGTGCCTGGCTCAGTATCCTACATGTGGCTTGAACCAACCAAAGCCGGCCGATACGACATTCTCTGTGAAGAACATTGCGGTCTGGGTCACTTCATCATGCGTGGTTCTGTCGTAATCGCAGAGCAGGCAGAATACAACGCCTGGTTGGCAGAACAGACCACTTTTGCTGAAACCCAGGCAGTTGCGGTAGGCAATGCCCAGGCTGGAGCCGCCAACTACGCCGTTTGCTCGGCCTGTCATGGCGCCAATGGTGAAGGTAATCAGGCATTGAATGCCCCTAAACTCGCCGGCCAGCAAGACTGGTACCTGCGTCAGCAGCTCAGATATTACAAATCAGGCGTCCGTGGCACCAACCCCGATGATACCTATGGTGCACAAATGGCACCGATGGCAGCTACCCTGGTAAATGACACTGTTACCAGCAATGTGATCGCCTATATTGAAAGTCTGCCCGATGATCCTGCGCCAGAAACAGTTAGCGGTGACCTTGGCAATGGCGAAGCACTATACAATTCAACCTGTAGCACCTGCCACGGTGATGACGGTACTGGCCGCTGGAAAGTTCACGCCCCTGCCCTGGCAGGTATGACTGACTGGTATCTGGTCAGACAATTGCAGCATTTTAAATCCGGTGTGCGCGGAGCTCATCCTGAAGATCAGCTGGGTTACCAGATGACTGCAATGGTAACTGCACTGGCCGATGACGATGCTATCAACGACGTGGTTGCCTACATAAACACACTGAAGTAACCAATAAGCAGCATTCAGCATCAAACAGAATTAAATTTTAGTAACTAACCCGGTATTTGGGCTTGGTTAGAGCGAGGAGAAAGTAATGTCATATATTCCAATAGCGGACCAGAAAGATGAAATGCACGATCCGCATAGTTTTATTGCCAAATATGTCTGGAGCATGGACCACAAGGTCATTGCCATCCAGTACGGTACCATCGCTGTAGGTGTAGGCCTTGTTGCATTGGTTTTGTCTGCCCTGATGCGTCTGCAACTGGGCTACCCTGATACTTTTGCTTTCATTGACCCCGCCGAGTATTACCAATATGTCACCATGCACGGCATGATCATGGTGGTTTACCTGCTTACTGCCCTTTTCCTCGGGGGCTTTGGTAACTACTTGATTCCCTTGCAAATTGGCGCGAGAGATATGGTGTTCCCATTCCTTAACATGTTGAGTGTCTGGGTATATCTGTTGTCAGTCATTATTTTGATGGCAAGTTTCTTTGTCTCGGGTGGCCCTACGGGTGCCGGCTGGACACTGTATCCGCCCCAGGCCATTACAGAAGGCACTCCCGGTTCAGACATGGGTATTATTCTGATGCTTGCTTCGCTCGCAGTCTTCATTATTGCCTTCACCATGGGCGGTCTTAACTATGTCACTACTGTGCTTCAGGCCAGAACTCACGGCATGACCCTGATGCGTATGCCACTGTCAGTCTGGGGTATCTTTGTTGCGACTATCCTGGGTCTGTTTGCCTTCCCGGCGCTATTTGTAAGCGCCATCATGATGACTTTTGACAAGTTACTGGGCACCAGCTTTTTCATGCCAGCCATGGTCTCAATTGGTGAGACGCTGGAGCACACTGGTGGCAGCCCGGTTCTGTTTCAGCATCTTTTCTGGTTTTTCGGTCACCCTGAAGTGTATATCGTTGCCCTGCCTGCCTTTGGCCTGGTATCCGATGTGCTGAGCTGTCATGCACGCAAGAATATTTTTGGCTATCGCATGATGGTATGGGCTATTGTTGCTATTGGTGGTCTGAGCTTCATCGTATGGGCTCACCATATGTATGTTAGTGGCATGAACCCCTACTTTGGCTTCTTCTTTGCCTTTACCACCCTGATTATCGCGGTACCAACAGCCATCAAGGTCTACAACTGGGTACTGACCCTTTGGGAAGGCAATATTCGCCTGACCGTACCAATGCTGTTCGCTTGCGGCTTTATCTTTACCTTCCTGCATGGCGGTCTGACCGGTATCTTCCTGGGTAATGTAACTGTTGACCTGCCCTTGTCCGATACTTACTTCGTAATCGCCCACTTTCATATGGTAATGGGTGTTTCACCAGTGATGGTTCTGTTTGCCTCCATCTACCACTGGTTCCCTAAAATGAGTGGCAAGATGTTCAACGTCACCCTGGGCAAGATTCATTTCTGGGCCACATTCTTTGGCACTTATGCCATTTACCTGCCAATGCATTACCTTGGTTTCCTTGGTGTTCCCCGTCGTTATTACTCCATGGGCACCACGGAATTTCTCCCGGAGTCTGCAAACACCCTCAATGCCAATATCACGATGGCAGCGATCTGGGTGGCAGTATTCCAGTTGGTGTTCATTTTCAACATTATCTGGAGTCTTTGGAAAGGCAAGAAATGCGATGGCAACCCCTGGGAAGCCACCAGTCTGGAATGGCAGACTCCCGAGAACCCGCCTGCTCATGGCAACTGGGGTCCGGAACTGCCTACTGTTTACCGCTGGGCTTATGAATACAGTGTCCCGGGCGTTAAAGCTGACTTTGTGCCACAAAATATTGCACCTGAAGACGTCGAAACTACTGACGGTAAACCCTACATAGGACATGAAGATTGAGCTTTTTCAAAAGCATATTTGAGAAGCCCTGGAACTACCAGGGCGATGATCCGAACTTCGGTGGATCGGAAATAGGCGAAGGACTGCATCCCAAAAGGATTGCCCTGCGCATGTTTCTGGCCGTCGTGTTCGTCATTTTCATGCTCTTCATTGTGGCTTATTTCATTCGCATGGAACTGGAAGACTGGAGTCCGATGCCGGAATCCAATCTGTTATGGGTAAACACCCTGCTTCTGTTTATTTGCAGTGTAATCATGCAATGGACGCGCGGAGCTGCCCAGAAAGGCCAGGCACAGTCAGTGAAGTATGGCATGGTTGCTGCCGGAGCATTCACCCTTGCCTTTGTTTATGGCCAGGTCTCTGCCTGGGAAGAAATGAACAACGCGGGCTACTACCTGGCCAGCAATCCGGCAAATTCTTTTTTCTATGTACTTACGGGACTTCATGGATTACATATCCTTGGCGGCTTGTGGGTATGGACCCGGTCTACTTTTAGAGTGTTGTCCGGGGCTGAAGTTAAAGCAGTCAAATTAAGTGTGGAGCTGTGTTCAGTGTACTGGCACTTTCTACTCCTGGTCTGGCTGGTAATTTTTGCATTACTTTCATATACCTAAAAATAAAATCTAGGATGTATTTATGAGTGGAGAATCACTTAGCCTTTCCGGGCACGCAAAAACGGTAGTTGAAGATTGGTCAAGCGACAAGCAGGCGTTTAATGTCCCCTGGGGCAAGTTTATGATGTGGATGTTCCTTGTCAGTGACACATTCATCTTCAGCTGCTTTCTTGTTGGCTATATGAATGTTCGGCGAACCACCACCGATCCATGGCCTTACCCTAGTGAAGTATTCGCTCTTGAAATGTTCGGGACCAGCATCCCCCTTATTCTTATTGCGATCATGACCTTCATCCTGATTACAAGTTCAGGAACCATGGCACTGGCTGTGCGTTTTGCTCACTTCAAAGATAAAAAGAAAATCTTTTTGCTGATGGTAGTGACTGCGGCTCTTGGCGCATCATTTGTCGGCTTGCAGGCATTTGAGTGGTCCAAGCTAATTGCAGAAGGTGTTCGTCCCTGGACCAACCCGTTTGGCGCGCCACAGTTTGGTTCCATTTTCTTTATGGTGACAGGTTTTCATGGCTTACATGTAAGTTGTGGTGTTATTTACCTGTTAGTAATAGCCAGGAAGATACTTCGAGGCGATTATGACAAAAAAGGTGACTACTCGATTGTTGAGATCACAGGTCTTTACTGGCATTTTGTTGACCTGGTCTGGGTTTTCATTTTTGCATTTTTCTATCTCTGGTAAGAATATAATTTAGCGCGGTAAGAGGTTTATAAAATTATGGAAAACGTTGCAACACAAGAAACTGAGAGTCACGAAGAAGAAGCTCAACATCCTATTGGTGTATACCTGAAAGTATGGATTCTACTGTTTGTTATCAGTGGCTTCTCTTACGCGGTTGATTACTTCGACTTCCAGGGCATGGTGCGATGGTCTTTGATCATTATTTTCATGCTACTGAAAGCTGGATTGATCATCGCTGTCTTTATGCATGTCATGTGGGAGCGCATGGCGCTTATTACCGCGATCCTGGGGCCACCTCTGCTGTTGATTACCCTTATCGCCTTTATGGTTTCAGAAGGCCTGTATGTATTCGGCAACCGAGTTGATTACATGGGACGCCCTGCAGCGGCTGAAAGAATTCATGTTGCTGATGTAATACACCATGAAGAAGAGCATGGCGAAGACTCAATGGAAGAAGGACACTAGGTCCTTGTTCTGTGTTTCTGGCCAATATTGACTATTTTATTTACAGAACTATATAGATTAAAAAGATTATGAGCCTTAACGAAGAAGACAAACTGGTCCATTATGAAGAAGGCAGTGACAGTGATGCTGATGCTTTCGCCTTTATTATGCTGGTTGTAATACTTGGCCTGACGTTGGTACATTACCTTCAGGGTTAGTAATATATGCGGCTGATCTTTGATCAGTCGCATTATTTCACCCACCCTGCTTTTCCCCTTTTTCCCCTTTTTTACATTTTACTCTACCGCCAAGCCTCGTTTTTACCCATTCCCCATTCCCTATTCCCCCATCTCTCCATTGGGTAATAGTACTTCCAGTTCCCCAATAGAAATTAGCATTAAATCCATTGATTCAGATCAATGCTGGAAAACAGTGCTCTTTGTATAGTTTGTTCAGTCAAACATAACAACAGGAGCAGGGAAATGGTTTTCATTATTTGTGGTGCATTAGCAGTAGTAGCAGTAGGCGGAATTATCATTACGTTGGGTGGTATTGCTTCTCATAAAATTGCCGTTTAATCCTGCATTAGTTTCAAAAATTTTATTTTTGAAGTCGGATGTGCTCCTTGACCCTTTTCAAGGAGTACGCCTGACTCTATAGTTGTACTCAAAATTTTCCTTCCTCCTGCGTTAATCCCAAAACATATTTATGGCATAATGGCCTCCCGTCTTAACCTTAGGCCTGTTCCAGATTGTCTTTCATGAAAACTAAAATATTTACTTTTGGAGAACTCCAAATCCGTTTTAACTGGGTGGTGGCGTTCTTCATCCTGCTGGTGCTGTCTGGATTGCTCAGAATGGGATTATGGCAACTGGAGCGGGCCCAGGAGAAGATGTCTTTACAAGACACCTATATGGAAATGGGATCTGATCAAGCGGTACCTGTGGACGATGTCCCCATGTCAGGTCTGGAAAATGATGCCCGAAACATCCAGAATCTTCATGTCAATGCCAGCGGCGAATACATGAACGAGAAAACCATTTTTCTTATTTACCAGACTTATGAAGACAATATTGGTTATGAGGTGATTACCCCTTTCAAGTTGGATGAGGCGGATAAGATAGTCTTTGTCAGTCGTGGCTGGGTACTGGCGAATACTTATGAAGAAATGAAAGAAAAAGTTCAGCCAATATTAGGCAAGCAAACCATTGAAGGCCAGGTTTTCGTACCTACGCTGAAACAAGCTGATCGAACAAACGATATCGATTTAAGCAACGTGCAATGGCCGCTTGAGCTTCGTTATCTCAACACCCTTGAAATCTCCCATTTATTTACTGAAACCTACTTCCCTTATGAAGTTAGATTGGATCAAGGACAATCTGGCGTGTTGATCAGACACTGGCCCACGGTTATGGTAGATACCAGTCGGAATTTCTCCTATTCATTACAATGGTTTGCTATGGCGATAGCCCTGTTGCTTGTTACTTTCATCCTTAGCAGTAATATCCTCCAGTTAATACAAAAACGCTCGAAACCGATTTAGGATTTAAACATCCGTATTCAACAAAACCGCGTACCATAACTATAAAGTGGTAATGCTGTTTTTTGCCTATAACTGACTGTTATCATGGCAGTTACTCGTACCAGACAACCCTTCCAAGGAGCATTCAATGCGATTTACATTTACCCTGTTTTTTCTTTCTTCTCTTTGCAGTAGCCTTTTTGCGCAGCAAGATTCGTCAATTCAGGAAAAGGTTACCTTGGCCATGGCGAGCGAAATTAGAACTGAACAGGACAAGGCACGGGATATATACAGGAAACCTGCCCGGGTACTCGAATTTTTTGGTCTGAAAGATGACATGAGGGTTATTGAAATCCTGCCGTTTGGCGGTTGGTACAGTAAAATTCTAGGCCCGGTTTTACGCGAAAATGGCCAGTTCTATACGACACAACCTGAACTGGGTTCTTATAGTGACGAACTGGATCCTACCCTGACTCTAGCGGGTATGGATAGAGTCATCAAACTGGATTACAAGCCAAGGGCAAAAACCTCTCCAAGAGATCTTTTCATAGGTACTGGTGGCGACTGGGATGTTGACCCGGTGGATATGGTGCTGACTTTCCAGAATTATCATAACCTGGGTTATTCCGATCGTATGGCCCTCAACATAACCGTCTACAATGCTTTAAAGCCAGGTGGAGCCTATGGCATAGTTGACCATACACGTCGTCACAACGAGGAGGATAGCCGCGTGAATGGCAGACGCGTTGATCCGTTACTGGTGGTAAAAGAAGTACAGGAATCCGGTTTTATCCTGGAGGATTATAGTGACCTGCTAGCGATGCCCGATGATGAACTGATTCTGGAAGTTGGCCAACCGCAGGTAAGTGGTAAATCGGATCGATTTACCCTGCTGTTTCGCAAACCTGAATAATCTGCTTTCTGAAAAAAAACGACAAAAAAAAGCCCGCTTCTGTTAAGCGGGCTTTTTTTTGCATATGGCGCACCCGGCACGATTCGAACGTGCGACCCCCTAGTTCGTAGCCAGGTACTCTATCCAGCTGAGCTACGGGTGCGAAACTTTTACTGCTTAAACACTATCTACGACCTTCATTCAGCCAGGTACTGCTCTTTATGGTCCAGCTGAGCTACGGGTGCGAAACTTTTACTGCTTAAACACTGTCTACGACCTTCATTCAGCCAGGTACTGCTCTTTATGGTCCAGCTGAGCTACGGGTGCGAAACTTACGTTACTTAATCTTTCAAAAATGCTGTCATTTTTGAAGGCTGTGAATTGTCGATTATTTGGCTCTGCAAGTCAATTTCAAAGACGTATTTTCCTGTAAATTCAATCACTTTTACCTGGCGGGCCGGTATAATGAAAAGGATGTAGAATTAAACCAGACCAGTTCCATTCCATGCACCTTGAAAATATTGTCACAGAACAACTCCGCATCCATGATTGGCAGATTAATCCGCATCAATGCTGGGCTGTGATTGGCCGTAATGGTTCTGGAAAACAACTGCTGGCCAACCTGATTAGTAGCGAAACTCCACTTGACCAAGGGCAAATGAGCCATGATTTCCATAATATTGTGGTGCTGTCTTTTGAGCAGCAGCAATGCCTGTATGAGCAGGAGCTTAGACAGGACGATAGTGACTTTATGGACCGGCTTGATAACGGCAGTACAGTAAGGGAGTTACTGGACATCGCTGGTGAAATTCCTGAACAGCTGTCATTTCTGGGCCTGGATAGAATTATGGATCGCGGCTATCGCCTGTTAAGCAGTGGTGAAAGTCGTAAGGCACTGCTGGCACAGGCTATTCTCAGAAAGCCTGATTTTCTAATTCTTGATGAACCCTATGACAGCCTGGATCTTCAATCCAGGGATGAATTACAGCAATTTTTTGCCTTCCTGCTAGGGCATCATCAGGCTCAATTACTGTTCCTGATTAACAATATCGATGAAATAAGTCCCTGGCATACACACCTGGCATTGATGGAAAAAGGCGAGCTAATCGCCCAGGGTCGCCAAGAGGAAATCCTGGCCGATTCAGCCATTACCTCATTGCTTTCCTTTAACCCTGAGCAATTGCCCGCCTGGCCGGAAGATTTGCCCCGGCCTCCTCTCGCAGACCCACTGCTTGATCTAAATGAGGGTAACGTGAAATATGGTGACCTTACTATCTTTGAAAGTATTAACCTGAAGGTCAATCAGGGAGATCATACCCTGCTGACAGGCGCCAATGGCTCCGGCAAGTCCACCCTGCTGAATCTATTTACCGGTGATCATCCCCAATGCTATGGCAATGATCTCAAGGTATTGGGGTTTCAGCGTGGCTCAGGTGAAAGCATATGGGAGGTGAAGAAAAAAATAGGAATAGTGACGCCAGGTTTACATCGTGATCACCGCGTCGCTGGTACTGCCCTGCATATTACACTGAGTGGTTTTTTTGACACAATCGGGCTATATGACGAGCCCAGTGACAGCCAGATTAGCCATGCCAGACAATGGCTTGCCCTGGTGGGTATGCAGGAAAACTCCGGCAAACCCTATAAGCATCTTAGCTATGGTGAACAGCGTCTGGTGCTTATCGCACGGGCCCTGGTCAAGCAACCGGCCCTGTTGATTCTGGATGAACCCACGCAAGGACTTGATGAAGTCAATCGACACCGGGTGATGTTTTTCCTGGAACATCTCAGCAGTCAACAGCGCACCACCATAATCATGGCCAGTCATCGCCTGGATGAACGACTCCCGCTTTTTTCTCATCACCTTGCGCTTTGACACTTTGACTGGAGGCATAAATGGGCCTGCGCTTCTTCCACAGTATCTGGCAATAGGGACCCGAGGGCATGTTATCAATCATGACTGACAAATAATGCCGTAATCCGGCATACCGATTTCTGCCAGACCTCTTTTAGTTGTCATGGGGCTGAATGCTCCAGCGCCTGGAGGCAATAGCGCCATGATTTGTCTCTCGCATTGCTTTTATAATTTTTAATTATCAAGTCAGGATGTTTACAGCACGGCTTTCGCTACCTGCCTGGATGCGATAATCCATGAAATAACCTCAAGCGAGGCATCGTCAGTTGGCAGGGAGCCGGTATCAAGAGTTTGCTTGTGGATGACCCGCATACCGTAATCCGGTGCTAAAGTTTCCAGTACAAAGAGAACATCACGCCCCGTCACGCCTGCCAGAGTCATCGTTCGGTGCTTCCACTGCACTGAGTATTTATCGACCCACAGATCAGTAACATCGCCGGAAACCTCAACTATCGGGACACCCTCGCTGGCGAGTTTGGACGCTGCAGTCATGGATTGAGAATAACGGCGGTCAGCGACAAAGTTTTCCAGATTCAGGTAAGCACCTTGTGGCGAGGCAACAGCCATTTTTATGGCTGAAAATTCGCTTAGTGATAAGCCGGAAAAAGTAAGGCCTGCCTGAATAAATTGTCTACGATTGGTCAAAAATATCTCCCGATGGCTATTTTCAACTATTTATGGCGTGAGAAATGATCCCAAGAATACTTTTCGCCCAATAAACAGGCAAGGAAAATATATTCAGATTTTTTTCTCATGGTCCTGAAATGCAAACGTGGTTTTCCACTATTGGCCCTTTATGAATCCTGGCCAGGCTGAGACAAAGAGTGAATTTTTCAGCTAATAATCATGAAAGAAATATGTAAAACGCTTATTGAGCCGATGCAGAGCGCTGGCTGTGCTGCCTCTGCGATGGTGTCGGGCCTCTCGAGACAGGCAAAGGAATTAAAGCCTGTTGCGATGTGGCCGTAACATAATCAGTCTTTTCAGGCGACTTTTGCGGCCAGGGAGTGTGTCCAACTTCTGCCAAAGCTGTTCTGCAGTGCTGATAAATATAGATAAAGACTGTGAATTTGATTATTTGCCGAGGAATGCGTGTGTGGTACTTAACATCACATATAGACCGGGTTATTACTCGGCCACCGGCAATGTTTCAATATAATTTTGAATATCAGGAATACAACATCCGTGGCAATGTGATTGAAACGATGCAGGAGGGAAATGGCCTATTCAATGATAGCTGCCGGAAATCGCCACTACGCGTGGTTTTTCAGATAGTTTCAAGGCATGATTTTCATCTGAACCGGGCTAAGGCCTGCCTGGATTAGCGGTCCCATTTCAGTGCAACATAACGTTGCCCCCTGACAGTTCGAATCAGCAATAATACTTGTTGCTCAGTACGACTATCCTCAATAGCCTGATGAAACATTGCCACAGTGTTTACAGGAATTCTGTTTACTTCCAAAATGATGGCTCCTCTCTGGATACCAGCCATCGCTGCAATGGATCCTGGCATCACCTGTGTAACCACTACACCTTCTCCCGCCCTGGCGTTGAACTGCTCTGCTAATTGGGCGGTTAATGCCTGTACCGTTAAACCAAGTTCATCGATACTCTGGGTAGAATCCTGAGAAACTCGTTGATCTTCGTTAAGTGTGCCGATAGAAACGTCTATATTTCTGCGCCGACCATCACGAATGACTGTGAGTTGTACACGACTACCAGGAGTTGTAAGGGATACCTGATTACGAAAAGCACCGACATCAGTAACAGCTTGATTCTGAAAAGCTGTGATAATGTCTCCCCGTTTTAATCCGGCCTGCTGTGCTGGCGAGTTTTCCGATATCTGAGCAATCAACACCCCCCGGGTTTGTTCCAGGCCAAAAGACTGTGCTAAATCTCCGGTTAAAGGCTGGATTACAATACCCAAATAGCCACGTACAACTTCTCCACTGTCTATAAGCTGAATGGCAATACTTTTAGCCAGGTTACTGGGGATGGCGAATCCGACTCCCATGTAGCCACCACTTCGTGTGAAAATTGCTGAATTAATACCAATCACTTCGCTATCAAGGTTAACTAGAGGGCCGCCGGAATTACCTGGATTAATGGCAGCATCGGTTTGTATAAAATCCTCATAGTCGTTTATGCCCAGGCCAGTACGATCCTTGGCACTGACCACACCTACGGTTAGTGTATGATTCAGACCAAACGGATTGCCTATTGCTGCTACCCATTCCCCGACTTCAAGCATGGAAGAATCACCAAATAATAAAAAAGGCACATTACTTGCCATTATTTCAATCACCGCTATATCTGATTCAGGGTCTGTACCCGTTATGCTAGCCTCGAATTCACGCCCGTCCTGAAATGTCACCTGGATGTTCTGAGCGCCTTCAACGAGATGATTGTTAGTGAGAATATAAGCTTTGTCAGATAACAAGCCATTGTCTATTGAGAATACAAAGCCTGAACCCTGGTTAACAGTACGTGGTTGATTCCCGGGACTATCCCCTCGGGGTATTCCACCAAAAAATCGTCTGAAGAAATCATCATTGAAGGGGTTGGAGAACCGGTCCTGCAGGGAAGTTTCCTGTGTACTTTCCACCTGAATGTAAACTACTGATGGTGAAACGCGCTGCGCTACGTAGGAAAAAGCCTTGCCTGACTGGCGAAGACTGTCAAGACCTCCAACCTGAGCACTTGCAGGAAATATTATGAATGAAAATACAATCAACAAGTATGTAAAAGTAGCATAATGTCTAAACATAATTTTTCTGCTCATCAAGATATTCCGACAGTTAACGAATTTACACAGTGAATTTTGTAAATTATCCTCTGCACGCTTATACCGAACTCATCACCATTTCATAAAAGTAAATTAGTTATCGGCTGTCCTCGAGTGGTAAATGATTATTTTTCAGAAGCCAAAACCACGTTAACAATGACTTGATCAACGTCTCTAGTATCTCGACATGTGGCGGGTAGCATCATGGCAAGTGTTACAAAACCAGCCAGAACAATCTTTTTGTTTAAGCTGGGATGGCCTTGTCCGCTATCGACCTGAATGCCGGTTTCAATTCCCACGGGTAATACTTAAAGCCTGTAAATGGTTACTCTAATTTGGCGATGTCACAGGGAACGTGTCTTTATTGATAAAGGTACTCTATGACAAGAGCGATATTTTCCTGAAAACAAAAATGATCTTGTTAACGTGAGAAACAACTAATGAGCATTGCTAAAACAGCTGACTGACAGGGTAATTGCCAATGCTGATTAAAATATATTAAGGGAGATACTAAGACTGCATGAACACCGACATTTGACCTGCATCAATATTGGTAGTTGTATGGGTAATTGGAGGTAATTGGAGGTAATTATAGTTAACTGATCTTTTCCGGGGTTTCTATTTTCCTGAGCCCCTTCATGTTTTTGTCCCCTAATAATAATTCACTAAATATTTCTTCATTTACCAATCAACCGTGTTTCAGTAGTAATAAGCACTGGTTTACGGTAACCGCCAACAGTATTTAAGATGTTGAAATATAGCCCGGTTTTATAGCAATGTTACTGAGGTTTTCGTGGGGTTTTTCGCGTCAAATTAATACACATGTCAAGGTACACTGGAAGTGTGGCCAGCCATTAAAATTGTATTTTTCTGGCTGCTTATAAAATAGAACGTAATTGAAGAATCCCTTCTATATTTTACTTCTATATTTTACTTCAACCGTTATTTAACTTTTACTTCTACCTTTACCTTTACCTTTACCTTTACCTTTACCTTTCTCTTATCTATATTTGTTAATTTTCTCGATTTTTACCCCTGCATTACTCACATCAGGATCCAAACCCACAACCCCGCTCCTTATGACAGACTAAATGTTTTATTTGAACATCTCTATAGGGATTTTTACCTAGTTATATATTCACTTTTTCGCTACCGTCGTCTCCAAAGGAGTATATGTAAAACCTGATATGTAACTCTTGGTTTATAACTAATTTTTATGTAATACTGACAAAGTTTGACAGATTTTTTCTAATTTTTTTGATGAAATAAACCAAGTAAATATGGAAAAACAGCAACAATTAAACAACATCCTGCATCAACTTAATCAGCCGCTAACTGCTATCAGTAATTATGCCCAGGCCGGGCGTACCATGCTGAACAACGATGATTTTGACAGGGAATTGCTTCAGGGTTTATTTGAAAAAATTTCAGATCAGGCTGCGCGCACTACCATTATCAGTAAGGAACTGCATGAGTGCTGCGATAATTTCAGAAAGACACAAGAGTAAGTTGCCGTACTATGGACAAAGGCCAGATAATTCATATAGTAGATGACGATGCGGCAATACGGGATTCACTGTCTATTCTTCTGAAAACGTCTGGGCTAACCGCGGCAACCTATCCCGATGCGCAAGCATTCCTCAATTCCTATGATCCTACCAAATCCGGCTGCCTGGTGTTGGACATCCACATGCCTGTGATGTCCGGGCTTAATCTGCAGGATGAGCTATTAGCAGTAGGCGCCACGTTACCTATCATTTTTATTACCGGCCATGCCGATGTAGATACCGCAGTCAAGGCGCTTAAGGCTGGCGCTTTCGATTTTCTTCAGAAGCCTTTTGACAATACTGAATTATTGGTATTAATCAAACAGGCGCTGGATAAGGATCAAAAATACCGCGCTGCCCTAATTAAGCAAAAGAACATCAGGGATCGTCTTCAAACCCTAACGCCACGAGAAAAGGAAGTGCTTGATCATATAGTTGATGCAAAGGCTACCAAGGTCATCGCCATTGAAATGTCATTAAGTCAACGCACCATTGAAATCTACCGGGCTAATATCATGCAAAAATTGCAATGCCGCTCTCTTGCCCAGCTGGTCAGAATAATCAGTGAATTTAACTTCACCACTATCTGACAACGCCAATACTAATGCTGATAATCCAAACCTGTACGGGCCTGAATGTGCTCATTAATCAGCAGGTACTTTGCCCGCAAATTTGATCCTGATCAATTCATGCCTGATGGCATTTTCTATCATCAATTTCTCCTACATCAATCAACTCTATCACGGAGATTATGCTATGCAATTGACCAAATACGATCCTACGCGCTTCCTTAACCGCATGCAGGATGAGATTAATGATTTTTTTCATCAAAACGGTAACAGAGGTTTTCCTGCAGTGTTTGATGAAATGGAAAGCTGGACCGGAATGGAGTGGTCTCCCAGAGTGGACATAAAGGAAGAAGACAAGCAGTTTATCGTCACTGCCGATATCCCTGGTGTTGATCCAAAGGATATCGACGTCACCATGGAAAACGGTATCCTGAGAATATATGGCGAACGAAAAATTGAAAAAGAGGAAAAGAAAAAGAATTACCGCATGCAGGAATGTTCTTACGGTACATTCGAACGATTATTTCGTATGCCAGAATCGGCTGACAGCGACAATATCAAGGCAAAGGGTAAAAATGGCGTACTGACAATTACTATTGCCAAAAGCCCTGAAACAACACCACGCAAGATTACCATTGAGTCCTGATTTTTATATAGCGGCAAAGATTTTTCCGGCACAGGGTAACATCCTACTATTCACGTTATGTAGGCTGTTTTCCAGACATTCTCCCATTTGTTGCACTCTGTGCCGGTTTTTTATCCCACTATTCCTTACTTCCAGGCAGCTTTTCAACGTGCAGAGACACGATGCCATTGAGCATCATTAATGAAACTACTGTAGCAAACAGACAAATTGTCCATGCTAAGAAAACATACACTCAATTTCGGCTACGTCTTGGTAGCTATATGGCTGGTTATATTGTTTCAGGCCTTGTTCGGTCCCCTCTCACGTCAGGCCGAACTAAGTTACAGTCAGTTCGAACAATACCTTGAAGAAGATCGTATCCAGCGTGTGGAAGTCGATGAGCAATTTATTCGTGGTGAGTTCAACAGCAATATTGATGGCAAGACTTCCTTTATCACTCCCCGACTCGACCCTGCACTGGCTGAAAAACTGGCAAAATATGAGGTCGAATACACCGGTATAGTAAGCAGTAATTTTTTCGGCAATATTATTTCCTGGATAGCACCGGCATTGGTTTTTGTGTTGGTATGGCTGTTTGTGTTCAGACGTTTTGCCGAACGCCAGGGTTTTGGCGGCATGATGAATATCGGGAAAAGTAATGCACAAGTGCTGGTAGAAAAAAATACGGGTGTCAGTTTCAGAGATGTAGCTGGCGTTGATGAAGCCAAGACTGAGTTAAAGGAAATAGTACAGTTCCTTAAAGAACCCCAGCGCTTCACGAAGCTGGGGGCCCATGTGCCAAAGGGAATTTTACTGGTGGGGCCTCCCGGCACGGGAAAAACATTAATTGCCCGGGCGCTCGCTGGAGAAGCTGGCGTGCCTTTTTTCTCAATCAGTGGTTCGGAATTTATTGAAATGTTCGTCGGCGTTGGTGCTGCACGCGTACGCGATCTTTTCGAGCAGGCAAAAACGCATGCACCAGCGATTATTTTCATTGACGAAATGGATGCATTGGGCCGGGCGCGCGGACTGGGACCAATAAGTGGCGGCCATAATGAAAGCGAACAGACCCTGAATCAGCTTTTAAGTGAAATGGATGGTTTCAATAGTTCAACCGGTGTCATTATTCTGGCAGCCACCAACCGACCGGAAATTCTGGACCCAGCCTTGTTGCGCGCAGGTCGTTTTGATCGGCAGGTGATGATGGAGCGACCTGACAAAAATGGCAGAGAACAAATTTTACGAGTTCACACCAAAAACATCCGTCTTGATCAAACGCTCAAGCTAGCCGATGTCGCTGCTTTAACCACCGGATTCAGTGGTGCCGATCTTGCCAATCTGGCCAACGAAGCAGCTATTATCGCCACTCGTCGCAATGCAGAAAAAGTGACTCTGGATGATTTTGTCAATGCTGTTGAACGTATAGTGGCTGGACTGGAAAAACGCAGCAGGCTGATCGATCCGGTAGAGAAAAAAATTGTCGCCCACCATGAAATGGGGCATGCCCTTGTCGCCATGACCCTTCATCCTGAGCAGACTATCCAGAAGGTATCTGTTATCCCTCGGGGCATTGGTTCACTGGGCTATACTATCCAGCGCCCCGCCGAAGATCGCTATCTCATCAGTAAGAGCGAGCTTGAAAATCGCCTCGCAGTTTTACTGGCCGGGCGTGCTGCCGAACAATTGATATTCCAGGATATCACCACCGGGGCTGCTGACGACCTGGTCAAGGCAACCGATATCGCCCGCGCCATGGTCATGGAATATGGTATGTCCGATACTATTGGACTGCTGGCACTGGAAAAACGGAAAAATTTCTTCCTGGACATGGAAAAGCACTACGTTACAAGTGAGGATTACGGCCCTGACATTGCACAACAGGTGACTACAGCCATCATGAAGTTTCTTGATGACTCCTATGAAAAAGCCTGCGCCATTTTGCAGAGCAATCTCAGTCTTCTAAAGGAGTCGGCGACGCAGTTATTTCAGGAAGAAACGTTCAATGAGCAGAAAATGCAATCATACCGGCAAAGGTTAAAGCCTGGTTTTTGCATTCTTCCAAAATCACCACAAAAGGCAAAAGAGAATCCCGTGTCACACAAGTCAGGCATATCGGGTAACCGGGTTTCCGGGCACCTGTGAAAATATTGATTGGTAATATTTATTCACATACTTTGACAATACCGCTTCAGAACTATCTTGAAAATACCTGCTGCTGAATTATCGAAATAAAACGCAGTTAGCGATAAGAGGCTTTCATTACAAGCTGCTTAAGCTCAGGCTGATATTCCAGAATTCTTGCCATAACGTCTTTCTCCGAGTGATTGACCAGGTCCTTGTCTATGGTCTTCAAAAGGACATCTTTACATTCATGTCCCAGATGCTTGCGCAGCTCACCCAGGAAATGCGGCGGGGCTATCAACATAAGCTTGCTGAATTCACCAGCCTGGTACTTTTTATCCAACAGGTGACATAATTTTCTGGAAAATTTTATCTCTTCATAACTTTGCCTCTCACCGGCAAAACTATGGAAACCGCCGCTGCCACTTTGCTGGGTGCCCGCTTTATCACTGTATAAATCAGCAGGTTTCTTGCGTCCCTGTATATTTTCCTCCTCATACAACATCTCGAGACTTTCAAGGGGAATATGCGTTCGAAATATTTTTGCCCGGCTATTGTCTGCTATCAGGATATACAGGTAGTTTTTGTTTACCATAAAAAAATGCTCCATACATGAAGTTGTATTTCACTATCTGGTTATCATCAGCGCCAGTCACAATTGAATTTCTTCCAGATTCTGAAATATTTTTCCCGGGGTTAATATTTGACTTTATCGCTGCAGCAGCGCCTTTGGCCTGCCTGGCGTCGCCAATCCGATCTGTTAGCACTACAGTCCGAAAGGAAAAGTTTCCGGTATGCCGGGTCCGGCTTCCGGCCCCAACGCATCCACAGCCCGTGTTTCATCAAACCAAATATACTCATCAAATTGACGCGACAGGCTTGCAGTAAAATAATGGCTGGCCATCTCTGAATCCGGTCGGTAAATCACTCCGATAGCGCGCTCCAGCCGGGTTTCCTCCAATGCTGCTGCCAGGGTTTTGTCCGCATCCCGCAGCGGCAGCAGGAAGGCATCCAGCCCACTGTCATGGCACAGACGTTCATAGGAATCAGCGCGTGCCGGCAGTACCGTTTTGATTTCCATCGGCGCTCCCCAGTCTTCAGCAGCAGCTACTGTCCCATGATCGGTACCGAAACCAATCAGGTAAGCATCATCACCGTACTGTTTCCGACACAACGAGCCTACATTAAATTCTCCACGCGCACTCATTTCCGTGGCACTGGCGTCTCCAAGATGAGAATTGTGCGCCCAGACAATGGCTTTACTGTGGGGGCCGTGAAATTCCAGCAGATGTTTAAGTGTGTCGAACATGTGGGTGTCGCGCAGATTCCAGGAATGCACCGACCCCTGGTACATAACCCGGTAATACTGCTCTGCATCCCTCACCAAACGGGCATTGGACACCGCATCCAGAAATTTGCGTCCGTCATGAGTGGAATAATCAAGACGTTTTTGCAACAGGTCGCGCAACATGGAAACCACTTCCGGTTCACAGTTTCCACTGCGGCCAAGCAAAGCCATTTTGCCATAGGTAGCCGGATCGCCTTCCCATGGCATAAGACAGCCATAGCGACGCCTTGCCTGTTCCGCCGCCACTGGATCGACCTGCTCAAGATAGGAAATCACCGCATTGATTGAAGCATACATGCTGTAAAGATCCAGCCCGTAAAAACCCGTCTTGTCACTTTCACTTTGCCCCTCCCGATTGTGTTTGCGAAGCCACTGGACGAACTCCAGAACCTGGCGATTCGCCCACATCCAGGTAGGAAAACGGCTAAAAGTAAGCTCCTGCGTTGGCTCAATCCGGGTCTCACGAATAAAGTGATCAATCTGGGCAGCATCAGGCCAGTCTGCTTCCACAGCAATGAAATCAAATCCTTTGCGAGTAATCAGTTCCTTCGAAATCCTGGCCCGCATCTCATAAAATTCTGCACTCCCGTGAGTGGCCTCGCCCATCAGCACCAGCCTGGCATTTCCGATTCGCTCCAGCAGGGAATCAAGGTTCACGGTGTCGATGGAGGGAATGTGAATGGCGGCTTTTTCTATCTGTTCTGCCAGCGGCTCCGGAGTCGGCGACCTGGTGCGCAATCCCGGTGCAAGTTCCCGCTCCACGTCCTGCCAGCCTTCCTCACCAATCAGGGGCACGAAACGCACACCACCCAATTCTTCCACTTCCATGGTGCCGTCTGTCATTCGGGTAAGACGAAGCAACTGCTGCTGATGCAGCGTCGGGCCAGCGGGAATAACCAGACAGCCACCAGGTGATAACTGGCCCGATAATGAATGCGGAATGTCAGGTCCGCCCGCTGTAACCACAATTGCATCAAAAGGCGCATGCTCAGGCCAGCCCAACGTGCCATCACCACAACGTACATCAACATTATCATAGCCTAGGGCCTGCAGGCGCTGCTGTGCAATGTTCGCCAGGCTCTGGTGGCGCTCAATCGTATAAACTTTTTTCACAATGCGTGACAACACTGCCGCGGCGTAACCTGAACCTGTGCCGATTTCCAGCACTGTATCACCAGGCATCAAGTGCATGGCCTGAAGCATCAAGGCTACGATATAAGGCTGGGATATGGTTTGTCCCTCCTCAATGGGCAGCGGTGAATCGTCATAGGCAAATTCCGCAAGATCCATACCTACGAAACGTTCCCGCGGCACAGTGGCCATCGCACTCAATACCGCAGCGTCCTCAATACCCCGGTTTTTCAGTAACGCCAGGAAGGCATCCTTATCATATGTGGTTAGTGTTTCCATGACACTCTCCTTTTTTGAATGCAGGAAAGAGTAGCCCATCAGCGGGAAGCGAAATTGACGTGCGTCAAAAGTAAAACCACCGCCGCTGTTAAATTAGTTAACCTGGGAATTCATTAGAGATGAGGAAGATAATAATGGGGGGTATTACATTTGATTTCGATGGCAAGGTGGCCCTGATTACCGGAGCCGGTTCCGGCATTGGCGAGGAGACTGCGCTTAAATTTGCCGCGAACGGCGCCACGGTTATGATTTCAGACATCAATACCGACAGTTGCGAGGATTTGCTGTCCCGGATACGGGATTATGGTGGAGAAGCGGCTTTCTTTCCCTGTGATGTCTCCGACAGCGGACAGGTCGAGGCGCTGGTAATGCAGGTAATAGCAAAATTCGGGCGTCTGGACATCGCCTGCAACAATGCAGGAATCGAAGGAGAGCAAGGCGTGACGGCCATGGGCAGCGAAGATAATTTCAACCGGGTAACTGCCACCAACACCAAGGGCGTTTGGCTCTGCATGAAGTACGAAATTCCACAGCTGATAAAAAACAGTGGCGGTGCAATTGTCAATCTCTCCTCCATCGCAGGTCTTATCGGTTTTCCTGGACTGTCTGCCTATGTCGCCAGCAAGCATGCCGTAGCCGGGCTTACCAAAACCGCGGCCCTTGAATATGCTGAATCCAATATCCGGGTTAATGCTATATGTCCCGGCCCTATCATGACGCCAATGCTGGAACGTCTTATGCAAACAACACCGGGTTTCAGGGAGAAGGTTATCGCTGGCGTCCCCGAACACCGCATCGGCAGCGCGGCTGACGTGGCCAACATTATTCTTTATCTATGTACCGATCAGGCCAGCTACATTACCGGTCAATGTCTGGCTGTTGATGGCGGATGGGTAGCGCAATAAAGAGCCCGGCAAGCACAGACCCCACCCCTTTAAATTTATCAAACAAGGTAGGCTGTAATGACAACATCCATACGAGAAGCGATCGGTATTTTCTTCGACGCCAAACACCTTGAGGCCGCGATCAGGGATCTGCGGGCATCGGGATTCAAGCATGACGAACTGGGTCTGCTGGCGGGGGAAATCTCGGTAGAGAAATCGCTCGGCGAGCTCTATACGAAAACCAATACCCATACCGATACTTCGCTGGCACCGGAAACCGCTTTTGTCAAAAAAGAGTCCCTGGGTGATACTTTCCGTTCTCTGGCAGGCGCACTGGTGTTTACCGGCGCGACCACTGCCATGGGCATAGCAGTGGCTTCGATAGGAATTTTCGGTGGCGCGGTACTTGCCTCGGCAACCGGAGCTGCAGGTGTTCTTACTATAGGTGCGCTGATAGGGATGCTGATTCACCAAAGCGACGCCGAATACCTGGAGGAACAGGTGGATGAGGGCCATCTTCTGCTCTTTGTCCGTGTCCGCAACCCTGAAGAGGAAGCCAATGCCATCAGGATACTTTCACGGCATGCAGGATATGATGCACGTGTTCATGAGGTCACGGTTAAATAAACACGATCAATTAAACGCGTCGTTCAGGAAGAATCCCGGAAAATGTGATGTACAGGCCATGACATGGGTAATGGCGTTGCTATCGTATTCATCCCCTGATTGATAATTATCAAAAAACCGGTTCAATGCGCTGACCCGCTGCGAACGTGCATTGACCGCCTGCAAGCCCAGAGAAATTCCGTAATTGGTAAAGGCAAATTTCATATCCCTCCAGCCTTCCTGGCGACAGAAATACCCCGGCGGATGAATCCATAATCGATCAAGGTGCTCAAGGCTCCTGGCCCTCTGTACTGTCGCCCATTGCTCTTCGGGAAAGAAGTGACACAGCCACATCATCATGCCCAGGCCGAGATCCTGGTCGATATGCAATGTTTTATAGTTTGGCGCCATCAATGCATACATCTCATTGATTTCACGACCAAGCATAGCTGCATCCAGCAAACGGTAGACCACGTAACCGTCATAGGCGTCGAGTGCGCCAAGACCATAGCCCGGATATGGACCAGACAGGTCTTCGCGCATTTTCCAGATCACTCCGGTACCGGGAATGACAAAAGCCGGGTGGATGTCTTTCACCAGTTTTACCGCTTCATCGTGATATGCGACATCAAATCTGGCGTAGCAGCTCAGGGCATAAATCCACATGGCCAGATAGTGGTAATACTGGCCATCACGGTCCGCAGCCTCCCCGATACGAAGTCCCCGTGGGCGGCCCAGCACGCGATAGACCTCTTTAACCAGTGTTTTTGCTTGCTCAAGGTATTTTGTGTCTGAAGTTTCCTGATAGAGTGACAGATACAGGACCAGGCCAAAAGCATCTGTCCACAGGTAGCGCTGCCCGTTGGGCCAGATACTATTGGCTTCCATCCACTGCAGCTTGGCTTCCACATAGGAAATATCTTTCAGCGCCATATTATCCTCCCGAGACCTTTTTCCAGATACATGAATCGATAGATCAGTTTCGACACCGCAGGCAGCCCTGCGCTTTCAGGACGCTTTTACCAGCATCTGTGCACCGGGTTTATCATCGACAAAATACTTCCAGACATGCCTGAAAACCCGGTGCTGGTTTGGATATGGTGCCAAATGCACCGCTTTCTCCAGAGAGCACCAGCAATATTCAGTATGTTCGTGGTTCAAGACCGGTTTTAACTCTTCATCTGGCCAGTAAGCGACAAATACCGGAACCATTCTCAGTTTGCCAAGCCTTGCATCAAAAAAGACATCAACGAAGTCGGCACAATACAGCCTGCTGACTTTTACCCCGGTTTCCTCACGAAACTCCCGGATCATTGCTGCCGATATCTGCTCTCCTTTTTCCAGGCGGCCAGTCACATGACACCAGTAGTTTTCCACGCTGCGTTTGAGCAGCAGAATCTTTCCTGAAGGCCCGGGCCGCGATAGTAGAATCCCGGCTACTGCAGTGGTATCCAGGGCTATGGCATTCATAACAGGGTTTCCAGTGTCAGGTAAAAAAAAGTCAGATCCTGAAAATTAAGCACGGCTTGTTCCCGGCATTATTAAAATCACGAAGCCTGACTTTTCCAGCACCGCTGTTGCTTAATTCCGACCTCTGGAAATTTCTGACTCCGCTACTGCCACATGTTGTTTTACGGCAAGAAAACTTTCGGGATTTACAGAAATGGAATCGATTCCCGCAGCCACCAGGAAACGGGCAAAATCAGGATGATCGCTTGGCGCCTGCCCACACAAGCCTACCTTGAGTCCGGCTTTATGGGCGCTTTTGATTAATGCCGCAATGGAGCGCCGCACCGCTTCATGCCGGTCATTAAAGAGTCCGGCAAGCTGGGCAGAATCCCGGTCCACGCCCAATATCAGTTGTGTCAGGTCGTTGCTGCCAATGGAAAAACCATCAAAGCGCTGCGCGAATTCCTCGGCCAGTATTACATTAGCCGGAATCTCCGCCATGACATACACCTGCAGGCCCGCTTCTCCGCGCCGCAAGCCATTATTCGCCATCACCTCCAATACAAGGTCCGCCTCCTCAGGCGTCCGGCAAAAAGGAATCATGACGATGACGTTGTCGAGCCCGATCTGCTCGCGTACCTTTTTTACTGCCAGGCATTCCAAGCCAAAACCTTCCCTGTAGCCTTGACTGTAATAACGGCTCGCCCCGCGCCAGCCGAGCATGGGGTTGGCTTCCTGCGGCTCAAAATCAGCCCCGCCCAATAGCTTCGCATATTCATTGGTTTTAAAATCACTCATGCGCACGATAACAGGAGATGGATAAGCTGACGCGGCAAGACGCGCTATACCCATGGCCAGGGTGTCAACGAAATACCCCGGTTTATCCTCCCGGCCTCTGGTTAAAGAAGCAATCTGCCGACGAACCTCCCGGTCAGAAACCCGCTGCGGCTCAAGCAGGGCCATGGGATGAATGCGGACACTGTTGTTAATGATAAATTCCATCCGTGCCAGTCCTATACCATCGGTCGGTAAACGCCACCAGCGCAGAGCCGCTGCCGGATTCGCCATATTCAGCATAATATGGGTGCGAGTGACAGGAATATCGTCCAGACTGACGTCTCTTACCTTCACTTCAGCACTACCTTCATATACAAATCCCTCATCTCCCTCGGCGCAGGAAACAGTGACCTCACGCCCTGCTTCGAGAATACGCATGGCATCACCGGTCCCAACTACCGCTGGCAGACCCAGTTCACGACTGACAATGGCGGCATGGGAAGTACGTCCACCATGATCAGTAACGATAGCTGCTGCGCGCTTCATTACCGGCAACCAGTCAGGATCAGTCACCGTCGTCACTAATACTGAACCGTCCTGAAATTTATCGCTGTCCACCACGGACGCTAATTTGCATATTTTGCCAATGGCAACAGCATCACCGATACCGATCCCACTAGTCAGACATCTGCCTTTATTCCTGAGAGTGTAAGTTTTCAAAGTAACTGCGGCTTTTCTGGATTGCACTGTTTCCGGGCGTGCCTGGATAATGAACAATTCACCACTCACACCATCCAGAGCCCACTCCATATCCATTGGCCTGCCATAATGATTTTCAATTGACACGGCCCAGCGCGCCAATTGCAAAATAAGGTCGTCGTCAAGAACAGCAGAGCGGCGTTCCCGGGCAGTGGTCCTGGTCAGTACCGTGGGCTTGCCCCTGCCCAGTACAAGTTTCTTTTCCTTGGCCCCGATATTTTTTTCAATAAGAGGCCTGAATCCGTTGTGAGAAAGCAGCGGTTTGAATACGAGATATTCATCCGGATCCACATTACCCTGAACCACGGTTTCCCCAAGTCCCCAATTGGCATTGATTAACACAAGCTTGTCGTAGCCTGTTTCAGTGTCAATGGAAAACATCACGCCGGCTCCCGCTTTATCTGCTCTCACCATGCGCTGTACACCAACCGACAATGCCACCTTCATGTGATTAAATTTATGAATATTGCGGTAATTTATAGAACGTTCAGTAAACAGGGAGGCATAGCAACGTCGACAGGCGCTAACTAACGCATCCTCGCCATGCACGTTAAGAAAACTTTCCTGTTGACCTGCGAAACTGGCATCCGGTAAATCCTCGGCAGTAGCACTGCTGCGCACAGCCACTGATAAACTGCCTTTCTCATTTTTTCCCAGAACCTTATAGGCTTCATGTATTGCGGCAACCAGGTCAGCAGGAAACGTCTTGCCCAGGATCATGCGGCGAATCTGCTTTCCGGTGGTGACAATATCCGCATCGCCCGCTTCCAGCAGGGCCAGTTTTTCGGCTATCCTCTTTCTCAGACCGGTGCGGTCCAGGAAATACCAGTAAGCATCTGCAGTAATGGCAAATCCATCCGGTACTCGAACGCCACTTTGGCGCATGTGCTGCAGCATCTCACCCAGAGAGGCATTCTTGCCGCCAACCTCATTCAGACGGGTGTTATCCACCTTATCCAGCGAAACAATGAATGTTTTTGCCGAAGTTTTACCATGATCCTGGTAGAACTGTTTGTTCATCGTGAAATTCTACAGGGGGTCAAAAGTCTCACACTTGGCAAGGCTCCTGACATGACCAACGATTATATTCTCTGCCAGACAGCCATAATCCTGGTTGAAACGGCAACTGACTACCTTGCAGGCACCAACACCTGCTGTATTGTTTTGTTTCGCATGCTTGTGTGCGACAAAAAATGTGTCACATTGGGGGCTTGCACCATCGCCCACCGTAATCGCTCTGGTGTGACATTTTTTTTTATCATTGAAAACACATTCTTCCATACTGCATTGTTTTATCAGTGGTATGTCCATCAACACTTTCATTTTTTTTACCTCGCTCGAAGTATTGTTAAGCCTGCTATCGCTGTTGCTGATTAACCCGATGTTTTTGCCCGTGCCTTGTCATGCAACTCATCAAACAATTAAACGCACAGGTTTAGCCAAAGCTTTTCCTGAACCAGTCATCTATCATGCGTTTTTCATAATCGAAAGGAGGATTGTTGATAGACCTTCTGCCCGAATACAAATAACCCATATCCTTGATATTCTCCTCCCCTGTCGCAATAATCCTGCCGTCTTCATCACTTAGCACATAATTGAATTGAATTGCTGGAAAGTAAACATCACGCATCACCCTTACGCCGAAGGGAAATCGAAAGAAAAAATACTCAACGTCACCTGCCAGATCTACATCAGTAATGGAAAGTCGCAGATTCTGACCCGCAGGCAATGTCTCCTTTGCCGCCTCCTCAAAATATGCTGTCAACACTGCGACCACCTGATTCTGGAAGCGTCTCTGGTTGACCACGCCACCGCGGATATCACGAAACTTTTCCGGCTCTACCCAAGCAATTTCGACGTCAGCCAAAAGAGCACCCGATATGTACAGACACAGGCTTGCCAGAAATATTCGCCGCACTCTAACCGCTCGCATTATTTGCCTCATTTATTATCATTTCAAAATCACTACATAATCACTACACAACAGCATTAGCATTTACCATTCCTGGAAGGCATGACTCCCTGCCAGGTATACATTGCTCGCCTGACGCAAGCGCCTGTCTCTATTAATACAGTACACCACTCTGTCGCCTGCCTGCAGGCGGAAAAAATCAACACCAATGACGCAACCGCACTCAAAATATACATGCTTGCCATCACTGGATTCGATTACGCCATAATCAGCATCGCGTTCCAGGTACTTGATCTCTCCGTGCTGAAAAGCAGGAAAATCCGCTCTTGTTTCATTCCCAGTTTCGTTAATTACCGACTCCATATTTTTTCCTCGCTGTATCTTTCAGGTTTTTGGAGATTCATTTTTCTTGATGACGTCATCAAAATCATGATCTGAATCAAAAAATGGCTCGGAGCAAGTTTTTTTTTGAAGATATTTTTCTTACCAGGCAAGTTGATAAAAAAATCCACCGGTATGACAACACTGCCCGGGAAATTGATCTGTATCAGGTTGGCAGCTACGTCAGGAGTTCAAATAAAACATTATGAAAAGTCAGTGCCAATCAAACATCATTCAGGAGAAATACATGGAATCCCATATTGCTGGCGGCATATGCAAATTTTACTGTCGAATATTACTGGGCATGCCCTTGCTGTTATCCGGCACAAATTCAATGGCCCAGGAATACGATTGGTATGCCGGCATTGGTGCCGGCTGGTCCAGTGCTGACATCAGGAAAAATGACATCATCTCCTCACTCCAGGGCGATGGTTATTCTATTAGTCAGTTCAACAGAAATGATGACGACAAGACCTACAAAATTTTTGGCGGTTACCAGTTCAACCCGCATTTTGCCCTTGAGGCCGGTTTTTTTGATCATGGTAATTTCAATTTCATGAGCACTCTTTTACAGGCAGACATACAGGGAGGAGAAACTTCTATGGACGGTTTCTCAGTAGATCTTGTCGGTATATTACCGCTTGATTTTGGATTGTCTGCTTTCGCCCGGGCAGGGTTTAATAATGCACGTGTTGAACAGAAATTTATCGACAGCGAGATCGGCACGGGATTTTTTAATCGCAGTGAGCGTGACATAAATGAAAAATTTGGCGCGGGCATACAATATGCGTTTAATGATATTTTCACGTTACGGGCCGAGGTGGAGCGTTACCGTATCGAAAGTAACCGTATGACCGGTAACCGCGTGGATACCTTTTCTGTCAGTATGATTTATCGCTTCGGCTCTCGCAGGTCGGCACGTGCTGCAAGCGCAAATACTCAAATGGATCGAGAACCCACACAAATACTCTCGCCCTCTCCCACTACTTCCCCCGCACCAACGCCTGTACCTGTTGTCCTGCCTGCCGAAATCACACTGTCTGCCAGCACGCTGTTTGATTTTGACAAGTCGGAATTGAGAACCGAGGGCGAGAATATACTGGACGGACTGGTTCGCGATATGGCTGATCTGAATTATGAAGTCGTCATAGTAACCGGCCATACCGACCGCATAGGCACACGGACTTACAACCTCGCCCTGTCCCGGCGCCGTGCGGAAACCGTCCGTAGCTATCTGGTCCAGGCCGGCGTTCCCAACCAGCGCATTACTGCTACAGGCGTAAACAGTGACGAGCCTGTGACCAGCCCGCGACAATGCTCTGGGCCGGTCTCGGACACTCTGAAAGCCTGCCTGCAACCTGATCGCCGTGTTGTGGTTGAAGTAACCGGCACACAGAGTTCCCGGTAGAGCAACTTAATCTCAATGGAGGGCAGAAAAATGAATAATTTTAAAGTAACCATGCTGGCACTACTGTTACCCGCAGCTGTCTCCCTGATGCTAACGCAGACGTTTGCGGCAGAGTCTGTACCCCTCAAAATTCGAATGGTGGCAAAGGCGTTCAGCTTGGCCGATGATCAGAAACTGACAATCAATCACAGCACCCTGCCACGTCAATACCGTGTATGCGTAGAGGAGGAACAGCAAGACCTGGCGCTGGTGATCACTGGCGATGGTATCAGTCATGAAATTGGCTCCGGAGATTGCTGGCATTTGCAGGCAAAGGAAATCATCATTGAACCGGCCGGTCGTCTTGATAATGGAGTAGAAGTTCAGGGTTCCTATTTTCGCATCCGGCAATGAAGCACAGAGAAAATACACCGGGATTTACCAGTCCTTTTATAAAATTTTTACAAGCTTTGTATAGATAAGGAATCTCAAAAATCGTGAGACAGATTATTCCATTTCATCAATTGCACCAATCCGCTCAGGAAATTGATTCTGATTGACCAGAGTGTCACTGTTACCAAAACGCGCAGGATAAAAATTCAGCTAATCCATTTCTATAGTCACTACTTTGGTCACCCCGCTTTCACCAGGGAAATTCGAGAACAACACAGTGATAAGATACTGCATGACTTCCTGCATCTGCCTGCTGGCACCAATACTTTCCACACGCCCTTCAAATAAACGTTCATTATTCATGTCGTTTTTCACGATTGCCATGGAAAGCGTCCTTATATAGGTAGGTGTAGAGCGGACTTCCGGTTCCCACCGGTTCATAAGGCCAAAATAGAATGGATTCCTGAAGCGGCCATAGGAAAAATGGTAGTAGGCATAAGGACCATTTCTCTCAAGGCGTACATTTACCGGACCGGTTTCCACCCCATAATCCAGTTGCGCGATTAACTGCGCTGCTTCATCGTCAGCAACAGGAAAATAGCCCACCTTGCGAAGCTCGTCACTGACCTGGCGGGCATAGCGGCGAAACTCCAGTGTTTGTCCCTTCGCCGGATCAAGGGCTTCTACCCGGATGGTTTCGCCTGCAGGCAGCGGCCCTTCATGAAAGGTGACAACATCACCCCGCAGTATGGTTCCACAGGCAGCAAGCAATGCCAGAGTGGATAGTAATATCACAGGCCTGAGAATTGTAAGATGATGCATGGGCTTTTCCATGAATGATAAAGAAAATAGGCAATGCGCCTGGTCAGCGTGTATTTTGTTTTACCAGTAACTGGGCCATCAGGTTGAATTCCTCCGCTATCAGGCACAGGACATCGTCGGCCGTAATAATCCCCGCCAGTGTTCCATTTGTCTCCACCACAGGTATCCGCCGCACTCCGGACTTTTTCATTTGCTCAATGACCTCAAGCATGTCATCGTCTGCCGCCACCGTGACCAGATTAGGTCCGATGAACATCTCACCGACATTGACAGCATCCAGGTCCACCTCTTCGGCCAGCAACTCGATAGTGATATCACGGTCTGTGACGATGCCAATGGGTATCTGGCCTTCATCCCTTCCGCTCACGATAACGACGTCACCCACGTCATGTTCACGCATCAGGCGTGCGGCCACGAGTGCCGATTCTTCCGCCCGAACAATCACCACGGCGCGATTGCAGATTTCACCGGCCTTCATGAACTTCCTCCTGGTCTGGCGGCACAACATCCTGCACGGCCTGATTTTCCCTGAGCATTGCATATCGCCCTGCCGACTTTGTTGACCGGGATCAATTTCGGCTTGTGATGGCCATGTAAAGTCATGCTGTACTATGTCTGTCAACAATAATGAAATCGCCGATATTTTCAGTCGCTACGCCGACCTTCTCGAAATTGAGGATGCTAATCCGTTTCGCGTGCGCGCTTATCGTAATGCAGCGCGCTTCATCAGCGACTATCCCAAAAGCATGGCCGCGTTGCTCAGTACCGGTGAAAACCTGGACGAGTTGCCAACCATTGGCAAGGATCTGGCATCCAGGATCAGCACCATTGTGGAAACAGGCACCCTGCCAGAACTCGAATCCACCGCGGCAAAAACCCCCTCGACGCTGGTCGAGCTGTTACAAATCGAAGGCCTGGGTCCAAAACGGGTCAGGATGCTGCACTGTGAACTGGGCATCTCCAATCTTGATGACCTGAAACGCGCCCTGCGGCGTGGCAGTATTCGTGACCTCAAGGGATTTGGTGTAAAAACGGAACAACGCATTCGTGAAGCACTGGCAGAAATTGGCGGGAAGCAACAACGCATCCCTCTCATCCGTGCCGAGGCAGCGGCCAAACCTTTGCTTGACTATCTTGCCGAAAATCCCGCCACGCAGCAGGTCACGATTGCGGGCAGTTTTCGTCGGCGCCGGGAAACTGTGGGAGACCTGGATATCCTGGTAACCGCAGAGAGCGGAAAGAATATCACCGGCTATTTGTCGGCTTACGAAGATATCGAGGAGATACTGGCGCTGGGGCAGACCCGTGCGAGGGTCCGCTTGCGTTCCCGGATAATTGTGGATTTGCGTGTGGTGCCACCGTCCAGTTATGGCGCCGCCCTGAATTACTTCACTGGCTCCAGGAACCATGCCATTGCAATGCGCAAGCGCGCCATTGCAAGGGGGTTAAAACTTAATGAATACGGTCTCTTCCGGGGTGACAGGCCTATAGCAGGAAATACCGAGAAAGATGTCTATGGCGCCCTGTCACTGCCTTACATCGAGCCGGAATTGCGGGAAAACACCGGTGAACTGGACGCCGCCGAGCAGCACAAACTGCCGCATCTGGTGGCGCTGAAAGATATACGCGGCGACCTGCACTGCCACACCAACGCCAGCGACGGGCACGACTCTCTGCAAGAACTGGCCAGTGCTGCCCGCAAAAAAGGCTATGAATACCTGTCTGTCAATGATCATTCCCGGCATGTCACCGTTGCTCATGGCCTTGATAAAAAAAGATTGCTCAACCAGATCAGGACCATCGACAAGTTGAATGAAAAACTCGACGGTATTACCCTGCTCAAGTCTACCGAAGTGGATATCCTGGAGGACGGTTCGCTGGATCTGCCAGATGCAGTACTCAGGGAACTGGATTTCACGGTATGCGCCATCCACTCCAAATTTCATCTGCCTGAAGTGAAGCAGACTGAACGCATCCTGCGTGCCATGGACAACCGCTACTTTAATATTCTTGCCCACCCTCATGGTCGCTTGATTAACCGGCGAAGACCCTACCCGATCAACCTGGAGGTATTAATGCGCGGCGCACTTGAAAGGGGGTGTTATCTCGAAGTGAATGCTCATCCCGAACGCCTGGATCTGAATGGCGAAGGTTGCCGACTGGCCCGGGACCTGCGTCTTAAAGTCGCCATCTCGACCGATAGCCACCGCATCGCGGATCTTGAATTCATGCGTTTTGGTCTTGACCAGGCCCGGCGTGGTTGGCTCGAGAAACAGGATGTGCTCAATACCAGGCCACTGGAGGAATTGCGTAGACTGCTTGCCAGGCACTAGATACGGGTCTAAAGTTGCGAGTTGCAAGTTGCGAGTTGCGTGACACTGTCTTTGTAAGACCAGCAGTTCCTCACAGACATGCGGGCGGTGTTACCCGCGCCGCTGACAAAAAAGGCTACCCGTTCAGGCCACTGTTACCTGGTCAGACAGATACACATCCTGAATAGCATTGAGTAATTTGACGCCCTCGCCCATCGGTTTCTGAAAGGACTTGCGTCCGGAAATCAGTCCCATGCCACCGGCGCGTTTGTTGATCACTGCCGTACGCACCGCCTGATAAAGATCGTCTTCACCAGAGGCACCGCCGGAATTGATCATGCCTACCCTGCCCATATAGCAATTGGCTACCTGATAACGCACCAGGTCAATGGGATGATCGCTGCTGAGTTGCGAATAGACCTTGTCGTGTGTCTTGCCGAAATTGAGAGCGGTATAACCACCATTACATTCGGCCAGTTTCTGTTTCACGATATCCGCGCCAATAGTAGCCGCCAGGTGGTTAGCCTGACCGGTCAGATCAGCCGCGGTGTGATAGTCATGCTCTCCGGTTTTAAACCCGGCGTTGCGTAAATAAGCCCAGAGCACAGTAACCATTCCCAGTTCATGAGCGCGGGAAAAGGCTTCACTTACCTCTGAAATCTGGCGCCGCGCTTCAGGTGAACCAAAGTACACGGTAGCGCCAACTGCCGTGGCACCCAGATCAAAAGCCTGTTCGACATCGGCAAAAATGGTCTGGTCATAATGGGCTGGATAGGTAAGCAGTTCATTGTGATTAAGCTTTACGATAAAAGGTATCCTGTGCGCATAACGTCGCGACACTGAAGCAAGTACGCCAAGAGTAGAGGCTACCGCGTTACAGCTTCCCTCCAACGCCAGCTCAACGATATTGACCGGATCAAAATAGATCGGGTTGGGCGCAAAAGATGCACCAGCTGAATGTTCAACACCCTGGTCAACCGGCAGGATCGAAAGATAGCCAGTACCAGCGAGCCTGCCATGATCAAACATTTTTTGCAGATTGCACAAAACCCGGGGGGAGCGATCACTGTCAGCCACCACCCGGTCGATAAAATCGGGCCCTGGCAGACTCAAATGATTTTTTGGTATGCCTGTACAAACATGATCCAGCAGTGTTTCTGATTCATTTTTCAGCAGGCTAATAATATCAGTCATGCCATCCTCCTGGGAATTTGTCTGTATTCTAGGAACAGGCATGCCACCCGTGTTGACTCAGGTCAAGTAGGGGAGTTTATCGCCACGACGAGATGGTCTGTTCTGACCAGCTCCCTGCCTTGTGTCCCCACTTTGGCTTGTCAGCCCTGTGCCTGCCATGCACCCGGCGACTCCCAGCCTCCTGCTAGCAGGGCTTCAAACATGCTCTTTCCTGTCCCGCGCCAATAAAGGCAAATAAAGCCTGTCTTCATACAATTTGACACTTTCACGCCAGGAAAAGCGCGAAGCCGCTGCCGCTTTGCACAGGCCTTTCCATTTTTCCGGACGACTTGTATAAACGTCCAAGGCATCAGTACAGGTATCAAGCATCTGCTGCATCTGCTCCCCGGGCGAGTCGCCAGTAAAAGAGAAACCGTTACAGCCATCGATGACGGTGTCTGCAAGGCCGCCCACGCTGTGTACCAGGCATGGCTTACCAGCACGCAATGCCTGCATCTGGCTGATACCACAAGGCTCGAAGGTGCTCGGCATCAGGAACAGGTCACAAAACCGGTAAAGCAGATCTGCCAGGCTATCGTCAAAACCACGCAGGAAAATAAAATTACTATGACGGGCCATGTGTCTTACCAATAGATCCTCAAATTTTACGTCGCCGCTGCCCAGCATAATGAACATGTCGGTAGCAGAGTTTTGCAGAATTTCATCCAGCGCAGTCACTGAAGGTTTACTTTCCATGGTTAGCAGACCTACCTTTTGCATGGTAAGTCGTCCTATGGAAGCCAGTACTGCCCCCTTGCTTTCCCGAGCCTGCTGTTGCTGAAACGCCGCCCAGCTTTGCAACCTTTCCCTGGCCAGATAATGTGCTGTACTGACCTGCCGATTTGCACTGATCCAGTTTAGCAGGACCGTATTTGCACAGGCAATAAAGGTCTTTTTGTTCACTTTTACCGGCTTTTTCTTCGGGTACTCACAACCGTTGAGAATGCCGAAGAGTTTGTTCGCCGCATTGATTCTGCATAAATCTTGTTCCAGTCCCTCGCCGCCAATAAAACCCCTGGCAGGATCACTGGGCTTGAGAATTTCCCTGGCATAGCCAGGTGAAACAGTATGCACACGGTCGGCAAGATTGATGCCCATGCGCATGAAATTAAGACAATTGGGATGACGCGGATCAGCTATCAGACGCCTTTCATATTCCAGCGCCGGAAACCAGGCGACCAGTGAGGATTCGTGGTTACTGATCGGGCGAACACCCTGGATGGCCAGATTATGGATTGTATAAACCGCTGGTATGGCGGCCAGCACCCGGTATTCAGGCACGCCTTGCCTGAGCAGCAACAAGGCTGCACTGTGCCAGTCATGCAAATGCAGTAAATCTGGCATCGGCAAGACCCCTGCAACCAGTGCCTGGCACACCGCACTGCAAAACAGAGCAAACTTTGAAGCATCCATGGCGAACGGTTCACTGTCGTTGACGCAATAGATAACCCCTTCCCCACACCGGGCAAACAGCGGATGCTCCAGCAGCCAATAGGTGACACCAGGCCCCTCATTGGCGTCAATACGAAACAGCATCACCGTTTCGCGCTTTCCTGCAAAGGACACATTGAACTGCCCCACAGCAACAGCGCCCGGCAGATGCGACAGCAATTGATAGCCGGGAGTCAGCACAGATACGGTGTGACCGCTGCGGGCCAGTTCAATGGGTACATCACGGATTACATCACCCAGCCCACCCACTTTGCCGCCGCGCAGCGCAGCGTTTTCTGCCGCAACGAATGCCACGTGCATCAGCAGGCTTCCAGACGCCAGATGTCCCTGGCATATTCATGAATGGTGCGATCACTGGAAAATAGTCCGCTGGACGCAGTATTCAGTATGCTCATGGTAGTCCAGCGTTCCTGGTCCAGCCAGGTCTCGGCCACTTGCTGCTGGGCCTGCAGATAGGAGCGAAAATCGGCGGCGGTCAACCAGGTATCATTGGGATCCCGAATGGAGTGGGCCAGCGGAAGGAAAAGCCCGGGCATCTCGGGACAAAAGAAATCTGACTCCAGCATCTGCATCACATATCTGAAGTCCGGATCAGCATTAATTATCTCATCAGGATGATAATCCCGGCGCACGGCATCTGCTGCGTCCGTGGCCAGGCCAAAGAGGAAAAAGTTTTCCTCACCCACCGCGTCGCGGATTTCAATGTTGGCCCCGTCCAGGGTACCGATCGTGAGCGCGCCGTTCATCATGAATTTCATGTTGCCAGTACCGGAAGCCTCCTTGCCGGCAGTAGAAATCTGCTCCGAAAGATCAGTACCCGGACACAGGGTTTCCATCGCTGTGACCCCGTGATCCGGCAAAAAACCCACGCGCAACCAGGGACGCGCGCGAATATCCTTGTTGATTTTATCGGCCACATTGTTTACCAGTTTGATAATCAGTTTGGCAAGCGCATAGCCCGGTGCAGCCTTCCCCCCTATCAATACACACCTGGGTACCATGTTTTTGGTTTCACCCTTCAGGATTTTTCTGTACAGATGAATAATATGCAGGGTATTGAGCAACTGGCGTTTGTATTCATGGATTCGTTTAACCTGCACGTCAAACAGCATTGCCGGATCAAATTCGACATTACAACGCTTCATGACCAGCCGACATACCTTCTTCTTGTTATTCAGTTTGACCGCGCGCCATCGTGACCGGAAATCCTCATCACTGACCAACTCCCTGAGTTGTGCCAACTCCTCCAGCTGGCAAATCCAGCCTTCACCAATAGAGGCTGTGATCAACTTTGCCAGGGCCGGATTGCAGAAAACCAGCCAGCGCCGTGGTGTCACCCCGTTAGTCTTGTTATTGAAACGTTCAGGCCACAGAGCATAAAAATCCCTGAACAGGCCGCACTCCAGCAGCCGGGTATGCAGCGCCGCCACGCCATTGACCGAGAAGCTGCCAACAATAGCAAGATAGGCCATGCGCACCTGGGGCTCACCACCTTCGTTGATAATCGCCATGGCCCGCTTTATTTCCTCATCCCCCGGCCACCGGGTTTCCACCTGATTGAGAAAGCGGCGATTGATCTCACGAATAATTTCCAGGATGCGCGGCAACAGGCTGCCAATAAGGTTTACCGGCCACTGTTCAAGTGCTTCGGGCAGCAGGGTATGGTTGGTATAGGCCATGGTCGATGTGGTGATCTGCCAGGCCTCGCGCCAGTGCAAACCATGTGCATCCATCAGCAGACGCATCATCTCGGGCACGGCTATTGCAGGATGGGTGTCATTGAGCTGAAAACAATGCTGGTCCGCAAAGCCGCTGAAATCGACATGGCGGGCGCACCAGTTATCGAGTATGTCCTGCAGACTGGCAGAGGTAAGGAAATATTGCTGCCGTAGCCGCAACAGCTTGCCACTGACACTGACATCATTCGGATACAACACCATGGAAATCTGCGCGGCCTGGTTTTGCGCCATGACGGCCGCGTCAAACTCACCGGCATTGAAATCGGCCAGTCCAAAACTATCTACTGAATCGGCTTTCCAAAGCCGCAATGTATTAACAATATCGTTCCTGTAACCAGCAATCGGTATGTCATGGGGAACTGCCAGCACATCATTGTCACTTACCCAGCGTACATGGGGACGCCCATTTTGGTCTTCCCAGGTTTCTGTATAGCCACCAAACTTCACCCGCTTGCTGTTTTCCAGTACCGTAAACTCCCAGGGACTACCCCCTTCCAGCCAGTGATCCGGGACTTCTATCTGGTAACCGTCCTTGATTAGCTGGTGAAAAATACCGTAATCGTAACGAATACCGTATCCGGTCACCGGGTAGCGAAGAGTCGCGCAGCTGTCCAGAAAACAGGCTGCCAGCCTGCCCAGGCCGCCATTACCCAGTCCCGCATCGCGTTCATGGTCGGCTACTTCTTCAAGGGCATAACCAAATTCACCGAGTGCTTCACGCATGGGCTGCTCCAGATCAAGATTTAGAATTGCATTGCTCAGTGCACGCCCCATCAGAAATTCCATTGACAAGTAAGCCACCTGCTTCCTGTCTTCCTGCAAATAGCATTTGCGGGTCTGGCGCCAACGTTCAACCAGCCTGTCACGGACAGTCAGTGAGGCCGCCTGATAAAGGTAACGAAGTGGATTACCGCCATCTTCACGGCCCAGGGTAAGGTGATAATGATGGTGCAGGTCTTGACTGACAGCGGCTTCATCCATGCCCAGCCAGGGGTGATGATGTACTTGACCTTTTTTGTGCCTGTTCATCGTTACAATAACTGTCCGGTAGCTTCAATATTGGTAATCGCAATGTGGTTTTCTGCCTGCAGGATAAGGGTGGTAAAGGGTGGCATCTGAATACTGGCCTCTGATTGATAGATCACTTCCTCCGGCATACCTTCCGGCCTGTCGGTATCCAGTAACAGTGTCCAGTGATTACCCTCGCTAAAGCAAGGCAGTTTAAATTCAAGCGCTTCGCAGTCTGCATTAAAAAGCGTCAGCAATCTCTGCCTGCAGCCCTGTTGCCCGGAAAATACGCTAATCATGTAGCCCAGGGTTTTCAAGGTATGTTCGGCCCAGTTGTCACTAAGCATCTCTTTACCGGCAGGACTGAACCAGAGAATTTCCGGGTCCTGCGGCTGTTGTTTGGCATGGATATGACGATCCAGGTTAAGCAGCGGATTATTCTTTTTCAGCGTAATCAGATGGCGGGTAAAGGCCAGCATCTCTCGCCCTTGTGCATCGATTGCTGTCCAGTCCAGCCAACTCATTTCGTTGTCCTGACAATAGGCGTTATTGTTGCCGTGCTGGGTGCGGCAAAATTCATCACCGGCGACAAGCATCGGTGTACCCCGGGACACAATCAGTGTAGCGAGCAGATTTTTTCGTTGCCTGGCACGCAGGTCGTTCACTTCGGCTATCAGGGTGGGGCCTTCCACACCGAAATTTTCACTGTAGTTACTCCGGTGCCCGTCACTGTTATCTTCCAGGTTCAATTCGTTGTGCCGCTGTCGGTAACTCACCAGATCATTCAGGGTAAAACCGTCATGGCTGGTCAGAAAATTGATACTGGCAGAAGGACGCCTGCCGGAATGTTCAAAAATATCACTGGAGCCATGAATACGTCGGGCCAGGTCCGGCAGTACACCGTTATCGCCACGCCAGAATTTCCTCACCGTGTCGCGGTAACGGTCATTCCACTCAAACCAGCCCGGCGGAAAGTTACCAAGTTGATAACCACCGGGGCCTATATCCCAGGGTTCAGCAATGAACTTCACATGGGCCAGCACAGGATCCTGATGCAAGGCATCTAAAAATCCGCTACCGGCATCAAAGCCATAGTGTTCCCGCCCAAGCACAGAGGCCAGATCAAAACGGAAACCATCGACGCCCATCACTGTTACCCAGTAACGCAGGCAGTCCATGACCAGCTTTATGACCTGCGGGTGCATCAAATTTAGCGTATTGCCACATCCCGTATCATTGATGTAATAGCGCCGTTTTTCCGCCTGCAGGTGGTAGTAGGTGAGATTATCAATACCGCGAAAACTCAGGGTTGGACCCAGTCTGTCAGCTTCCGCCGTATGGTTGAATACCACGTCCAGAATTATCTCTATTCCAGCTTCGTGAAAACGTTTAACCATATCCTGAAACTCACCTATACCACCTCCACCCAGATAGGCCTGGTACGGGGCGAAAAACATCAACGGATTGTAGCCCCAGTAATTTGTCAGGCCTTTATTCACCAGAAACTGTTCATCAATAAAATACTGTATCGGCAACAATTCAATACTGGTGATGCCAAGCGATTTCAGATAATCAACCACCTTCTCATCGCGCAGGCCACGAAAGGTACCGCGGTATGCCTCGGGCACATCCGGATGTAGCCAGGTGAATCCTTTTACATGGGCTTCGTAAATAACGGTTTCCCCTGCAGGCACCCGAAAGCCGCTGATCCTTTTCTGTGGACGCTCCTCTGTCACCACGCATTTGGGCATGACGGCAGCATTGTCACGGCTATCAAAACTGAGATCCTCGTCTTCAGCATCTGGCACATACGCATAGTGCAGGTCACTCCAGATGAACTCCCCGGTAAGGTGCCTGGCATAAGGGTCCAACAGCAGCTTGTGATGGTTAAAACGATGTCCCAGATGCGGTTGATAGGGACCGTAAACACGATAGCCATAGACGGTGCCAGGCCCTGCCCCTGGCAGATAGCCATGCCAGACCTGATCAGTCAGTTCCGGCAGAATCAGGCGCCGCAACTCCTGACGCCCATCTTTGCTGAAAAGACATAGCTCCACCTTTTCTGCATGGGCAGAAAAGAGCGCGAAGTTAACTCCATGGCCATCCCAATGGGCACCCTGTGGGTCATTGATGCCGGTTTCCAGTTCAGAAAGTAAAGTCATGGGTTGAGCTATGCCTCCTGTTCCAGACTGAAAATCAGCGCAGCCAGGGGTGGCAGATCCAGTTTCAGAGACCATTGCCGGCCATGACTAGGGCTGTTCTCGGTACTGCAACCAACCGGATTGCCCATCCCTGAGCCTCCGTAGCCTGCACTGTCCGAGTTGATTAGCTCTCTGTAATAACCGGGTACAGGTACACCGAGGCGAAAATTGTGATGTGCGATTGGCGTCAGGTTGAGCACGGTCAGGATCAATGAATTACCCTGGCGGTTTTTGCGTAGATAACTGAAAATCGACAATGCATTATTGTCCGCATCAACCCATTCGAAGCCCTCATGGGAATGCTCGCAGTCATGCAGTGCCGGGTGTTCCCGATAAACCGCATTGAGATCCCGTATCAGGTCCTGTATCCCCCTGTGAGGTTCATATTCCAGCAAATGCCAGTCCAGACTGCTGTCATGAGACCATTCTGCACGTTGCGCGAACTCACCTCCCATGAACAGGAGTTTCTTGCCGGGATGGGTCCACATGAAACAAAAACAGGCACGTAAATTCGCGAACCTGGCATAATCATCACCAGGCATTCTTTCCAGTAAAGAACGTTTACCGTGTACCACCTCGTCATGACTGAACGGCAGCATGAAATGTTCGGAATAGGCATAGAGCAGACTGAAGGTGATTTCATTGTGGTGATACTTGCGGTGGATCGGGTCACGGCTGAAATATGAAAGCGTGTCATGCATCCAGCCCAGATTCCATTTAAAGCCGAACCCCAGCCCCCCCTGTTCAGTCAGATTGGTCACTCCTGGCCAGGCAGTCGACTCCTCGGCAATGGTCATAATGCCGGTAAAATTGAAATACAGGCGGCGGTTGAGATTACGCAATAAATCTATGGCTTCCAGGTTTTCTCTACCGCCATGGTAATTGGGCAGCCACTGCCCTTCTTGCCGGCTATAGTCGAGATAGAGCATTGACGCCACAGCATCAAAGCGCAACCCATCAATGTGAAACTCCTCAAACCAGTAAAAAGCATTACTAATTAGATAACTGATCACCTCCGCCCTCTGGTAATTGAAGATCAGGGTATCCCAATCCGGATGATGTCCCCGACGTGGATCGGCATGCTCATACAGGTGGGTGCCGTCAAAGCGGGCCAGACCATGCTCATCATTTGGAAAATGCCCGGGCACCCAGTCCAGCAATACGCCAAGCCCGGCCCGATGCGCAGTGTCGACGAAATAACGAAAATCATCGGCTGTGCCGAAACGACTGGTTGGGGCAAACAATCCCACAGGCTGGTATCCCCAGGAACCATCCAGAGGATGTTCGCTGATCGGCAGCAACTGGATATGGGTAAACCCCAGATCCATGGCATAGGGTACCAATGCCTTTGCTATTTCCCGGTAGTTTAAAAACCCGTTGTCGCCATTACGTCGCCAGGAACCTGCATGCAGTTCGTAGACTGAAATTGCCTTGTGCTGATGTCCGTTGTTGGCACGACAATTCATCCAGTCGCCGTCTTCCCAGACATGGCTGCTGGGACACGGTATCACTGAGGCAGTATCAGGCCGCAATTGCACTTGCCTGGCATAGGGATCGGCTTTGAGTGGCAACAGGTTGCCATCAGCCCCGCAAATCTCATATTTATATGAGTCACCTGGAGAAACGCCTGGTATGAACAGATCCCACAACCCCCAGGCAGGATGGAAACGCATCTGGTTTACTCTGCCATCCCAGGAATTGAAGTCTCCTACTACCGCTACCCGGCATGCGTTTGGCGCCCACAACGCAAACAGGACACCTGGCACTCCGTCACACTCACGCTGATTAGCCCCGAGAAAATGCCAGGCCCGTTCCTGGGTTCCATTGTTGAACAGATAACAATCCTTCTCATCCAGCAGGGACGGAAAACGGTAAACATCCTCCCGCACCACCGTTGCCAGAGGATAATCCACCTCCAGCCAGTAGGGGCTACCCTGTGCCATGGGGACCACGCCGCTAAACAGCCCGGCGGCATCTATAGCAGCCAACTCTGCAAAGTCTTTTTGGCTTTCCTGCTGCGAAGATTTCACGCGCACACGTCTGGCACCAGGCAGAAATACCCTGATGCACACGGCATTGCCCTTCACCGGATGCATCCCCAGTACCGAGAAAACATCATTGTGACGACCGCTTACAATGGCTTCAACAATGTCCTGTGTTAATTCGTCAACAGTCAACATGCCATATTCCGTTTATTAACAACCCGACCCTGCCATCCACAATGCCCTGTCCATCCTGAGATCGGTTTTGCCAGGTTCATCAAGTCCATAACAGCGTCCGTTCCGATTTGTCTCTTGTCTCGTTTATTGCTGCCAGCATTTGCCTGGTGTCTGCATGTTCAAACAATTCCTCCAGGGTCACAGGCAACTTGCGCCGCCAGTTCGCATATTCCTTATCTGTGCCGGGAATATTGACAGGGCTCTCAAGACCGGCGAGGTCATCAAGCTGGAGGGAGACCAACTGGGCATTGGTGGCACCGCAGGCGCGAAAGATGGCACTGGCCAACGCCGTGTCGAAAGGACGACTGCTGTCGCGATCCTGCCACTCATGGGGAAGCATTGATAATTCGTCCAGCCACTGCAGCAACAGGCGTTTTTCATGTTCGCGGTAGGCGCTTGCCTCTTCAAGCGATAGCCCTTCAGGCAGCAGTGCAATTCGTTCACGCAGCGCCAGGTCTTTCAAATTCCACCAGGCTTTGAGCGTCGGCACGTCATGATTGGCTATAAAGGCCAGGGTCCGCTGCGGGTAATGTTCCGGCTTTCTGAAATACACACCGTCATATTTTTCGAAATAAAAAACGCTATTTGAAAACAACCCGGAATCATCAAGATAACGGCGAATCTCCGGCGGCACGACCCCCAGATCCTCCCCTATTACCAGGCAATGGCCGCGCTCGCTTTCGAGCCTGAGAATCGCAAAAAGGATATCCACCGGGTAACGGACATAGGCACCCACGGGGGATTTCGCGCTTTGGGCCCCATCTCCGGGACACCACCACAGACGCATCAACGACATCACATGATCAATACGCAACGCATTGCATACACGCATATTTTCCCGCAACACGGTAATGAAATGGCGAAACCCGGACGCTTCCAGCGCATCGGGCCGCAGTGGCGGTAGCCCCCAGTTCTGCCCCATGGGATTGAAGTCATCAGGCGGTGCACCAATCCTTGCTCCCAGGCAAAACAGGCCAGCATTGGTTGTTACTTCACAGCCCTTGCTATAACTGCCTACGGCAAGATCCCCGATAATACCGACCTGCATACCTTGTGCCCGGGCCAGCTGCCTGGCTTCGGAAAGCTGACGTTCGGCCAACCATTGCAGGTAACAATGGAAATCCGGATCTTCATTTGCCGCTACACCGGGCATTGGCAATTCAGCCTGGCAGGCCGCAAATGCTGCCAGGTTTTCACCTTGATCCTCCACGTATGCCCTGAAAGCAATAGCGCGCGCCGAATCCGCTGCGCTACTGGATTCCTGGAAGGAACGGAACATCAATTCAAATATCCTGAATTTAAGGGCTGTTACTCCCGGGTAATCCACATCGGGCTTTTCTTCGAGTTTCCGTAGCAACGCTCTGAATTCAGCTCTGGCCGTAAATGCGGCAATATCTGCAGAATCAGTGAAATCCTCATCCAGATCAGGGGCAATATAAAGAGGGTTGAGAAAACGCCGGTCACTCGGGCTATAGGGACTTACCAGAACTGGCGGGCCAAAATGCAGTGCATGCAGGGGATTGAGTAGAACAAAATCTGCCCCTGCCGCCGCCGAACGCCTGATCAACTCGTAAAGATCGGCAAAATCCCCCATGCCCAGATTGCGGCCAGATCGCAGCGTATATAGCTGGACTGAAACACCCCACAGCCGTCTTCCCGCCAACAGCCACCGAGGTTCATGGCTGCGCTCGGGAGCCGCAACAATCAGCGCCTGCTGGACACTTTTTTCAGTCCGCAGGTACAACTGGTGATAACCCGCGGGAACAACCCTCAGGGGAATATCCATGCTGGTAAAACTGCCATGACCAGCTTCACAGGATTCAAAGGGCCCGTGCTGGGCAGGCCTGAACTCACCGCTCAGGCTTCCACCGGCTTCCAGATCAATACGCCAGTGGAAAACCGCTGTAGTAGTTTCAGCCTGTGAACAGGTGAAACGAAGTATCACCAGCGCGTCTGCAAGCGCCACGATGACTGGCTTGATCCAGTGCTGCAGGTTTTCACTTCTGGCTTGAGCCAGCAATTCATCAACAGCCTGCTCACTGTTGACCTGCAAGCCCAGTGCTTCCAGCACAAGCAGCCTGTCTGCCAGCGGCGTTTTAACGGTATGACCGGAATAATCAATAAACGACGGAAGCACACCATGGACTTCGAGAAGTTCCTCGAGTTTTTCCTCAGGAATGTGGTTCAACAGATATTCCAGACTTGTATGCCCTGGCATATAACAGCGTTTCCCGTAATCAATAATTACCAGCGAAAATGGTAAATACCCGAAGTCGTGCTGAACTGATGCACATCAATTTTTGAGCGATCAACTTTTATCTATGACTTTTTTCTTCTCTTTTCCCGAATTGACCTGCGTCAAAAATTATCCATACCCTGCCCCTACACTGAAAATCAACCCGGTAACAAATATCAACCGGGAGCCTTTCTACACTATTTTCAGAATTTTCACGCTAAGGAGTTTTCAATGAACGTAAATGAAGTCATGAGCAGCGATGTCACGAGTTGCAGTACAGATACCAGCCTGGATCAGGCTGCCCGTCTGATGTGGGATAACGATTGCGGCGCAGTGCCGGTGGTGAATGAGAAAAACGTACCAGTTGGCATTATTACCGACAGGGACATCGCCATGGCAGCACTGCACAAGCACAAGCCACTGTGGGAAATGCAGGTCAACCAGATAATCCAGGGACAGCATCTGTGTTGTTGTCACCAGGAAGACAATATCGAAGGCTGTCTGACCAAAATGGAACAAAATGGTGTGCGTCGCATTATGGTGACCAGTCAGAACGGAAAACTGTGCGGCATAGTGTCGATGGGTGACATTGTCGCGGCAACGGCTAATCGTAAAAGTAAAAATAGCCTGGGTCCCAGTGATGTACTCGCCATGTTAAAACAGGTAAGTGCTCATCATAAAGAGGCAAACCGTCCCGTCGTCTCTGCATAAAACTGGCTCTGGTCATTTTTCACAGCGTTGTTGCGCCATGTTGATATTCAAGGCTGTTAGCGAGGATGGACAATGTCATGGTGTATGTAAAAGCAAAACGTTTTATCAAGGATGTACTGATTCGTACCCCCATGGTGAAAATGATCATACTGTTCATCGTACTTTGGATGCTGTTTTCGGCGGCTGTTTATTGGGGCGAACAGGAGATGGCGGACACTACCATTACGTCCTATGGTAAAGCACTGTACTGGGGGGTAGCGGCTTTTTCCACAGCAGGCATCGCCGACATGCCACTAAGTGGTCGCGCCGAATTTTTCGGTGCAATCTGGATAGTCATTGGCTCAATGCTGTTCTTCGGCGCCATTATTGCCACTATTACTGCTTATTTTATGCGTCCGTTACAGCGCCCCGCGAGACAGATTATTGACACTATTGAATATCATCTGGAGCAACTCGACAGTTTATCCATACAGGAACTTGAATTACTGAAAGCCACTGTAGACACCCTTATTGAGCATGTGGAAAAAGTCAGGAGCCGAAAACTGAAACTTCGTGAAAAGAAAATGGTTAAAGCCAATACCTCCTAAGCCAATGATGCATATCGATGATTAACGCAACAACAGGATCGCGTAACTCCGCGAAAACACAATCCATGAAGCCATTTGTGGCAGCTGTCCATGGCAATATCGTTGATGTGCAATGTCCCAATATGCTTCCTCCCCGCTTTCAGATATTGACTGCGGGTGAGAACGACACAATCAAGCTGGAAGTGCAAACCCATTTGGGCCTTAACCGGGTGCGCTGCCTGGCACTCAATGCGACCAGGGGATTGAAGCGCCATAGCGTGGTTACCGATACCGGTTCAATGCTGACAGCGCCAGTAGGTAAAGCCTTGCTGGGCAGGATGTTCAATGTCTTCGGCGAAACCATAGACAATGCTGGCCCACTCCACTGCCCGCAGGCCTGGAGCGTTCACCGGGATCCCATTGCGCTTAATCGCCGGCGTACCGAACGGGAAGTATTCATCACCGGAATCAAGGCTATCGATTTGCTGGCGCCGCTGGAGCGTGGTGGCAAAGCCGGCCTGTTCGGCGGTGCCGGCGTTGGTAAAACTGTGTTACTGACGGAAATGATTCATAACATGATGCATGAATACCAGGGCATAGGCATGTTCTGTGGTATCGGTGAGCGCAACCGGGAAGCAGAGGAATTATATCGGGAAATGAAAGATACCGGGGTGCTGGAAAAGACCATAATGGTTTGCGGGCAAATGAATGAACCCCCCGGCGCCCGCTTTCGCATCAGTCATGTGGCACTTACCATGGCTGAATATTTCCGCGATGTCGAGAAACGCGATGTCCTGTTTCTGGTGGATAATATATTCCGTTTTATCCAGTCCGGAATGGAGGTGTCAGGACTCATGGGGCGTTCTCCATCCCAGGTCGGGTACCAACCAACCCTGGCGTCGGAACTGGCCGAACTGGAAGAGCGCATCAGCAGCTCCTCCCAGGGCGCGATAACATCAGTACAGGCAATCTATGTCCCTGCCGATGACCTGACCGACCCCTCCGCCACCCACACTTTCGCCCACTTGTCTGCCTCCATCGTCCTGTCGCGGGAGCGTGCTGCGGAAGGTTTCTACCCTGCTATCGATTTACTGAACTCTAATTCCAAAATGCTTTCGCAGACCGTAGTAGGCAAACGCCATTACCGTATTGCCAATGATGTGCGTGAAGTACTCGCGGAATACGATGAGCTTAAAGATATTATCGCCATGCTTGGACTAGAGGAGTTGACTCTGCACGATCGTCAAATAGTGTCACGGGCACGACGGCTGGAACGATTTCTCACCCAGCCCTTTTTTTCCACTGAACAGTTCACTGGCTATCCTGGTACGCAAGTCGACATCAGCGATACGCTGGAAGGTTGCGAGCGTATCCTCAACGGTGATCTTGACAGTCTGCCAGAACAGGATTTTTACATGATCGGCGGCCTCGGCGCGCTTGCAGTACGCCCCCCTTCCCAAACGCAAACGACTGTGGTCACCTGATGAGCCCCACCATGCAACTCACACTGATGACGCCAACGGGCATAATCGCCGAGACCGATGCTGTAAAGGTCATTGCCGAGGCCAGTAACGGTTTTTTCTGCTTGCTGCCCCGGCACATGGATTTCATTGCAACGCTGGTACCCGGCCTACTGACATTCACCAATCAGGCCAACACCGAGTCCCTGTATGCCATCAACCATGGCTGCCTGCTGAAAATAAACCGGGAGGTGAGGATTTCCACATTCAACGCCATCCAGGGAAAAGACCTTGCTTCTATCAAAAGTACACTTGAACAACAGTTTTTTACTCTGGATGAACAGGAACGCAATGCCCATAGTGCCCTGGCACGTCTGGAGGCGAATACCCTGCGCCGTTTCATCCAAATGGAGAAGCAGTTGCATGGTTAACCAGGAACCGTCGCCAGGTAAAAAGCCTGCTCAATCATTTCAGCACCAGATAGCCCGAAAAACTGCGCGCAAGCTTATGGTTAAAGAGGATCGGGGCATTATGTTCTGGATGGGTATGTTTGGCATGGTGGGCTGGTCCATTGCCATACCCACACTGGCCGGGATTACCCTGGGAAAATGGCTGGACTCGCATTGGCCCGCAACCTTCTCCTGGACCCTGACCCTGCTGTTTGCCGGCATTCTGCTGGGTTGCCTGAATGCCTGGTACTGGATCAAGGAGGAGCGACACCATGATTGAGCAATACCCTCTCTACCTGGCAACATTTGCTTGCGGTGTGGTGCTGGCGGGTATCTTTCTCTGGCTGATACAGCGCTCCCTGAAAACACTCACCAGCGATGGTCAGCCCGGCTATTCTCTAGTGAGCGGTATGTTGTTACGGCTGGTTATTGTCTGCAGTATGCTGGCACTTATCCTGTTCCTGCTTGGCACAACGCATTTACTTGGTGCTATGTCCGGATTCACCTTGACCAGGATCATCGCGGTCAGAAATATTGCCTGTGCAGAAAAAAAACCAAACAGGGCTTGATCCGATGACTATAACCCCTGACACCCTGCTTCTATTTAACATCGGCTCCTTTCCAGTCAATGCCACTATTGGTTTTACCTGGCTGGTAATGGGTCTTTTAACGACGGCATCCATACTGATCACCCGGTGCCTGACAATAGAAACCAGGATTAGCCACTGGCAGAATCTGCTGGAAGTACTTGTCTCTGCAATTCGTCAACAAATCCGGGAAATCTCGGACCAGGGGGTTGATCGCTACCTGCCCTTTATCGGCACCCTGTTCATTTTCATCATCACCAGCAACCTGCTGGCAATAGTGCCAGGATACCACCCACCGACCTCCTCACTGTCAACCACATCGGCACTGGCCTTATGCGTGTTCATCGCAGTCCCCCTTTACGGTATTGCCAACGAAGGGATTGCTGCCTACCTGACTCATTACATCAAACCAACTATTCTGATGCTGCCCTTTAACCTGATCGGGGAATTTTCACGCATCATTGCTCTTGCTGTTCGCCTCTATGGAAATATCATGAGTGGCACCATGATCGTGGCTATCCTGATCAGTTTGATCCCGTTCTTTTTTCCCGTACTGCTGCAGTTACTTGGCCTGATAACAGGTGTCATCCAGGCGTATATCTTTGCGGTACTTGCCATGGTCTATATTGCGTCTGCCAACACCGTACACCAACATTTCACCCAACAGAGCGGGGATTGAGTCCTGCACCCAGAATGAGGTAATGCTATGGAGAACATTTCATTGATCGGTATGCTGTCTATCTTCACCGCCGGTTTAACAATTGCCATCGGTTCTCTTGGACCGGCACTGGGGGAAGGACGGGCCGTGGCCCAGGCCTTGCAGTCTATTGCCCAGCAGCCCGATGAGGCGGGCACAATCACCCGCACCCTGTTTGTCGGTCTGGCCATGATCGAATCAACGGCTATTTACTGCTTTGTCGTAACCATGATCCTGATCTTTGCCAACCCCTTCTGGGATTATGTGATTGCTACAGCCGGAGTTTGATGCGTGGAACTGGATTGGCTTACTGTCTTCGCCCAGGTTGTCAACTTTTTGGTATTGGTATGGTTGCTGAAACACTTTTTGTATCAGCCGGTGATTGACGCCATGGACAACCGGGAGCGTCTGATTGCCTCTCGCCTGGATGAGGCTGATCAACGCAAACAGGCAGCCAAAGCGCAACAACTGGCATTTGAAGAAAAACAGGCAGAACTGGATCACAACCAGGAGGCCATCCTTGAGAAAGCACGCCTTCACGGTGAGCATGAGCGCCAGCAATTTCTGGACAAGGCACGGCTCGAAATCGATGAACTGCGGAAAAAGTGGCGCAAGGAACTCAAGGAGGAACAGGGTAGCTATCTATGGCGCTTGCGCGAGGAAGCCGCACGCTCAATCATCCACACAACTGGCAGAGTATTGGCCGACCTGGCGGACACAACACTGGAAACCAGGATCATCGACCGTTTCATCAAGAATCTGCAAAGCCTGTCTGGACAGCAGATAAAACAACTTGGGGAAGGCAGTAGCAGACTGGACGTGACCACGACCTTCCCCCTGCAGAAAGAACAATGTTCCCGCCTTGAACAAAGCCTGAAGTCTATCGTCGGGGATAGAGAGCTGGTCTTTCATCAATCAGCCAGCCCCCAGTGTGGCATTGAACTTACCGGCGAAGGCGCAAAAATCGACTGGAATATCGCCCGCTACCTCGCTGAACTGGAAGAAAAGATGAAAGATTTACTGCATGAGGAACAGCGCCGGACACTTCAGCAGCCAGAGGACAATGCCGATGCTTGAGGACCTCGGCAGGCAAAGTGCCGCGGCCGTAGCTGCCGCTCTCACGCACAGGCCATCAACCATGGTAGTACGTGAAACCGGTATCATCAAAAGCATCAGTGGCAGTATCATCAGGGTCAGTGGACTACCCCGCATCGGTGCCGAGGAACTGATCCAGTTACCGGGCGGACTCAGCGCTATGGCTATCGACCTTGACGAGTCAGAAACTGGCGCGGTATTGCTGGGCAACAGTAATCAACTGAAAGCCGGAGACGAGGTATGTGCCAGCGGGCGTATGCTGGATATCCCTGTCGGGGATGCGCTGCTGGGCCGGGTCATCACTGCTACCGGCAGGCCGCTGGATGACAGCTTCCTCCCGGCGGATCTTGAAAGGTTGCCAGTTGAAAGGGATGCGCCTGCGATCATGGCCAGGGCCCCGGTCAGAATCCCGCTACTGACCGGGTTGAAAGTCGTGGATGCCCTCATTCCTATCGGGCGTGGGCAACGGGAACTGATCATTGGTGATCGCCAGACTGGCAAAACGGCCATCGCCCTTAGTGCCATCCTCAACCAGCGTCACAGCAATACGATCTGTATCTATTGTGCGATCGGGCAGCGCAGCACGGCCGTGGCCCGTGTCATCGACACCCTGCATGCTTATAAAGCAATGAAATATACACTGGTCATGGTTGCCTCGGGAGAAGACCCGCCCGGCTTGCAATACATAACGCCCTACGCCGCAATGACTGTCGCTGAATATTTCATGGCTGCGGGCCGTGATGTGCTGATAGTGTTCGACGACCTGACTCGCCATGCCAGAGCCTACCGGGAACTTTCCCTGCTGCTGCGCAGGCCGCCCGGGCGTGAAGCCTATCCAGGAGATATTTTTTATACCCATTCGCGCTTGCTCGAACGGGCAACTCACCTGCGCCCCGAATTGGGCGGCGGCTCTATCACCGCGCTGCCCATTATTGAAACCCAGTCTGGCGATATCTCTGCCTACATACCCACCAACCTGATATCTATCACGGACGGCCAGATATACCTGTCCTCCACGTTATCGCGCAGAGGATTCATGCCTGCGGTGGATGTAGGCAAATCAGTGTCCAGAGTGGGAGGAAAAACACAATTACCTGCCTACCGCAAGGTGGCTGGCGATCTAAGACTGTCCTATGCCCAGTTCCAGGAACTGGAAACCTTTTCCCGCTTTGGCACCCGACTTGATGAAAATACACGCAAGCTTATTGAACGTGGGCGTCGGGTGCGGGAAATTCTGAAACAGGGGGAAAACAGTATCCTGGGTGTCGCAGAACAAATTGCCGTGCTCTACGCTGCCACCCGGGGATTTCTGGATGCTATTTCCCTTGACGATATAGCTGCGGCAGAAACCGCAATAGGAGAAAAACTGCCGCTTCTCGAAGCTAACCTTTGTAAAGTACTGGCTGGAGATAAAGACGTTGCACAACCGGCTGTCTGGGAAAAGATGGATAGCGCCCTGCGGAAAATACTGCAGGATAAAAACAATGGAGGCGATCCGGGTGAAGTCCAGGGAAAAGATTCAGCATCAGCTTGACGCCATGCACGATCTGCAAGGTATTGTAAAAATGATGAAAACCCTGGCTGGCGCCAACATTCGCCAGTATGAGCATGCTTCACGAACACTGGAAAATTACTACAGCAGCATTGAGCTCGGCCTCAGGTTAGTCGGCAGTGAGCTGGAGAATATTCCAGCCAACCCCGCTGTCGGAAGTAACTTGATGCCCACAGGAATCATTATTTTCGGTACTGATCACGGCCTGTGCGGGCATATCAATGAACATCTGGTGGAGCTGGCACTGGAGACAAAAAATCCGCGTGTGTTGACTGTAGGTGTACGCACTGCCAATGCCCTGGCTGAGGCCGGTATTGATAGTGACAAAGTGTTTCCTGCACCCGCCTCTCTGGGAAAAACAAGTGATCTAATCCAGCAGCTCTTGCCAGGGATTGACCACTGGCAAAATCAGCAACAGCTCATGCCGGTAGATATTCTTTTCAACCATTATCTGCCGGACGGCGCTTACCACCCGGTCCGACAGGCCCTGCTGCCAGTTGATACCGGGCGTTTCCGACAAGCGCCGGGGAATACCTGGCCCTCCCACAAGCTGCCTGGTCACAGTATTGCCGCACCGCTTTTGTTTGGTGAACTTTTGCAGCAGTATTTTTTTATCAGCCTGTTCAGCGCCTGCGTGGAGTCACAAACCAGCGAACACAGCACACGGCTTCGCACCATGCTTAATGCGGAAGAAAATATCAAGAACAGGATAGAAGAAATTACTGCAGAATTTCGCCGTGTAAGGCAGGCGGAAATAACCAGTGAATTAATGGAAGTATTAGCCGGCTTTGAAGCAAGCCTGCAACATGAGACACCAGGCCGGGATAAGGACAACAATCAACAACAAGCAGAGCATTTCCATACCTGACCGGAAATATTCAGCAGCTTTGTTTAGGCAGGCTGCCATTATAACCTGATTGTTCAACTACCCGACTTTTTTGCAAGCTGCTTTTTACGACCGGCTCACTCATATAGCGTTCGATTCGGGTAACTTGTGGATGAGTGTAAACGCCATTTCCTTCTGCGGCCAGGCTGGCAATGACCGTACCCACCGATACCATTGTTCCGCCTGGAATCAGTAACCGGGAAATCCAGCCGCGCTCATAAATCTTGAGCTCATACCTGTCCCCGTCCGGAATGACGACTACAGCGATTGTATCTCCCGGCTCAACCTGATCTCCCGGCTTTACCAGCCAGCGCGCCAGGGTACTTTTCTCCAGTCCTGCATCAGCACAAGGCATTTTGATATCCATATTGCCTCCTCAGTTCTTCATTCTTGTCTATGCTCTAGAATATGTTTTTGTGTTACCCGTTAATTCTGCACAATCCAGGCACCATCCTCTCTGCGACAGGCAGTGCCATGCACCTGCTCATTACGATTTTCAATCACTGCATCTATGGAATATTCCCGGCAAGGGCCGGCAACCGTTTCATAGGTACGTGTGGGTACCATGGTATAACTGATATCCGTGTCAGGATTACGCCATTGCGAGCGCACACCGGTTCGCACTGATTCCAGGGTCTGCGCAGTACGCAACCGATCAGTATCATCCATCGATCTGCCCACCGCACTGCCGATTGTCGCGCCGGCAAGGGTACCGGCAATAATTGCGACATCACGTCCGCGGCCTTCACCCACCTGTGCGCCCAGTACCCCACCCAAAACACCACCGATAATCATACCGGCCTGTTCCTGCTGGCCGGACTGCGTGGTACATGCCGAACAAAACACAACCACTGCCAGCACCCGGTATACTCGCTTCACAAACATTCGCCCCCCTGTTGCTTTACAACTGGCTTTTCCAGCTATTCATCTACCCTTTATTGGATGACTTACTTTTGCATAGCCCCTTTGAAATTTATTGATGCCCATCAAGAATTCTGCAGGACCCTGGATTATGGTAAGCAGGTAGGTAAATTTTGACGAGCAAGCGCCGGCACCGGGAGTAGATTGCCGTGATGAAAAATTGAGCAATACATGGCCAATATCGATTGCATTACCATGGTCATCATTTTGTCATGACTGAATTTTTCTGGATTCTGGGAAGCGGCATATTGATGTGCGGCATTGCTCTGACCGGTGCTCTGACCCTTACTCTCACCGAAGATACTCTGCAAAAGATTCTCCTGCCCCTGGTGTCTCTGGCCGCAGGCACCATGCTGGGTAGTGCATTTTTTCATATGCTGCCCGAGGGTCTGATGCTTTACGGCAACATTGATAGCTTTTTTATCTGGGTGCTGGCAGGCTTCAGTGTCTTTTTTGCTCTGGAGGAACTGCTGCACAGTCACCATTGCCGGCGAACTGACTTGCCTTGTCCGGAACCACTGGGTTACCTGGTCCTGCTGGGGGATGGCCTGCATAACCTGATCGGAGGACTTTCCATCGGCGCCTTATTTATTGCCGATATCCAGCTCGGCATCATGGCCTGGCTGGCAGCAGCGGCCCATGAATTGCCTCAGGAGCTAGGGGACTTCGCCGTGCTGATTCACAGTGGCTGGACAAAACGCAAAGCGCTGCTACTGAACCTGGCCTCGGGCATGACCTTCCTGATTGGCGGCATGATTGCCCTGGCAGTATCGGGCACTATGGATATCAGTTTTCTTGTCCCCTTTGCCGCCGGCAATTTTATTTACATCGGGGCATCGGGCCTTATTCCTGTCGTCAGAAAACATGAAAACCTCTCCGTGAACACAGTTAATTTTTGTCTCTTTATCACCGGCATAGCAATAATGCTGCTGATCAGAATTCTCTTTACCTGAAGCCCCCTTTAATTCCAGTGACAGGAAGCTGTTATGGAAATAACCTCGCCTTGCCGGAACGGGTATTCGGAAAACAATACAGCAGCAGGCAACGCCCTGTCGGGCTTGCCAGCCTGCAATAACGTCCGGCTTTGCCAATACCCCCGAAAACCATTCGCTCAACCCAGTGCGGCATGGTCATTCCATTGATAGCGGAGCCGGTATAGTAGGCTGTCCCAGGTATTTTTGCCGGGCTTGCACGTAGCATCAATAGAGACCACGCTGACCAGCTCGTCTCCTTGCAGCGCTTCCTGCATTTTCAACTGATATTCCAATACAACAATATTTGCTTCGGATGCCTCACCCCCTCGCTTCAGACGTTCATGAATACGCGCCCGTAGCAAAGCTTCCGGGACTTCGAAGTCCAGAATCAGAAACGGTATGTCATGCGAATGTGCCAGTTGTTGAAACATACTCCTCTGCCACTTTGCCAGGAAGGTCGCATCCACAATAACGACATAACCAGCCTCGACAATTGTCCTGGCCAGGGCCAGCAGGTTTTTGTAGAGCTGTTCAGTGATCTGCGGACGGTACAAGCCTGAACCAACCCCCGACCCGGAATGATCGGCAGGTTTAAGACCGTACTGCCGTTTTCTTTCTATATCTGAGCGTATGCGCACAGCATTAATGGTCTCAAGCAGGTCCTGGGTCTGCACTGTCTTGCCGCTGCCCGACACGCCATGAGTAACAAGTACCGCAGGATCTGCCGATTCACTTTCCTTAAGGGCGAAGGCAACATAGTTCTGAAACTCTTCCAGTGCACTGGTTCTTTGTTGTGGACTGAGATCACCCTGGCTGGCGCGCATGGCATGGACTTTCGCCCGCACCATGGCCCGATAAACAATATAAAACTGCAGGACCATTAATCCTGCGTAATCGCCAGTCATTTCGAGATAAAGATTAAGAAAGCGCTGCGCCAGATCCGCAGAGCCCCGCTCGCGACAATCCATAACCAGGAATGCAATATCATTCATGACATCAATCCAGCGCAGTTCATCGTTGAATTCGAGACAATCGAATATGACGACATCCCTGCCAATAACAGCGATATTACCGAGATGAAAATCACCATGGCATTCACGTATAAAACCATCTGCCTTGCGGGCACTTAACACCGGCTCAAGCACTTGCCAGCGGTTCAGGCTCCACTGTTCCAGAACATCACGCTGTTCGGCGCAAGGTAGTGTCAGCGGCAAGTCTTGCAACTGCCTGAAATTTTCCACAACCGGCTGTCGCACAAGGTCCGCCGAGCCAAACTCACTGTGCACCGGAGCTATAGTCGTGGTCTGGTGAAAACCAGCCATTTTTTCGGCCAGGCGGTCGATATGGCTGTGCGTCAAGCGTCCACGGCCAAGTAAGGCATTGAGTAAATCATGCTGCGCAAAGCGTCGCATCTTGACGGCATATTCAATCGCTGTTCCCTCGCCGCCCAGTAGCGGTTTGGTGCAGGATCCGGTAATCGGAATTACCTCCAGATATAACGCGGGTGCCAGGCGCCGGTTCAGGCGCAATTCCTGCTGGCAGTAATACCGCCGTTTTTCCAGGGTTGAAAAGTCGAGAAAACCAAGCTTCAACGCCTTCTTCACCTTGTAGGCATAAGCACCGGCAAGAAAAATATACGAAATATGGGTTTCCAGCATTTCCACCTGTACGTCCCGACCACCGTATAGTTCGGGATCAGCCAGCGCTTCGACGAGATCAGCCTGATTCGGCAACAATATTCTTTCATTCATGGCACGGACGGTTTCGTTTGTATCGGGGAAGTGGTTCACTCATCTGCCTGGCTGCAGACAACTAACGCTGACCGTAACATTCGCTCCCGGCCGGCTCATTGAAGTCACGACACCTTTCTTTGCTGGTCAATTCCTTCCATAAGCGGCTGGGCTGAAAAATGTAATTTCTGCCCGAGCATGTCAGGCGTTACCAGCACAACACCTTCAGGACTGACATAAAAGCGTGCCTTGTCGGCGACATTGTCACAGCCGATCTCGGTACCATCAGGGATAACCGCCCCTTTGTCGATGATCGCCTTCCTGATCACGCAGTATTTTCCAATACTGACCTCGGGCAGAATCACCGAATCCTCGATCAGGCTGTGATCGGAAACCACTACGCTGTTAAACAGAAGTGAATGTCTGACCAGAGCACCGCCGATAATAGAACCGCCCGACACCATGGAATCCACAGCCATACCGCGACGATCCTCATCATCGAAGACAAATTTACTGGGCGGTACCTGTTCCTGGCTGGTCCAGATCGGCCAGTGTTTGTCATAAAGGTTTAGTTCAGGAGTAACGCCAATCAGTTCCAGATTGGCCCGCCAGTAATTATCAATGGTTCCCACGTCACGCCAATAGGCCTGGGTCTTTGTTGCCCCCGATAAAAAAGGGTATGCATGGACCCGGTGTTTGTCGATGACATCCGGAATAATGTCCTTGCCAAAATCATGACTCGATTTTTTACCCAGCGCCGCATCTTCCAGCAGCTTCTCTATCAGGAATTCCGAGTTGAAAACATAGATCCCCATGGATGCCAGGGCAATGCCCGGCTTGCCGGGAATAGAATCGGGCTGGTGTGGTTTTTCCAGGAAGGCCTCAATACGATTGTCTCTGGAAACCTGCATGATCCCGAAGGAGCTGGCCTGATCTATCGGTATCTCAATACACCCCACGGTGAGGTCACTCTGATTTTCCACGTGGGCTGCAAGCATTGGGCCGTAGTCCATCTTGTAGACATGGTCGCCGGCCAAAATCAGCACATACTCCGGATGGTGACTGCGGATAATATCAATGTTCTGGTAAACGGCATCGGCCGTTCCCTTGTACCAGGACACTTCTACCCGCTGCTGGGCGGGTAACAATTCGACGAATTCGCCAAATTCACCACGAAAATAACCCCAGCCCTTCTGGATATGACGGATCAATGAGTGCGACTTGTACTGGGTAAGAATACCCACGCGGCGGATACCGGAATTGACGCAGTTGGAAAGGGGGAAGTCAATAATGCGGAAATTACCCCCGAATGGCACTGCTGGCTTGGCACGCCATTTTGTTAAGTCCATAAGCCGTGAACCGCGTCCGCCAGCAAGTATCAATGCCAGGGTGTCTTTGGTTAGTCGGCTCACGAAACGGTCAATGTACATCAAAGCTCACCGGGGACATTCCTTAGCGCGACAGTTTTTTGTTACGGGAATCTTTGCTGAGCGGGGTCTCAATTGACTCTTGTCTGGCTGATTTTTTTATCGCCGGGATTTTCGAATCTGCCTCATCAAGGCTCTGTAACCCGGCAGTAATATATTCATACAAATGTTGATAGCTGCGGTAATCAACTGTTGTGTGCGGATTCTTCGGTTTTTGATTGTTCACCACTACTTTCTCCTGCTTGGTCCTGTGCATATTAATGAACTCCCCGCTGATAACTGCCTGACGCATTAGCCTGTCTTTCCAGGTAGACCAGATTTTCGCTATCAAATTCCCGGTCCGCGACCATCTCAAGCCTCTCCCGGTCAATGATCCTCATGTCCCGACGTACCACATCAATAAGGCCCTGACTCTGGAACTGGGTAAAAAGCCTGCTGACAGTTTCTACAGCCAGACAGAGATTGTTTGCGATGTCATTGCGGCTCATACATAACTTGAAGGCATCAGAATCAAAACCACTCCTGGCCATACGACGTGAAATATCGAGTATAAAGGTCGCAAAGCGTCTCCTGGCACTCAGTTTTCCCAGGGCATACATCATTTCCCGATCCCTGGAAATAGACTCGCTGGCCGCCTGAAGCAAAATCACCAGAGTATCAATATTCCACAAGGAGCCTACCCTCCCCCCGGTCAGGGCCAATGGAATTTTGCAAACACTGCCAATATCAAGGGCTTCTATGATGGCGTTGTGCTGACCACCATCAATACCGTCAAAGCCAAACATCTCACCGGGGAAAAAGAAATCCGTTACCTGTAATACCCCATCACTGTCTATAAAGGATGATTTAAAAAATCCGGACTTCACCATGTAGAAGCCTTTAAATGCATCCCCTGCGTTGTATATTGTCTGACCAGGACGGACATTCCGATGAATGGGAGTACCGGAATCTCCAAGCTTCAGCATGGAGCCGGCAGAAAAAGCCGGACATACCGACGCCTTCGTACAGTCATGGCAGGATAGTTTGTGCCTGCCACTATCCCGATTCAATACGACAACATTTTGTGTTTGCAGAGTCATGTTATTAACCTTTTTATTCTCGATCATGTCTTTTTATCCCTGATCAACATTTAATTGCACCTGACGCTTTTAAATGGCAGGCTTCAACCATTTATTTTGAAACGACAAATAAATTTGATAACAAACAACGTTTAAATTTTCTGCCAACCTGACCAGGATAGCTGCAGTCGCTCATCTCAAGCAGCAATAAGACCTGCCGTTTGCGCTACCAGGTTTTGCAGGGAGATCCCGCGGGATATCCACATGAAGCCAATACAGCCATTTTTCTGGTGCACCACCACGGCTCGCACTGTCTCAATGTCTATACGGTTACATTTAGGCACTTCAATGGAAAGTTCCGCTACGCAGTTGCGCGGCAGATCGATATCGCAATTCAAGGCAATACCACCGTTGCCAATATCTCTACTGGTAAACCAACCCAGACTATTACACCCCACCTTTATAGCGACTGGCAGACTCATTCTGAAACGTACTCCCTGGCGATGCTCCATAATAATCTCCTGTTTTCTAGACTTTGCTTTTCGCTACTGGGGAGGAACACTATAGGGAGTGACGAGCCTGTTCGGCTATCCGTACTTTCGCCTAGGTATTTCTGCGTAATAGCAAAATAATGGTCGGGTGCGGACGCGAAGAATGACGATCAGGTGGAGAATTACCATGACCTTGTTTTCATTGCTTGTGATTGCACCTCAATTTACCGGCTGGACTTTTGTCATGACAAGGCGAGATTTACAATTAACTTGGACTGGCTGAAAAAATACGGCACACTACTAGTACAGGCAGAGAATTCATGGAGGATTATCATTTTGACTGATAACAGGAAGCCGGAAACAGGAAAATTTTGTCCGAAACATAATAACGTTGATATACAAAGCCAGCTAAAACTTCCTCTTATGGCAATCCATAACTACGTGGAGGTCGGGCGCAGTCTTGTTAAACAGGGCTATACCCACGAACAAACACTGGCTGACCTGTTTGACAAAATGGCGGAACAGGTCTCCTGCTGCTATGAACTCAACGAGAAATTACAACATATGGCAAAAAGTCTAGATCAATACGAAAAGGGAAAAGGGAAAAGGAGAGATCAGAGTAAGCCCGTATCTCCTCAGTAACGGACAAATGTATGCAATAACATTTAACAGGTTGATATTTAATTTTAGCAACCTCAGGCTATCGATACATTTGACTCAGGTACAGAAACCTTAAACCGCACTTTGTCCAGCAACAATACTGTGGGTATACACACTGTTTTATGAAGAACAAATCCAAAAAACCTGATTTCGTTGTCGGTATCGGCGCCTCGGCCGGAGGACTGAAGGCTTTCCAGGAACTGCTACCCGGACTGCCGGTCGGAAAGAATATCGCCTATCTTTTTCTACAACACAGTATGGAGCATGAGAGCACTCTCGAGGACGTACTGAAAGATTTATCCCCCTTCCCCCTTTCCATGGCCAAAGACAACCAGCCCATTGAAGGCGATAGGCTTTATATCTGTCCACCCGGAATCCAGTGCGAGGTAAAGGACGGCTGTGTTCTGCTTAAAAATATTGAACACGAGGGCCCGCGCCACACCGTTGATGTCCTGTTCAGCTCTCTGGCCAGCCAATATCCGGATCATTGCGCTGGCATCATTCTGTCGGGGACCGGCAGAGATGGTATCGAAGGATTACAGGACATCAAGACTGCCGGTGGCTGGACTCTGATTCAGGATCCGGCGACTGCCGAGTACGACAGTATGCCCCGGCAGGCAATCGATCTTTACCTGGCAGATTTCGTGCGCCCTGCTGCAGAAATCGGACCGGAACTGGCGGAGATCACTCAACTGTGGGAAGCCAAAGGAGCCGTATCAATCGGTGACCAGGACAAACTGAACATGCTGCTGGAAATACTGGAAAACAAGAGCGGCTTCAACTTTCACCGTTACAAGGAAGCCATGCTGCTGCGGCGCATCAGGCGCCGCATGCTAGCAAACAAGGTCAATACACTCGGTGAATATATATTGCTGGTTCAAAAATCGACAGATGAAGTCAAGTACCTCACCAAGGAAATGTTCATCAGTGTCACCGGATTTTTCCGTGATGAAAAAGTATTTCAACGCCTCAAGCAACTCTTAAAGAAAATCATTGAAGAAAAAAAAACCGGGGACTCGATCAGAATCTGGTCGGCTGGCTGCGCTACAGGAGAAGAGGCCTATTCTGTCGCCCTGTTGGTAGCGGATCTGCAAAAAAATGTAACCCAGCCGATAGACATCAGGATCTTCGCCACTGATATTGACCCCGATAATATAGATTTTGCCCGCAAGGGAATCTATTCAGCCAAGGCCGTGGAGCATATCCCGACACCTCTTTTGCAACATTACTTTGACAAGGTAGAGGGCAGTTATCAGATCACCGGAGAATTGCGTGACATGGTCGTGTTCGCCGTACACGACGTCTCCCAGGACACGGCTTTTTCAAGAATGGACCTGATCTGTTGCCGGAACTTACTGATTTATTTCAATCGCACCACGCAGGCCCGCTTGTTAAGCAGATTCCATTACTCGCTCAAGCCAGACGGATATCTGCTGCTCGGCTCATCGGAAAGTACCGGTAGTACCGAGAAACTGTTCAAGGTAGTAGATCGCCAGAATACTCTTTACCTGCGCCGTGATGTAAAAAACCGGCCCAGGATTTTTCCTGCTGAACACTCACCCCGGCTTCCGGTGCCGGAAAACAATGTTGCCCATATTCCCTGGCAGCAACAAGCCTGGGAAATTTATTTTAACGAATATGCCCCGGCAGCTGTATTGCTGAATGACCGCCTGGAACTGATGCATGTTCACGGCAAGGTGAATGCCTATCTCAGCCTCCCGGAGGGAAATTTCAACGTCAACATACTCCACATGGCGAAGCAGGAGCTGAAAATTGACTTACAGATGGTACTGCAGCAGGCACAACGTTCCGGAGCCCTGGTAAAAAGCCGCCCAATCAAACTGCCTGCCGGTGCCAGGGAGACCAGTGAGGTGCTGATGACAATGGTCGCCATCCCCCAGCAGGCCACGCCAGAAATCGAAAAAAACCAGCGGGAAATTTTACTGGTCTTCGAGGAAAACACTTTACCAAAGCATACAAAGGTCATTCCCGACACTGATCAGGATGGCAAAAGCTCCCTGCACATCAAAGCCCTGGAGGAAGAGCTGGCGGTAACCCGGGAACAACTTCAGTCCAATATTGAAGCTCTCGAGGCCGCCAACCAGGAATTGCAATCGGTCAACGAGGAGTTCCACTCAACCCTGGAGGAGTTACAGTCCTCCAATGAGGAGTTCCAGACGGCTAACGAAGAACTGGAGTCCACCAATGAAGAACTCATCAGTGTCAACGATGAACTGAAAACCAAGAGCCAGGAGCTCGAGCGTGTCAATGAGGAACTGGACACCATTCTTAATTCGGTGCTGGCGGGAATCATCATGCTTGACGCAGACCTGCAGGTAACGCGTTATTCTGATAGTTGCAGGCAGCTATTCAAGCTGTGGCCCAATGAAGTCAGCAATATCCAGCAGCTCATGTTTCGCCTGGATGGGCTCACCACGATTTCAAAGTACGTGCAGCAGACGTTGAAGACCGGCCGCAGCTGCCAACTGGAGGCGGAACTGGACAGCAGGTTTTTTGTGATACGGCTGATTCCTATCAGCGAACCCGGCACCCGGGATGTTCGTAGTCTGGTGATCGCCTTTCACGACGAGACCGAACGCGAATCCAGCGCCCGAGAGGCAGAACTTCTGGCGACTATTGTCAAAAGCTCTGAAGATGCCATTATCGTGCAAAGCCTGAAAGGCGACATTCGTGCCTGGAACGACGGTGCTACAAGGATGTTTGGCTACTCCGAAAAACAGGCATTGACGATCAACATCCGCGACCTTATAGCGAGGGGACAGAAAAAAGCTTACAAAACCTATATCGACAATATCGTCAAAGGCAGCAATCAGCGCAGCACAGAAACCACTGCCCTGACCCGCAATGGAAACACGCTCGATATCTGGTCCAGTGCATCAATACTAAAGGATCGCAATGGCGAGATAGACGGCGTTGCCATCATCATTCGGGACGTCAGTGAAAAAAATGCCAATGAGTACAAACTTAATGCCGTGATGGAATCGACGCCGGACCCCTTTATCATCATCGGGGAGAATGGCAAAATTCAGCGGATCAACCGGCAAGCAGAAAACTTCTTCGGTTATAAACGGGATGAAATGAGAGATCAATTTTTCCATATGCTGTTGCCGAAACGTTTCCACAAAAAGCATGATCTCTATCACAGGCAATACCTGAGCAAGCCTGTCATGCGAAAAATGGGCAAAGGGCTTGAACTCACGTGCTTGACCAAAAACGGTATAGAATTGCCCGTAGATATCAGCCTCAGCCCTATCATTGGAGTTCATGAGACAGCAATCATGATCCGCTTCCGTGATGTCCGCCCTGAAAAGAAGGAAAAAGCTGCACTCCAGCAGGCCATCCATAATGCTGATGAAGCCAACCGCACCAAGACCCGTTTTCTGGCCGCCGCCAGCCATGACCTGCGCCAACCCCTGCAATCAATCAGTATGTACCTGGGAACACTGACAGGAAATCTCAATGTCAGCGACAAAACCCGCATTCTCGGCCAGATAGGGATGGCCGTAGACACCAGCAACAAGCTGCTCAATGCCTTGCTCAACATGAGCAAACTTGAATCCGGCAAGCTTGAGCCGCAAATAGAAACGTTTGAGATCAATCGCTTGCTGAAACGCGTACATAACACCGAAGCACCCCAGGCGATGAGCAAAAACCAGAATTTCACCATGATCCCTTGCGCTGTTCATGTGAAATCCGACCCGGCACTGCTGGAACAACTGGTGACCAACCTGGTGGCGAATGCCATCAAACATTCACCCCCTCACAGTCATATTGTGCTGGGATGCCGACGCAAAAAAACTCTCCTCAAGATACAGGTTGCTGACAATGGGCCTGGGATCAAGTCCACACAACTGGATACAATCTTCGATGAGTATCGGCAACTGGATCATGATGGCCTCTACATGGGCAAAGGGCTGGGATTGGGACTGTCCATCGTAAAACTCATCGCGGATTTGTTAAACCTTAAACTTGAGGTCAGCTCCAGACCAGGCAAGGGCTCCAGTTTCTCTTTACTCGTACCAACAGTCCAAAGTAAAAGCACACGTAAAATGAAACCACGGGCTCTGCCCAAACCAAAAATACCCAATAAAAGCGGCAAGGTGCTGTTAATTGAGGACGATATGGCTGTTCTGGATTCAACAAAACTGTTCCTGGAAGTGTCAGGTTTCACCGTCATCACCGCGAGGGATACACAGGAGGCCATGGCAACGCTGGATAACGACAGCCCCGTTGTGATCGTCACAGACTACGGTCTGGACCAGAAAGATAATGGTATAGAACTGATACAAAAACTTCGCAAAAAGCTCAACAAGCATATTCCGGCTATCGTCATCACCGGCTACACCTCGGAACTGCGCGGGCGCGAGGCAGAAGCGGCTGACTGTAAAATAATCTCCAAACCGATTGAAGCCCAATCACTGCTGCAGATACTCTCCAAGCTGATGATGAAGAACTGATCCCTGCTTGATCATCGATATCAGCATCCAATCCTCTGGCATTTTTCAGGGCAAGCTGATTTTTTAAACCCGCTTTAGATCAGCTTTTTGATCCAGATTAAGTTTGACCCGTTTGCCCTTCCTACAATGAATTCTCCTGATCCCTTTATACAAATGCATGGAGAGTACTATGACCACACTGAAAGTCATCGAAATACTGGCAGAATCTGAAAAAAGCTGGGAAGACGCTGCCCAGACCGCCATTAGCAAGGCCGCCGAATCATTGCATGACATCAAATCCATCTACATCAAGGAATTGGAAGCCAAGGTGGAAAATCATAAAATTGTCAGCTATCGAATCAATGGAAAAGTAACATTCGAACTTGATTAATTCAGCCAGCTCGACAGTGTAATAAATGCTGCCATTTGTCGGTTTACCACCCGTCATAATCAATACGCCAACTCTGTAAAGCCTGTAAAGGGGTAATATAGCAATGAGCAGGAAACTGAATGTCCTCCAACGATAGCCTTCTCTCCTATATGGTGACCATCAGGCGGGCGCTTCATCAATCCCCTGAATTGGCTTTTCAGGAAAAGAAGACCGCACAACGGATCATTGAAGAGCTCAAACAGCTGCAGATTCCCTGTGAGTATTCCGGACCCGGGAGTGGTGTTATAGCAAAAATACCGGCAACACTGGCAGGCGCCCCAACCATCGCGCTACGTGCAGAGATGGACGCTCTCCCCGGGGAGGAAAATACCCACCTGCCCTTTTCCTCACAGGAAAAAGGCAAAATGCATGCGTGCGGCCATGATGCCCACATTGCCATGCTTCTGGGGGCTGCACGAATACTTCATGAAAACCCTGCAGCCAGCAATGTACTGCTGATTTTCCAACCCGCGGAAGAAAGTGGTGGCGGTGCCAGAAGCGTCATAGAAACGGGCTGTCTGGATGATGCCTGCGCCATTTTTGCGGGGCATGTAACCCATCATTTCAGGGTTGGCGAAATAATGATTGGCCACGGTATTATCACCGCCCAGTCGGACCGTTTTGAAATTATCATCCGGGGAAAAGGCGGGCATGGAGCCAGGCCACATGAAGCCACTGATGCCGTCATCATCGCAGCATCACTGGTCAACACCATCCAGACACTGGTGTCCCGGGAAACAGATCCCCTGCACCCGTCTGTCATCACGATCGGTGAATTACAGGCTGGTAGTGCGCCGAATGTGATTGCCGAACATGCTGTGATGAGAGGATCGATACGTTCCACCCAGAAACAGACCAGGGAGCATATTCACAAGGGCCTGAAACGCATGACTTCAGCATTGGCAATTTTACATGATGCCGAAATCGAGTTGACAGTGATGCCAGGGTATCCGCCGGTGGTCAATACCGACCGCGAAGTGGAACTTGCAATACAGGCAGCGAGCAAGGTCGTCGGAAAAGCAGGCGTGCAAAAAATGGAATATCCCAGCATGGGATCTGAAGATTTTTCCTTTTACCTGGAAAAGTTACCCGGTTGCTACGTCCGCTTTGGCGCCCGTCGTGAAGAGCAGCAATTTATTCCCTTGCACAGCCCGATGTTTGATATTGATGAAAGCATGATGTTGACCGGTGCCCGTTACTTTGCCCAGCTGGCCTTCGATGCCGCGAACTTTTACCGCGATGATTCACGCGTATAAAAACAGCAGCAGGCATCATGATGGAAAAGCCGTGGTATCAAACCCACCGTTACTGTTTCAGACCTCTGGCATTGATACTATTGGCATGGAAGTTGAGATGCAGCTTCTGGATAGCAAATCCCTTGATTTGAGTGAAGGAATCATGCGCCTCATGGATTTCTATCCCGATGACGAATGCATCAAACCAGAATTTATTCAAAACACCGTGGAGATCTGCACACCTGTCTGTCGCACGATCGAAGAGCTGGACAGGGAACTGCGCGTGCGGGTACTGGATGTTCAAAAACACTGCCATCAACTTGGCATGACTTTGTGCGGTGCTGGTTCACACCCGTTTAACCGGTCACTGGCATCTATCACACCGATGCCGCGCTATCTGGAACTGGCGGCCAGGGAAGGGTTCACCAGCCATACACAGATAACATTTGCCACTCACGTCCACCTGGGTATGCGCACTGGCGAAGAAGCCATCCACCTGATGCATGCTATCAAGAGGTATCTGCCACTATTAATAGCGGTTTCCGCCAATTCGCCTTTCTGGCGCGGTTACGATACCAACTATGCCGCTTATCGCCACCACATACTGGCCTCTACCCGAAGTTATGGCATGCCACCGTCATTTTCATCCTGGGAAGAGTTTGCCCGTTTTATTTGCGTGACCCGCAAGGCGGGAATATTCAGGTCTGTAAACGATATTCACTGGGACATTCGACCCCGGCCGCAATTGGGCAGCCTGGAAATTCGCGTCATGGATGCCCAGCCCTGCGTTTCAGATGCTGTTGCACTGGCTGCATTTATACAGGCTATCGTTGCCTGGTTGAGAGAAAACAGCCACCATGGCGACTGCTACAAGTCTGAACCGATTGCTGAATGGGTAGCGCGGGACAATCATTATAAAGCAGCGCACTATGGCCTGCAGGCTACCTATTACGATCATAAAAAAGATACTACGTCGCCCATGCTTGAGCTTTTTGAAGACTCGCTTCTAATGGTTGACTGCATGATGCGTTCAATGAAACTGGAAAAATATTTCGATCATCTTAAAAAGAATGTAGCGGCAAGAGGCAGTGCCGATTTCCAGAGAGAGGTATACCGGAAAACCGGCTCCTTTCATGCGGTAATGGCGGCTCTGGTAGAAAGGCTGAATAAGGATATTGGCTGGCACGTCAAGTGAGTGCTTGTCTTATCCCTGCACCAACACCAGGTCCAACCCGTTTTGCAGCCGATCACGGCAAGCTTTCCCACGATACCGGAATTGATCCCGGTCAATTTCCCTGTTGCAAACCTGACTATCCTCAATTGTGTAGATAAATCAAATACGGGCAGTATCGCAAAGTTTTTTTCCCGTATTGGCAGTATTGCTCCCAGGCCAAAGGGAGCATTTTGCAAGCAGCACCGGGGCCCGGTTTCTTCTGTCAATCAATCTGCCGGGATGATATTCCTGATGTCATCGTTTCCACTTAACCCCGGTGCTGTTTTTTTGAATAAAATATTTTTTGCATACTCTACTCTCTACTATCTTCTCTCTACCCTCTACCTTCTACCCTCTGTGTATCCGATATGTAATCTATATCTACCGAAAGCCTTTAGCCAACAGAATTAATAAAGCCATTCAGGTTTTATCAACAGGACCAAGCCCAGCAGCAGCATGACCAGGCCACTGAGCAGTTTCAGTAAACGCCCTCCTGCGGCAGTAAGTTTTTTGCTGCTAAAAGTCAGCACGGCCATTGTCACCATTATCGAATCATCTGCCATATAGCCGAGGATATACAGGGCCAGGTAGGCATAATATGCAACAGGCGCAAGTCCCTGCCGGGAGAGGATGGCCGTGTAAATGGACGGAAAACCAGCCGTACACAGGAGTTCAACCAGATTCACTACGACTGCCAGAGAGGAAACAGCAAAAATAGCCAGCCATAATGAATCGGCATGAATACTTTCCCGAATGCGGCGATAAATACCGGGCTTGGCCGATGTTGGTATGGAAAGCGTGAATTCTTGAGTCGAAAAAAGTCCATCACGGATATTAATCAGCGCTACAGCAACAGCCACAAAGCCGAGCAACAATCGTAACCCCGACGACATGCCGACAATAATAAAAAAATTCAGCCAGGCTGCCATGAAAACATAGTAAACCGCCGCGCTCGCCAGAACAAAAACACCTGCGATCAACGCCATGCGTTTTCGATCATGAAGATGGACCAGCATCGACAGGAGGAACAGCAGAACCCACATGGCACACGGATTGAAACCGTCGAGCAGGCCGATGGCCAGGGTAAAAAGCGGCAAACCCAGCCTGTCAATGGACAACGTTCCGAAGATTCCCGTTGCCACAGTGTTCGGCGTTATTTCCCGACGCTCCACCAGCGCCGAGAGATAGGGGTCGATCAGTTCCGGACTGGAGAAACCAACGATCAGCCGCCCATTGAAGGCAAATGCAGGGGTACCTGCTTCCTGGCCTGATGCCTCGGCCAGTCGCATTAATTGCTGGCGCGCTGACGGATCACTACCGACCATACGGTAGACAATTTCCAGATTCGGGTAGCGTTGTGAGAAATCTTCCAGGTATGCCCTGGCATCTGCACAGTGGGGGCATCCCACCTGGAAAAATACCTGGAGAGTTCCACGCTCGTCTTCATCCAGTCCGGCAGATAGTGCCAAACCGGGTGTCAGCAGAACAACCACTAACAAGAGTGCGTTCAAGAGTGCTTTGAAAACCATAGACAACCGAACATTGCATGAAAATATTCAGGTAAAAGCCCAACCTTCTCATTTTCTGACATTATTTCCTGAAGCAGAATAAACCGGCTCTATTCCGGTGAATTGATCCAGGTCAGTAATCCAGATCCGATATTCCCAAAACCAGGAAATTGACGGGCATCAATATTTCACACTATCTGCTTCATACACTACTGAAAATTATCAAACCGGGAAAACAGCATGTCCAACGAACTAGATCCCAGGGTCGACCAGTGGTACCGGCATACTGACAAAGGACCACAGTTTTATGTGACAGCCATTGACAGGAAAAATGATGGCATTGAAGTGCAGCATTTCGACGGTGACCTCGAAGAATTTTCCTTCACGGGATGGCAGGGGCTGGACATTGAATTGAGCGAAGAACCGGATAACTGGAGTGGCGGTCTGGACATCAGTAACGTGGAAGATTTGGGCACAGAAATTACCGACACAAGTGACGCGGACTGGGAGGAACCTCTGCAGGAAATTCACAAACCGGAGAAGGAAAGCAATGACGAGGAAAATATTTACGATAACAGTGAGGGCTATATGGCAGAAGAGACAATCGGTAAAGCGGATGAAGCGGATGCGCTGTCAGCAGGAACAAGTACGTTAATCGAACAACCAAACGGTATATTTCGTGAAATGCTTAACGGAGCCTGGTACGTGGAATATTCAGAAGATCCCGATACTGGCCTGTGGCAGGCAAACGTGTTCAAAAACGACGTGGCGGAATGGAAAAATACCGACTTTGAATCAGTCGAAGAAGCACGTCAGGCGGCGGCAGAATTTTATGAACAACTGTGATTCAGCAATAATAGTTTAGTAAAGTCTGCCTGCAATCATCCGCAATTATTTGCAATAAAATAAATAGAAGAGAAGATTAATAATAGCCTGCCATGAAAACTGCGATGTTTTATCTGTTAGCCCGGCTGAACGTATCAGGCCTCGGGCGTTTTCGTTGCAAAGACCACATGCCGGGCATGTCAGGCATCGGGCTGCTGCCTTCTGCGCCGATTCTGCCACCTGTGCCGTTTTGTCCCACGTTTTCCGAACTCTTCTCGAATTCGACTTTTTTGCTCAGCGCTCAACGAAGCATGAAACATGGCCAGTTTATCCACCAGGGTTATGACAAACTCCTGAAAAGTACGTAGTTTATCCAGGACCTCCTTGATGGCCAACTCCTTGTCAAACTCCTGCTCGCCGAGCAGTAATTCAAAAAAATCCTCATGAGGCCATTCTTCACGTGATTCCTCTTTCATTCTGCTCAGCCAATCTGTTAACTCATTTAATGTTTTCCTGCTGTTCTCGCTCAGGTCGTATTTATCAGCATAGTCCGCCAGGACTTTTTGTATTCGCTCTTCCCTTGATATCCGGAACATAATCATACCCGTGAAATATTTGCTACGTTGTTTTACACCATGAAAAATTATAAGTTTCAGTCTTTCTCCATGACCTGGACCAGTTCCTGCAATCCGCTCCTGAACTTGTCCCAGGACACTGCCGGCCATATTTCGGTGTGACATCCACCGTAATAACGAACCAGGGCCGATGCCTGCATGGCAGCCTCCATATCGGGAGCACGGATTACATCCAGATAATCCCAGGGGCCAAGAATTGCGTAATCATTCACCCACTCAACATCAGGGCAATACCTGGCCACCTTCTCCTTGACGGTTATTTCCTTGGCCTGAATATTGAAAGAGGGATTGACCTCCTCGCTTACAAGACGGGTCAACATGATAAATGTCTGCATGGCTAACTCCTGTTTTATGCTCGATAAAATTGACAGACTAACTATCTTTGCATGCAGGAATTTGACTCAGCGCAATTATCAGGAAGTCCCTGTGCGGCCAACAATAAAATTGACCTGTATCAGGATTGAAGCTGCACTGCCCCCTAGTATCCAGACATGATAATTACCGCGGCTACATCTGCACCGGCTTCCCCAATCGTCGACACGCAATGGCTGGATCTGGAGGAAAACATCATGTTTCTTAAACAGGCTTCATCTTACCCAGCCTATAATGGAATGATTGACGCCATTGAAAGTCACCTATCCTGGGTTTTCCTGACCAGTGAACATGCCTATAAAATGAAGAAGCCGGTAAAACTGCCGTTTCTTGACCTGACCAGTCTCGCAGCCAGAAAGCAGAGTGCGAATAGAGAACTAATTGCCAACCGGGAGCTGGCGCAGGGGGTATATCTGGGAGTTGTCGCTTTGAGCAAAGACAAAGAGAATAAATTATACCTGGCACAATATGCGCCGGATTCGGCCACACGCGAGTGGCTGTTAAAAATGAAACGCCTGCCACATAAATTGATGCTGGATAATATCCTCAAGACAGGAACCTACAGCAAAACCCTGCTGCATCAGGCGGCATACAAACTGGCAAAATTCTATCGATCGGCAAAGCGGGTAACACTTACGCCCCGGGCTTATTTTGAAAGCCTCAATGCCAGGGTTATGCAGAACTATCAGGTGTTATCAACACGCCGCTATGGACTGGATCAGGCACAGGTTGATGCCGTGCATGGCAACCAGGTTCTGCGCCTGCAGACTTGTGCAGGATTGTTAAAAAACCGCGCCAGGGGCGGCCATATTATTGATGGCCATGGTGATCTGAAAGCGGAACATATCTGCCTTACATCACCCCCGTTGATCATAGATCGGCTGGAAACCCGGGACTTGCGTATTACCGATCCAGTTGATGAATTATCGTATCTGTGGATCGAATGCCGAATTCTTAACCATCCTGAAGCCGCGGATATTTTTTTTGAGACCTACAAGTCTGTGACCGGTGACAATTACCCTGGTCTACTACCGCCCCTTTTCAAAAGTCTTAATGCCTGTACCCGCGCCCGCTTCGCCGCCTGGCACCTGGATGATCCGCAGGTGAGCAACAAGGAAAAATGGCGCCTCAGGACTGCCGCATATTTTGCACTCGCCCTGGAACATTAAACTGTAAGGAAATTCGCTTACTCTCTTACAGGCGTGAATTTGCCAGCGGAAAAAAGAGGGTTAGTCGTCTAATGTTTAATCAGGATATCAAGCAAATCTATTAATGCCGCCATGAGTGTCCTGTTAGACTGCGGCATGCTTCCCCGTCAAAATACGAACCGCCTGCGGCCCCTCTTGACCCATTTCCTCAATATAACTAACTTCCATACCTTCGCGTAAATGGCTAAAAGGCAAGCCGACAACGGCGTTTGCAGAAAAATAGATTTGCCGGTCATCTGCTGCCTGAAGAAAACCATAGCTTTCTTCAGGCAACACTCTCAGCACCTTTGCCTTGTGCAGGACTTCCTTGTCATGCTGCTTGGTCTGCCCGCGACGTTTACCTGCGTAATCCTCCAGTTGCCGCCTGGCGGCATCAAAGGCATCGCGTAGACTTACATAGATATCTTCATGGGCATGATGCTCGGCAGGATCCCGTTTGACCACGATTTCCCTGCCGGGCACTTTTATTTCAATATGCAGACTATAAAGATTTCCCTGATGATGCCGGCCATGGGGCCGCTCAACACTTACCCGACAACTGATGATACCGTCGTAGCTGGATTCAAGTTTCTCTACATGTTCTCGAATACGGGTTTCCAGCGCCTCAGATTTATCGACATGGTGCCAGCATATTTCGAGAGGACTTTGCATCATATCTCCAACGCCATTAGTGGCGACGCTTTCTCATTGACTGCAGGAGCACTATAAATTGCTCCCCCTTTTTCCAGATTATCCATGGTCTTTTTTTAGCCGCTGGCAAGGTGCAGGATGTTGACCTGGGTCAATTTTGACCAACAACATCACTGTAGCCAGGAAAAATTCTCTTGGCACCATAACCCTTGCTGTTGAGGTTAATCAGATTCTTTTGTGTTCCCGGCGCTGGTTGCCCCGGGCAGGTTATCGCCATATTCAACGACGCCGACCATATTCCAGGATGACCTGTCAGCGTAGCGCCGACATACGTTCCAGCAAGTCACAGACACGGCAGGAGTAACCCCATTCGTTGTCATACCAGTTCAGCGTCTTGATGTAACGCCCTCCGGTTACCTGGGTAAAGGTGGCATCGTAAATAGACGAGTGGGGGTTGCCAATGATATCGGTGGATACCAGGGGAGTGTGAGTAAATTGCAGGATGTTCTTCATGGACCCCTTAGCGGCTTCTTTTACACTTGCATGGATATCCTCGACACTGACGTCAGACGCAAGTTCAGCCACCAGATCTACTACAGAGCCGTCGGGTAGTGGCACACGTGAAGCGATTCCATCAAGCTTGCCCTTCAGTTCCGGTAGTACCATACCCACCGCTTTCGCGGCGCCGGTTGAGGTAGGGATGATATTTTCTGCCGCTGCACGTGAACGGCGCCAGTCTGAATGCGGCACGTCAGCCAGGCGCTGGTCATTGGTATAGGCATGCACGGTATTGATGACGCCTTCCCTGACCCCAAAGGCATCATGTAATACCTTGACCATGGGTGCCAGGCAATTGGTGGTGCAACTGGCATTGGAGACAATTCGGTGTTCAGGTTTCAGTCCGGCATCATTTACGCCGAGAACCACCGTGTAATCAATGGCATCTTTGGCCGGCACTGTCAGCACCACACGCCTGGCTCCGGCAGCAAGGTGCTGCTCAAGTTGCGCGCGGGTGCGAAATACGCCAGTCGCCTCCACCACTACACCAATATCGAGCTCTTCCCATGGCAAATCGGACGGATTTTTTACCGCCAGCATGGCCGCTTCGGTATGCGACGTGATAAGCCTGCTGTCATCCATGGTAATACCGCCCTTGAAACGTCCCATGACAGTATCGTAGGTCAGCAGGTATTTGAGGGCTGCCGGATCGAAGAGATCATTGATTGCCACCACCTGGATATCCGGATGGCTTTCCAGGATGCGAAAGACAGCCCGGCCGATTCGTCCAAAACCATTGATTGCTACGCGTAACATTACGGCTTCCTCCCTGCCCTGGCATCCAGGGCGCAGTAGTCGCGAACCACATCCATGATGCGGCTGGCATGACCAAGCGTTTCATACCAGCCAAGCGTTTTTACCATGCGCTGACCGCATTTGAGGGTGGCCTGCATATCGAACAGCAGGGACTGCCGACAGCCGATCACATCGGAAGAAACGATGGGATCATCGGTAACGGCGAGGATAGCGGGTTTGACTTGGGCTCCGGCACTTAACGCTGCATTGATATCGTCCACGTCAATGTCCGCGTCGCTCAACACTAATGTAGTATCCAGCATCGACCCCTTCTGGACCGGCACATTCAGCGCATTGCCTGCCAGTTTGCCAGTAAACTCAGGCATTATCTGCTCCACCCAGTAAGGTGAGGCATTGCTATTGGGGATAATGTTCTCCGCGGCACTGCGCGAACGGCGCCGGTCGGGCCCCGCCCTGTCCTGCAGAGCCTGATCACTGGTATAGGAGTGCACGGTTGTCATGAAAGCCCTTTCCACGTCCAGACCGCCTTTGCCCAGGGCATCAAGAAGCACGGCAAGTGCACAGGTCGTCGCGGAACCGGCACAGATCATCCGGTCGGAGGCCTCGATGCTGTCCTCATTGACGCCGTGAATCACCAGTCGGTCAATATGATCGGCTGGCAGCATGGACGTCAGCACTCGCCGGGCACCCGCATCCAGGTGAGCCTGCATGTGGGCACAGGTATTGTGGATACGAGTGGCATCAATGACGAAATCCACGTCGAAGATGTCCCAGGGCACTTCGCAAGGCTGGTTTGAACAGAGCATGCGTGTTTTATATTTAGCATTGATTAGCGTGTTTTTTTCCAGCCTGCAGTCAATGCCTTCCACGCCTTCCGTTTCCAACAGGTAATGGATAATGGCCGCCTGGCCAATATCACTGATGGCGGTAATTTCTATATCATCGCTTTCAAGGGCAAGTCGGTACAGGTGCCTGCCGACCACGCCGAACCCCATGATGCCCAGTTTGATTTTTGCCATTGTTTGTCACGCCCTCGCCCCTGCCTTGCTGTAGGTCAGTGCTTTCATTATTTGTTAATACTGAAAATAATCGCTCGAAGATCAAGCCCTGGCTTATTGCACTGGTTACAGGGTTATTGTCGTTTTAACAGCGCCTGAAATTAAAGGAGTAAAATCATCTTGACCTGACGCCAGTCAAAAACTGTAACGAAAAGGGGGTAAGGAAATGCCGAAAACAACCCTGGGTTCACGAAAAAGAGAAGCGGCATTAACGAGGGCTTTTTCCAGAATAGTCAATATCACCACGACCCTTATGCTTTTTATTGGTCATGGCCCGGATTATTAGCCAGGCTGTCATTCTGTTAAAAACACCTGAATCCCTGCATGAACCCTTCGATGAGAAATTACCACCAGGGTTTGATAAAAATTGAGCCGCCAACTGCAATTAAACTGACTCCCGGCACGAAAATCAGCTGCACTGCTTGGCCCCGGCAAATAAAACGATAAAGATCCTCAGCGATTGAGCAGTATCAATTACAGGTAGTGCTTATTATCTAGGATGAAGGTTTATTCCCAGCTGCCATGACGGGCACGGGGAGGTTGAAATGGCAAATTTTCCTACGATTCGGGTAGCCCTTCATTGCACAGACAAAACACTGTTAACACGCCAGGTGTTCTGGTCATTAACCCCGGCAGCTCCTCGCTTAAGTGGGCATACTTCAAGTGTCTTGGTGCCGCCAGCGCCACTGTCACTGGACAAAATAATGCCGGCAGCGCAAGTCAGGCTATCAAAACCCTGCTTTGCAAATACCCTATCGGGTCGGTGGTCATCCGTTTCGTCCATGGCGGCAATGATTTCGTTACGCCGATTACCATAGACAACGTCAGATTACGAGCACTGGAGGAATTGACATCACTGGCCCCTTTGCATAACCAGCAGGCCCTGTTGATCAGCAAAGAGATATCGAAAAGCGCACCGGGGCTGAGACAGATCGCTGTCTTCGATACCGAGTTCTTCCATGATCTCCCGCGGGTAGCACAGCTGTACGGTTTACCAAACGAACTGATACTGAAATATGGCATCCGCCGTTTTGGCTTCCATGGTTTTGCCCACGCCAGTATGCTTAAAGAATGGCATAGACTGCATGGCAGGCACAGTAATCAGGACATACGACTGATTACGATCCAGCTTGGCAGCGGTTGTTCCATGGCCGCTATCAGGAACGACAAGCCTGTTGATTCCACTATGGGCTTTACCCCTAACGATGGGCTGCTGATGAGCACACGGTGTGGCGATATGGACCCAGGACTAGTCACCTGGCTGCAAAAAAAGGAAGGCTGGAATCCTGAAGACACTGACAGAATCCTCAACAGGAAGTCCGGCTGGCTTGGGCTGTCCGGTGAAAGCAGAAACATGGGAGAGCTGCTGCTAAGTAACTCCGCCGCAGCCAGACTGTCAGTTGACCTGTTTATTCGCCGCATTAGAATGACACTTGGCGCTTACTTTGCTCTGCTCGGCGGCCTGGATGGCGTTATCTTCAGCGGCGGCATCTCGGAACGGTCACCAGGCGTCTGCAGGAAAATTCTGGTCGGCCTGGAACCTCTTGGCATAGTCTGTGTCCCCTCAAGGCCGGTACCAACCGGGAATCAGGATACGGCAATTTTGACCTATCCATTGACGGCAGCCGACTCCGCCGTTGCATGCTGGTCGATCAGGAGTGATGAAGCACGCAGTATGCTCGACAGCGTTGAAAACCACCTCGATAACTGACATCCGTCAATTTTTCAATCAATCAGTGCGTCAAAATACCTTGACTGGCTGGAGTCAACACATGACTGAAAACAATCTGGCGAAATTGCAGACCCTGGGACAGAGTATCTGGCTGGACACTCTGAGCAGGGACATACTCGTATCGGGAGAAATTGAACTTCTGATCAACACCGGTATTACCGGTGTGACAACCAACCCTTCCATTTTTGAGCGGGCAATCACCCGTTCCGACAGCTACGACAATCAAATTCTGTCACTGGTGAAGTTGGGGCTTGAACCGGAAGAGGTCTATCGCAATCTTGTATGCCGTGATGTCGATGTCGCAGCAGACCTGCTGTCAGAGGTTTACAGAAAGACCAACGGGGCCGATGGCTATGTCTCCATCGAGGTATCTCCTCATCTGGCTCACGATACACAAGCAACCATCAACGAAGCCCGGGAGTTGTGGTACTCCCTTGCCAGAAAGAATGTGATGATCAAGGTCCCCGCTACATCGGCAGGTTTGCCAGCCATTACCCGGCTTATTGGCGAGGGCATAAATATCAATGTCACTCTTCTGTTCGGCGTAGATCGCTACCTTGAGGTAATAGAATCCTATCTGCAAGGGCTGGAGTTACTCCGTGATGCAGGAAAAAGCCTGCACGAAACAGCTTCGGTAGCCAGTTTTTTTCTCAGCCGGATAGATACCTTGATTGATCCGCGTCTGGCGACACATGCTGTCGCTGCCCGGGCGCAGGGAAAAATCGCTATCGCCTCTGCCCGACTGGCCTATAGCCACTTTGAAGCATTGTATCGCAGTGCCCGCTTCCAGCGCCTGAAAAAACAGGGAGCCCGCCCCCAGCGCCTGTTGTGGGCCAGTACCAGCACCAAGAACCCGAACTATACGGATACTCACTACGTCGAACCGCTGATCGGTCCCGACACCATCAATACCATGCCGATGTCTACCCTGAAGGCCTTCATGGCGCATGGTAATCCGCAGAGCAGCCTGACAAGAAACACGGAGAAAGCCGCAATGTTGATCCACAACCTGCCGACATGGGGGATAGACCTTGCCCAGGCAACCCGGCAACTTGAGCACCAGGGCATCAACAAATTTATCGATTCCCACGACAGCCTGCTCCTGGCAATCCGGCAAAAAATGTATGACTGTAAAATGAGAACTGCCTCATGATGAATCGCCAGGAAAAAAGCACTGCGCCCCTTGGCAGCGAAATACTGACTGCCATTGATACCTGGTGGCGCGCAGCCAATTATCTGTCAGTGGGCCAGATCTATTTGCTGGACAACCCGCTTCTGCAGGAGCCCCTGCAAGTAAAACATGTTAAACCTCGCCTGCTCGGGCACTGGGGAACAACCCCCGGATTGAATTTTATTTATGTCCACCTGAACCGCATTATCCGCCAGCATCAGCTTGATATGATCTTTATAGCCGGGCCGGGACATGGCGGTCCTGCCCTGCTGGCAAATACCTGGCTGGAAGGAAGCTACAGTGAGTTTTATCCAGATATCAGCAGGGATGCGCAAGGGATGAAAAAACTGTTCCGGCAATTTTCCTTTCCCGGTGGTGTCCCGAGCCATGCGGCGCCGGAAACTCCGGGGTCCATTCATGAGGGCGGTGAACTGGGATATTCCCTGGCCCACGCTTTCGGTGCGGTGCTGGACAATCCTGACCTCATAGCAGCGTGTGTGATCGGCGATGGCGAGGCTGAAAGCGGTCCATTGGCTGCCTCCTGGCATTGCAATAAATTCCTCAACCCGGCGAGTGATGGCGCAGTGCTGCCAATACTCCACCTGAATGGCTACAAGATCGCCAATCCGGCCATACTGGCACGTATTTCCCATAAGGAACTGGACAGTCTGCTGAGAGGTTATGGCTACACACCTTATTTTGTCGAAGGCAGGGATCCTGAAAAAATGCATCGGGAGATGGCTGCAGTGCTGGATACAGCGTTGCAGAGCATATTTGATATTCAGCAAAAAGCCAGACTAGCGCCCTCCCCTGAACGACCATTCTGGCCCATGATTGTTCTGCGCAGCCCCAAGGGCTGGACTTGCCCTGAACAGGTGGATGGCAAAAAAACCGAGGATTACTGGCGAGCCCATCAGGTGCCAGTTACCGCTTTCGGCAATAATCCCCAGCACCTCGAAATCCTTGAACAGTGGCTTAAAAGCTACAGGCCAGAAGAATTATTTGTTGATGGCGGCTGTCCGACAAACTCAATTGACTGCCTGACTCCCCAGGGAAACCAGCGTATGGGTGCCAATCCACATAGCAACGGCGGCCTGTTGCTGAAGGACCTGAAATTACCGGATTTTCAGGATTATGCCATTACCGTTGACGAGCCAGGTGCAACGACGGCTGAATCCACCCGGGTAATGGGTAAAATGCTGCGCGACATCATGAAACGTAATGCTGCAAGCCGGAACTTCAGGGTATTTGGCCCCGACGAAACCGCATCAAACCGACTGGATGCGCTGTTTGAGGTTACCGACCGCGCCTGGATGGCCAGGACTTTGCCAGAGGACGAGCATTTAGCCGCTAACGGCAGGGTAATGGAAATCCTTAGCGAACATCTGTGCCAGGGTTGGCTGGAGGGTTATCTGCTGACTGGCCGGCATGGCCTGTTTTCCTGCTATGAAGCTTTCATTCATATTATCGACTCCATGTTCAACCAGCATGCCAAGTGGCTCAAGGTAGCTGGCGATGAAATTCCCTGGCGGCGCCCCATAGCCTCGCTTAACTATCTTCTCACCTCCCATGTCTGGCGTCAGGATCATAACGGCTTTTCGCACCAGGACCCGGGCTTTATCGATCATGTCGTCAATAAAAAAGCTGATGTGATCCGCGTCTACCTGCCACCAGATGCCAATACCCTGTTGTATGTGGTGGATAAATGCCTGCGCTCAAAAAACATGATCAACGTGATCGTGGCTGGCAAGCAACCCCAGTTGCAGTTCCTGTCTATGGACGCAGCGATAAAACACTGCAATGAGGGCATAGGTATCTGGGAATGGGCCGGTAACGATAAAGGATCTGTGCCTGATGTCATCATGGCCTGTGCCGGGGACGTGCCCACTCTGGAAGTGCTGGCGGCGGTAAAACTGCTACGCGAGCATCTCCCGGATTTAAAAGTCAGGGTGGTGAATATCGTTGACCTGATGACGCTTCAACCTCAAAGCGAGCATCCCCACGGGCTGCCCGAGATGGATTTCAACAGCCTGTTTCCCGCCAATACGCCGGTAATTTTTGCCTACCACGGCTATCCCTGGCTTATACACCGACTTACTTACCGGCGCCTGTGTCATCCATCCCTTCATGTACGCGGGTACAAGGAAGAAGGCACCACTACAACACCATTCGACATGGTGGTCAGAAACGACATGGACCGTTTCCACCTGGTGGAAGACGTGATCGACAGGGTACCGGGGCTGGCAAACAGGTATGCCTATATCAAGCAGCTGATGCGCGACAAGCGCATAGAGCATAGCCGATATATCAGAAAATACGGGCAGGATATGCCTGAAGTAATGCAGTGGCAATGGCCGTTATGCGCGTTGTCAGGGAGTCAGCAATGAAAGCACTTGCAGAATTTACCCATGAGCATCGCGTAGGATATTTTTCCATGGAGATCGCGCTGCGCCCGGACATTCCCACCTACAGTGGCGGTCTGGGGGTGTTGGCGGGAGATACCCTGCGCTCCGCCACTGATCTCGAATTGCCTTTGGTAGCTGTTACTCTGGTGAGTCGGGCCGGATATTTCCGCCAGGAAATTGATGGCGCAGGCAATCAGATCGAACATCCCGATAACTGGGAGCCCGCCGACCATGCCCTGCCCCTGGATGCAAAAATCGCTATTGAAATTGGCGGGAGAACGGTGTGGATTACCGGGTGGCTGTATATTATCCATGGCCACATGAATGGTCAGCAACCAGTCATCCTGCTTGATGCCTTTTTACCGGAAAACCACCCTGAAGATCGCGAACTGACGCATTTTCTCTACGGGGGCGATACTCAATACCGTTTCAAACAGGAAATTATTCTGGGCATTGGCGGGATCCGTTTACTGCATGCACTGGGTTTCGAAATTAATAAATATCACATGAATGAAGGGCATTCCGCCCTGTTGGGCCTGGAACTTCTAAACCGCTATTCCTATACCAGCGAAGAATTAAGACCGGGAGAGTCGCCTTACGATATTCCCAGAGTCAGGGAGCTGTGCTGTTTCACCACCCACACACCGGTGGAGGCTGGCCATGATCGCTTTTCCTATGAGCTGGTGTATAAACTACTGGGCGACTTTATACCTGAAGCAGTACTCAAACGGCTGGCCGGGGATGAGCTTTTTAACCTCACCCGCCTTGCATTGAACCTTAGCGAATACATTAATGGTGTCGCAAAAAGTCATGCTGATATTTCCCGCCACCTGTTTCCTGGTTACAAGGTCCGCGCTATCACCAACGGGGTTCATCCCCACACCTGGGCCTGTCCCGAAATGGCAGCCTTGTTCGATCGGTATATTCCCGGCTGGTGCCACGAACCCGAACAGTTGATTCGGGCCGAATGCTGTATCCCGGATGATGAATTGATCGCAGCCCACCTGGCGGCCAAAAAAAAGTTGCAGGAACTGGTCGAGAAAAATGGCGGTCCACAGATAAGACTTGAACAGCCCATTCTGGGATTCGCAAGGCGCATGACAGCCTATAAACGTCCGGACCTGTTGTTTTCTGATCTCGACCGACTGCGGCAGATCGCGGCCAAGACACCTTTCCAGGTGGTCATGTCGGGAAAAGCCCATCCACGTGACGAGGGAGGAAAAGCATTAATCAGGGTACTTCACCAAATGTCACGCGCACTTGAAGGGGAAATTACCGCGGTATTTCTCCCTGACTATGACATGCAAACAGCGCAGATTCTGGTCTCCGGTGTAGACATCTGGCTCAACACGCCGCTCAGACCCATGGAGGCATCTGGTACCAGCGGCATGAAAGCGGCTCTGAATCTGGTGCCCAATCTAAGCGTGATGGACGGCTGGTGGATTGAGGGCTGTATTGAGGGAATTACCGGCTGGGCGGTGGGAAATCACGACTTGTCTACAGAGGAAAGTGATGCATCCTCACTCTACCGAAAACTTGAAAATACCGTGTTGCCACTATTTTACAATGAACCTGCAGCATGGTTATCAGTAATGAAAAACGCGGTTAGCAAAAATGCGTCCATCTTCAATAGCCATCGAATGATGCGTCGCTATGCCACGGAAGCCTATATTCCATAAGCCTGGTAATCCAGTCGCATTGCGTGGCATTTGACGGCGTCACTATTTCCCTTGCAGTAACACTAGAATCGGCTGTGAATCCCGCACAAACGGTTGCTCTTTTTCCACTCCTGCCCAGTGCAGTGACAGCATTGACTGGGTCAGAGCGCAAAACCAAGGCTCACGCCAAGGCCAAAAGGTTTCT
>CBFIIQ010000008.1:43988-84282 GCA_965662685.1 Pseudohongiellaceae bacterium | reverse complement strand
TAACAAAAGCCTTTCAATTCCCCCCCAAGTCCCTTTGTTTGTGTTCAGCGTTGTGGTAAAGTGCGCGGTTTTTTATACCCCAAGAAATAATTAAAATAACTCAAACGAACAATAAACTTAACCAGTAATAGTTAAGGGAGAGACCCGAATGCCTGGTGCCGTAATTATAATAATCCTGCTGTCCTTGTTTGGAATTGGTGTTGCTTTTTTCTATATGAAAAAAGTGATGGATATCCCTATAGATCTGGGACTGGAAAAAGAAGAAAGTGACAAATTAAAAGCCATACATGGCGCAATTGCCGAAGGTGCAATGGCATTCCTGAAACAGGAATACAAAGTACTGGCAATATTCATGGTTGGTTTTGCCGTAGTGATTGCCTTGTTGATTGATGATCATCACACTGAAAATGTCAGCGAAGGCATCTACACAGCAGCCGCATTCCTGTTTGGCGCAGTGATATCAATTGTTTCAGGCTATATCGGCATGAAAGTGGCTACCGCTGGTAATGCGCGAACCACTGTCTCTGCACGCAACAATATCGGTGATGCTTTTCGGGTTGCCCTGAACTCCGGTGCGGTAATGGGCTTTTCCCTGGTAGGACTGGCGTCTCTAGGACTGATCATTATTTTTCTGGTGATGAGCGCGATACTGCCTGAAGACCTTCCGAATAATGTGTTAATGGAAATTATCGCCGGTTTTGGTCTGGGCGGTTCTTCTATCGCGCTGTTCGCCCGTGTTGGCGGTGGTATTTTTACCAAGGCTGCTGATGTTGGCGCAGACCTGGTAGGTAAGGTTGAAAAAGGTATTCCTGAAGATGATCCGCGTAACCCGGCAGTAATTGCAGATAACGTTGGTGACAACGTTGGTGATGTGGCAGGTATGGGGGCCGACCTCTTTGGTTCCTGTGCAGAGAGTACCTGTGCGGCCTTGGTGATTAGTGCTTTGGCCTTTGCCGGTGATATCAATGGCATGCTTTATCCGATCATGATTACAGCGGTGGGTATCCCCATCAGTCTGCTGACCAAGGTGCTGGTTAACGTCCATACTGAAGAGCAGGTTGCTCCGGCCCTGAAAAGACTGCTGATGATTTCCAGTGCTCTGATGGCCATTGCCATGTATTTCGTTACTGCTGCGATGATTCCTGAGACCTTCATAATCAACGAAAATGAATACACATCAATGGGGGTTTACTGGTGCTTCCTGTCTGGTCTGATTTCTGGCCTGGCGGTTGGTCTGCTGACCGAGTACTACACCTCTGATCAGTATCAGCCAGTGAAAGACATAGCTAAATCCTGTGAAACCGGTGCTGCTACCAATATTATTTTTGGTCTGGCTCTGGGTTACAAGAGTACAGTTTTACCGTATATCGCTATTGCCATCAGTATTTTTGTTTCCTGGCAGCTGGCCGACATGTACGGTATTGCCATTGCCTCTCTCGGTATGCTCGGTACTCTGGTTATCGCCCTTTCCATTGATGCCTACGGCCCGGTTGCTGATAACGCCGGTGGTATAGCAGAAATGGTTGGACTGGATAAAGAAGTGCGTCGTCGTACCGATATTCTTGATTCAGCAGGCAACACTACCGCTGCTATCGGTAAAGGCTTCGCCATTGGTGCAGCGATACTGACATCTCTTGCACTGTTTGGGGCCTTCCTGGCGCACTCTCAGAACCTTATGCGGGAATTACCGGAATTTGGTATGAGCTATGTTCTGGTTAATGACATTACGTTGCTCGATCCAATTGTCTTCACCAGCCTGTTCCTTGGCGCCACACTGCCTTTCCTGTTTTCGGCCATGACCATGAAGTCTGTTGGTGCTGCAGCCTTTGACATGATTGAAGAAGTGCGTCGTCAGTTCAAAGAGATTCCAGGCATCATGGAAGGTCAGGGACGTCCACAGTATGGTCAATGTGTAGCGATTTCCACCAAAGCTGCGCTGCGCGAAATGATCGCTCCTGGTGTATTGATCATGGGTACTCCTCTGGTCGTGGGCTTCCTCTTCGGTGTTCAGGCAGTTGCCGGCATCCTGGCGGGTTCTCTGGTGACTGGTGGTGTACTGGCAATTGCCTCTTCCAACTCCGGTGGAGCATGGGATAATGCCAAGAAATATATCGAAGCCGGTAATCTGGGTGGCAAAGGTTCTGAAGAACATAAAGCTGCTGTAGTAGGGGATACTGTCGGTGATCCGCTGAAAGATACTTCAGGTCCTTCTCTGAATATCCTCATCAAGCTTTCCGCTATCCTCAGTCTGGTATTTGCACCATTCTTTGTAAACTATGGTGGTGTTCTGCTTGGCTAGGAACGATTGATTTCAGCTTAAAAAAAAAGGGGGCTTGGCCCCCTTTTTTTTTAAGGAACCTTTGATTAATCTTTTTTTGCATGACAGACGAACAACTGTAATTAACTCCAAATGTATTTAACTGCCCAGTCGGAAAATCTTTATGAGTAATGGAAAGTCAATTCACCCGAAACCGGATTCCAATTTAAGCCAGGTAAAAAATATTGTTGTCGTTGCCTCGGGCAAAGGCGGTGTTGGCAAGTCGACTACAGCTGTTAATCTTGCTCTTGCTCTGGCTAATCAGGGACATGCAGTGGGTCTGTTTGATGCCGATATTTACGGACCGAGTCAGCCAATGATGCTTGGCATAGCGCCGGGAACACGACCGGAAATTGTCGATGGCAAGTTTATGCAGCCAGTTGAAGCTCATGGCATCAAAGCCAATTCGGTAGGATTGCTGGTAGATGAAAATCAGGCAATGGTCTGGAGAGGGCCAATGGTGGTGGGTGCATTCAATCAGATTCTCAATGACACGCTGTGGGGTGATCTGGACTTCCTGATTGTGGATATGCCACCTGGAACTGGCGATATCCAGCTCAGCCTTGCGCAATCAGTGCCGGTAACCGGTGCAGTTATTGTGACCACGCCACAGGATGTGGCCCTGCTGGATGCCAAGCGTGGCATTGAAATGTTCCGCAAAGTGGAAGTTCCGATTCTGGGCATCGTGGAAAATATGAGTATCCATGTGTGCAGTGAGTGTGGTCATAGTGAACATATTTTCGGTGATGGTGGCGCCAGCAGAATAGCTGACAATTATGATGTGCCACTACTGGGTGAGCTGCCGCTGGACCGGGATATCCGCCAGCAATGTGATGAAGGAATTCCGGCTGTGGCGAATGATCCCACCAGCAAGGTGTCTGAAATTTATCTACAGATTGCTAGCAGGGTGGCAGAACAACTTGGTAATACAGCCGCTTCCAAGAGCGTACCGAATATATCGATCAGTGACGACTGATGCAGCGGTGGCCTCTGTGTGGCCAGCGGCTGGTCACTGAAAAGCATCTTCAAATATTGGATAATTCTTTCAGGTAGGAAAACAGTTTTCTTGATGAAGCGGGTGGTTTGCCATTGCTGGATTCCCTTGCAGCCTGTCTGACCAGCTGGCGAATATACTGAATATCAAGATCAGGACTTTTACCTATTAATTCATCCAGCATAAGCTGGTCGCCCTCTAACAGTCTCTCACGGATTTTTTCCAGGCGCTGAAAACGCATATTCTCTTTAAGCGCCTGTTGCCCATCTTCATCAAGTACCAATCTGATCTTGGTTACATCGACATCACGCATTACCCTGCCGATATACTGTAATTGTCTTTTGCGCGCTCCCCGCCTTTTCGGAATACGCTTGTACTCATTGATGGCATGTAACAGCTGCTCAGGAAGCTGGCATTTTTCAAGCAGGGAAGGTGCGGCTTCAGTAAGCTTTTCACCAAGTTCCTGGAGCGCCAGCATTTCTTTCTTGCGCTGGGTTTTGCTGACCAGGTCGTCTTCTGAATCATCCCAATATTCTTGTTCTTCGCTCATCAGTCTTTCTTAAATAGTTATGGATTAATAAAAAATTGCCGCAAGGCCAAGAAAGGACATGAAGCCAACCACGTCAGTAATGGTGGTCAGGGCGACGCCGCCAGCCAGTGCCGGATCAATATTTAAAGATTTAAGCATCATCGGCAGAAAGGCCCCAGCCAGTGCTGCGGTCATCAGGTTAATAATCATGGCACCGGCAAATATATAGCCAAGCGTGATATCAGAGAACCAGATAGCCGCAACAACGGCAGCGACAACGGCCCACAAAATGCCATTGAGAAATGCCACTTTTAATTCTCGATTCATCAGCCAACGGGCATTGGTTTTACCTATCTGACCCAATGCCATGCTGCGAATCACCAGCGTGAGGGTCTGGTTGCCGGCGACCCCGCCCATACTGGCGACGATTGTCATCAGTACTGCCAGCGCAACAACCTGGTCAATGGTAGCTGAAAACTGGCTGATAACCGTGGCGGCAATAAAAGCAGTGATGAGATTGATTCCAAGCCACAGGGCACGACGTTTACTGGTCTTCATTACCGGGGCGAAAGTATCATCTTCCTCGTCCAGACCGACCATACCCATCAGTGAGTGATCAGCATCATCACGGATCACATCGACCACGTCATCAATTGTAATACGTCCGAGCAATTTGCCATCTTCATTTATAACAGGAGCCGATACCAGGTCCATACGCTCAAACAGTTGCGCCACTTCTTTGGCGCTCATGCTGACCGGAATCGCCTGGTAGTCTGTGTTCATCACTTCATCCACAGTGGCATTGGGATCTGATACCAGCAAAGTGCGCAGTGGTAATGTGCCAACCAGATGATCATCCCGGCTGACTACCAGGATCTTGTCAGTCATGTGAGGGATTTCGTTGTGGCGGCGTAAATAGCGTAGTACTACATCCAGTGTGTGAAAGCGCCGCACTGTTATGGTGTCGGTATTAAGCAGTCCCCCGGCAGTGTCTTCCTGGTAAGACAAGACCGCTTCCAGACGATTGCGGTCCTGTTCGTCCATGGTCAGCAGAACCTGTTGTATTACCTTTTCAGGGAGCTGCTGCAGAATATCTGCTATATCATCGGTTTCGAGACCTTCGGTGAGGGAGGCAACTTCTTCGGGACTTAATTTGCCAAGAATGTCAGCCTGGATATCCTCGTTAAGATAGTTAAGTACTTCCCCTTCATTATCTTTTTCTACCAACTGCCAGAGCACTTCACGGGCAGTATGGGGAGAGGATTCAAGCAGGTGGGCAATGGTGGCTGCGGGAAGAGCGTTCAGCATGCGCCTGACACGCACAAAGGCACCGCTCTCAAGAGCTGTTCCTAGCTCTTCAAGCTGTTCCTGTGTTTGTATGCTTTTGTCTTTGTTATCCAGCATGGATACAGCCTTCCAGTATTGTGCATCTAAGTATAACAGCCTGACTGTTCCGGGAAGATTAAGTTTGAGGCTTGATCCTGTTAAACGTGATCATCTTCTCCAAAATTATTATCCACCAGTGCGATGATTGCTTTCACGACTTCATTTTCATCTTCACCATCAACAATCAGTGTCAGGTCTGTGCCGGGAGAGGCTGCCAGCATCATGACGGAAAGGATGCTTTTGCCGTCGACTGTTTTTTCACCATTACGCAGTTCTACAGTACTGGTAAAAACTGAAATGGTTTCTACGAGCTTGGCTGCTGCACGGGCATGCAGGCCAGTTTTATTCTTGATAGTTATTAATGATTCAATCATAAGCCGCTTGCTACTGTTTAGTTGATGGCTTTCAGGTTCAGCTGATTTCTTTATGCCTGACCTGAACGTTATAGCTTGTCGTGTTTAATTCCAGTTTCAATTTTTCACAAAGATAGACAGATCTGTGTTGCCCGCCGGTACAGCCGATGGCAATAGTAATATAACTTCTATTACTGGCCTCAAACTTTGGTAACCAGCGCGTCAGAAAATCCTTGATATCCTTATACATATCCTGCACTTCCTGCTGGGAATCCAGATAGTCTGCGACCTCTTTGTCCAGACCACTCAGACCACGCAGGTGGACAACCCAGTATGGGTTGGGAAGGCATCTGACATCGAATACCATGTCGGCGTCCACCGGCACCCCATGTTTAAAACCAAACGATTGAAATTGGACCGACAGGCCGGTACCGGCTTTACTGGTGACGCGATTCTTGACGATGTCACGTAGCTGATGCAGTGACAGGGAGCTTGTATCAATGGTCAGGTTTGAAAGTGAAATAATCGGTGCCAGTAACTGTTTTTCTTTTTTTATAGCTTCCAGCAACCCAAGCTTTTCGCTGGTCAAGGGATGTCTGCGGCGAGTTTCACTGAAGCGTTTCAACAGGGTATTGTCGTCGGCATCAAGGAAAATAATCTGACGCTCTATTTTTTTGCTGTCCAGATTCTCAAAAATATGCGGAAACTTTTCCAGGTCTTCAGAAATATTTCGCGCATCGATACTGACGGCTACTTCCTGGAACTCGGGATGCAGATCTTTGCTGACACTTTCAGTAAGTGTCCCCAACATGCTTGCAGGCAGGTTATCAACGCAGTAGTAACCGATATCTTCGAGCACATGAAGACAGGTACTCTTGCCGGATCCTGACCTTCCACTGATAACAATAAGTTTCATCAATTGTTGCCAAGGTTTAATAACTAAACCGCTGTGCTGTCCGGATTCGCCAGTTCTGCTGTCGCTGCAGCAAAAAGATCGGCATTGCTGGTACAGCCTCTTAAATTGGCGCAATAGTCACTGTCATTGAAACGCTCGGCCAGGTTTCGTAATACTTCAAGGTGGCCTTCTATCGTGTTTTCAGGTACCAGCAGATAAAAAAGTAAATCCACCGGTTTTCCATCTATCGCGTCAAAGTCTATACCCTGTTCCAGTTTTACCAGGCAACCAATGGTGCTTTCACATTTCGGTACACGGCAATGGGGAATGGCAATCCCATTACCCAGTCCTGTACTACCCAGTTGTTCCCGGGCGATAAGGGCGTTGTAAATCTGATTGGCATCTACACTGCTGATTTTTTCGGCAATAAGTTCTGCACTGGTTTCCAGTAATCTTTTTTTACTGACACCCTGGATATTACAAAAGGTAAGATCAGGGGACAGGATTGATTTCAGTTCCATAACTATTTCTTCTCTTTATTGCTTTATTTGGCATTCAAAAATGAAATTAAATTTAATAAAAGTTTGATAACTTATAAAAGCCGTTTTCTCTCGTTCGATGGTGCAATAGATAAAGATTCACGGTATTTCGCAATTGTTCGTCTGGCAATATTAATACCCTGATCGGAAAGCAATTGTGTAATTTTGCTGTCGCTTAATGGTTTCTGTGGGTTTTCCGATGCCACCAGTTTTTTAATTAGTGCTCTTATTGCGGTAGATGAACATTCACCTCCCCCCTCAGTACCAACATGACTGGAAAAAAAGTATTTCAGCTCAAAAATACCCCGTGGCGTATGCATGTATTTTTGGGTGGTTACCCTTGATATAGTAGATTCATGCATGCCAACGGCTTCTGCGATGTCATGTAATACCAGTGGTTTCATTGCTTCATCGCCATAATCCAGAAAGCCTTTCTGATGCTCAATAATCTTGTTGGACACTTTCATCAGCGTATCATTGCGACTATGCAGACTTTTGATGAACCAGCGTGCTTCCTGAAGATTTTCCTTGATAAAAGTATTATCAGCATCACTACTCTTGCTATTAGCCAGCATGGCATATTCCGGGTTAACACGAATTTTTGGTGCTGTTTCCGGATTCAATTCTGCCTGCCAGACACCATTTTTCTTGGTGACGAACACATCTGGAATAATATACGTGGTGTCAGATTCGGTGATTTCTGAGCCGGGTTTGGGATTCAGGCTGAGAATAATTTTAAGCGCTTCTTTCAGTTCAGGCTCTTTCAGTTTCAGAGCTTTGAGTATGTGGCCGTAGTCATGGCTGGCTAGTTGCGGCAGGTGGTTGATAATTATACGTTCTGCATTTTCTATACCGGGGAAATCCGGATCGATATGTTTGAGTTGCAGACTCAGGCATTCTTTCAGGTCGCGGTAGCCAACGCCGACAGGATCAAATTGCTGGATACGATGTAACACAGCCAGTACTTCGTCTTCATCGATATCGAGTTCGCGCATCAACGAGGCATGAATCGATTCAATAGTGACGGTCAACTGGCCATTAGGATCTATAGCGTCGATGATCGCCATGGCAATCAGTCTGTCACCATCTGACATTGGCGTCAGGTTGAGCTGCCAGTTAAGATGATCCTGAAGAGTATCAACTTTGGAATTGCGTGATTCGAAGTCAAAATCATCGCCGCTGCTGCCGGCAGAGGATGACGTGGGAAGGTTGGTGTTGGTATAAATGTCATCCCAATTGCTATCGGTGGATAACTCGTCCGGAATGGATTTGTCTTCCCAATTATCACCACTGGCAAAATCGTCATTCTGAGCCTGCTCTGGTTTCTGGTTGGATTCAGATGACTGGGAATTGATGTTGGCTGTAAAGTCGTCGTTCTGGGAGAAATCACCCTCATCTCTGGATTCGCCGGACTCCGGTGAATCATTTGTTTCAGATGATTCGTCTATTTCCAGCAGTGGATTGGATTCCAGTGCTTCCTGAATTTCCTGTTGCAGATCCAGCGTAGACAGTTGCAGCAAGCGGATAGCCTGTTGCAATTGAGGAGTCATCGTAAGTTGTTGACCCAACTTTAACTGGAGCGATAATTTCATAAATACTGATTTTGATTATATGATTTGTCTCTTGGCAGCTTTGGCTTCAATCCAGGCTGTGAAGGACCCTGATCAGGAGCGCAAGAATAGCAAATTTCAGGGTAAGGTGACACAATTTCCTGATATCAGGAATGATTATTGCATTGCTTGCAAAATGGCGATATTCGGGAGTTTCAGAGCATTAAATACTGGCTATTGTGCCGGGCAGATGGAAATGTCGATTATTACTATTCCGGCTTAAAGTCTGAATTGATGCCCCAGATAAACATCTCTAACCTGTTGATTAGAAAGTATTTCTTCTGGCGTGCCCGCAGCAAGGATAGAGCCTTCGTTGACGATATAGGCCTTCTGGCAAATATCCAGGGTTTCCCTGACATTATGATCTGTCACTAACACGCCGATTCCGCGTTCGCTCAGATTACGTATTATCTGCTTGATATCGTTGACTGAAATGGGATCCACACCCGCAAAGGGCTCATCAAGCAGGATAAATGCCGGGTCAATTGCCAGTGCACGGGCAATTTCTGCCCGGCGTCTTTCTCCCCCGGACAGGCTCATGCCAAGAGTGTCAGCTATGTGTCCGATATGAAATTCATGCATTAGCGCAAGTGCTTTTTCTTCCTGCTCGGCCTTGCTCAAATCAGTCCTGGTTTCCAGAATGGCCAGGATATTGTCCTTCACGGTCAATTTTCTGAAGATAGAGGCTTCCTGGGGCAGGTAACCAAGTCCCTTTCTGGCTCTGACATGCATAGGGGCTTTGGAAATGTCTTCATCATCGATATAGACCTTGCCATGATCTGCGCGAATAAGCCCAATAATCATATAAAAAGAGGTGGTCTTGCCCGCGCCGTTGGGGCCCAGCAGGCCGATAATTTCACCACTGCTGATTTCCATGGAGGTGTCTGAAACGACCTTTCTGCCCTTGTAGGATTTTGCCAGATTAACCGCTCTAAGTGTTTTCATTGTGGCTTCGGTTGTTCATTCCTGGGAGAAAGTATGAATCTGGCTTGCTCACCATTATCACATCGCGGTGTGGAAAGCTGTCGGCTTTCCAGATAGTAATCTATATGACAGCCGCTCCAGAGATCATTAGCCTGGCTGAACCTGGCTGCTTCATCTACCGATAAATGCTGAGTATCGTAATCCAGAATGATGGTGAGTCCTTCAGCGACCACGATAGCCTGGTCCAGAGCAGGTTGTTGCTGGTAACGGGCGGGGGAGCCAGTGACGGTAATTTTTTTAACCTCACCATCTGCCCGCTCGATGCTTATTTCTTCACCTGAGATCTTTAATGTTCCCTGATTGATTTCGGCAGGGGTACCATCGCTGCCGTAAAAAATCTGTTTGCCTTCGTCGAGCAATAGCAGGCTATTGTCATAGGTGCCAAGAATGGGCTGCTCGGCATCCTCGGGTAGTGCAGAGCTTTTGCTGGTCAATAACAACAACACCGGCAGAAACGCACAAAGCAGTTTTATAAGAACAGGGCGTGGTCTAGTTTTCATATTGAAATTTTCCATCGGCCAATTGCCTGAAAATACTGGCATTAAGATCTGCTGTAATTCCAACACTGGTAGAGCGAAAGCCGGCGCTTTCAAATAACACAGGGCTTTGCGTGCTCAACTGTTTATCCTCTGGATAAATGGTAAGACTGTCAGTATAAATATTAATTGCTCTGCCATCTGCTGTAAGGCCATTGATAATAACATTTTCATTGAGTTCCAGCCGGTCCTGGTTTCTGCCGGGGTCGAACTCAATGCTACCGCTTGCAGCCTGGATTTCCCATGCTGAATCATCTTCGCTAAACAGTAAAAGTTGCGGTGTTTCAAGAATACTTTGTTCCGGATTAGGATAATGAGTGAGGCGGGTAGCCTGGAAGCGATAATCGGTAAAACCATTTTCCAGGTAGTGCACACTGTCGATATCGGACATGAAATAATCATAGTCCTGTGCCTGCAGTTCCAGGATTCGGCTAATAGCGAGTACCTCGTCATCGGTAGCGCTATCAAGCAGGTAGTACATAACACCAGCCAACACAGCTATTGCCAGGAAATGTTTCCTTAAGCTACTGCGAGGAGAGGTTTCCTGGTTATATGCCGGTGTTTTAGTAGACAAGATAGGATTCATACCTGATTAACAGGCTCAATAATAGAAAATTTATAGATAGGGTCTGACAGCATCATCAAATTTCCCCTGTGCCTGTAATATCCAGTCACAGATTTCCCGAACGGCGCCATGCCCACCCTCCCGAGAAGTAACGGCATCGGCAGACTCCTTTAAAAGGAAATGTCCGTTTGGCACAGTAATACCCAGTTGTGCCTTTTTGATGCAGGCAAGGTCAGGTAAATCATCGCCGGCATAGGCCACGCTGGAATAATCCAGTCCCAGCTTTTCCAACAGTGCATCAAGAATATCAAGTTTGTCATCGCTACCCTGAAAAACATGCCTGATGCCCAGATTCCTGGCACGTACTTCTACGATTTCAGACTTTCTGCCTGTTATCAGTGCAACCTCGACACCAGCTTGCATAAGCAGTTTAAGACCGAGCCCATCCATGGTGTTAAAGGTTTTTATCTCTTCACCACTGTTGGCAAAGTACAATTTGCCATCGGACAAGATTCCATCTACATCAAGCACCAGTAATTTAATGTTCGAGGCGAGTAAATCGATTTGTGGCTTGTTTTCCATAGTCTGACGGCTCGGCCTTATGATTTGTGGTTGCTCTCTAGACGACGTTGGCTTTCAGCAGGTCGTGCATGGTTACAATGCCATGGAACTGATCCTCGGCATCCATCACCATGAGTGAATAGATCTCGTTATCCTGCATTATTTTTGCTGCTTCAGAGGCAAGAGCGTTGCTGTGAATTGATTTATAACTACTGGTCATTACTGATTCTATTCTGGTTTCATTGATATCACTGCCACTATCCAGAAATCTGCGAAGATCGCCATCAGTAAAGACGCCGCATACCTCACTCTTATCGTTGGTAATAGTTGTCATACCCAGTTTTTTGGCTGACATCTCCAGCAGTGAATCTTTTATTGTAGTGGTTTCAGTGACCCGGGGAATGTCGTCTCCCTGGTGCATGATGTCGGCAACTTTGAGTAACAGGCGTCGGCCAAGATTGCCGCCAGGATGGGAAAAGGCAAAGTCTTCTGCTGTAAATCCCCGTGCCTCAAGCAGGGCCATGGCAAGGGCATCCCCCATCACCAGCGCAGCAGTGGTGCTAGTGGTCGGAGCAAGCCCGAGAGGGCAGGCCTCCAGTTCTACACTGGCATCCAGATTGGCATTGGCTTCCTGGGCCAGGAGCGAGTGCGGATTGCCAGTCAGGGCGATGAGCGGCACGGCCTTTCTTTTCAGGATTGGCAGGATGGTTTCTATTTCCGCTGTAGTACCTGAATTGGAAATGGCAATGACGACGTCTTTCGCTGTCACCATACCGATATCGCCATGGCTGGCTTCTGCCGGATGTACAAAATGTGCCGGAGTTCCGGTGCTGGCAAGTGTGGCGGCAATTTTGTTGGCGATGTGTCCGGATTTGCCCATGCCCATCACGATAATCCGACCCTGGCATTCAAGGATCAGTTCACAGGCAGTGAAGAACTCATCGTCAATGCGTTCAGTCAATCTTGCCACAGCAGACTTTTCAAGTTCAATAGTGCGAATGGCGCTATTTTTCAGCGCGGATTTATCCATATCTGAATCTGGTTGCCCTAACTAGCCGATAATCAGGCTTGCAGTGTAAGCGATATACATACCCAATAAAACTGTACCCGCCATGCGACCGATTTTTTTACCCTGGCGGGCCCGCATATACAAAAAGTAAGTACAGCCGAGGGTGATGATCATCATGGTGGGGTAATCCCGGGTTAATACTTCAGATTCCATCACAAACGGCGACAGAAAAGCCGGCACCGGGAGCACCAGCAGGATATTCATAATATTGGAGCCAATGATATTTCCCAGTACCAGGTCGTAATGACCTTTGAAAGCACTGGTAATAGAAGTTGCGAGTTCCGGCAGGCTGGTGCCCACAGCCATTACCGTAAGTCCTATAACCAGTTCACTAACGCCCAGGGTGGTGGCAATACTGCGCGCTCCTTCTACCAGGATGTTCGAACTGATGATGAGTAATACAAGGCCAAAAAACAGTAATGCCAGCGCTTTTTGTGTGGACATGTCAGCGATATATTCGCTTACTTCTTCGGCGTTAATAATGTCGCCTTCCTGACTCACATGTTCCTTTTCCAGGAAAGTCATATTTTGCATCAGGCGCCATACAAAAACCAAAAGCACAACCAGAAGCAGCAAGCCATCAAACATATTCAGGGTAAGGTCAAAAAAGATGACGAAACACAGTGCTGAAACAAAGAGCAGGGCAGGGAGTTCTTTTTTGAGTAGCGACAGCGGAATTTCTATCGGGTGAATCAGGACTGTGAGTGCCAGTACAATACCCAGATTGGCAATATTGGATCCGAGAGCATTACCAATAGCAATACTGGGCGCACCCTGCAAGGATGCAGTAGCAGAGGTAAATATTTCTGGTGCTGAGGTGCCAAAGGCCACAATGGTCAAGCCGATGACAAGAGGTGAAACGCCAAGATTACGAGCCGTGGTTGAAGCGCCCAGCACGAATCGGTCTGCGCTCCAGATCAACCCCGCAAATCCAAATAGCACATAGATTGCGGAAACAAAAATTCCCATGTTCAGTTCCTGGATAACTGGTAATTACAGCCAATTATCCGACAATAAATCTACCTGCAATATGGCAAGACTCGGTAGATTAATCAAGTGGGCAACGTCTTCTGCATGCCTCTGGTTAACATGATTTTTTTCAGCAGTGGTTTGCGTTAAAATAGGATTGATGCGGCAAACTGCTGAAACAAATTTACTAAATTCCGTTCTTGATAATGCACTTGCCCGTTTTGAGCTTTGTCGTATTTAAATTTTCAGGATCAGTATCTTTGATCCGCCTGTTCTGAATTATAGCGTAGTATGCCTATTCAGATTTTACTGTAATTTGGTTTATTGGTATCACAAAAGAAGTGATAACAGTCAGCAATCAATATTTTTTTAAATTATTTAATAGTTTTTAAAAAATAGAGGAATGACATCATGAATTATTTGGGCCGGCTGATATTGCCATTAGCTACTCTTGTTAAGGCTTGTGTTAGCGCTCATGTTGGAGCTTATGTTGGAGCTCTTGCCGTTGTTGGTAGAGGGCTTAATTCATCTTTCACAAGATCATTGCTGATCTCATTATCGTTGATATTTGTATCCACTGGCTCTACTGCTGCTCAGAATGTTACGGCGGAAGAAGCTGTTGACCAATATATCAGTGCATTACTCATGACGATGGAGGAAATCAAACCTCTCTATGAAACAGACCGTGAAGCTTACTTCAGTGGCGTTGAAAATGCACTTGCCGAATTCGTTGATTTTCGGGAAGTCGCCAGAGGTGTCATGGCTAAATATGGTCAGGGTCCCAATGGTGCCAGTGCCGCACAACTTGATCGCTTTGCTATTGTTTTTCGAAGCTCACTGGTAGAGTTTTATGGTAGTGCGCTGGCTGAATTTGGCGGTGTTGAATACGAGTTTATAAAAAACGGCCAGCAGTCGCGAAATTCGGAACGCTCGAGTAATGTGCGGATGTCTATTCTGGGTAATGATGGTGACAGAATAGAAATCCAGTACACCATGTTCATGAATGATGATGATATCTGGAAACTCAGAAATCTGTATGTGGAAGGGGTAAATCTGAGGCGTCAGTATTACTCACGCTTTGACAACCTGATGAACCGCAATAGTTTCGATATCGATAAAGTAATTGATTTGTGGCAGGTTGAAGATTAGACAACAAGATCATTAGAAAACATTCGAAGACATTAACCAGGAATAAACAAATGAGCATTACCAGTAGTGAGATAGAAAGCCTGCTAGCACAGCAGTTCTGCGATGCCAGCATAGCTGCGTCTGGCGATAACGGCAGTTACCAGGTGCAGATAATTTCGGATGTGTTTGAAGGACTCAATGCGGTGAAAAGACAGAAGGCAGTTTATCGGGTATTGAACCCTCATATAAGCAGCGGTGCTATTCATGCCATCAACATGCAGCTACTGACGACAGCAGAGCAGGCAGCCGGAAATTAACTTTTTTCTGCACCTGAAAAAGGCTCCTGTTGAAACAAGGGGCCTTTTTTTATGGGTGATAGTCGGGGCCGGGCTATTATCAAATTAATACAGCGACCCATGGTGAATCTTGTTAGAATGACGCACTGCTAAAAAGGCTAAAAAAAGCACTAAAATACCGAATATGAGGTGCCAGATGAGGTGCTCAGGCCTAACTACCTACTTAAAGAGAGACAATTTTGGATAAACTGGAAATTCATGGTGGTATTCCACTCAGGGGAGAGATTCGGATAGCGGGAGCCAAAAACTCGGCTCTGCCAATCATGGCATCTACTCTGCTGACAACAGATACAGTGAAAGTCAGTAATTTGCCGCATCTGTATGACATTACCACCATGCTGGAACTACTCGGCTGTATGGGTGTTGAATCCATTGTTGGTGAAAAGCTGGGGGTGGAAATTTGCAGTGAACCCATCAAGCACTTTAATGCGCCTTATGAACTTGTTAAAACCATGCGTGCGTCGATCCTGGTACTGGGCCCGATGCTGGCACACTATGGTCAGGCGCAGGTTGCTCTGCCCGGTGGTTGTGCTATTGGTAGCAGGCCTGTCAATCTGCATCTGACTGCACTGAAAAAGATGGGTGCAGATATAGTTGTGGAAAATGGCTATATCGAGGCGAAAATCAATGGGCGCTTGAAGGGAGCTCATATTTTCATGGATTTGGTGACAGTAACTGGAACCGAAAATGTGATGATGGCCGCTTGTCTGGCTGATGGCGTCACCATTATTGAAAATGCAGCTCGAGAGCCTGAAGTGGTGGATCTCGCCAGATGTCTGCGTGCCATGGGTGCAGAAATTAAAGGTGAAGGCTCGGACACTATCACAATCAATGGTGTGAAAAGATTACATGGTTGCGAGTATTCAGTGATGCCGGACAGGATCGAAACCGGAACCTACCTGATTGCTGTCGCGGCTACGCGCGGAAAAATCAAGGTCAAGGACACCAGGCCATCAATTCTGGAGGCGGTATTGAGCAAGCTGGAAGAGGCCGGTGCGCAGATTGAAATTGGTGAGGACTGGATCTCTCTGGATATGAAGGGCAAGCGTCCGAAAGCAGTATCCCTGACCACAGCACCTTACCCGGCATTCCCGACTGACATGCAGGCCCAGTTTACCGCGCTTAATGCCGTGGCTGAAGGCTCAGGGACGATAACTGAAACCGTTTTTGAAAACCGTTTTATGCATGTGCACGAAATGATTCGTATGGGTGCAGACATGAAGGTGGAAGGCAATACGGTAATGGTCACGGGCAGGGACTCCCTTACGGGCGCTCCGGTTATGGCGACAGATTTACGTGCCTCGGCGAGCCTGATTATTGCCGGGCTGGTGTCAGATAATCAGACAACAGTGGATCGTATTTATCACATAGACCGTGGTTATGAATGTATTGAGGAAAAACTTCAGTTGCTTGGCGCCAAGATCAAGCGACTACCTTCCTGATGTTGTTTCCAACAACAAATTTTCACGTGCAAATTTTCAAGAGTAAATGATGAGTGATAGTAAACTGGTAATTGCCTTGACCAAGGGGCGTATTCTCGAAGAAGTATTACCACTGCTGGAAAGTGCAGGGATTATTCCTGCCGAGGATATGAACAGTAGTCGTAAACTCATTTTTGACAGTAATCTGGAAGATGTTCAGATTATGGTAATACGTGGTTCTGATGTGCCCACCTATGTTGAGCTGGGTAGTGCTGATGTGGGCATTACTGGCAAGGATATCCTCATGGAAAATGGTTCGGAAGGATATTATGAACCGCTTGATTTAAAACTGGCGACCTGTCGCTTAATGACAGCAGCTCCTGTAAACCAGACTGTTACACCGAAACGTTTAAGGGTTGCCAGTAAGTTCGTCAATATAGCCAAGAATTACTTTTCCGAACAGGGGCGTCAGGTAGACATAATAAAGCTCAATGGGGCTTTGGAACTTGCGCCGATTATGGGTTTGGCAGATTGTATCGTGGACATTGTCGACACTGGCAAAACCCTGAAAGCCAATGGCCTAGAACCTCGTGAACATATTGCCGATGTCAGTACCCGGGTGATTGTTAATAAAGCATCCATGAAAATAAAGCATGACCGTGTTCAGTCCCTGCTTGAGCGGCTGGCAGAAGCTGTCGCTGATAAGCAATAGAAAAAGTCACAAGTTGCAGGTTGCAAGTTGCAGGTTGCAGGTTAAGAGTTAAGCGTTAAGCGTTAAAAGGTAAAGAGTAGAACCATGACCGTTTCCATACAAAGGCTGAAGTTTCGGGATGCTACATTCCGTGCCGAACTAGATAAGGCGCTGGCCTGGGACAGTATTTCTGATCAGGCGGTGCAGGAGTCGGTGCATAAAATTCTGGCTGATGTCAGGCAGCGTGGAGATGTTGCAGTTGTTGAGTGGACCAATAAACTCGATGGGCTGCAGGCAGAATCGATTCAGACACTTGAAATCTCCAGAGCTGAATTGCAGCAAAGCCTGAAAAACTTGCCGGTGGAGCAGTCAGCAGCACTCGAGAAGGCGGCAGCACGCATTCGTCGTTATCATGAAAAGCAAAAGCAGGATTCCTGGGAATATACAGACCCGGATGGATCGGTTTACGGGCAAAAGGTCTCTCCCATAGACAGGGTGGGAATGTATGTGCCCGGTGGCAAGGCAACATATCCTTCGACGGTATTGATGGATGCGATTCCAGCCCGGGTTGCCGGTGTCGGGGAGATCATTGCTACCTTGCCTACCCCTGGTGGAGTAAAAAATCCGCTGGTGCTGGCCGCCCTGGCCCTGGCAGAGGTGGACAGGGTATTTACCGTCGGTGGTGCGCAGGCAGTAGGTGCGCTGGCCTATGGCACTGACACTATTCCCGGAGTCGACAAGATTGTTGGTCCCGGCAATATTTATGTGGCTACGGCAAAGAAGGAAGTCTTTGGTCAGGTCGGTATTGATATGGTGGCTGGTCCTTCAGAGATTCTGGTTATCTGCGATGGCCTTACCAATCCCGATTGGATAGCCATGGATCTGTTTTCACAGGCAGAACATGATGAAAAGGCCCAGTCGATTCTGGTCAGCACTGATGTCGGCTTTATTGAAGAGGTACACAAAAGTATCGAAAAATTGCTGCCGGGCATGCCGCGTGCAGAAATCATTGTGTCTTCCCTGGAATCCAGGGGACTTATGATTGAAGTCGATGATCTTAAGCAGGCTGCCGAGGTTTGCAACCTGATAGCGCCGGAACACGTTGAGCTATCTGTCGCCAACCCGCGTGCACTGATGGAAGATATCCGTCATGCCGGTGCTATTTTTCTTGGGCGCTATACCTCGGAATCTCTGGGCGATTATTGTGCCGGTCCAAGTCATGTATTGCCGACCTCGGGAACCGCCCGTTTTTCATCAGCCCTGGGGGTCTATGACTTCCAGAAGCGCTCCTCAATTATTAGTTGTTCAGAGTCGGCAGCAAAAGAGCTGGCAGAGACAGCCTCGATTCTGGCAAATGCAGAAGGCCTGTTTGCCCATGCGCGGGCAGCAGAGATCAGAAAAAAAGACTAACGCAGCAGGTTACTGTTATTGAATGGTTCGGGATCCAGTTCCTGATAAAGACTGTTGCGCCAAATTGGGTCGCTTTCTGTCAACCACATCACTGCCTCACCAACGCCGAGGACAATGGGCAGGGTGATTATTTCGCCTCCTCGCTGAACTCTGGCAATAACCGTTTCTCCCGGATGCATGTTATTCACGATCTGGATTGCATTTATGGCAGTTGCATCACTGCTGATCTCCATGTCGCCCAGAGAAAGGATTATGTCGTTAACCTGAAGCCCTGCAACATCTGCGGGCCCCTTGGCTGAAAGACGTTCTACCCAAAGCCCCTGGGCGTCCATGTCGAGCATCATTCTGCTGAAAATCTGTGTGACAAATCGACCATTAACGCCAAGATATGCCCCGGGACCTTGATCGATATAGGTATTCATTAAATCAAAGGCTTTCCGCGCTGGCACAGCAAAGCTTATCCCTTCAGAGCCGCCGGACTCACTGACAATAGTGGAATTGATGCCTACCAGTTTCCCATTTACATCCACCAGTGCACCACCGGAATTGCCGGGATTGATGGCGGCATCTGTTTGAATAACATAACTGTCATCACTTTTTAATAAGGCACTGATAATACCGAGAGTAACAGACTGACCAATATTCCGCGGATTGCCAATGGCCAGAACAATATCGCCGGCATCAAAGGTATATGCTTCTGCCTCGGCTATATAAGGGAGGTTGGTTTCATCAATTTTCAGTAATGCCAGGTCGCTCTGTTGTTCTACGGCGATGATGCGGGCTTCCACACTGCGGCCATCATAGAGGGTAACAATGATTTCAGGCAGGGGGGAATCTGAATTGCGGACCAGCTCAGGGTCCTGTAATTCAAAAATATGGAAGCTGGTAATAATATAGCCATCGGGAGAAATGATGACACCTGAACCCAGACTGCTACTCTGATCGCTTAGAAAGGTTTCCCTTTTGAGAAACGGATTAATGATTTCCTCACCGATTTTTCTGCCAACTTCTGCGGTTGAGTTGATGCTGACCACTGCAGGAGCTGCTTTCGCAATGGCGTCGGCATAGGAATAGGAATTGGTGGTAATTTGCTGGATTGTCTCCTTGGGTAAGTAAGCATCGAGACCGGGAATGAAGTCAGCCATGCGAGGAAGTTGCAACAGCACTATGCCGAACACAAGTCCGGACACAGCTGGCCAGATTATAAAATTGATTATCCTGTTCATCGCTTTATACGAGTAAATTGTCAGCCTTGGTTGCTGGTCAATTTCTTGTGTATTTCTCAGCACTTAAAGTGCTTTTCTAGTTGTAGGGTTTGGTGTTTTAGTATTGTTTCTACACTTGTTTGTATTCTTGTTTCTACTCCAGAAAAGAGTTGTCGTAGAGTGCATTCTTGCCAAATAATAACATCCACATGCCTGGTCTCAATAGCAGATAGAGAGTCAACGATGTCTTTGTTATGATTGGGAAGTTGGAAGTATAACCCATATCCAGCTATGTCACATGCAAGTATCGCAACCCTGCAATCACAATGTTGATACACCCTCGGGGAAATAAAACGGAGAAGCACAGCATGCCAGTCAGTCTGAGTGACTTGAATGTATACCTGAATAGACTGTTGAAACCAGGTGATTTTAGGGATTACTGCCCCAACGGACTTCAGGTAGAAGGGCGGCCTCAAATAAATACACTAATCTCCGGCGTCACTGCAAGTCAGGACTTTCTTCAGGCAGCTATTGAAAAGGGGGCAGATGCCATTCTTGTGCATCATGGGTACTTCTGGAAAGGGGAAGATCCGGTTATCAGTGGCATAAAGAAAGCCCGACTAAAAACCCTGTTGGATAGTGATCTTTCCCTTTTTGCCTATCATTTGCCGCTGGATGCCCATCCGCAACTTGGAAATAATGCACAACTGGGCCAGAAACTCGGGTTTCGTACCGAGGCGGATCTCGATCCCTTTCACAAGAGTCGTGTTGGTGTCTGGGGATATCTTGAACAGCCATGCAGTGGGGAAACACTGGCATCCAGAATTAGCTCTAGGCTGGACAGGAAGCCCTTTCATATCCCGGGGAAAGCAAAAACAATTGAGAAAATTGGCTGGTGTACCGGTTCTGCGCAGAGTTATATCGAGCTGGCCCATGAGGCAGGTGTGGATGCTTATATAACTGGAGAAGTGTCAGAACAAACAGTACATTTTGCCAGGGAAACCGGTATGCATTTTTTTGCTGCTGGCCACCATGCCACAGAGCGATATGGCGTGCAGGCGGTCGGGCAGTATCTGGCTGAGGAATTTTCCATTCACCATGAGTTTGTTGATATAGATAATCCGGTTTGACAGTTAACAAGTCACAAGTTACAAGTAGAACAATAGCAGGGTAGGGACGTGTGAAGAATTCAAGACCGGTTTATTCGACTGAAACAGGCAGGCTTTGTCCCGTATGCGGGAAAGCCGGGAATGCCTGTCAATGCAAGCATGGTAAGCAGGCAAAGGTGAATGCACAGGGTGACGGTATCATCAGGGTATCGAGAGAGACCAAGGGCAGAAAAGGTAAAGGCGTAACCCTGATCAGCGGATTTCAGGGTAGCGAAGATGAATTGAAAACACTGGGTAAAAGACTGAAACAGTTGTGTGGTACCGGTGGTACTGTAAAAAATGGTGTTATTGAAATACAGGGTGATGTGCGTACCAGGATTGTTGAAGTACTGAAAGAAGAAGGCCAACAGGTAAAACTGGCGGGCGGATGACAGATTATTGATAGTGAAACAGGAGTTGGAAGTGGATAAACAAACTGAAACTGAAATTGAAGCAGCCGTCCTCAGAAGGTTGCTGGAGCATCTGGATTCCAGGAAGGATGCGCAAAATATTGACCTGATGAATCTGGCCGGCTTTTGTCGGAACTGCCTGTCAAAATGGTATGTGGCCGCAGCTGATGAGAGAGGCGAACAGGTAGACTATGAAGCTGCGCGAGAAAGAGTCTATGGCATGCCTTATGCCGAGTGGAAAAGCCGCTATCAGAAAGAGGCTACCGAGGAGCAACAACGCCTGTTTACAGAGAATTTTTCCAAGACAAGCCAGGGGCTATCGGAAAACAGATGAAAAGTGAGAACTGAATCACCAATCCTGCATAGATGCGCGGTTTAATGCGAACTGAGTCACCCATCCAGAATCAGTACTGGAGTAGGATAACTCCAAGGTCTTGAATTTACTTTTTAAGCGAATGAAAAGCACGGAGAATAACAATGGGTACTTTGAATCTGAGTAGCGCTGCGATAGATCCAGTTCCAGCAGGCACGGTTGACTTTACTCTGGTGTCGGATCTGCCATCAAGATTTGAGCTGAATCCATTACAGCGTCCCAATCGTGTCAATATTCGTTTGCGAACAGAAGATATTAATACTCTCGAAGCTTTGGCCCTGGAAGCCGGCTTGCCTTTTCAGGCTTTTCTGGCAGATGTAATTCATAAGTTTGCCGGTAAAAATCAGATCAGCTGATCGGCTTAGCTATTCAGTCAACGATAATTGTTCGATATCAAACCAACTGATTTTTTCATTTCTATCCAGGTCTTTGATATACAGTATATGCCCATCCAGTTCCCAGGTGGCGTCAGTTTGCATCGGTGAACCAGTCTCGTTCAATTCAAAACGCAAAGAAAAATAGCCTGCATTAATCCGCATAAAGATGAAGGGCGAGAAGGGCTTGCTCACTCGCACTCGTAGTTCCTTTATGTAGCCATTTTTTGTATCCAGCACCAGTGTACCGATCAGATTTTCGAAGATTTTTTTTCTGTCATCTTCCATTCCCCTGAATTCCAGGGTGTGCAGATTATCTACCTGATGTATCAGTCTCAGGCTGTCTGGTATCAGCATAGCCAGAAAGCGTTCCTTTTCACTGCCTTCCCGTTCTCTTTCCTCATTAACCAGCGAACGATCCGCTTCCAGTCGGCGGCGTAAACGGCGTTGCATGAGCTGCTCATGTTCCTCTATATCCTCTTTAGAGGGGAGAGCGCCATTGACGCTGATTATCCGGTCGCTTAGCAGGAAAGGTCTGGATGGATCGATACGCCGCGTTACTGTTTTATTTTTCAGCAGATCATTGGTCGTGTATGAATAAGCAAATCTACCATCGTAGATATTGATGGCTTTGTTCACATACTCAGATATCAGGGACATGTATTGTGCCTGCGTAAAAGTGCTTTTTGCCGTTTGGGCATTCAGATTGATGCTGCCCAGACTGAAAACCAGCATCATGCTGATGACTCCAAACCCTCTCACGCCGGTAGTCATATCAAGTTCTTCTGTGGCAAAGCCTGAGGAAAAGAAACATTAATTCGTGGGCACCAGCTTGACTGTCTTGATTTCGATTTTTTCCCAGACTTTGCCATCAATATAGGGGTCCTGTGCCAGGTGCTGATCCAGGCTTTCCCGATCCGGAAATTCCAGCATAAGCGCAGATCCGATCATTTTTTCATTATCATCAAGAATTGCCCCTCCCATCAGAAATTTGCCTGAATCAATCATTTCCCTGACATTGGCCAGGTGCTGTTCCCGATGCTGCATGCGACGATCGATAGCTTCCGCATCTGTGTAATCCAGGGCTGTAACAAGAAATTGCATAGTGACCTCTTCGATAATTCACCAGGTTAATGGCATGGATACTATTATTTTATGTTTAATCATTTTCTTTAAGTCTGAAAACTACACTTCCGAAATAAACTTGGTCACCATACATGCATCCAGCCCTTCAATGCCTTCTTCCGAGCCATGGCCACTTTCCTTGATACCGCCAAATGGTGATTCCGGTACCGAGATGCCAAAACTGTTGATCCCAATCATGCCTGCTTCAAGTTGTTCACCGAGCTGGTTAACGCGTCGGGAGTTCTCCGTGAAAGCATAGGCCGCCAAACCGAAAGGTAGGCGGTTGGCTTCTTTCATCACTGCATCAAAGTCAGTGAATGAATTGATCAGGGCCACCGGGCCGAAAGGTTCTTCGTTCATTATTCTGGCATTAAGGGGCACATCGGAAAGTAGTGTGGGCTTGTAGAAGTTACCAGGGCCATCAATAGCTGAACCACCGGTATTCAGAGTTGCTCCCTTTGCCACAGCATCATCTACCAGAGCACTTATGGCATCACGACGACGGGCATGGATGAGAGGACCCATCTGGGTGTTTTCATCCAGGCCATTGCCTATGGTGATTTTTTCCACGCGCTCGGTAAACCCGGATACGAAAGCAGCATGAAGTGATTCATGGACAAAGAAGCGGGTGGGTGACACACACACCTGACCGGCGTTGCGGAATTTTGCAGCAACAGCCATATCGAGTGTTTTTTCAACATCAGCATCTTCAAATACCAGTACCGGCGCATGACCACCCAGTTCCATGGTAGTGCGAATCATATTATCCGCTGCCAGTTTCATCAGTGCCTTGCCCACCGGTACCGAGCCTGTGAAGGACATTTTGCGGATGATCGGGGAGCTCAATAGATAAGTAGAAATAACGTGGGGTACACCGAAGACCACTGACAATACGCCGTCAGGCAAGCCCGCATCCTGCATGCATTTAGCCATCAGTAACGCAGTGCCTGGCGTTTCCTCAGCCGGTTTGAATACACAGGAGCAACCAGCTGCCAGCGAAGCACCCATTTTCCTGGCTGGATTTCCCTGTGGGAAATTCCAGGGCGCGAAAGCAGCAACGGGTCCAACGGGTTCTTTAACCACATACATGCGTGAACCGGGTTGGCGCTGGGTTAATACTCGACCATAGGCACGTCGGCCTTCCTCGGCATACCATTCCAGAACATCGGAAGACATTTTCAATTCCATACGCGATTGCATGATAGGTTTGCCAGATTCCAGAGAAGCAGTAGTGGTGATCTGCTCGCCTCGTTCGCGCATGAGTACAGCAGCCTTGCGCAGTACGGCACTGCGTTCTTCCGGTAATTTGCCTCGCCAGACCTTGAAACCTTCTTCGGCAGCAGCCAGTGCCCGATCCAGATCGGCTTCCGTTGCGTGAGGCAATTCACCAAGCACTTCGCCAGTTGCCGGGTTCAATACTTCCTGGCTTTTACGGTCGCCTTTGGATAGCCATTCACCTGCGATGAACAGCTGTAATTCCGGATAAAGTGCCAAGGGATTGCTGCTGAGTGGTTCTGCTTGTGCCACGGTTAACTCCTGATTGGTAATTTCTGGGTGCTGATACGGGAAAAAGGGGCGTAATGATCACCCAAAAGGCACGCCGAGTAAAATTTTTTCGCTATACTGCTGATCTTAAAGATCAGTATTTAACTCCTGTAATGCCTGACCCGGGAATATAATTATGACAGCAAACACCCTCATAGCCCCCAATCAAAACTACCGGCGTATTGCTACTGAAGAGGCCTGGGCACCGGAAGAGTTGTTGCAAATGTATGCCGACCTTTACAACAGTAAAACCCTGGATGATCCGGGCTTTAACAGTTTATGGGGGTTTTACGGTACCTCCATGGAGCCGCGTCCGGCTACAGTGAGGCGGAAACTGGCTGATCTGGATGAGGAGCGACTGGCGGATATGGATGCTGCCGGCATTGATTTCGCAGTGCTTTCGCTGACCTCACCTGGAGTACAGGTGTTTGATAAAAACACGGCGGTAACCCTTGCCAGGGACAGTAACGATATTCTGAGAGAGGCGATTGATCGTCACCCCGATCGTTATGCCGGTCTTTGTGCCATTGCCCCACAAGCCCCTGAACTGGCGGCACAAGAACTTGAGCGTTGCAAGGCGCTCGGCTTTAGAGGCGTCATCAATAACTCCCATACTCATGGAGAATATCTGAGTGACAGAAAGTTCTGGCCGATCTTTGAAGCCGCCGAGGCCCTCGAGTTGCCCATTTATCTGCACCCCAATACGCCGCCAAAAAACATGATTGAGCCAATGCTGGAAGTAGGGCTGGACGGCGCTATTTTTGGTTTTGGCGTTGAAACCGGCATGCATATGCTGCGCATAATCACTGCCGGGGTTTTTGATCAATTTCCGAAACTGCAAATGATCATTGGTCACATGGGGGAAGCCTTGCCCTATTGGATGTATCGACTGGATTTCATGCACAACGCCCAGGTTTCTTCAAAACGTTATGAAACTCTGCAGCCACTCAGGAAAAAAGTCAGCGACTATCTGAAGGAAAATGTTTATATCACCTGCTCCGGAATGGCCTGGGAACCCGCAGTAAAATTTGCCCAGCAGCAAATTGGTGTTGATCGGGTTATGTATGCGATGGATTATCCCTATCAGTATCTAAAACAGGAAGTTGTTGATATGGATGCCATGGAGATAAGCGATGCGGATAAAAAATTATTCTTTGAAGGTGTAGCGACAAAAGTCTTCAGCTTATGATCTCTATGGGTTTGTTCTAATGCTTGAAAAACCAATGATTACCTTAAAGGGTTGTTGAATTACCGGATTTTTCTTTTAAAGTCATTGCGTACAGGCTTGAGTATTCATATTCATTCCATTTTTCCGTCGTACAGTGCTCATTTCCCCAAATAATAAAAGGCGATGCTGTGACAGTAAATCGTTTACCTGGCCGTATATTTTCTTGTTCCCCTTTTTATTGGTGTCTTGTTATTGCCATAACGATAGCAGTGGAATCTCCGTTACAGGCTCAGGATGAAATTCCTCTGGGAGGAATCACCGGCGGCAAGTCCTTTTCGGTCCCCAGTCTTTCTGATAATGATATCCGCATCGATGGACTGCTTGATGATGATGTCTGGTCACGAGCCGCAGTAGTCAGCGATTTTCATCAGATGGCGCCCTTTGAATACGCCAGCCCAAGTCAGCGTACGGAAGTCCGGGTGTTTTATTCCAGTGATGCCATATACATTGGTGCTCGTATGTTTGAAGAGGACCCCTCTCTGATTACTGCCAATGTTTTATTACAGGGGCAGGGTCTGCCCAATGATGATTCCTTTAATATTATGCTTGATCCCTATCTGGATCGGCGTAGTGGTTTTCTTTTCGAAATTAATGCCAACGGTGTTCGCGTCGAAGGTATCTACCAGAATGTTTCCGGTGTGGATCGCAACTGGGAAGGCATCTGGCAGGCAGGCTCCAATATTGATGAACAGGGTTGGACGACAGAAATGCGTATTCCATTCCAGACCTTGTCGTTTGATCCGGGCAATACTGAATGGGGAATAAATTTCCGTCGCACCATCCGGCGTAGTTCTGAAGAGATTGGCTGGGTTTCACGTAACCGTCTGCTTAATCCCAGTATTGCCGGCACCGCCACCGGACTGGAAGATTTACGCCAGGGCCTGGGACTGGATGTTGTGCCATATCTTGTTATGCGTAAAGAGCGGGTATTTGGTCCTGCCGGTTCCGATGATCAGGCCCTGGAACCGCAGATAGATATGTTCTACAAGATCACACCTCAGCTCAATGCGGCGCTTACCATAAATACAGATTTTTCTGCGACAGAAGTGGACACGCGACAGGTCAACCTGACTCGCTTTAACCTTTTCTTTCCAGAGCAGCGGGATTTCTTTATTCGTGATGCGGATATTTTTCAGTTTGGTCGTATTGGTGTCGGGGCGAATTTTAATGAGGAGGGCAATGACGCCATGCCCCGGTCTGCACTGCAAAACGGACGCCCTTTTTTTTCCCGTCGCATTGGTCTTAGTCCCGGTGGCCAGCCGGTAGACATCAATGTTGGTGCAAAGGTTAGCGGACGTAGCGGCGACTGGGATGTGGGTACTCTGGTGGTTAGCCAGGATGAGGATACTCTTGCTGGTGTGGATGCCCAGACAGTTTTTGTGGGCAGGGCAGCATTGAATATTCTGAATGAATCGCTGTTGGGCGTCATCGCCACCAGCGGTGATCCGCGTTCCAATATCGATAATTCCCTGATCGGCGCCGATTTTCGTTACCGGAATTCGCGTCTACCCGGCAATAAAGTCGTGGAGGGTGAAGTCTGGTATCAACAAACAGATACCGATGGAATCAGCGGTGATAATGCATCCTGGGGATTGGGCATCAGTTCACCAAACACCAATGGCTGGCGTGGTGGTTACAGATACAAACGCATAGAAGACAACTTTAATCCGGCCATGGGGTTCGTGAATCAGACTGGTATTGAAGACCATGCGCTGGACTTTGGTTTCAGGCAGTTTTTGCAACCTGGTAATTATGTGCGTTCAGTGTATGCCGGCTTCGACAGCTATCGCAACAGCGATCTCGATACTGGCCAGCTGATTTCCCAGGTATCAGATGTTCGGGTGAATGCCAATAACAATATTGGAGATTCGGTTTCTGCCAGCATCGTTCGAACCAGGGAAGTATTGTCTCGGCCTTTTACCATTTACCGGGCTTCCAACGGCATTGGTAATGTCGTGATTCCTCCGGGCGATTACGAATTCACTCAGGGCACAGCAGGCATCAGCTTCGCCGGTCGGCGCCGTCTGTCAGGCAGCATCAATGTGACGTGGGGAGACTATTTTGGTGGCAACAATCTACAAAGAAGCGTGGGGATTCGCTGGCAGCCCAGTAATCGCTATAACCTGGGCATGAATGTCTCGGAAAATGAAATTCATTTACCCCAGGGCAACTTTACTGTGCGCCTGACTTCCTTTAATACCCTGATCAACTTCACGCCAGAGCTGAGCTGGTCAAACCGTATTCAGTACGACAATGTATCTGAGGGTATAGGTATTAACAGCCGCTTGCGCTGGATACCCACAGCGGGGCAGGAGGGGTTTCTGGTGCTGAACTGGGGGATGGTTGATCTTGATAAAGACAATGATTTTGCCTCGATAAATGGGGATTTGTCGCTGAAATTTAACTATACCTTCAGGTTTTAGGTATCACTAAAGGGGTCGGAGGGATTTAATTTAAATCCCTCCGACCCCTTTAATTCTTGAGGAAGTGCTGGCCGCGCGGCCAACTGCCGATTTTGATGAAGCCCGTGCTGCAGGTGCGATTACGCCAGAGCGGTTTACCGGCCAGGTTTATGCCGACCTGTCGCGAAGACAGCCATCCGGCCAATAAAGCTTGGAATTTTCACCCGTGCCTCAGAACTGACTGGTGCACTATTCACTGCCAGGGAAAGAATTTTTTGGAGCCAGTCAGCATGAACCGGACAAGGGTGCTGATCAGATAACAGGGAAGCGCAAATAGCATAAACACATTGGCAGCCTTGCTAATCTTCTCTGACATAAACAGTATGTTTAATATCAACACGCCAGCAACAATGATCAAAATCGAGAGTCCAAGGAGTTGTACAACAACCCCAAGTTGATGAAACTTTACGCTTGCTGATGAGTCTCTTTCATTTAATTTGCTGGCAGCACTTTCCATCATTGCGGTGGCGGCATCTTCAGCTGCTGAGGGAGAATTGACATTCTCTTTGCTATCAGAAGATCTTGTCATTTCAATGGACTCAATGTCTTGCAGAGCTGGTTATACATGTTTTTATACTCCCAAAATAACTGAACAGGGATTCTTTTATGAATCACTCCTTTCTATTAATAAATTTCCACCATCCTGCTGGATAGGGATGGATTCCAGAGCCTCTCCTTCACAAGGCCCTGAAATACAGGCACCGGAACCTTTTTCAAATTTGGCAAAGTGTGTCATGCATTGAAAATATCGAGCGTCAGAGCTGAACAGATCATCGGGATTATGGTTCAAGGGGACATCATAATGGGGGCAGGAATTTCGGTAGGCCCTGAACACACCATCATCATTATAGATGAACATGCGGAAGGCGAAAGGTGAAGCTCCACCAAAGCGGAATTCCTTGACCTTGTTAGTATCAATTTCTGTTTTCTGGCACAGGTAGGTGCCGGGTGGGGGAGCATGTCGCTGTTCAAACCAGGGGTTCATGATTCCAGTGATTACCTGAATAAAGCTGTGGTTCTTTCTTGATGAAAATGGGGCTCAGCAGCAATAGTTTACAGTATTCCCGGGATTACAGATGTTACTGTAAAACAGGATTGTAAAAAAAGGGCCCGAAGGCCCTTTTTTGAAGATCAGTAACAGAGTGGATTAGAACGGGTAACCGTTCTTGCCCACCTGCATGGTGATCCATTTTAGTTCCGTACATTCATCGATGGAGAAGTGTCCGCCTTCACGACCATGTGAGGAACCTTTCACTCCACCAAAGGGAATGACAGGCTCGTCTCGAACACTGGGACCATTCACGTGGACCATACCGGTTTCAAGATTTTCAATACAGTACCAGATCTTCTGCATATCATTGGACATCACCGCCGATGAAAGACCGTAGTCAACATCATTGGCCAGTGCAACGGCATGCTCATGATCATTGGCTTTGACGATGGACATCACCGGACCAAAAAGTTCCGTTTTGAATATGCTCATACTGTCGGTGATATCGGCGATCGCGGTTGGCTGGAACACATTGCCTTCGGAGTCACCACCGATCAGCAGTTTTGCGCCGGCGGCGACAGCAGCATCAAGATGTTCCTTGATGAAGGCAGGTTGTGTGGTTCTGATCAGCGGACCAACAATAAGGCCAGGGGTGCGAGGATCATTACCATAAGGGATGCCTTCAACTTTTCTGGTCATCTTTTCGCAGAATTCATCATAGACACCGGCTTCAACAATCACCCGTGAGCCCGTCATACAGATCTGGCCCTGATGCATGTAGTTACTGAAGGCAGCGGTATCCACTGCGTAATCGACATCAGCGTCATTAAGGACAAGAATCGGGTTTTTGCCGCCCATCTCAAGAGCAAAGCGTTTGCCAGCCGCTGCAGCAGTGGCGCCGACCTGACGACCGACGCGGGTAGAGCCGGTAAACGTCACAAATTTAACGCGGGAATCTGTAATCAGACCATCGCCCAGCTCTGCACCTTGCGCAGGAATAACATTCAGGACGCCGGGTGGGAAACCGGCGTCGGTAAATAGCTCACCCAGTTTCAGGCCAATAACGGGAGTCATTTCCGAAGGCTTCAGAATCATGGTATTGCCGGCTGCCAGTGAGAAACCGATTTTGCGCACACCAAGCAGAAGAGGAAAGTTAAATGGAGCGATCGCCACGGTCACACCCAGTGGGCGACGAATCGCCATGGATTTCACACCCGGGTAGTTGGACACATAGGTCTCACCCTTGATGCGTCGACATTCACCTGCCATGGAACGCAGGAAGTCTGGCGTATGATGAGTTTCATAACCGGCTTTTAACATGGTGGATCCGGCTTCATCAATCAGTACATCACGTAATTCAGCGGCACGTTCTTCCATCAGGTCGGCTACGTCGAGAAATAGTTTTTCCCGAGCCGAAGGCGGCATATCTTTCCAGGTCTCAAAGGCTTTTTGAGAAGAGGAAATAACGGTTTCCAAATCTTCTTTCTGGGCGTTCTGGACTTTTGCATAGACTTCGTTGGTAGCAGGATTCATGTCATCAGAAAAGGTACCTGATGCTGAGGACTGGTATTTACCATCAATGAAGAGTTGATATTCGTTCATTTATTTTCTCCGTACGTGGATAGTTTCTACTAAAGCTGATTTATTATCTGTTGTCTTTATGGAAGCTGTTTTAAGGGAAATTATTCATTTATCCAGTTTTGTACGCCGGATTAGGGGCGAAAGGCCTGTTAAAGTATCGAATAGTGCTGATAAGATCAAATGGAATTTGGTTGCCGGCTTCAGTGCTATTTCAAGAATTCTACAGGCTTATATCCTGGCCCTGCTGTAGCGACAATCTGGCCAGTAAACTGCCTTGTTCTTTCAGACCTGTAGCTGACAGTGTCAAGGCCGCTTGCAGACGCTTGTGGTAGTCGCTGCCGCCTCCGGCCGAGCTAAACAGCAGCATCCCCAACCAGTGAGTCACCAGCAGGCCATTGAAATTGAGGAAATGGTAGGCACCTGCTTCGATGGATTTTCGATCATTGGCGTTCTTTTCCTGTAATTCATCCAGCAGTATTTCCATTTGCTCGATCAACAAGGCGACCCCCGACTTCAGAGGGTTTGCTGCCTCTGCACGAGCTGTATCTGTGCGTATTATGTCTAACAATGCCCTTAAGGTTTCACCCTGATCAGCCAGTACTTTGCGTTTCATGAAATCCAGCGCCTGAATGCCGCTGGTACCTTCATAAATAGAGGACACGCGAATATCCCGGGTCATGCGTTCAATAGGGTAGTCATGGCTATAACCATAGCCGCCCAGCACCTGGATGCCCTGGCTGGCCACCTGGAATGCGGTTTCTGAGCCTACCGTTTTTGCCAGGGGCAAAAGAAGCTCGCCAAGCCTGAGATAGAGCTGAGCTTTGCTATCATCTTCACTGATTTCTGCCAGATCGAGATAGGCAGCAGTTCTCAGTGTCAGCGCGCGAATCATTTCGCTTTTAGCCGTCATTTCCAGCAGCATGCGTTTCACATCGGCATGCTCGGTGATCATCAACGCAGCTTCATCAGGGCGACCACCCTGGGGACGCTCGCGGGCATATTCCAGGGCACGCAGGGTGGCAACATTGGCCACCGCTGAACCCTGTACACCGACAGCAAGGCGCATGCCGTTCATCATGATAAACAGGGCCTGCAGGCCTTTGCCGGCCTCACCCACCAGAACTCCCTGGGCATTATCAAAATCCAGTACGCAGGTTGGAGAGGCGTGTAGCCCCATTTTATGTTCCAGGCGCGAGGTAACCACATTATTAGCTTGTTCATCATCGAGTAATTTTGGTACGGCAAATAACCCCAGAGCGCGCGTGCCAATTTCATCACTGGGGACCCTGGCAAGTACCAGGTGAATAATTTGGCTGGTCGCATCATGGTCGCCATAGGAAATCCAGATCTTCGAGCCATTGATATGCCATGTCCCGTTGTCAGCGGGAGTGGCACTGGTTCTGATGCGGCCAACATCAGATCCGGCCTGCGGTTCACTGATGACAATGGTGGAGGCTATTTCGCCACTTACCAGTCCGGGTACCCAGCGCTGCACAAGGTCCTCTGAGGCATTGGCAATCAATGCGCGGGCGGCGCAACGGAGATTTATTCCGAGCATGCCAAAGGCCATGTTAGCGCCGTCCAGGATTTCCTGAACGCTGCTTTGCACAATGTTGGGGAAATCCAGTCCTTCGAAATCCATCGGTAAGCCCAATGCCGGGAAACCCAGTTCACACCATTCCTGATATACCTCAGCGGTGCCAGCAGGCAGGCTGACGCCGCCATCTGTCAGCACGCATCCTTCAAGGTCTCCAGACTCGGCAAGTGGAACCAGTTTTTCTTCGGCAAAGCGGGCGCTTTGTTCAAGCATCATGTCAATCATTTCCCGATCAACATGAGAAAATTTCTCTGTGGTAATAATGCTATCCAGCTCTGCAATGGCTTGCAGGTGTAGTTGCAGACCTTCTATCTGTTCGAAAAAAAGTGACATGAGAAAAACCTGTAGTTTTAGTTATTGTTTTAGTATTGCAGGGTGAGTTCTGGGCAGTATGAGTTTGAAATCAGAGCGGGGTGGAGCTTGGATACCATGTCTCTTCCGTTACAAAGCCCGAGGTATCGTTGCGGTTAATCGCGCCATTACTGATATCAAGAAATAACAGCTCTTTCCTGCCAGAGAGATTCATGGCAGTGATGGTCAGTATATTGGTTTGACGGGAAAAGCTGAGCTGATAGGGAATGACTTCGTCACTCTGGTAGAGAAAACTCCTGTTTTGTGTCTTTAGATCATAGCGTTTCAGAGAGGCCACATCGTCACTCATCTCAATAACAGCGATTTCGCGGTTATTCAGCCATTCGGGTGCAAACAGGTGTTCAGGACTACAGTCGATTAGTTTCTCAACTGACAAGGTATTGGTTTCAGACTGGAACATGGCTACTGACTTTAGAGAGCTGCACTGGCCAGATGTACAAGGACCATCGACACAGTTTGAGTCGACAAATACCAGCTGGCTTCCATCCGGCGACCAGGCCAGATGTGCATAGTCACCGACTTCATCGGTGAGCAGGAAATCTTTACCATAGGCCAGGTCTCTTGCCCAAAGATGTGCCTTGTTTTCTTCCAGGTAACGTGGATAAACAACAAAGCGTCCATCAGGTGAATACACAGGAAAATCATCTGCGACGTCAATTGCGCTGATAAGAGCCGAATTGCCTAACAAAGAAGTTTTTGTTGCCGAGAGATTTTGTTGATTGAGGTCTGCCGAGTCTGCAGTCAAAGCGCTCAGGTTTTCGTCTGGAGTTGCTTTATTGAGCGGAGTCCCGACACTGACAATGATGACGACAAGGACTAACAGCATGACGCTCATTAAACCTGAGCTCAGCGACGGGCGATAAAACTGGCCGCGTGAAGTCGGGGGTTGTGTTTTGGTCTCAGGCGCTTCCCAGCTGACTGGTGCAATCAGGCTGTAGCCTTTCTTAGGGTAGGTTACAATGACTTGTGGATTGCGTGCATCATCACCGAAGGCCTTGCGTAATTGTGCAATACAGCGCTGCAAGGCACTGGCTTCGACTATCGTATTGGTCCAGATAGAATCCATCAGGGTTTTCTGACTGACCACCTGTCCCTGATGTCTGGCAAGATGCTGCAGTACCTGGATGACTCTTGGTTCCAGGGAAAGTATTTCCCCCGCCCGGTAAACCTTGCAGCGGTCCGGATCGACACGGGTTTGATTAATGAAAAAGTCGCTCAATGGTTAGATCCCTTGCAAATGATCGTCATCAGGAAAAAATCAGGTTTTTGGAGTACAAAGGCATTGGTTCATGCCAATAAATATGCAGAATATAGCAAAATTTGATTGCCCGGTGTTAGCCAAAGCGCCAAAGCTGTTCAGGCTCATAACCTGCTGGAAATGCGTACACTGGTTATTACAGGGTCACACAGTGAGTAAAACGACTTAAAGAGACCGTTAGATCAGAAAAAGTCGCTGTAAACGTTGGTCATTAGATAAACCTGAAAACAGCATGCCAGGGAGCTTTGATAAAGGCTTTATCAACGGTTTTATTAGTCACTACAAAATTTTTAAGGGAAAAATCTATATGAAAACATTTTTCAGATTCAAATCACTGCAACTGGCCATGCTGCTTGCCGCTGGTAATAGCCCGCTAGTACTGGCTCAGGAGAATATTCTGGAGACTATTATTGTCACTTCAGAGCGACGAGAAACCCAGCTGCAGGATATTCCTGCCAGTATCTATGCCCTTGGTAGTGAAACACTGGATTTGATTCGCCATGTGCATATTGGTGAAGTACTTAACTCAGTTCCTGGCGTGGTATTTAACCGCGGTAATGGTCAGGAATCTCTTTTGGGTATTCGTTCCCCGGTCCTTACTGGCGCCGGGAGTTGTGGTTCCTTTCAAACCTCACAGGATGGCATTCCATTACGAGGCGCTGGCTTTTGTAATGTAAACCAGCTGTTTGAAGCAAATACAGAGCAGGCTTCGGCTATCGAAATTGTGCGCGGTCCAGGCAGTGTTTTATATGGGGTTAATGCGTTGCATGGGGCTATTAATGTGATCACGCCATCACTGGGCCAGGAGCCCGGTGGTGATATTTCAATTGATATGGGGCCCAATGAATACGCGCGCCTGAATGCCGGTATTAACGCCAGGCAGGGAAAACATTCTTTTGGTGCCTATTTCAATGGCGCAACAGACGGAGGTTATCTCGATGATTCCGGTTTTGATCAGCAGAAACTGAACCTGTCTCATCAGTATGAAGGCTCAGATATAAGTGTCACTACTGTCTTGGCAGCAACCAATCTGAATCAGGAAACTGCCGGTTATCTGGATCGGGGCTTTGAAGCTTACAAGAATGATGCAGTGAAACGCAGCAATGGAAACCCGGAAGCCTTTCGTGATGCCCAGAGTTTTCGTTTGCACAGCCGTATTGAAGGCAGCACTGAAAATGGTAGCTGGATGCTGACCCCTTACTACCGTGATACCGATATGACGTTCCTTATGCACTTTCTGCCGGGAACTCCGCTGGAAGAAAATGGCCATGAGTCTTTTGGCCTGCAAAGTATGTATAGCTCGGAGGGAGATGGCCCGTTAAGCTGGAATGTCGGTGTAGATTTTGAGATGTCGGAAGGCTTTCTCAGACAGACCCAGGCTTTTGGTTTTGGCTCTTTTCCTACCGGCAAACAATATGATTTCACCGTAGATGCCACCATGATTTCTCCCTATGTTTTGATGGAATACCAAAGCACAGAGCAGGATCAACTGACTTTGGGGCTGCGTTACGAATTCCTGGAATACGATTACGATAACCTGATGATTGATGGCAACACGGCAGAGGACGGTTCTTCCTGCTCACCCTCCGCATTCAATCCTGCTGGCACCTGCCGCTATAGTCGGCCCGGTGATCGCAGCGATGATTTTGATAATTATTCCCTGCAATTGGGCTGGATCCACGATCTTGATACCAATGTGCAGTTTTTTACCAATCTTTCCATGGCATTTCGTGCGCCCCAGGCAACGGAGCTCTATCGTTTGCAACAAAATCAACAGGTCGCTGACCTGGACTCAGAGGAAATGGAAAGCGTTGAAGTGGGATATCGTGCCAGTCGAGGCAATTTGTCCTACACGCTGGCTGCCTACTATATGCAAAAGGACAATGTCATTTTTCAGGACAGTGGGCGCAACAATGTCAGTGGCGGTGCCACCAAGCATCGCGGACTGGAACTTAATACCCAGTACATAATTAATGATGCCTGGAGCTTTAGTCTGACGGCCAGCTATGCACGTCATACCTACGATTCAAATGTCGCACCGCGTGGCGTTAGGGTATTACTGGATGGTAAGGATATTGATACGGCGCCCAAGTTGACCGGCAATGCCAAGCTTAACTGGCAGATGAATAATAACAGCAGCATGAACCTGGAGTGGGTGCATATGGGGCCTTATTATTCAGATGAATCCAACCTGTTTAAATATGAAGGCCATGACTTGCTGAACCTTCGTTATCAGTATGACTCCGAAAACAACTGGTATCTGTCAGCCAGGGTCACCAATTTGCTGGATACTGATTATGCAGAGCGTGCAGATGTGAATGCCTTTTCAGCCTTTTCCGGTGATCGCTATTTTGTTGGGCAGGATAGAAGTCTTTATTTTACAGTCGGCAGTCGGTTTTAAAAAAGTCTCAAGAGGCAAGTGACAAGAGGCAAGAGGCAAGAGGCAAGAGGCAAGAGACAAGCAACCACTCTCTCAGGGTGCAATGGTTTTCTATAGGTCGGATAAGGAGCGCAGGGACGCATGCGGCAAGGCGACTATTTTAGTCGCCTTTTTTGTGACTTGTGACTTGTGACTTGGTTAGATAACCGACTGTTCCTTCATCACATTGATGACTCGATCAATACACTCTTCCACGTCAAGCTCATGGGTGGGTAATATCAAATCCGGTGTTTCCGGTTCCGGATAATCGAATGATATTCCCGGTACGTTGCCGCTGGGCACATTTTGTTCTGCTGCATAAAGCCCGCTTGGGTCACGCTGCATACAAACTTCCAAAGGCGGATTCAGGTAGATCACCATGCAGTTTTCCTCGCCGATCACGCTGATCATATGTTCTCTGGAATCCAGATTGGGCGATACATAAGCTGCACAACAGATCAGGCCGGCCTCATTTAAATACTTGGCAATATAGGCGCTGCGCCGCAGGTTTTCTGCGCGACCTTCTGCATCATGAGGCAAATCCTTGCTGATTCCCTGACGCATCTGTTTACCATCGAGCACAGTGCTGACACGACCCATGTCAAAAAGTCGTCGTTCCAGGCCATGCGCCAGCGTTGATTTGCCGGAACCGGACAAGCCGATAAACATCACTGTTACCGGTTTCTGGCCATAACGAGCTGCGCGTTCTGCAGTAGTAACATGAGCAGATACTGTGCTGATATGTTTGCCAGACTTGTTTTCATCGGAAATCATGCCTGCACCAACGGTGGCATTGGTGAGACGATCAATAATTATAAAAGAACCGCTGCCGGGATTTTTCTTGTAATCGTCAAAATGAATGGGCTCATTGAGGTTCACTTCGCATACGCCGATTTCATTTAACTCGAGGCTGGGAGTCGGACTGGTTTCCAGGGTGTTCACATCTACCTTGTGCAGGATCATGTTGATCTGCCCTGTAGTAGACTTGGTGGTATGTTTGAAATTGTATTGTTTGCCGGGTAATAGAGCTTTTTCGTTCATCCATACAACCGTCGCCATGAAATCAGCCTTGGTAACTGGCAGGTTGTCGGAATGAGAAATCATGTCGCCACGACTGATATCGATTTCATCTTCCAGAGTCAGAGTGACAGCCATCGGGGTAAAGGCCATCTCCAGCTCTTCGTCATAGGTAACAATGGATTTAACAGTGCTGGTCTTGCCCGAGGGCAGCGCCGTAATATGGTCGCCCTTACGAATGACACCTGATGCAATAGTGCCGCAGTAGCCACGGAAATCCAGATTGGGACGATTTACATACTGTACCGGAAAGCGGAAGTCGTCAAAATTTTTGTCGGCGCTTATTTTTACGTTCTCGAGCATCCACATCAGTGTCTCGCCGTCATACCATGGGGTATTTTCACTGGCATTTACCACATTATCCCCATTCTTTGCAGAGATAGGAATAAAGGTCAGGTCGCCGGTATCAAGCTCACTGGTAAAATCCAGATAGTCAGCACGTATATTATTAAAGACCTTTTCACTGAAATCCATCAGATCCATTTTGTTAACGGCAACAATCAGATGCTTGATACCTAATAGCGAGGCTATAAAAGTATGACGACGGGTCTGGGTAAGAACGCCATGACGCGCATCAATCAGGATTATGGCAAGTTCACAGTTGGATGCCCCGGTGGCCATATTACGGGTATATTGTTCATGGCCAGGGGTGTCAGCAATAATAAATTTACGCTTGGCTGTGGAAAAATAGCGGTAGGCAACATCAATTGTAATACCCTGTTCGCGCTCTGCTTGCAGACCGTCAGTTAGAAGGGCAAGGTCAAAAGTGTCACCGGTAGTGCCGGATTTCATGCTGTCAGATCCCAGAGCATCAAGTTGATCCTGGTAAATCATCTTGGTGTCGTAGAGCAAGCGTCCAATAAGAGTGCTTTTACCATCATCGACACTGCCGCAAGTCAGCAGGCGCAGAAGTTCCTTGCGTTCATGCTGGGCCAGGTAGGCATTAATATCTGTACTGATCAGTTCTGATTGGTGAGACATAGGATTAAAAATAGCCTTCTTTTTTCTTTTGTTCCATGGAGCCAGACTGGTCTTTGTCGATGGTGCGACCCTGTCTTTCGGAGGTTGTAGTCATCAACATCTCCTGAATAATCTCGGGCAGGGTGCTTGCTTCCGATTCAACTGCACCGGTAAGGGGATAGCAGCCAAGGGTTCGAAAACGTACTTTCTTTATTACTGCAGTTGTAGCCAGTTCCTTTGGCATTCTGTCATCGTCTACACATATTTCCGTGCCTTCGTAATTCACCACAGGTCTTTCTGCTGCGAAATAGAGGGACGGTATATCGATATTGTTTAAATGGATATATTGCCAGACATCGAGCTCTGTCCAGTTGGAAATTGGAAACACACGAATACTCTCGCCCTTGTTGATTTTGCCGTTGTAAAGATTCCAAAGTTCCGGGCGCTGATTTTTTGGATCCCAGCGGTGATTCTTGTCGCGAAAGGAGTAAACCCTTTCCTTGGCACGGGACTTTTCCTCATCGCGGCGTGCGCCACCAAAGGCGGCATCAAACTTGTATTTATTCAGAGCCTGTTTCAGAGCCTGGGTTTTCATAATGTCAGTATGTTTGGCACTGCCATGGGTAAAGGGCGTGACGCCTTCCTGAACGCCTTCTTCGTTGATGTGAACGATCAGATCCAGGCCAAGCTTTTTTGCCAGATTGTCACGGTATTCAATCATTTCCCTGAACTTCCATGTGGTATCTACGTGCAGAAGTTTGAAAGGAAGTTTGCCCGGGTAAAAGGCCTTCAGAGCCAGGTGCAGCATTACAGCAGAATCCTTGCCTACGGAATAAAGCATTACCGGATTATCAAATTCCGCAGCCACTTCACGTATGATATGAATGCTTTCTGCTTCAAGTTGCTTGAGGTGAGTAAGCTTGTGGTCTGTCATCATTTTTGAATAACCAGTTAGGCAGCCAGGATTGTTCTTATTATGCCCGGGGAGCATAGACTCCCGGATCTCTCGGGCGGCAGATTATACGGGAACTCATTGGCAAACCCAAGTTAGATTTTGGCCCTGGAATTATGGTGTTGGATGAAAAAAAATGTTGGGAATAATCTTAAGAATCAGGTTTGTTTTGCGTGATTCAGTAAGAACCTGGAGTGGCTGTTCTTATCTTAGGTATTTTCCTTTTCGCTGGAAGACACCTTGTCCAGGCCATAATCTTCAGAAAGATTGCCTTTTTGATCAGGGCTGGTCTTGGTCGCGTAATCACGGGGAGGGCTGAACTCCTCTGCAGGGTCCTTTTCAGGAGGCTCTGCAAAACTATCACGGGTCAGGGATTCCTGGGCCTTTGCGGAATGGGAAAGCTGATCAGAAATGTATTCAGGGCATAAAGCCTGCGCACCGGCTGCCATATGCCGGTAGACTTCCCGATAGCTTTCCGTGAGCGTGGTGAGTAATTGGGCTGAACTATTAAAGTGTGAATGGACATTATCCTTGTAACCTTCAAACTCTCCCTGGAGCTTTTCAAGTTGCTCTTCAAGGGCTTTTACTTTCGCCTCGTCAGACTTGAGCAGTTTGTAAGCAATAGCGCCTGCTATTAACCCGATGGTGAAACCAATTAGACCGATAAGCCAGGCCATGAAAAATATCCTTTGTTCTGTTCATACTAAACCAGTTACTAAACCAGTTACCAAACTTGTTACTAAACCAGTTGCCAATAATAGTCGCTAATAAGTGTTGCTGATAATCCTGGTAAATTGCCAGGTAAATCCTGTTAGCGTTATTTTGCTTGGAATGTTTGTCTATTTCAAAGTACTTTTCTATAAGGATCTCGCAGGTTCTGCTCTGTTCAATTTTCCAATCAATC
>CBFIIQ010000008.1:42427-43889 GCA_965662685.1 Pseudohongiellaceae bacterium | reverse complement strand
TTGGAATGTTTGTCTATTTCAAAGTACTTTTCTATAAGGATCTCGCAGGTTCTGCTCTGTTCAATTTTCCAATCAATCCGACTACATCTGAAATAAAATTAGCGAGCTGAATATAGCCAGCAAAGAAACCTTGGTAACTTGGTATAAAGTATACCTATAATTACTTTCCAGTTCTGCATTATTGAATTCAGGTGAAAAATTTTTCTTGAGATATTCCGAATCCCCCGCCCAACATTATTCCCGTGACCTGGCTGAAGGTAAAATTCAACCAGATCGAGCTCAGGAAGAAGCGATAAGGGAGCTTGACCTGATTTACCAACAGCTGGTGAATTACTGGCAAAGCTCTCCGCGTTTGTTACAGAAGTTTTTCGGGCAAAAGCAATTGAATATCAAAGGGCTCTATCTATGGGGCGGGGTGGGGCGCGGTAAAACCTATCTAATGGACGTCTTTTACCAGTGTTTACCTGGTGAAAAAAAGCTCAGGATGCATTTTCACCGTTTTATGCAAATGGTTCACAGGGGGCTTTATAGTAATCGTGGAAACAAGGATCCTCTCAGGCTGGTGGCAAAGGAAATCAGTGCCCAGGCCGATGTAATTTGCTTTGATGAATTTTTTGTCAGTGATATTGGTGATGCCATGATACTGGGCAACCTGCTGGAGGCACTGTTCGATAATGGCATGGTGCTGATCACAACCTCCAACATTATTCCTGCGAAGCTCTATGAAAGGGGGCTGCAGAGGCAAAAGTTCCTTACCGCAATTGCCCTGCTGGAAAAGCATACCCAGGTGCTAAACGTCGATGGTGGGACCGATTACCGACTTCGTACCCTTGAGAATGCCGGCATTTATATTACCCCTTTGGGAGCGCAGGCAGATAAATCCTTGTTGAATTCTTTTAATAGTCTGACTCGCGGCATGGTGACAGAGGAAGGCAAGGTGCTGGAGATTCTGGGTCGGGATATAGCGACACGTTTCTGGTCTGAGGGCATTGCCTGGTTTGAATTTACTGCGCTTTGTGATGGTCCCCGCAGTGCAGCTGACTATATAGAGGTATCACAACTTTTTCATACTGTCATAATATCCAATATTCCCGTTTTTGATGCCCGTATTGATGACCAGGCAAGGCGCTTTATATCCATGGTAGATGAGTTTTACGATCAGAACGTGAAGCTGGTGATCTCGGCTGCATCGCCATTGGAATCAATTTATGCGGGTACTGAGCTTGCGTTTCCTTTTGAAAGAACCCGCTCCCGATTGCTTGAGATGCAATCTCTTGAGTATCTTGGCCAGGAACATCATCCCAACGCCTGATTATTGCCCTGTATTGGGTGCGAAGAGGGAGTTATTCCAGGGCAGGGGCTAAACATTGGCAATTTCCTTAAAAAAAGCCAATGAATACTTGAATCCAGAGGGCCGCGTCGGTAGAATTCGCGCTCCCTCATTTGGGGATGGTCCCTAAAA
>CBFIIQ010000008.1:28124-42328 GCA_965662685.1 Pseudohongiellaceae bacterium | reverse complement strand
AAGTATAGAAAGTATAGAAAGTGGCAAACAGAAAAATTTGTTAACGCCACCAGAACACTAAAATTTAAAGATTAAAATTCGCGAGCTGAATTAAGAGAAAAGTAATATGGCAGCTACCCAATACTACGGCACTGGTCGACGCAAAACCTCTACTGCAAGGGTTTTTCTGAAATCCGGATCCGGAACCATCACTATCAATAACCGCACTATTGATGACTTCTTCGGTCGCGAAGTGGCGCGTATGATTGTTCGTCAACCCCTTGAACTGCTTGAGGTCACTGATAAATTTGACGTCAACGTGAGGGTTGCCGGTGGTGGCAGTTTCGGTCAGGCTGGTGCAATACGCCACGGCATTACCCGTGCCCTGATCGATTTCAATGAGGAAAACCGCGGAACATTGCGTAAAGCCGGTTTTGTGACTCGTGATGCAAGGGAAGTTGAGCGCAAGAAAGTTGGTCTGCGTAAAGCAAGAAAGCGTCCACAGTTCTCAAAACGATAGTTTTTTACTGTAAAAAACAAGATAACGCCGGTGCCAACAGCTCCGGCGTTTTTTTTTGGCTTTTATTTATCAGGATCTCGCATCGGAACACCCGGATTTCCTTGAAAAAACTGGCTATATTTAGTAGCATGCGCGCTCCATTTATTGCCCCTAATTCCGGCCTTATTTCCAGACCAGAAGGCTAAATTCCCCGTATACAGGGTAGTCTGTTGGTTAACTGGTTGATTGAAAGGAGAACATCATTGTGAGTGATGGCACAAACCCTGCCGTTAATAAAAAGCGTCGTCGATTTCTCATCGGAAGTACTACTCTGGTAGGTGCCGCTGGCGCCGCTGGCGCAGCAGTTCCTTTTGTAGGTTCCTGGAATCCCAGTGCCAAAGCTCTAGCTGCCGGTGCCCCGATCTCCATTGATATCAGTCGTCTGAGCCCAGGTGAATTACTTGGCCCAATGCCAGCCTGGCGTGGACAACCGGTATATGTCTTCATGCGTGAAGAATCAACTCTGGAGAGCCTGGTATCCAACACTGATCATCTTGCCGATGCCGCTTCTGAAGAGGCTGGTCAGCAGCCTGAATACTGCCAGAACGAATATCGTTCAATTCGCCCGGAAGTGATGATAATGGTGGGTTTATGTACACATCTTGGTTGTGCGCCGCTGATGAATCCCGAAGTTCAACCGCAGGATTATGATCCTGACTGGCAGGGTGGCTTTTTCTGTCCTTGTCATGGCTCCATGTTTGATATGGCTGGACGTGTTTACAGTGGTGTTCCGGCTCCGGATAACCTGGTTGTACCTCCCCATTTCTATGAAAGTGATAATGTTGTAGTGATTGGTCTGGATGGAGAGAATTCTTAATGTCTGAAATAGAAAACACATCCACGATGGATACGAAAACCAAAACCAGCTCCCTGATGGGATGGATAGATGCTCGTTTGCCTTTGACCAAGACAATCGAAAAGCATATGACCAAGTACTATGCGCCGAAAAACTTCAATATCTGGTATGTGTTCGGTGTTCTGGCTACGGTAGTTCTTGTTAATCAGTTACTTACCGGTATCTGGCTGACCATGAATTACACGCCAAGTGCTGATGCCGCTTTTGCTTCAGTTGAATACATCATGCGCGATGTCGATTACGGCTGGATTCTGCGATATATGCATTCCACCGGTGCCTCGGCTTTCTTTGCGGTTATTTATCTACATATGTTCCGTGCCCTGATGTATGGCTCATATCGCAAACCCCGTGAGCTGATCTGGCTGTTTGGCATGACTATTTTCCTGGTGCTGATGGCTGAAGGCTTTATGGGCTACGTATTACCCTGGGGCAACATGTCCTACTGGGGTGCCAACGTTATTGTCAGCCTGGCTGGTGCAATTCCTTATATTGGTGAAGACCTGATGGTATGGGTTCAGGGTGACTTCCTGATTTCCGGTGCTACCTTGAATCGCTTCTTTGCCTTGCATGTTGTTGCTCTGCCACTGGTATTGGTATTTCTTGTGTTCCTCCATCTTGTAGCTTTGCATGAAGTGGGGTCAAACAATCCTGATGGTATTGAAATCAAGGAAAACAAGGACGAAAGAGGCATTCCCCGTGACGGTATTGCATTTCATCCCTATTACACAGTTCATGACCTGGTTGCTATTGTAGTGTTCCTGTTTGTGTTCTGTTTTGTGCTCTTTTTCATGCCGGAAATGGGTGGATATTTCCTCGAGTATGCGAATTTCACAGAAGCGGATAACCTGAAAACTCCGGAGCATATAGCCCCGGTCTGGTATTTCACGCCGTTCTACTCAATGCTGCGTGCGGTTACCTATCCACTGTTTGGTCTTGATGCAAAATTTTGGGGACTGGTGACGATGGCTGCGGCTATAGCCATTTTGTTTGTGTTGCCGTGGCTTGACCGAAGTCCGGTCAAATCCATGCGTTACAAAGGCTGGTACAGTCGCATTGCCTTGCTGTTACTGACGGTAAGCTTCATTATTCTCGGTGTGCTTGGCGTTTGGGCGCCTACAGATGCCAGAGGTAAACTGGCTCTGTTCTGCACTATTATTTATTTCCTCTATTTCTTCCTGATGCCCTGGTATACCCGCAAGGAAGCCACACGCTTGCCACCGGATCGCGTAACAGGTCGGTTTATCTCTATTCCGCAATTGCTGTTGGCCCTGGTACTGATTATCGGTCTTACAGTATTGCCCTTGATGGCAGTTGCGGCTGAATCAGGTGTTGAGCTGGAACACGTGGAAATGGATCTGGAGAACAAGGAGTCACTGCAATCTGGTGCTCGCACGTTCATTAACTACTGCATGGGATGTCATTCAGCGGCCTATTCGCGTTATAACCGCGTTGCCGCTGATCTGGATATTCCTGAAGAGTTGATGGAAGAGTATATGATCTTCCCTGAAGATGCGGCTGTCGGTGATCTCATGATCAGTGCCATGCCAGCTGAGCTTGGTGCCAATGCATTTGGTATTGTTCCACCTGACCTGACTCTTGTGGCCAGGGCACGCGCCACCACTTCAGCAAGCGGTACTGACTGGTTATATGGATACCTGACTGGCTTTTATGAAGATGAAAGCAGACCTTTCGGAGTCAACAACCGGGTTTTTCCCAATGTGGCCATGCCAAATGTGCTTGAAGGAATGCAGGGGGTTCAGCGCTGCGAAGATGCAGACCATTGTGATCACCTGGTTCATGTGGATGGCACTGGTACTCTTGGTGAAGAAGAGTTCAATAACGTGATTTATGATCTTGTTAACTTCCTTTATTACATGGGAGAGCCTTCACGACTGGATCGTCATCGAATTGGTGGCTATGTGCTGCTGTTTCTTGCCTTTTTCGGGGTATTTGCCTGGTTATTAAACAGGGAGTACTGGAAAGACGTTGATCACTGATCAACGGGCATAGGCTGAAATGTCGATACATTATTGATTCAAGAACAAGGCTAAAACGTTAGAAAGGTTACCGGGCTTTACGATTTAGTAAGGCATTAATTCTTTTGTTTATTTTTTGAGGCGAGATATATGGGAGTTGTTACTAAACGCTCTTCGATGCTTTTTTACTCTGACGGAACCAGTCAATACAGTCACCGTGTGCGTATTGTGCTGGCGGAAAAAGGCGTCACTGTTGATGTGGTGGATGTAGATGTTCATGACAAACCAGAAGATCTGGCTGATCTAAACCCCTATAACAGCCTGCCAACACTGGTTGACCGTGACCTGGTATTGTATGAACCCAATATCATGATGGAATACCTGGATGAACGTTTTCCTCATCCGCCGCTATTTCCTGTTTATCCAGTTGCCAGAGCTCAAAGTCGTCTGTGGATGCACAGAATCGAGAAAGACTGGTGTTCACTGGTTGATAAATTACAGGCAGAAGATGGCACGCCAACGCAGTTGGAAAAGGCAAGAAAAGAGCTGAGGGAAAGTATTATTTCCATCTCACCAATTTTTGCTGAAAAGCCCTTTTTCATGAGTGAGGAATTCACCATTGTTGACTGTTGTGTATTGCCTATTCTTTGGCGCTTGCCAGAGATTGGTATCAAACTCCCTGAAACAAAAGCAACCAAGGCGCTGATTGATTACCGTAACAGCCTCTTTGATCGCGAATCTGTTGTCGAAAGCCTTTCTGAACAAGAAAAGGAAATGAAGGTTTAACAAGGTTCCGAAGTATCGGTTCTTTGTGAAAATTTTAAGGCAGCGGCAAACAGTTACAGGAAGTTTTTTGGCACGTATAGGAAGGCATTGATAGAAATGCTTTCCTGGAGGATCTGGCTCCATGAAAATGACTTCACATCGACCTTACATGATAAGGGCGCTTAACGAATGGATTCTTGAAAATAATTGCACGCCCTATATTCTGGTTAATGCCTACGCCAAGGAAGTGCAGGTACCCCAGAGTTTCGTCAAGGATGGCCAGATTATCCTGAACATCTCCCCGCTTGCAGTGCAGGATCTGTCAGTATCCAATAATGGCATTGAATTTAATGGACGCTTCGGCGGGATTCCAACCCGTGTCTATGTACCAAGTCAGGCTGTACTGGGCATTTATGCAAAAGAAAACGGACAGGGTATGATTTTTGATACTGACGATCCGATCCCGGAACCGCCGAACCCTGATCCAAACAAAGCCCCTGTCGAAAATACCGGTCGAGATAAGCCAAAGTCTGGGCGACCTGAGCTAAAAATAGTGAAATCCTAGGGCTATTTTGTAACGCTGTATTCGAGTTTCTTTTGTGCTTCTATGTGCTTCTACTGAGTGAGAACTAAAAAAGCCTAGTTAATGTATTCGAAGGCGCGGACCACTTTGGTAACGCCCTTGGTGTTGCTAACCAGGTTGACCGTTTTATTGGCATCTTCCTGTGATAAAAGACCCATCAAATAAACGACGCCGTTCTCACTGATTACCTTGGTTCTTAATCCGCTTACTTCACTATCAGCCAGCATCAGGGTTTTGATTTTGGCTGTTAACCAGGCGTCATTACTTCTGGAAAGAAATGTCGTGGTGCCTGCTACTTCGAGTTCATTATAGACTTCCTTTACCCGTGAACTGGAGGTGCGGGCCACCCGTGTGGCTAGATTTTTCATTTCCTGTGAAGGTACCTGACCCACCAGTAATACTGTGCCATTAAAGCTGACGACATTGATGTGCGCTTTTTTCAGCTGCTCATCGGCCGCATTTAGATTGACCTTGATTGTGGTTTCTATACTGTTATCGTCGACTACTGCTCCCATCGAGCGACGTCCACGATCTTCCTGTATTCCTTCATCACCAGTAGTAGCACTGATGACAGAAGCGCAACCATTTAATAAGAATAAAAAACTGAATATCAGTCCCAGGCGAGTTAAAAACATTTAATCATCTCCGAAAAGTTGAGTATCTATCAAATCGCATAAACAATGGATTACCAGTAGGTGTACTTCCTGAATGCGTGCGGTACTGGAAGACGGCACACAAATCTCAATATCATCAGCTTTCAGGGTGTCACGCATTTTCCCACCTTCCTTGCCGGTAAGCTGGACCACAGTCATTTCCCTGTCATGGGCAGCATTGATTGCCTGGATGACATTGGGTGAATTGCCGCTGGTTGAAATCGCCAGCAGAATATCTCCTGCCTGTCCCAGTGCCCTGACCTGCTTTGAAAACACTTCGTCATAGGAATAGTCATTGGCGATAGAGGTTAGCGTAGAGGTGTCTGTAGTAATGGCAATAGCGGGTAATGGAGGCCTTTCTCTTTCAAAACGATTTAAAAGTTCTGCAGAAAAGTGTTGAGCATCACCGGCCGAACCACCATTGCCACAGCTGAGAATCTTCTTTTCCTTTAAAAGTGACTGCACCATGCAATCTGCCGCTGCTGTAATGAAAGGAGTGAGCGCTTCCATAGACTGCATTTTGGTGTCAATGCTGGCGGTAAAGTGTTGTTTGACGCGTTCCTGATAGTTCATATTGCCTCGAAATTATAATTTAGCGTTTCTTAAAAAGCATTTTTAATCCACTGAATGTCCAGAGCATCAACACTTCCTGAGATGCCGATCACATCAAATCGGCAGGGCATTTTGTTAGTAAGACCACTTTTTTGCAAGTAATGCTGCGCGGTTCGAATAATTTTTTGTTGTTTATGAAAATTTACAGTAGCTGCCGCATCACCATGATCGCTGTTTTTCCTGTATCTAACTTCGATAAATACCAGAACATCTGCATCCCGCGCAATCAGGTCAATTTCCCCAAAGCGTGAATGGAAATTCATTTGAAACTGCTTTAGTCCCTGCTTTCTGAGAAACTTTTGCGCCAGAATTTCGAACTGTCTACCTTTACCTGTAGTTGAAAGATGACGGCTCAGACCTGATTTTACATTCTTCACTTTGGGCCTTCCATGGCTGATATGAAAATGGAATTATAGCTATTGCCCCACGGCTTCCGCTCTTGCCAATCCTTCCGAGACTTTAGCCCAGTTTAATTGCCTGATGATATTTCGATTGTCTCCCAGTTTTAACAGGCCGGTAGCACCGTAAATCTGGCTATCCGGGATATCTTCAAGTTGTCGTAATCTTGGATACAGTCTGAAAGCATCTATGCCAAAGGCCTGTAATCTAAGGGTAAGCGCATTATTTTGCGGGAACAGATTCGTGGTCTTGGTCTTGAGTTCATCATTGAAATTCAACAGCCATGGGCTGTCACCAAATATGATGCCATTTAAATCATTGTCGACAAGTGGTCTCGGGGTGCCGGAATAAACATCCTGGCTTGCATAGACGGGTATATCACCAGCGTAAAGATAAGCCAGGGTTGGATTGATTTGTCTGGCGGGTCCGGGCTCTGCAATCAGAAAAATAAAATCTATGTCCTGCCGTCTGCGCTGGGTGAAGGCGAGATTCTCATTTATCAGTCTGGCCAGATTATTTTTCCTTGCTTCACTTTCGTCAATATTAAGCAGGGTTTCCACAATGCCAGTGTAATCATCACGATACACTTCCTGGGTGACAATCTGACCGCCAAGGGCAAGCCAGTGATTAACAAAACTATCACGCTTGCGCTGGTAGATACTATCGGCAGATGGCGCCGGGCTGAGTATCGCGGCGTAGCGATGACCATCTTGCCAGGCCCGTTCGGCAATTTGTACCGCTTCGTTCTCAGGGGATAGGGCAAACTGGTAGAGTTTGTTAGAAAAGGGGCTTGAACCTTCCACGTTATTCAGGGCAAGGGTGGGAACAGGCAATGCGCTTTCATTATGTAAGCGGGCTACATGCTGTTTTTCCAGGGGGCCAATAATCATCTGGGCACCATCGGCTATTGCCTGACTGTAATCCTGCAGGATGTCATTGGTATTTGAGGTATTGTACAAACGTAATTTGGGAACCTTGCCTCCGATTTGCATGACATCGTAATAGGCGCTCAGAAAGCCATCGCGAATAACTGTGCCGGAGGCTGAATTAAGCGGCAGTAACAGGGCAATAACATCCGGGCGTTCTTCCGCCATGGTTTCAACCAGTTGCATGGCCTGTGGCAGATAGACTGCAGCGGGATGGCGACTCCAGGTGTTGCGCCAGCGGCTTAGTTCAACTACCTGGCGGTCCAGATTGTACTGGTAAGCCTTGCCGATCACGCCAAGTTCAAACCAACCCTGAAATTCGAAGCGTCTTTCACTTTCCGCCAGTTCGGCAAGGCGTTGTGGATCTAGTGCGATCAGTGCATTCCAGATTTGCTCATGGTTTAGTGGTACCAGATTAAGTGGAAGCAAGTGATCAACCAGAATCCGTTCCTCTGCACTTTTCAAAAATCTGCCTGAGTCAGTGAAAAGGTCCGCCCGATACAATCGTATGGACATCTGAGTGGTACTATCAAGCATGGGTAGCTGTTCAAGACGGGCGGAAGTCAGGGCTTGCAGGGCTGAGTCTGTTCTTCCCAGTTCTGCATAAAGTCGTGCGCGCTGCAGGAGAATATTGGCAGCAAGGGCTAGGGGAATGTCGTCAGTTTCGAGGCTTTCCAGTAACAGCAGAGCTTCTTCACCCCTTTCCAGGTTGTTCAGGACAAGGGCTGCCTGATACAGTAATTGTTGTTTTTGCGGGCTGCTGGCAACACTGCCTTGTGTCAGAAGTGCCTGAAGCATTTCCTCATCGCCCTCAATCTGGCTAGCCGGCAGTGTGGATTCGAAAACGGCCTGATCTGTTACCTTTGTGGAAGAACAGGCCGCCAGAACCAGCAACAGACCAACAATGCAAAGCTTTACTGGTAGTCGCATAGAGGGAAAACATAGCTGAAATGGTTGCAAGGTCATCATGGTATTAGGCACAGTATAACCTTAAAGTGGGGTTTTATTTATGGCAACATTGCCTGCAGATTGTAAAAGAGTATTCTGTCTGTCCCAAACCCTTTATCAGGTAAGCAAATGGCTCTAACTCCCTCCAATATGTTGCCCCTCGGCACAACGGCACCGAATTTTTCCCTGCCTGATACCCGCGGCACGATAGTGACACTGGATAGATTTAAAGATTCACAGTTATTGCTGGTGGCTTTTATTTGTAATCACTGTCCCTTCGTAAAACATATCAGGGACGGTCTGGCGGACCTGGCCAGAGACTATGAGAGTAAAGGAGTGGCTGTTGTAGCAATAAATTCCAATGACATAGAGTCCTACCCAGATGACAACATGGAAAATATGCAACTTGAAGTGGTGGAAGCAGGTTATATCTTTCCCTACCTCCTTGATGAAACCCAGTCAGTTGCATTGGCATACGATGCCGCCTGCACTCCTGATTTTTACCTGTTCGATGAAAGCAGAGCGTTGATATATCGTGGCCAAATGGACTCCAGCAGACCGGGTAATAATGTGCCTGTAACGGGAGAGGATCTGCGTAAAGCGATAGAGGCAGCGCTGGCCGGACAGGCAATTAGCCAGGCACAGGTTCCCAGTGTCGGATGCAATATAAAATGGAAGCCTGGCAATGCCCCAGGCTGATTGTGGGTCCCTGTATATCGTAGCAACACCAGTTGGCAACCTGGACGATATCAGTGCCCGTGCTATTCAGGTTTTGTCCCGGGTTGACAGTATTGCAGTGGAAGATACCCGGCATAGTCGAAAACTTTTGCAGCATCTTGGTATTAATACCCCAATGTTTGCACTGCACGAACACAATGAAGTGCAAAAGGTGAATGAAATTATTCAGCGCATTAGCGGTGGTGAAGATATAGCACTGATTAGTGATGCGGGAACGCCGCTGATTTCGGACCCCGGTTATCCACTGGTAAACAAGGCAGGCGAGGCAGGTATTAAAGTGGTACCTATTCCAGGTGCCAGCAGTATTCTTGCAGCCCTGAGTTGCGCCGGTTTACCAACAGACCGCTTTGTGTTTGAAGGTTTTCTGCCGGGCAAGCAGGGTACCCGCAGCAATCATCTGAACAAGCTGGTAGCAGAAGAAAGAACGCTGATCTTTTTTGAGGCACCCCATCGCATCCATGCCTGTCTTCAAGATCTGGTCACTGTTTTTGGCGCAACTCGACCAGGGGTGATAGCACGTGAACTTACAAAAACTTATGAAACCTTTCTGCGGGGTACTCTTTCAGAGTTGCTGGAGATGGTGTCTGCGGACAGTAATCAGGAGCGTGGAGAAATTGTGCTGATGGTTGCTGGCAGTGATAAAAAAGATCAGTCTCTTGATGAGGCTTCGCTTCATATTTTTAATACTCTACTTGAAGAATTGCCATTGAAGCAGGCATCTGCACTTGCGGCAAAAATTACCGGACTGGGTAAGAAGGCGTTTTATCAGGCCGGGCTTGATCAGAAAAAGCAGCAGGATGAATAAGGAGGTTTATCTCATCCTGCAACCAGCATGCCTGAAAGCAGGGTGGCTATTCCAAGAAATGACATAAAGCCGGCAATATCGGTGACCGTGGTCAGGACGATGGAAGAAGACTGGGCCGGATCAAGGCCAAAACGTTTCAGCAGAATTGGAATAACAGCACCGGCAGTACCGGCCAGGGTCATGGAAATAATCATCGCAAGTGCCATTACCAGTGCCAGGCCGGCACTGCGACTCCACAGGAAGACGCCGGCGGAGCAGGTTATTGCGATACCAATACCATTGACAAAGCCTGCACCCAGTTCCTTAATCATCACCCGAAACCAGTGTCTCATGGTAATTTCCCTGACAGTCAGACCTCTCATGGTTACCGCAAGGGATTGTGCGCCGGTATTTCCGGATTGTCCGGCAGCAATAGGCAGCAAGACAGCCAGGGCAGTAAATTGCGCAATAGTATCTTCAAATAAGCCAACCACAGCAGATGCTGCAAAAGCGGTGAGCAGGTTTATCTGCAACCATGGCTGACGTTTTTGTACAGCAAAGAAACTTGAAGACAGGGCCTTTTCATCTCTGCTGGCACCCACCATTGTTGCCATGTCGGTAGCAATATCTTCACGCAGAGCCTCAAGCAAACCCTGGCCACGAATGATTCCTACCAGCTTGTGATTGATATCGACTACTGGCATGACGGCTACCTTGAATTTGTCCAGCTTTTCAATAACCTCTTCCATTGAGTCCATGGCATTAACGAAAGCCACAACGGGCCGTGACAGGTTGGAAAGTTTTTCATCACTATTGGCCAGTACTAATTGATGGATATCAAGAATACTGTCCAGTTGCATACTGTCGTCCAGTAAAAACAGGTGCTTGATATTGCCGGTGTCCTGCCGCCGCAATAGATCGATAGCTTCGTCAACAGTAAGGTGTCTGCTGCAGGCGGAAAATTCAGGACTCATCTGCCTGCCGACTGAATTGTCCGGATAATCAAGTAATGTCTTGAATTCCTGTGCGGTGATTTTTTCCATATGGGAAAAATAGTCCTCACGTTCTTCTGGGTTCATACCGTTTAGCTGGGTGATTGAAACGCCGGTATCCATCATGGAAATAGTTTTTGCTGCAAGATCTTTTGGTATGTTTTTCAGAATTGAAGCTACAGTGCCGGGTGACATTTTATTCATTACGCCGGAAATTATATTTGGCTGCTGCGATGTGAGGATTTCGGCGGCATCCTCCGCGTCTATTTTTTCCAGTTTGCGCGCCGCACTTTCCGGAAAATCCAGCAAAAAAGATTTATTGAGTTTATGAATTGGTTCTTCTGCATTTATGAATTGATTTTGCATACAAGAATCCCTGGATAGCCTGATTATTTACGATCAGCATCTACTGCATCGCTTACGGTATTAAATATAGCAAGCAGTGACTGTCCGTAGACTTCAAAAATGCTGCTTAGCGGATCTTTACCTGATTTACTTTTAGGTCTTACATTATTAATTTGAGCCAGGCCCTGGCGCAGTGCATGATGCGGCAATATTCCCAGTAATTGGTTGTCCCTGTTGGTTACTGGTAATACGTCTGAAAATTCCCATGCAATATGTTCGCTGGTCTGTTCCAGAAATATTTGCGCCGGTAGAGAAGGGCAGTTTTTTTGCATAAATGAAGTGACCGCAAGATTTTCGCCCCCTTTTACCAGGTCAAGGAACCGCGTTCTGCCAAGAAATCTTCCTTCCCTGTCAGTGACATAAATATACTCACTATCATCCTGGGTGCCGCCACATTTTAAATACTTCATCACGTTTTTGTTTTTCACATCATGCGGTACTACCAGCATATGCGGTGACATCCATGCGCCCACCGTATTGATGGGAAACTCCAGCAGTAATTCGGTATTTTTTCGTTCGCTGGCTGGTAGTTCCTCGAGTATCTTCTTTCTCGTTTCGTCCGAACTTCGCCGTAAGACCATAGCAATGGTGTTGGTATCCAGATTTGAAAGAATTGCAGCAGCTTTTTCAGCGCTCATGGAGCTACAAATTCTGGCGAAAAAGTCTGGCAGCATATAATTAAGGACGGGAGTTGTATAACTGGGAGGCGCATTGGACAAGAGGTTGGCAACAGAATCGATATCACTTTGCTCCAGTATTTTTACCGCTGCTTTTGGATGCTCGCTCATAAAGCTAAGAGCAAAATGAAGTTCTTCTTTATTATTCATAAGCTGTTTTCCGGAACAGAATTTATCGGTTTATTTAGTTGAAGTGTTAATTACACTTACCTGTTCATGGAAAAACTTTGCCGGAATGATGGCCTGGCCTGTCTCGGTTTCAATAACGATACAAGCCTGTGCCAACTCAATTATTTCACCTTCAATGTCGCCAACTTTTATTTTGTCACCAACCCTGCAGTATTTGCGGGTATATTGTGCGCCGATGATATTGGCAACCATATTTTTTGCGCCAAGGCTGAATGCCAGTGCTGCGCCAGCCAGCAAAATGGCTATCGAGGCAACAATTACATTGCTCAAAAAGCCAATGTTTAATCCGATTTGCTCAACACCAATAATAATGGCACTGAAAATAATAACGATCTGTATTGCCCGCGCCATGCCGGCACTTTGAGTTATTCCGGCTTTATCGGCCGCAGATGAGATTGTAGCTTTCGCGAAATTACTCAGCAGGAAGCCACCAAGGATAATGACAAGGCCGGAAATTAATCCTGGCAGATAACTGACAATGCTGTCGAGCCAGCCAGCGAATACATCCCATCCCAGAATATTGGCAGCCACTGTCAGGAAAAAAATCATTACGATCCAGAAAACGATTTTGCTGATAATAACGGAATAGGAGCCTTTTATTCTTTCCTGGTTGATACCATCAATACGGGTAAATTTGGCGAATAGCACATCCAGTCCCTGGATTAGCTTGCGTGTGCTCAGGCTAAGGGTATGCGCAACCAGCCAGCCTAGTAACAGCACGCCTACAGTGCCAATCAGCTGGGGAAAATAATTAATTAGCTGCTGGGAAAAATCAGTGAATGTTTCGTCAATTGCGCTCTGCCAGTTAAAAGATGTTGCTGTGTTCTCTGCCATGTGTGGCCTCCACGAATTAACCGCCTGATTTTTTGAGAGAGAGTTTAATTTTCATCTCTTTCTTCAATATGCTCTTCTACAGTTTCTGAATCTTCAAAGGTGGCAATATTGAACAAGGCATCGCCCTGATTAACCAGTGGAATCATGGTCATGCCGATAATGATGCCTTTTTTGGTACTGCACACCGGGACCACGGCATCGCCGTAAGGGTCTGATAGAGTGCCCAATAATTCGCCTTCCTGAACCATACTGCCGATTTTTTTTCTGACTCTCAATGCGCCACTATGGGGTGCACGTACCCATTGACTGGAAGACGCAGTAAACACTTCCTTCACCAGGTGCGTTTTGCGTTGTCTGCTGGAGCGAATCATGCCAATTGAACGCATCACCGAGAGCACGCCGTTAACGCCTGTTTTAATGACTTTTTCCTCAAAACGCAGCGCTTCTCCACCTTCGAAAAGTAGCATGGGAATACCTTTCTCTGCTGCCGCCTGGCGCAAGGAGCCATCACGAATGGATGAATTGATAGCGACTGTAACGCCAAAGGCCCGCGCCAGTTCAACGGTTTCCCTGTGATCCAGTTGTGCTCTTATTTGCGGCAGGTTGGTCCGATGGATAGCCCCGGTATGCAGATCAATCCCATGGGTCGATTTCTCGACAATTTCCCGCATGAAAATATTGGCCATTTGTGAACCCAGGGAGCCAGTAGCAGAGCCCGGAAAGCAGCGGTTCAGATCGCGTCGATCTGGCAGATAGCGGGAATTATTGTTGAAACCAAAAACATTTACGATGGGGACGGCGATGAGAGTGCCGTGCATCGAAGGGCCGATGGATTTGCGTGCCAGTAAACGCTTGATGATTTCGATACCGTTCAACTCATCACCATGAATGGCTGCAGAGACGAATAATACGGGACCGGGTGCTTTCCCCCTGATCACTTCAACGGGAATTACCATCTCGGTATAATCAAACAGTTTGGAAACTTTTATTTCAAGGCGTTTTCTGGTGCCGGGCAAAATGGACTCGCCCGCAATTTCCAGGGCGTTTGAGTTGGTTGGCAACGTAATCTCCAGATTTATTGGTCCAGATTAAAATGGAGCTGCCTTGCCGGCAGCATGTCATCGAGTTTAACATCAATCTCTTGTTGAATTTCCATATTTGCATGCGTACCCTAGCGCCTTGAGTTGGCCAGGCAATCGCTGGCAGTCTTTATTCGTAAAGAAGTGTCAGAGGAAAGTCCGGGCTCCATAGAGCACAGTGCCAGGTAATTCCTGGGGGGCGCGAGCCTACGGAAAGTGCAGCAGAAAATAAACCGCCTCACCAGCCTTC
>CBFIIQ010000008.1:0-28024 GCA_965662685.1 Pseudohongiellaceae bacterium | reverse complement strand
GGCTAACGAGGTAAGGGTGAAATGGTGCGGTAAGAGCGCACCGCATGGGTGGCAACATTCCATGGCATGGTAAACCCCGCTGGGAGCAAGGCCAAATAGGGATCCAATGGTGTGGCTCGCACTGGATCCGGGTAGGCTGCATGAGCATTATGGTGACATGATGCCTAGATGAATGATTGCCCAAGACAGAACCCGGCTTACCGGCTAACTCAAAATTTTATTATTTATTTTTTAGAGATTTATTTACAGGCTGCCTATACCTAGATAACATGTGTCACTGTGTCTGGTTCCGGGAACAGGTTTATAAATGCCTGTATATATTTCTATATCTATATATCTCTCTCTATATCTCTAAATAGGGATAATAGGAATAATAGGAATATAGAGTAAAGATTTGTTATAACTCTATTTATATGGATCCAGATAATTTAAATGGATCCAATGAGATAGATCCGAATAACTGGAATTTGTCGTACAAGACCTAAATTTGAAAAGTAAGATTCAAAAGTAAGATTCAAAAGTAAGATTCAAAAGCAGTATCCTGCTATTTGCCATAATTACGGCAAAACCGCGCAAAAACCCTAAAATATTTCTAAACCATCATCAAACTTAAGAAGTTACTTTAAGTTTGCCTCTTATCGCCTTGTAAAATATTGATTTTGCCGTCTCAAAAAAACTTCTTTTTTGACCTTTTTAGCGATTTTCAGCGCATTTAACCTCACTTTCGACTCAAATTTGTGCAATTAAGTGCTTGATTTGTTGTATATCCCTGCCTATAGTGCGGAAAAGTGGCAAGAAGTAGCAGGATGTGGGTGATTATGGGTTCAGAAGGTGTTTCATCCCAATATCAGCCGGTTTCTACGAACTTTTTCCAGTTATCAACAAACAATAAAGCAAGCAGATACATAAAGGACCCTGATTTTGTTATTTCGTGGCTTGAACTCAATAAATCTCGATGCGAAAGGGCGTATGGCTATCCCTTCTCGTTATCGTGGAACTATTGATGATCACTGCCAGGGAAAAATGGTCGTTACCATTGAGGCTACCGATGGCGAGTGTCTTGTTATATATCCCCTTAATGAATTTGAAGAAATTCAGCGCAAGGTTGAAGCCTTGCCCAGTTTCAATACCACAAGCAAAAAACTCAAGGGTCTTTTCATCGGGCATGCCAATGATGTTGAGCTCGATGGCAGTGGCCGCATCCTGGTTCCACCGACTTTGCGCTCCTATGTGGGGCTGGAAAAGAAAGTGGTGCTTGTAGGTCAGGGTAAGAAATTTGAATTGTGGGATGAAGATGCCTGGAATGCCAAGCGTGAAAGCTGGCTTGGTCAGGAAGAGTCTGAAGAAGAAATGCCTGAAGAAGTGAAAGGTTTGTCGCTTTAAATTGTGAATAATTTCGAGCATCAATCGGTTTTGTTGCAGCAGTCGGTTGCAGCGCTGGTTACAGACAAAGACGGTTTTTATATAGACGGTACGTTTGGTAGAGGTGGGCATAGTCGGGTAATTCTCGAAAAATTGTCAAGCCAGGGGAGATTGCTGGTGATCGACAAGGACCCGGATGCAATAAAGGAAGCACTTCTTTTACAGCAGCAGGATGAGAGGGTGATTGTGGCGCATAGCAGCTTTGCAGAGCTTGAAAAACTTGCCGATATGCACGAAGTCATGGGGAAAGTAACGGGTGTATTACTGGACCTGGGAGTTTCTTCGCCACAGCTGGATGATGCTGCAAGAGGCTTTAGTTTCTCCAAAGAAGGTCCGCTGGATATGCGTATGGATACCCAATCGGGGATAACAGCTGCCCAGTGGATAACTGATGTTAAAGAGGAAGAGCTGATCAGGGTGTGTTTTGAGTACGGTGAGGAGAAATTTTCCCGACGTATTGCCCGCGCCATTGTCAGGGAGCGTGAACTGGCACCCATTACGACAACCACGCAGTTGGCGGAAATTGTAAAACAGGCGCACCCGGCGTGGGAAAAGCACAAGCATCCTGCCACACGGGTTTTTCAGGCAATCAGGATCGCTATCAATAAAGAGTTGCTTGATCTGGAAAAGGCGCTGAGTGAGATTCTTGAAATACTTTGTGTGGGCGGAAGGATGGTGGTGATTAGCTTCCATTCCCTCGAAGACAGACTGGTAAAACAATTCATCAGCAAGCAGGAAAGAGGTGACGATTTTCCATCCGATATGGCAGTTACCCAGGCCCAATTAAATCCTCGACTGAAAAGAATTGGTAAGCAGGTTAGGGCGAGTGCTGAAGAAGTGGCCATGAATGTGAGATCGAGAAGCGCAGTTTTAAGAATCGCAGAAAAAATAGCCTGAGCAGAAGTTACTGGCTAAAGCCATTTAATGAAAAAGGCTCGGCATGTTGGGAAAAGCAAAAAAAAGTACTAAAGGCAGGCAGCTGAAAGATCTGGATGCCCGGATTCCTGCAAAGTCCTGGTTAAGTCTGATTAGTCTGCTGTTGGTAGTGACAGCATCAGCGACCGGGGTAATTTACTCAACCCATACAAACAGGCATTTACTGAATGAGTTGCAGCAACTTGAACGACATAGAAATGAGCTGCAGGTCGAATGGGGGCAGTTACTACTTGAACAAAGCAGTCTTGTATCACAGGGCCGCATTGAAAATCTTGCAATAGCAGAGCTCGGAATGAAAATTCCGGCAACGGAGAATGTGGTGGTAGTGTCTGGTGAATAGCGCTAGCAGCATAAAGAAACAACATTTCTGGAGACTTGGTCTGGTTTCCATGGCAGCAATCACACTGCTGGGTACCGTTAGCTGGAAGATACTTGATCTGCAGGTTATTAATAATGAAGTGTTGCAGGATCAGGGTAACAGAAGGACCGTTCGAAATGATGTCATTGTCGGTCATCGCGGCAACATCATGGACAGAAATGGTCAGGCCCTGGCGATAAGTACGCCGGTGCAGTCACTCTGGTTAAATCCAAAGGAAATTATTCATAACCCCCGGGCATGGAAAGCATTGGCATCTGCGCTGGAAAGCATAGAGGTCAACACCAATGTTCTGTGGAACCGCATTCAGGACAATGCCCAGCGCGAATTTCTTTATATAAAGCGTCGGCTACCCCCTGCGGAAGCTCAGTCGATTCTGGATCTGAAAATTCGCGGCGTTTATTCCCAGGAAGAGTACAAGCGTTTTTATCCGTTGGGTGAAGTTGCGGTTCATCTCGTTGGGCTTACCAATAGTGATGATGTAGGGCAGGAAGGACTGGAGCTTGCCTATGAAGATTGGCTACAGGGCAAGCCTGGGTCGAAACAGGTTCTCAAGGATCGACGTGGCGGCATTATCCGTGAAGTAAAAATCAACACAGTGGCAGAGCCGGGAAATGATCTGGTATTAAGCATTGATAGCAGGATCCAGTACTTGGCTTACAAGGCGCTAAAAGAAGAGGTGACGCGTCGTTATGCCAAGGCAGGAACAGCAGTGGTGCTAAATGTGGAAACAGGTGAGGTGCTGGCAATGGTGAACCAGCCTTCCTACAACCCGAATAATCGTATCAGTCTTGATGATAACGAAATGCGCAACCGCGCAATCGTTGATTTGCTGGAGCCTGGATCCACGGTGAAACCATTTACGATAACCGCTGCCCTGGAAAGCGGTTTGTTTGATACCAATAGCATAATTGACACCAACCCCGGGTATATCCAGGTAGATGGTTCTACCAAAAAAGACCCCGTTAACTATAAGAAAGTGGACTTAAAGAAAATTATTACCAAATCCAGCCAGGTTGGTGCAATCAAGCTGGGACTGGCTATGGGGGAAGCGCCAATGCTCGATGTGCTTTCCCGTGTCGGATTCGGGACGGCAATGGGAACAGGGTTTCCGGGAGAAACGTCCGGAGTGCTACCAAGTTTTCCCAGATGGAGTAAATCCGATATCGCCACGCTGGCTTATGGTTATGGCTTTCAGGTAACCCCCCTGCAAATGGCCCAGGCTTATATGATTTATGCCAATGAAGGTATTCGAAAGCCGGTTTCGTTGCTCAAGACAGAAGGCCGTGTTTATGGGGAGAGAGTTGTAGATGCCCGGATAGCAAGTGAGGTGAATGCAATGATGGAAACTGTAGTTAGTACCAAGCTTGGTGGTACTGGCGTTCTGGCAGCTATTCCCTCGCATCAGGTTGCCGGTAAAACAGGAACTGCCTGGTATTACAACGTCGGTGGTGGCTACGATGAAGAAAATTATAACTCCTATTTTGCCGGTTTTGTGCCAGCCCGTAATCCAAAAATTGTGGCTGTTGTTTCCATACATGAGCCCAAGGGTGAAGAGTATGGCGGTGGTCGGGTAGCAGCACCGGTATTTGCCAAAATAGCCGCTGGCGCAATGCGCATACTGAATGTTCCACCTGACAGTGCGGTAGAAGAAAGGCAGGTCAGTATGAATGAAAGTCAGCAAGCAGCTCCCTGGAGAGAGTTATGAATACTGCCAAAATTATGTCCAGACAGATGCGTCTCTCGGAATTGCTGGCAGAAGATGTCTGCATTAGCGACGCCCTGGATACTGAATTGACCGGTATAGAAATAGACTCGCGACAGATAGACCCCGGAGATCTTTTTCTTGCTTATAAGGGGGCGTCACATGATGGTCGGGATTTTGTCGATGCCGTAATTGCCAAAGGAGCCAAGGCGGTACTGGTAGAAGCCGATGAGCAGTGGTCGGAAATTACCACAAACCATGGCGTACCGATCATTCCTGTGGAAAAACTTACCGCCAGGATCGGCAAGATTGCTGCCCGTTTTTTTGATTATCCAGCGGCAGCATTTTGGTTAATCGGTATAACCGGAACCAATGGTAAAACCAGTTGCTGTCAGTTTATTGGGCAGTGCTTAAGCATGCTTGGATATAAAACCGGTATTAGCGGCACACTTGGTCATGGCATCTATGGCGAGCCTTATACCAATGATGAGTCAGGTCCGGGCACTACCCCTGATGCGATTTCAGTGCAAAAAATATTCGAGGAAGTTCGTATTCAAAATGGTCAAGCCATGGTGATGGAGGTCTCCTCTCATGGCCTGAGTCAGAAGCGTGTGAATGCCAGCGAATTTGATGTGGCGGTTTTTACCAACCTGAGTCGTGATCACCTTGATTATCACGGAGATATGAAAGCCTACGGCGATGAAAAAAGAAAACTATTTATTAGTCCCCAGTTAAAAATTGCGGTTATCAATATGGACGATATGTTCAGTGCCAAGATCCTTAATAGTCTGGCAAAGAATGTGAAATCGTTTACCTACAGTATGCATAACCCGAAAGCAGATGTGTTCCCCCGGGCGCTGGAATTCAAGAGTTCGGGTTTTGCACTGGACGTTGTTACACCATGGGGGCAAGGGCGTTTTAGCAGCACTTTGGCGGGTTCATTTAATGTCAGCAATATCCTTGCAGTTTTAACTGCAGTAATGGCGTCTGAAGCAATCAAACCTGACTTTGATTTCAATAATGTACTGGAAAAAGTGGCTGCTGTTTCGCCGGTTAAAGGGCGCATGGAAATTCTGGGTGATTTCCCGGTTTCTGTTGTGGTGGATTACGCCCACACCCCTGATGGACTAAAAAATGCGCTGGCTGCACTGCGCCAACATGCCAAGGGTGATATCTGGTGTGTTTTTGGTTGTGGCGGCGATCGTGACAAAGGCAAGCGCCCGTTAATGGCAGAAATTGCCGAGCAGATGGCCAGCAGGCTGATTATTACTGATGATAATCCGCGCAACGAAGACTCTATGGCAATCATCAATCAGATTCAGGCCGGGCTTTCTGATACTTCCAGCACAGTAATTGAGCATGATCGTGCCAAGGCAATTGATTTTGCCATTAACAATGCCAATGAGGGCGATATCGTACTGATTGCAGGAAAAGGTCATGAGGAGTATCAGGATATTGGCGGTAATAGAATGGTCTTTAGTGACGTTAAACAAGCCAGAGTGAGTCTGAACAATCGATTTGCCGAACAGAATCAAAAAATTATAAACCAGGATAAAGCGTGATTGGGTCAATGAGTTTGCAAGAGGTTCAGGCAGAGACCGGCGGGGTAATTACCGGCGCCAATGCTGAATTCAGTGCGGCATCGATTGATACGCGAACCCTGCAGCCAGGAGATTTGTTCGTCGCTATCAATGGGCCAAATTTCAATGGCAATGAGTTTGTTTCTGTTGCTGCCGAGAAAAATGCCTGTGCCGTTATTGTTGCTGAGCCGGTAAATGTTGATTTACCAGTACTGACGGTATCAGACACTCGCCAGGCCCTCGGAACATTGGGTGCCATGAACAGAAATCGAACTGCTGCCTGTGTGCTGGGTTTGACTGGCAGTCAGGGAAAGACTTCAGTTAAGGAAATGACGGGTGCAATTCTTGCGCAATGTGATTCGGTAATGATGACAAGCGGTAATCTCAATAATGAATTGGGTGTTCCCCTGAGTCTGCTGAAAATAGACAGGCAACATAAGTATGCGGTGATTGAGATGGGCGCAAATGGGCCGGGAGATATTGCCTACAGTGTTGCATTGGCGCGACCGGATATAGCCCATATTACCTGTATCGCGGGTACCCATCTTGAAGGTTTTGGCGACCTAAACGGGGTAGCAGAAGGTAAATCCGAAATCTGGGCCGGTATCAGGAAAAACGGGACAGCCATAGTAAACATTGATGATGTTTTTGCTCCACAGTTTATTGATCAGATCAAATTATTGGGTAGGCAGATTGTTACCGTAAGCGGTTCAGGTAATCAGCATGCTGATTTTTTTGCAGACGAAATACAGCTGGATCAGTTTCAAGGCGCAGGTTTCCAACTAAATTCGCCGAAAGGAAAGGTAGCCATCAGGTTGCAAGTTCCAGGCAAACACAATATCAGCAATGCGATGGCAGCGGCAGCAATGGCAATGACCGCCGGTGCCGGGCTTGATGCTGTAAGGGTCGGGCTTGAAAAGTTTGCTGCAGTCAAAGGTCGTATGTGCATTGTCGCAGGTCTCCATGGCGCAACACTTATTGATGATAGTTATAACGCCAGTCCTGCATCATTTCGTGCGGCAATCGATGTATTGGCCGAGACCAAAGGCACAAGGATTGTTGTCATGGGAGAGATGGCTGAATTGGGTCGTGGTGCTGAAAAAGAACATGCCGACATTGGGCGCTATGCAAAACAGCGAGGCATAGATTGTTTGATTGCCTTGGGTGAGATGAGCGCATTGGCAGTCACAGCTTTCGGAGATGGAGGTATTTTTCTGCATCAGCGGGAAAAATTTGAAGCCACTATTACACCTCTATTGAATGCCACGACTACAGTGCTGATTAAAGGTTCTCGTAGTCAGGCAATGGAAAAACTGGTCGGTCAAATACAGGATGATGCGCCATGCAGCGAATGATCTTTAGCTATATGTTTTTTGGTTACGATTTTGATGCCAGTCATTTTTCTGCCAATGAAATTAATGCAAGGGAGAGTTATTTCTCATGTTGCTAATGCTGACCGAATACCTGTCACAATTTAATTCCGGCTTCTCGGTATTTCAATATCTTACCGTGCGCGGCATTTTGGGAATTCTGACGGCGTTGGCATTGTCATTGATTATTGGGCCCACCATGATCAGGCGTCTTAATTATCATCAGATAGGACAGGTTATCAGAGATGATGGGCCAGAGAGCCATCTCAGTAAGGCCGGTACTCCCACCATGGGTGGAGCCCTTATTCTCGTCAGTATTATTATCAGCAGTCTGCTGTGGTCGGATTTAAGCAACCCCTATGTCTGGGTAGTAGTAATTGTTACCGGACTGTATGGCGCAATTGGCTGGGTGGATGATTACCGCAAAGTGTTTGAGCAGAATCCAAAAGGATTGGCGGCGCGTTGGAAATATTTCTGGCAATCAATAATCGGAATTATTGCCGCTACCTATCTTTATTCAATTGCTGCGGTCCCTGCAGACACGCAATTATTTGTCCCATTCTTCAAGGACTTTGCTCTTAATCTGGGGCCGTTTTACATCCTGCTGACGTATTTCATGATAGTTGGCTTCAGCAATGCCGTGAATCTAACAGATGGTCTCGACGGATTGGCCATTTTACCTTCAGTAATGGTGGCCGCGGCCCTTGGTGTCATCGCTTATTTGACTGGAAATACCGAATTTTCCGCTTATCTGAATATTCCCTATATTGCCGGCGCCGGTGAGCTGGGAATATTTTGTGGCGCTCTGGCTGGTGCAGGTTTGGGTTTTCTCTGGTTTAACACCTATCCCGCACAAATTTTTATGGGCGATGTCGGCGCCTTGGCGCTGGGTGCATCCCTGGGTCTTGTCGCCGTCATTGTCAGGCATGAAATTGTTCTGATCATTATGGGTGGCGTGTTCGTGATGGAAACACTCTCGGTCATCCTGCAGGTTGCTTCATTCAAGTTAACCGGTAAAAGAATTTTCCGTATGGCTCCCCTGCACCATCATTTTGAATTAAAGGGCTGGCCGGAACCCAGAGTCATTGTTCGCTTCTGGATTATCACCGTTATTCTGGTGTTATTTGGATTGGCAACGTTGAAATTAAGATAAGAATTAAACGCATAAATAAGGCTGGATAATGCAGGCAGAGCAGGTAGCGCAAAAGATGAAAGTCGTAATCGGTCTTGGTAAGACCGGGCTTTCCTGCGCTCGTTATCTGGCCAGTCGCAATGAAAAATTCAAGGTGTTGGACACGCGAAAAAATCCACCTGGACTACAACAACTGAAAGCTGAATGTCCTGGAGTTGAACTTGAGCTTGGTGAGTTTAATCCAGAGACCCTTAACAATGCTGCACAGTTGATTGTTAGTCCAGGCGTTGACCAAAAAATATCAGTAATACAAAACGCCATCAAGCAAGGCGTTCAGGTAACAGGCGATGTGGATATATTTGCCCGTTCCATTACTGCGCCAATTATTGCCATTACAGGCTCCAATGCAAAAAGTACTGTGACGACATTGGTAGGAGAAATGGCAAAAGCTGAGGGAATTGATGTCGCAGTGGCTGGCAATATCGGACTGCCGGTGCTGGATCTGTTGCAGCAACCACCTGCCAGTTTGTATGTACTGGAGTTATCCAGTTTTCAATTGGAAACTACTGTAAACCTGGGGGCAAAAGTAGCGACTTTATTGAATTTGAGTCTGGATCATATGGATCGATACAGCACCATGGAAGATTATCGTGAGGCCAAGCTGCGAATATTCCAGGATTGTCAGCAGGCGGTGATTAATCAGGATGATCTGTTATGTCAACCTGATCTGCCGGCTGATGTTCAACAATGGAAATTTTCCCTTGTTGAAAATAGCGCAGCCGAGTTTTCCCTGTTGAACCTGGATGAGGGCCAATATCTTGGCTTTAATCAGCAGCCACTGATGTCAGTGGCCGAAATGAAAATTGCTGGTAAACATAATATTGCCAATGCCCTTGCAGCTTTGGCATTGGGTCATGCTGCCGGGTTTTCCATTGAGTCCATGGTCGCTACCTTGAAAAGATTTGCCGGTCTGCCTCATCGCTGTCAGTGGGTGGCTGAGAGGAAAGGTGTGGATTGGTACAACGATTCCAAGGGAACCAATGTCGGTGCCTGTATTGCTGCCGTTAATGGTCTTGGTGGCGATTTGGCTAATGGAAAAATTATTTTACTGGCTGGCGGCCAGGGTAAGGGAGCTGATTTTTCTCCCCTGGCTTACCCGCTGTCTGCCTATGTGAAACTGGCCATACTGTTTGGAGAAGATGCTGCACTAATTGATCAGGCGGTGAATGGTTCTGTAATGACCATTACAGTTTCATCCCTAAAGGAAGCCGTTAGTATTGCTGATAAAGAGGCAAATAGTGGAGATGCGGTATTGCTTTCTCCAGCCTGTGCCAGTTTTGACATGTTCAATAATTATGAAGAACGTGGTGAAGCCTTTATTCACCATGTCGGGGAGCTGCACTGAACATGCAAGCGGTAACTCATCAACAGTATCAAGCCCGCCCGTATTACGGTGATAGCTGGCTTATTATTCTGGCCATGTTGTTGGTCTTCGTTGGCCTCATCATGATGACCTCGGCATCGGTAGAAATTGGTGAAAGCCTGCACCGGGATCCGTTTTATTATTTCAAGCGCCAATTAATTTTTATTTTGCTTGGTCTGGTAGGGGCAATAATTACCTTCCAGATTCCCCTGTTGTGGTGGCAAAAGGGCAGTTATGGCCTTTTCATAATCACCTTGCTGTTGTTGTCACTGGTTCTTGTTCCAGGTGTGGGCTACACAGCAGGTGGTGGCACACGCTGGATCAATATTGGTTTCATGACCTTGCAGGTTTCTGAACCCTCAAAAATTCTGATTGTATTTTTTATGGCCGGTTTGCTGAGCAGGCAACACGGCCTTATCTGTAATAGCCTGAAGGGATTCCTGCTTCCTTTCGCGCTTATGTCCTTGCCTGTTTTACTGCTATTACTGGAACCCGATTTTGGGGCAGTAGTGGTCATCATGATTGCCGTGATGGCTATGCTGTTTCTTGCAGGTGCCCGTTTCTGGCATTTCCTTTTGTCAGCCATTTTGTTGCTCGGCGCCGGCTCTGCAATGATTTTTACTTCTGCTTACCGCATGCGCAGAGTAACGTCGTATTTGCAGGCCCTGAAAGATCCCTTCCATGAAGACATTGTCTTTGATTCCGGTTATCAGCTGGCGCAGGCCCTGATTGGTTTTGGTCGTGGTGAATGGCTGGGGATGGGTTTGGGCAACAGTATTCAGAAAATGTATTTCCTGCCTGACGGTCACACAGATTTCATCATTGCGATTATCGCTGAAGAACTTGGCGTAATAAGCGTCCTGGCCTTGTTGCTTCTTTTTACTGCGTTTATTTCCAGAGCCCTGATTATCGCCAGAAAAAATGAGACTAATGGAAACTTTTTTGCAGCCTACGCCGCGTATGGCTTTGCTTTTATTTTTGTTGCCCAGGTGGCTATTAATGTTTGTGTAAATGTGGGTTTGCTGCCTAACAAGGGGTTGACTCTGCCATTTATCAGTTATGGCGGTTCGAGTCTTCTTACCTGCATGGCAATGGTGGCGATATTACTCAGAATTGATATTGAGAATCATCAGACAGGAGGCAGGAAAGCCAGCGTTCGCGTCTGAGCAGAATAGAAATGAGCATGGATACCAATAACAGAAAAATACTCATTATGGCCGGGGGCACGGGTGGACATGTGTTCCCTGCGCTGAGTATTGCTGAATATCTGTTGTCCAGAGGTATCCAGGTTGAATGGCTGGGTACGCGTAAAGGGCTTGAAGCAACGGTGATTTCTGAAACAGATATTCCCCTGCACTTTATTTCTATTACGGGACTCAGGGGAACAAGCTTGTTGAAAAAAATTCTGTCACCTCTGGTTATTCTTGTAGCGGTTCTGCAATCCATGCGCAAACTTATCCAGATCAAACCTGGTTGTGTTCTGGGCATGGGCGGCTTTGTTACCGGACCAGGTGGTCTTGCAGCCTGGTTACTGGGGAAAAAACTGCTGATTCATGAACAAAATGCGATTGCTGGTTTTACCAATCAAATGTTGTTTCCTTTGGCGTCGACCGTGTTGGAAGCATTCCCTGGAGCGTTTGAGAGAAAACAGGAAATTACCCATAACCGATTACTGAAATCACTTATCAAGCCAGACAATACGATTGTGGTAGGTAACCCGGTGCGTAAGGAAATTTCAGAGATTGGTGTGCAAAAACGCAATACAAGTGCAGCGCATATTTCCGAAGTACCTGGCGTAAAGAAGTTACGCATCCTTATTATTGGTGGAAGTCTTGGGGCTGTTGCCATTAACAAAACCATTCCGGCCATGCTGGCACTATTACCGGAACAGCAGAAGCCGGAAATTCTGCATCAATGTGGCAGCAAAAACCTTGAACAAACTCTGGCGTTTTACCGTGAGAGTAAAGTGGATATTAGTAACACGATTCAGGTTCAGCCATTTATTGAAAATATGGCAAGTGCGTATTCCTGGGCCGATATTATTATTGCTCGCGCTGGTGCCATGACAGTGTCAGAAATTGCGGCAGTTGGACTGGCTTCCATTCTTATTCCCTATCCATTTGCTGTGGATGATCACCAGACTGAAAATGCCAGATTTTTGGCGCTTGCTGGAGCTGCAGAAGTGATACAGCAGAGAGATCTGAATGCACAAACCCTGCTTGCCCTGGTGCAGAAGTTTTCCATGAATAGTGAGTTTCTCCAGCAGGCATCCAGCAAGGCATTGGCAGCCGGCAAGCCTGATGCCACTGAAAAAGCCGCGTCATTGTGTATGGAGGCTTCTTATGTCTGAAGCAGGTCATCACGTCATGCGCAGAAGTGATATACCGGAAATGCGCCGTATCCGCAGAATTCATTTTGTCGGTATTGGTGGTGCGGGTATGAGTGGTATTGCCGAGGTTTTGTTAAATCAGGGTTATGAAATTAGTGGTTCGGACATCGCCCCTTCAGCGGTCACCGAACGCCTCGAATCATTTGGCGCCATTGTTTTTATCGGGCACGAAGCTGCCAATATCCAGGGGGCAAGTGTCGTTGTTGTGTCCAGCGCAATTGATCAGAGTAATGAAGAAATACTTGAAGCTGTTGAGCTCAGAATTCCCATCATCAGGCGCGCTGAAATGCTTGCAGAGCTTATGCGTTATAGGCATGCGATTGTTATTGCTGGCACGCACGGTAAAACCACAACCACCAGTCTGGTAGCCACATTGCTGGCCCAGGGTGATATGGATCCGACCTATATTATTGGCGGCATACTCAATGGTGCCGGGACCAATGCCAAGCTTGGAGCCAGCCACATTATGGTAGCCGAGGCAGATGAAAGCGATGCTTCATTCCTGCATTTACAACCCATGGTTGCCATTGTTACCAATATTGATGAAGACCATATGGTCACTTATGACGGTGACTTCGAAAAACTCAAGCAAACCTTTGTCGACTTTTTGCATAACCTGCCTTTTTATGGACTTGCCGTCTTGTGTATTGATGATCCGGTTATCCAGGAGCTCTTGCCAAAAATATCTAGACCGGTGATCACCTATGGCCAGTCTGATCTTGCTGATTTTCATATTCATGATGTGGAACAGATCGGTAATGTAAGCCGCTTTAAACTTACTCGCCCTGATAACCATGAACAGCTCGACCTCACTCTGAATATGCCAGGCATTCATAACGTCCTGAACGCTACTGCGGCTATTGCGGTAGCAACGGATGAGGGAATGTCGAATGCAGATATTGTGTTGGGACTTGAAGGATTTCGCGGCGTTGGCCGGCGCTTTGATATCAAGGAACCACTGCTTATTGAAAATGGTGAAGTAATGCTGGTGGATGACTATGGTCATCATCCCACAGAAGTAGCAGCGAATATTAAAGCTATTCGAACCGGTTGGCCGGAGAAAAGGCTGGTAATGATCTACCAGCCTCATCGATATAGTCGAACTCACGATCTTTATGATGCTTTTGTTGATGTACTGTCGGAAGTGGATCTGCTACTGCTACTTGAAGTCTATGCCGCTGGTGAGACGCCTATTCGAGGCGCAGATAGCAGAAGCTTGTGCCGCAGCATCAGACAGCGAGGACAAATTGACCCGGTATATGTGAAGGATCAGACAGATATCAGAAATGTACTTAAAGACGTGCTGCTCAAAGATGACATTTTATTGACCCAGGGCGCTGGCAGTATCGGTATTTTGGCACGGGAGTTGTCCAGGGATGGCTTGGGATATGAATAGCATAAGTCGACATGATCCCGAGACTTTCGGCAAGGTGGCTGTCCTGATGGGAGGTGACTCGGCGGAACGGGAGATCTCTCTGCTGAGTGGCAGTGCCGTGCTTGGCTCACTGCTTAAAAGCAAAGTAGATGCGACTGGTGTCGACTTTACTGATGGCAAGGTGCTGGCAAGTTTATCTGAAAGCGGTTTTGACCGGGTTTTTATCATATTACATGGCCGTAAAGGTGAAGATGGAAAAATGCAGGGCGCCCTGGAGTTAATGAATATTCCTTATACCGGTAGCGGTGTGATGGCGTCCGCTCTTGCTATGGATAAAGTGCGTTGCAAACACATCTGGCAAAGTCATGGTCTGAATACGCCACCATTTACCATACTTGATGAAGCAACAGACTGGGACAGGGTGATTGCTGAACTGGGCCAGGTGTTTGTTAAGCCGGTAAAGGAAGGTTCCAGTATTGGTATTTCCAGGGCTAATGATGCAACAGAACTGCAACAGGCATTTGTCCATGCAAGACAGTATGACAAGGAAGTTATTGCAGAAAAGTTTATCGATGGACCTGAGTATACCGTTGCCATTCTTGGGGACAGGGTCTTGCCTGCAGTAGGTATGACGGCAAGTAGTGAATTTTATGATTATCAGGCCAAGTATTTTTCTGATGAGACACAGTACTTTTGTCCTTGCGATCTGGAAAGTGAAGATGAAAAAAATCTCGCCGCCATGGCAATGCAGGCCTATCAGGCGGTGGGTTGCGAAGGATGGGGTCGAGTGGATGTGATGCGTGACAGTGCTGGTACTTTCTGGTTGCTGGAAGTTAATACCGTACCCGGAATGACGGATCACAGTCTAGTGCCAATGGCTGCGAAACAGGCAGGAATAGATTTTGATCAACTGGTGCTGGAAATTCTTTCCACCAGTACTGCCAACCGGGACGGGGGTTAAACATGGAAATTCTTATGCCGGGTAAAAAACGTAACAGCAGCAGAAGCGGTGCCAGTGTAAAAGTCAAAAACACCACGCCACGTCGACAGTTCAACAGTGCTCTGATGTGGAAGATCATGTTTTCGCTGGCGATTGTCGGTGCTCTTGGTTATGGCGTGATGAGCACGCCCAAAGTAGTGGAAACGGTTAGCAATCAACGTGTGGAACAGGTCCTTATTGAAGGCAAGGTTAACTATATTTCGGAGCAGGAAGTGCTGGCTGCCGTGAATAGTTTTATAAGTGAAAGTCTGTTGCTGGTGGATATGCAGGAAATCAAGCAAGTACTTGAAACCATGCCATGGATGCGTTCGGTAACCATCCGCCGTGAATGGCCAGACACAATGGTGTTGAGTGTTATCGAGGAAAAAGCAATTGCCCGCTGGGGGGAAAAACGCCTGTTAAATCAGGATGGTGCAATCATTGCGCCGAACAACATCATCGGGCTTGAAAGCCTGGCAATACTCTCGGGCCCGCCGGGGACTGAAAGAAAAGTGATGGAGCAATATCAATTGTTCAGTCAGTTGCTTTACCAGCGCGGACTAAAAATTGCAGAACTTGATCTCAATGAACGGGATGCCTGGAAACTGACTCTTGCCAATGGGGTGCACATCAATATTGGCAAGTCGCAGTTGATGGAAAAAATGAGAAGGCTTGTGGATTTTGCGAAAGACTCATTGATAGAGCAAATGGATGAAATTGAATCAATCGATTTACGTTACACCAGCGGTATCGCAGTGAAAACCAAAGAAAATAATATGTCAGAGGTGGTCTCCCTATGACCAGATTTCAACAAATGAATAAAAAGGAGTTGCTTCCAATGAGTAACTTGAGTGGTGGGAACATGATAGTTGGCCTGGATATAGGTACATCCAAAGTTGTGGCCATTGTCGGCGAGATCAACGAAGAAGGCGGACTCAATATAGTCGGTATCGGCAGGCATAAATCCCGTGGTTTGAAGAAAGGCACCGTGGTGAATATTGAATCAACTGTTCAATCTATCCAGCGCGCGGTGGAAGAAGCGGAGCTGATGGCAGGTTGTCAGATTCATTCAGTGTATGCAGGTATTGCCGGCAGCCATGTGCGTAGCATGAATTCCCATGGCATCGTCGCGATTCGCGATAAAGAGGTATATGCCGCTGACATAGAGCGGGTTATTGATGCAGCCCAGGCAGTAGCCATACCCGCTGATCAAAAGGTGCTTCATATATTACCCCAGGAATACGTTATCGATTCCCAGGAAGGGGTTAAAGAACCTTTGGGAATGTCAGGGGTAAGACTTGAAGCCAAAGTTCATCTTGTAACTTGTGCCACCAATGCCGCCCAGAATATTGAAAAGTGCATCAAGCGTTGCGGTCTCGAGACGGATGAAATCATTCTCGAACAGTTGGCCTCCAGTTACTCGGTATTAACTGAAGATGAAAAGGAACTTGGTGTATGCATTGTAGATATCGGTGGTGGTACTACTGATATTGCTATTTTTACAGAAGGCGCTATCAGGCATACCGGTGTTATTCCGATAGCTGGAGATCAGGTAACTAATGACATAGCGATGGCATTGCGAACCCCTACCGATCACGCCGAAGAATTGAAAATCAAATATGCCTGCGCGTTATCCCAACTTGCCAGTGACGATGACATGATCAAGGTCCCCAGTGTTGGTGAGCGTCCTCCCAGAGAATTATCGCGCCAGGCTCTGGCCGATGTTGTTGAACCCCGCTATGACGAACTATTTCATCTAATTCAGTCTGAAATCAGACAAAGTGGATATGAAGACATGCTGGCAGCAGGAATGGTCTTCACTGGTGGTACCAGCAAGATGGAAGGTGTCGCCGAGCTGGCTGAGGAAATTTTCCATATGCCGGTACGAATTGGCATGCCCGTAGAGGTGAATGGTCTGGTGGATATTGTAAGAAACCCAACCTATTCAACCGCCGTGGGTTTGCTTCTATACGGCATGAAGCAGGCGCAGGAAAGAGAAGGTAGTGTAGTTAGAGACCCGGGCATCACGCTTTTTGACCGGGTAAAAAGTTTATTTAGCAGTGAGGACTGAGTAATCAGTCAAACAATCATTAATTTTATTAACTTCAAGGTGGAACCCAAAAGGGGGTAAGAAAGATGTTCGAAATCATCGACAATGTTGCTCAAAGTGCAGTAATCAAAGTAATTGGTGTCGGCGGGGGCGGTGGCAATGCCGTCCAGCACATGATTCAAAATACCATTGATGGTGTTGAGTTTATCTGTGCCAATACCGATGCCCAGGCGTTGGATAAAATGGAGACCAAGCTCAACTTGCAGTTGGGAGGTACGGTTACCAAGGGATTGGGCGCAGGTGCCAACCCTGAAATTGGCCGTCAGGCAGCGCTGGAAGACCGCGACAGGATTCGGGAAATTATTTCCGGTGCTGATATGGTCTTCATCACCGCAGGCATGGGGGGAGGAACCGGTACTGGTGGTGCTCCTGTGGTTGCCGAGATTGCCCGTGAGATGGGTATTCTGACTGTGGCAGTCATTACCAAGCCGTTTCCTTTTGAAGGTCGCAAACGCATGGCGATCGCTGAACAGGGTATCAGGGAACTTGCAGAGCATGTTGACTCTCTAATAACCATACCTAATGAAAAGCTCATGGATGTGCTGGGTAAAGGATCGACCTTGCTTGATGCTTTTAGTGCCGCCAATGATGTGCTTTCCGGTGCTGTTAAAGGCATTGCAGACCTTATTATGCGTCCGGGCATGATTAACGTGGATTTTGCCGATGTCAGTACGGTAATGTCTGAAATGGGTATGGCAATGATGGGAACCGGCTATGCAACGGGTGAAAACCGAGCGGTTGAAGCAGCTGAAGCAGCCATTCGCAGCCCATTACTTGAGGATGTGAACCTGCAGGGTGCCCGTGGCATTCTGATCAATATTACCGCAGGTGTAGATTTGACTCTGGGTGAATTTTCCCAGGTCGGCGATACCATTTCAGAATTTGCTTCAGAGCAGGCAATTGTTGTGGTTGGGACTGTTATTGATCCCTCGCTGAAGGATGAGTTGATTGTTACTGTTGTGGCGACAGGTCTGGGTGGTATGCAGATTGAAAAGCCTACTAAAGTAGTAGACAACACGGTCAAAAATCCCAGGACAGCAGATTTTCACAACCTGGACAGGCCAGCCGTAATGCGCAAGAAGGAAGCGGTTAAAGCGCTGGGTGCCAGTGAAGGACGTCAGGAAGAACGACAACCCATGCCAAAAGCGGTAGGGGCTGATTCAGATATGGATTTTCTGGATATTCCGGCTTTTCTGCGCAAGCAGGCTGACTAGAAGCAGAAAGCGTTCAAAAAATGCAGGTTCGGGTATTGGCTGGTTTGGGCTGGAAGCAAGAAGTTATTTTACAAACCCCAGATTCATGGGGGCTTCGGCTATTGGTGAAAGTGCGGGTTTTTGATAACATGCGCGTTTTCCCGACAACCTTGCCATAATACCTGCAAGGTAATAATCAGAAGCAGCAGCAAAAGCAGTACTAGTGGCAAAATAGCAGCATTTGCAGCACTTTTTTCTGTATCGGATGCAAAAAGGTTTTTGCTCCAGAAGTGATACCGATATCTTACTTGCCAGATGAGCAGGAAAGTAGAAGTGAAGTGAATAAAATTGTCGTGTGAAATAACTTTGGGGGTTTACGTCATTAACAACCAGAGTAACAGTGAGAGCGATCATTGATTAGGCAACGAACTTTAAAGAACGCAATAAAAGCGACCGGTGTAGGTTTACATACCGGTCAGAAAGTCTACCTGACTTTGAGGCCAGCACCAGTTGATACCGGGATAGTATTTACCCGGGTCGACCTTGACCCCGCGGTTCAGATACCAGCCCTGGCAGAAAACGTAGGTGATACCACCTTGTCATCTACGTTAATGAAAGGAGATGTCCGGATTTCCACCGTCGAGCATCTCATGTCTGCCATGTCAGGCCTCGGTATAGACAATGCCTATGTCGATGTCAGCGCTTCCGAAGTTCCAATCATGGATGGCAGTGCCGGTCCTTTCGTATTCCTGATCCAGTCTGCAGGTATTGAAGAGCAGAACGCTCCCAAGAAATATTTCCGTATTACCAAGGAAATCACCGTTGAACAGGGTGACAAGAAAGTCAGTCTTAAGCCCTTTAATGGTTTCAAGGTTGGCTATACTCTTTTGTATGATCATCCGGTTCATCGCAAATTTACCAAGGCAGCATCAGTAGACTTTTCCAGTACCTCATTTGTGAAAGAGGTCAGCAGGGCACGTACATTCGGATTTATGCATGAGTTCGAGGAATTACGAAACCGTAATCTGGCCCTCGGGGCAAGCATGGATAATGCTATAGCGGTTGGGGATTATCGTGTACTCAATGAAGATGGTTTGCGCTATGAAGACGAGTTTGTAAAACACAAGATTCTCGATTCAATTGGCGACCTGTATTTGCTCGGGAAAACCCTGATTGGCGAGTTTCAGGGATACAAGTCAGGCCATGCTCTGAATAACGCGCTACTGAGAAAACTCATTACCGCAGAAGATTGCTGGGAAATCGTCACTTTTGATGATGAAGATGATGCGCCAATTTCCTATCTGAGACCTGTTTTTTCGGCCTAGATATGGTCTAATCCGTTCCTGAATTAATATCCAGACTGCTTTTTTCGATGCCAGTAATGTTCTGGATGCAGTACGCGGAATCCTTTAAGCAGTTGTAACCTTCTAATATATATAGAAATTATCCATATTGTTCAAAGTATGAAAATAATCATTGTCGATCAAAAGCATGGTGAGACCAAATCTCTGGTCTTGAAAGGATGGGCCAGGGTTGCCTTGTCCGTTTGCATGCTTGGAGTCCCGGTTTTACTTGGATACTACGGCTTTCATTTATCTGCCCTGCGTAATGCCGACTTCTACAAGGATGAAGCAACTCAGTCCTGGATGGATGACCTGCAATCCCAGAAAGCTGATATTGAACAGATTCGACAGGAAACGCTGGCGCAACTGGAAGCGCTAACCTTGAGAATGGCCAATCTGCAGGCCAGATTACTGCGCCTCGATGCTCTGGGGCAGCGACTTACCGATATTTCCAACCTCGATGATGGTGAATTCGATTTCACCCAGGCACCTGCGGTGGGCGGTCCTTCCGATGACAATGCTGTTTCTGTTGAAGTACCCGATTTTTTGAGCAATCTTGATGAGCTGACTCGGGAAATCGAGGATAAACAACAACAACTTGAACTGCTTGACTCCATCCTTTCCGAGCAACTGATTCAGTCCAATACCTACCTATCCGGCCGTCCAATCAGCAAAGGCTGGATTTCCTCACCCTATGGACGTCGTATTGATCCCTTCACCGGGAAACAGGCCTGGCACCAGGGCATTGATTTTGCCACTGGTCGTACTGGCGTCGATGTTCAGGCTGTGGCTTCGGGTGTTGTTACCTATTCCGGTGAAAAGCAGGGATATGGCAATATGGTCAAGATTAACCATGGTAATGGTTATGAAACGCTTTATGCCCATGACGAAAAACTGCTAGTTAAGCCTGGTGATATAGTCAAGAAAGGTCAGGTAGTTGCCCTGTCTGGTAATTCAGGCCGTTCTACTGGTCCCCATGTCCATTTTGAAGTCCATAAAAATGGCCGTGTTGTCGATCCCGCCTCCTACGTTCATCGCACCAGCCGCTAATTCCTCCGCATAATTCTGTTCCCTCTGGCACCTGTCATTAACAACTAGCGCCATAAGGGTGGTTGGGTATATTGAGTACCCGGTTTCTGAACACACTATCTAAGATTTCGACCTATGCTCACTAAAATATTTGGAAGTAAAAACCAGAGAGAAATTAAAAAACTGTCAAAAGTGGTTGATCGTATTAATGCCTTTGAAAGTGATATGCAGGCATTATCCGATGACGCGTTGAAGGCTAAAACCATTGAATTCAGAGAGCGTTTTGAGCAGGGTGAAAGCCTGGAAAAAATGCTGCCTGAAGCCTTTGCGGTAGTTCGGGAAGCCGGTGTGCGTGCTATGGGCATGCGGCATTTTGATGTGCAGATGATCGGCGGCATGGTGCTGTTTAATGGCAAGATTGCCGAGATGCGCACTGGTGAAGGCAAAACGCTGGTTGCAACCTTGCCAGCTTATCTGGGTGGCCTGACCGGGCGTGGTGTGCATCTGGTAACAGTCAATGAATACCTGGCTCGTCGTGATGCAGGCTGGATGCAACCGCTGTATGAGTTCCTCGGACTGACGGTAGGTGTTGTCGTCCCTAATCAATCCCCCGAGGAAAAACGCGGGGCTTATCAGGCTGATATTACCTATGGTACCAATAATGAATTTGGCTTCGATTACCTGCGCGATAATATGGCGTTCCGACTAGAGGACAGATTCCAGCGTCCGCTCTCCTATGCCATTGTCGATGAAGTCGATTCAATTCTTATTGATGAAGCCAGAACACCACTGATTATTTCCGGTGCCGTTGAAAATTCGTCCAAGCGTTATATGGAAATCAACGCCCTGGTGCCTTTGTTGAAGCAAGTCGACAAGGTACCTGAAAAAAACATGATTGAACGCCGTTTGGAAGATGATGTTCCTCCGGATGGAGACTTCATCGTTGATGAGAAGAGCCGTCAGGTTGAATTAACCGATCCAGGCCATGAAAAAGTCGAAGACCTGATGGTGAGTCGGGGCTTGCTGGAAGAAGGAGAGAATCTCTATTCCGCTACCAATCTGACACTTTTGCATCAGTTACAGTCAGCCTTGAGAGCCAATTATCTTTTCCATAAGGAAGTTGAGTATATCGTTCAGGAACAACAGATTGTCCTGATCGACGAGCACACCGGTCGCACCATGCCTGGTAGACGACTGTCAGAAGGATTGCATCAGGCAATCGAAGCCAAGGAAGGAGTGCCTATTCAGAATGAAAGCCAGACTTTGGCTTCCACGACTTTCCAGAATTATTTCCGTCTCTATGAAAAACTCTCCGGGATGACCGGAACCGCTGACACGGAAGCGTTTGAATTTCATCAGATCTATGGTCTGGATGTTGTAGTGATTCCGACAAATAAACCGATGATACGTGATGATGCCAATGACCTGATTTACCTGACAACTGCCGAAAAACACAAAGCCATCGTCGAGGATATTATTGAATTTCGTGACAAGGGTGCGCCAATACTGGTGGGTACGGCAAGTATCGAGACCAGTGAAATTCTGTCCAAGTATCTCAATAAGGAAAAAATTCAACACGCTGTACTCAACGCTAAATATCATGAAAAAGAAGCGCAAATCATTGCCGAAGCAGGACGCCCCGGAACGGTTACCATCGCAACCAACATGGCTGGTCGTGGAACTGATATCGTATTGGGGGGGCGTTGGGAATCAGAAGTAGCTGCACTAACAGATGCAACACCTGAACAGATTGAAAAAATCAAAACTGATTGGCAGAAGCGACATGACCAGGTAATTGAGGCTGGTGGTCTGCATATTATTGGTACGGAAAGACATGAATCACGTCGCATAGATAATCAGTTGCGAGGTCGTGCGGGCCGTCAGGGTGATCCTGGCTACTCTCGTTTCTATTTGTCGCTGGAAGATAATCTGATGAGGATATTTGCATCGGACAAAGTAGGTGCTCTCATGCGCAGACTTGGGATGGGGGAAGGGGAAGCTATTGAGCATAAGATGGTTACCAACTCTATTGAAAAAGCCCAGCGCAAGGTTGAAGGCAGAAACTTTGATATACGTAAACAGTTGCTGGAATACGATGATGTGGCTAATGATCAGCGCCAGATTATTTATCAGCGACGTAATGAATTGATGGAAATCGATGACATCAGTGATGTCATTGAAAGTATGCGTGAAGGCGTGGTTCAGGAGCATATCAGTCTGTACATACCGCCACAAAGTCTGGAAGAGCAGTGGGATATTGCCGGCCTCGAACAATCTCTGGAAGGGGAGTTCGGTATCAAGCTGCCGGTCCAGCAATGGTTGGACGAGGACAATACACTTTATGAGGAGTCCCTGCGTTCCAGAATTCTGGAAGAAGTGGTGAAAAGCTATAACGACAAATGCGCGTTGGTCGGGGAAAACATGCGCATGTTCGAGAAGCAGATTACCCTGCAGATTCTCGATACACTCTGGAAAGAACATCTGAGTCAAATGGATAGTCTGCGACAGGGTATTGGTCTGCGCGGTTATGGTGGTAAAAATCCAAAACAGGAATACAAGCGTGAAGCCTATGCCTTGTTCGAAGAACTGCTGAATAATCTGCAGCATGAAGTGGTCAAGTTTCTCAGCCTGGTGCAGATAAAGCAGGATGAATCTGCTGATGCCATAGAGCGCAAGCGAATCCAGGAACAGCAAAAGGAAAGAACCAACCTCGTGCATCAGAATGCAACGGCAATGGCAGCAGATAATGCTGACAATGCAGAGGGAGGGAACGCACAGGCAGCAGAAGCACAGCAGCAAACCCCATATACCCGGGAAGGTCAGAAAGTAGGCCGTAATGAACCCTGCCCCTGTGGTTCCGGGAAAAAATTCAAGCAATGCCATGGCAAGCTGGGCTAGCAGTGTTTGCCTGCCAGTCAGAAAAAAGTGGACTGAACAACGTTTCCGAACTGGCTAGCTGAGAAGGATGTAGGAAAATATTATGGCAGTGGGAAATGGTGATTTAGGTGTTTTACATCCGGTGCCAGGAATTACCATGGCAGCGGTTTCTGCCGGTATCAAGAAACCTGGTCGCTTGGACTGTGTGGTATTTTCTCTGGGTGATGCAGCGTCTGTTGCCGGGTCATTTACCCGCAATGCGTTTTGTGCAGCACCAGTTACCCTTTGTAAACAACATCTCTCCGTTACGCATCCTCATTATTTTGTCATCAATACTGGAAATGCCAATGCGGGTACTGGCAATACCGGTATGGAAAACGCGCGCAGGGTATGTCTTGAAATTGCTGAGCTGAAATCCTTGCCAGTAAATACTATTCTGCCATTTTCTACAGGCGTGATTGGTGAACAGCTTCCCGTTGAAAAAATCACCGATGTACTGCCTGAGGCGCTTTCCCGGTTGTATGAAGACAAGTGGACTGACTGTGCTAAAGGCATAATGACCACGGATACCCGACCCAAGGCAGCCTCGGTTCAGCTTGAAATAGACGGCAAGACAGTAACCATTACCGGTATTGCTAAAGGGGCCGGAATGATAAAGCCCAATATGGCTACCATGCTGGCCTTTGTTTTCACTGATGCCAAAATAGAAGACAGGCAGCTCCGAGCGATACTTGATGGTGTGGTAAATAATTCTTTTAACAGAATTACTGTGGACAGTGATACCTCCACCAATGACAGTTGCATGCTTGTGGCATCCGGAGCAAGCGAAGTTCAGATTGATGAGAGTAATGCTGAATTTATGACTGCTCTGAACACTGTGTTTCTTGATCTGGCTCATGGCCTGGTCAGGGATGCTGAAGGTGCCACAAAATTTGTCACAATCCGCATAGAAGAAGGCGCTAATCAGGAAGAGTGTCTACGCTTAGCATATACCGTTGCAGAATCGCCATTGGTAAAAACAGCTCTGTTTGCCTCGGATCCAAACTGGGGAAGAATTCTAGCTGCCACCGGACGTGCCGGTATAGAAGACCTGGATATAGAAAAAGTCGCTATTTATCTGGATGAAGTCTGTATTGTTGAGAATGGTGCAGTTGCTGCCAGCTATACAGAAGCCGCAGGTAAAAAGGTAATGTTGCAGGAAGAAATTACCATACGAATTACGTTGGGCCGGGGCAGTTGTTCTGAAACTGTCTGGACCAGTGATCTTTCCCATGACTATGTCACGATCAATGCCGAATACCGGACCTGAAGTAACCCTAAAAGACATGACCAACGAGAAAAGCAATAGTGTTGTTCATGTAGCGGTAGGTGTTGTTGTTAATCGTGACAGAAAAATTCTCATCGCGCGTCGGCATGAAACCCAGCATCAGGGAGGATTATGGGAATTTCCCGGTGGCAAAGTCGGAGCCGGTGAATCAGTACAGGAAGCGTTAAAACGTGAATTGCTGGAAGAAGTAAATATCAGTATCAGGGAAAGTGCCAGTTTACTAAAAATATCCCATGATTACGGGGATAAACAGGTATTACTGGATGTTTGCTATGTGAATGTGTTTTCCGGAACGGCTGTTGGTCGTGAAGGGCAACCGGTCAAATGGATAGAAGTTGATGATCTCGACAGACATGAATTTCCTGCCGCTAATCAGGCTATTCTAGCCGCCGTTAAAACTCTCCTTCAGTAGGGTTTTTAAACTCCAGGTCATCCAGATTGAAATCCTCGGGTCCCTCTTTAACAGGGATAACATTTCGTTCATTGGCCCATTCGCCAAAATCTATCAGCTGACATTTTTTTGAACAGAAAGGGCGAAAAATACTTTCTTCCTGCCATTTAACAATTTTTTGACAGGTTGGACAGTTTACAGTTTTAACGCCGGTTGAATTTTTCTGAGTCATTATCGGTAATCTTTGTTCTTTGGTTAATTGGCTAGTTTGTAAGCTCTTTAAAAAGCTTATTCTGTCTCTAAAAAACCTAATATATCTTGCCGCATTTGGTAAAGTACAGCGAGTTTGGATGCGCGAGTACCACTTCGAATATTATTATAGTTTTGTATTCTCTCTATGCCTATATCAATGCTATCCAGCGCTTCCTGATAACGTCCTGCATTGATTAATTGCAGGCTAAGGATAAATAGAGCGCCTGGATCACCGCTATTGTTATAAGCTGCCCGGAGTAATGTTATGGCTTGCTCGATTTCCGCGTTATAAATTTTGAGTCTGGCGAGTTCAAATTCATACAATCCACGGGATTGATTCGGCATTTTATCCATAATGCTGTAAATCATGTTGGAGAGAAGTTCAGCTGAGTAAAGATTACAGGTATTCGAAGTGGTCAATGTGACAAGTTGTTGTAATGGCGATAACAGGTCGCGATTACCTTTGCTAATCTGTTCAAGAGACTGAATGATCGTGCCATCATCTGGCCTGGGGATGAGGGAGGTAGAGCAACTCAGAATCATACGATTGAGGAGCAGTCGGTAATCGGATCCGTCACGATTAAAGCCTTCTTCATAAAGCTGTGCTGCTTGAAGCATTCCATCAAAATCTCTTTGCGCAAGATTCATGGCATAAAATTCGCTATTGCGAGCTGTACCAGGGTCTGCGACATACCAATTCTCAGATAGCCTCAGAGGATCCTGCCATAGACTGCTGATCCCGTAACTCTGGGTAATCAATAATAAAGAGTAGAGCAGACAAATTGTTGTTTTCAGTCGTGAAGATAACAAGTGACGTGGCACAAGCACAATCAGGCAATAGAGAGCGGTAAAAATGAAACCGAGAAAAGCCAGGTAATTGCGATGGTTGAAGAATAGTTCCAGTGCCAAAACGCTGGACTCTATAATGTGGCCTGCAAAAAACCATAGTAGAGCGAATAGAAAGAGTCTCTTTTTACCAGGTCTGAAAACTGCGAATAATATTAATCCCAGCCAGGCGCTTATTGAGATTAGCGTAGAAATTGGCTTAAGAAGCCCTGTGGATACATTAATATCATGAAAAAGACTGGTACCCGATGTGGACGGAAAAACAATAATGGCGATGTACTGCCACAGAATTCTGCTTTGGGTCATCAGTCGATCCAGCAATGAATAATCGTAGTAAGTAGCGAAATCCGCCTGTAGTTTTGACCAAAACATTAAAGGAAGAAGAAGTGTCAGTACTACAGGAATCCAAATTACTAGATAGCGCCAAAACCGAAACTTGCGCTGTTCAGACAAATTCGCGTCTCTTAACAAAGTGTATTCGAGGGTAAATAGATAAAAAAACAGGGAGGGAGCATTTTCCTTGCTGAATAATGCCAGTAAACCAGTACTACCAATGACAAGTGTCATCAAGGCGAGTTGCTTGGTCTGATTTTCTTCGCAGATGTTTGGTCTGAGGTGCAGGTAAAGGAATATACCCAGCAAAATGAAGAAATTCGACAGCAGGGCCATTCGCTGTACTGCGTACAATACAACGCTTGAGTGGACTGGATGAATTGCCCAGATCAGACTGGTAAATAGTGCAATCTTCCAGGTATCAGATGCATGAAGCTTCAAGATATTGCAGAGCTGGAGGCAGATCAGGTAAATCAATGAGGCATTGAGACCATGAATGACAAGATTTACCCGTTTAAAAGCGGCAGCAGTATCGGGCCATGAATCTGCCTGTAGTGCAAAAGTGAAGAGCGAGACCGGTCGGCCGGTTGGACCGGCATTACCGCCAAGAACGAATTCCCAAAATCCCGGTGAGAATACAGATTCGCCCTGGATATGTATTAATGCATCAAGATTCTGAAAATCGTCAAACAGAAACAGGCTGTCCAGGGCAGTCGCAAAACATAGCAACATTGCAGTCAGGATAATGCCAATACACACCAGGCGACGCGAGAAAAAGTTGTCTGACAGAATTATGGACATGGAACGTTAGTCAGCAGGGCAGATTATGATTGGCATAATCAGGTAATAGTTATCAATTGAGCAGTTTAGCAGAGCTGTCATTCTTCTGCTTGCTTCCCTGAATTTTTGTATTTCCAGATCGCTATTAAGGTCTATTTCCCATGTTTAATGGGAGAGAAAATTTCTCTATAAATATAACTACCGGTATCCGTTAATTATAAATGGACGCCCCCTGATTTCCCCGATATTCTTAAAACAGGTTAGAAGTTCATTATGTTGCAAGAAAAACGATTAACGGCGAAATGATAGACATAAAAGACATTTTAAAGACTGATTTCCCCACAAGAAATAATGTGATTATCACTTCAGATGAATCCGCTGACAGTAATCAGTTACAAACCAATTCTGTATTTAGTGATAAATGGGAAAAATACAGTGAGGAGGAACTAGCCAGTCAAGAGCGACTTTTCCAGTTTCAGAAAGAATGGTATCTGGAGTTATATGGTTTTTCTTCAGAAAAAGTCCTCCAGGAATTTCTTGTTAACCAGGAAGTTGTTCTTGATGCTGGCTGTGGACTTGGCTATAAGGCTAAATGGTTTGCAGACCTTAGTCCGCAGACACTGGTTATTGGTATGGATTATTCAGATGCTGCATTTCTGGCTGCCAAAAACTATGCTTCAACAACTAATTTGTGTTTTGTTAAGGGGGATATCGCAGATACGCGAATTAAAGATAATTCAGTGTCTTATGTCAGTTGTGATCAGGTGATACATCACACCGAAGATCCACAAAAAACCATGGCAGAGTTTTCCAGGATACTGGTCCCTGACGGTGAACTGGCAGTATATGTCTATGC
>CBFIIQ010000007.1:36852-84459 GCA_965662685.1 Pseudohongiellaceae bacterium | reverse complement strand
GAGGATTGAGCCGGTCGCAAGTCGCTGGTCACAAGTCTCAAGCAAAGCGCTTTGGGCTTGGAACTTGACACTTGTGACTAGTATAAGTTGACTAGGTGAGGCGTGATCATTACAATCGCGCCTCTTTGAAAAATAACGAAGAATTTCGGAGCATTAAATGGCGACTGTTAACCAACTGGTTCGCAAGCCCAGGAAAAACAAGCACGACAAGAGTGACGTACCAGCGTTGCAGGGTTGCCCGCAACGTCGTGGTGTCTGCACACGTGTCTACACAACTACTCCCAAGAAACCAAACTCTGCTTTGCGTAAAGTCTGCCGTGTGCGCCTTACCAATGGCTTTGAGGTAACTTCTTATATTGGTGGTGAAGGACATAACTTGCAGGAACACTCCGTAATCCTGATCAGGGGTGGAAGGGTAAAAGACTTGCCAGGTGTGCGTTATCACACAGTACGTGGCTCTCTGGATACTTCCGGTGTAGCTGATCGTAAACAGGGCCGCTCCAAGTATGGAACCAAGCGACCTAAATAAAACCTAATCCCTATCAATTCCAGTAAGGCCGGATTCTGGAAGCAACGCTTCATTATTCCGGGTGAGCCTGAAGAGAGGAAATCATGCCAAGAAGACGAGTTATTGCAAAACGGGAAGTTCTTCCCGATCCCAAGTTTGGTAACAAGACTATTGCCAAGTTCATGAACCATGTAATGGTTGATGGTAAGAAATCAGTTGCTGAAAAAATTGTTTATGGTGCACTGGATGTAGTCGCCGAAAAATCCGGCAAGGATCCGCTGGAAGCCTTTGAAACCGCCCTGGAAAATATTGCTCCGCTGGTAGAGGTTAAGTCTCGCCGTGTCGGTGGTGCTACTTACCAGGTCCCCGTAGAAGTACGCCCTGATCGACGTAATGCCCTGGCAATGCGTTGGCTGGTAGATCATTCACGTAGTCGTGGTGAAAAATCCATGGCACTGCGCCTTGCCGGCGAAGTGATGGATGCAGCTGAAGGTCGTGGCAGTGCGGTCAAGAAGCGCGAAGATGTCCATCGTATGGCTGAAGCCAACCGCGCCTTCTCACACTATCGTTTCTAAGTACCAGATTTTTCCATAACCTGAGTTTATTGAGGGTTTCACTGTGGCCAGAAAAACGCCCCTAAACCGCTATCGCAATATAGGGATCTGTGCTCACGTGGATGCTGGAAAAACCACAACTACCGAACGTGTTCTTTTTTATACCGGTATTTCACACAAGATTGGTGAAGTACACGACGGTGCTGCGGTCATGGACTGGATGGAGCAGGAACAGGAGCGGGGTATCACTATTACCTCGGCTGCCACTACCTGTTTCTGGAATGGCATGAATAACCAGTTTGAAGACCATCGGATTAATATCATTGATACCCCTGGACACGTTGACTTCACCATTGAGGTAGAACGTTCCTTGCGTGTACTTGACGGTGCCGTAGTGGTGTTATGTGCCAGTTCGGGAGTACAACCCCAGACTGAAACAGTATGGCGCCAGGCGAATCGTTATGAAGTCCCGCGTATGGTTTTTGTTAACAAGATGGACCGTGCTGGTGCAGATTTCCTTAAAGTTGTAGAGCAGATGAAAGAGCGCCTGGGCGCAAACCCGGTGCCTATCCAGCTTGCTATTGGTGCTGAAGATCAATTCAAGGGTGTTATTGATCTGATTAAAATGAAGCGCATCATCTGGAATGAGGAAGACCAGGGTACTACATTTGAGTATGATGACATTCCGGAAGATATGAAGGAAGAATGCGAAAAGTGGCGTTCAAATCTTATCGAAGCCGCAGCAGAAGCCAATGAAGAATTGATGAGCAAGTACCTCGAAGGCGAAGAGCTCAGCGAGGAAGAAATCAAGCAGGGTCTACGTTTACGCACCCTGGCTAATGAAATTGTGCCAACCCTGTGTGGTTCTGCTTTTAAGAACAAGGGTGTGCAGGCGATGCTGGATGCGGTAATAGAGTTTATGCCGGCGCCTATTGAAGTAAAGGCGATTGATGGTGTTCTCGAAGACGGTGAAACAGTAGCTACCCGGGAAGCTGATGATAAAGCCCCTTTTGCTGCGCTGGCGTTCAAGATTGCTACTGATCCCTTTGTCGGCACATTAACCTTTTTCCGTGTTTATTCAGGTACCCTGAATTCCGGCGATACCATCTATAACCCGTTAAAGTCGAAGAAAGAACGTGTTGGTCGTATGGTACAGATGCATTCCAATTCCCGGGAAGAAATCAAGGAAGTACTGGCCGGTGATATTGCGGCAGCTATCGGTCTTAAAGATGTTACTACCGGTGAGACCCTTTGCAGCCTTGATGATGTCATTACTCTTGAAAAAATGGATTTCCCGGAACCGGTTATCTCTGTTGCTGTAGAGCCAAAAACCAAGGCTGACCAGGAAAAAATGGGTATTGCGCTGGGCAAGCTGGCTCAGGAAGATCCCTCCTTCCGTGTAGAAACCGATGAGGAGTCCGGTCAGACCATTATTTCAGGTATGGGCGAACTTCATCTGGACGTCCTTGTTGACCGAATGCGTCGTGAATTTAATGTGGAAGCGAATATTGGTAAACCACAAGTGGCATACCGCGAAACTATTCGTAAAACCGTTGAAATTGAAGGTAAGCATGTTAAACAGTCCGGTGGTCGTGGGCAGTATGGCCATGTCTGGTTGCGACTGGAGCCATTACCGGCAGATTCAGAATACGAATTTGTAAATGAAATTGTCGGCGGTACCATTCCCCGGGAATATATTCCGGCGGTAGATAAGGGTGTTCAGGAACAGATGAAAAACGGCTGTCTGGCTGGCTATCCTCTGCTGGCAATGAAGGTCACCCTTTATGATGGTTCTTTCCATGATGTCGACTCCAGTGAAATGGCGTTCAAAATTGCCGGTTCCATGGCATTGAAAAAGGGCGCTCTTGCCGCCGAGGCCGCACTATTGGAACCTGTAATGAAAGTTGAAGTAGTCACACCTGAAGATTATATGGGTGATGTTATGGGTGACCTTAACCGTCGCCGCGGCATTGTTCAGGGGATGGAAGACAGTGCTTCCGGGAAAATAATCAATGCAGAAGTACCTCTTGCGGAGATGTTTGGCTATTCAACTGATCTGCGTTCTGCCACCCAGGGACGTGCAACCTATACCATGGAATTCCATAAATACGCCGAAGTACCTGCTGCAATCGCTAATTTAATTATCGATAAAGGTGCTTAAATCCGGAAACGGACAGCAAAACCACTAATTAACGCCGGATATGAGTGTAAATCCGGGAAAAAAGGCAGGGAAAATTAACTCCCTCTTTTTTGCAAAATAAGCGTGTAAAGCCTTGACTAAAAAAGAGCTCGCACGTAAAATTTGCGCTCTTTTTTCGCGGTGAAATCAATTTAATTGGTTTCACCGCTTTTACAATGTTCTTTAATAACTTTAATGACGTCGGGAGATGTTGGTCGTATGCAGAACCAGCGAATCAGAATTAGGCTTAAAGCCTTTGATCACCGTTTAATTGATCAGTCCACTCAGGAGCTGGTAAATACCGCCAAACGTACTGGCGCTTATGTCAGAGGACCAATTCCTCTGCCAACAAGAAAAGAGCGATATACGATACTTGTCTCTCCTCATGTCAATAAAGATGCGCGTGACCAGTACGAAATCCGTACTCACAAGCGCCTGTTGGACATCGTAGAGCCAACTGAGAAATTTGTTGAAGCGCTAATGCAGTTAAATCTTGCTGCCGGTGTTGAAGTGCAGATCAGTCTTGGTAAAAACGAGTAAAAGGTTTTATTAAAAGTATTTGAAGGTAATGAGTAAGTGTCTGCAGCCGAATCTGCTGGCACTTTAAATACTTAAACATCTGTCAGGTTCCTTCGAACAGGGCAGTACATATAACATGGTGTGATGCGAAAGCAGCCATAGTGGGTTTCAGCCCCATACACGATGAGGTTTTAAAATGTCGATTGGCTTAGTCGGTCGGAAAAGCGGTATGACCCGTCTTTTCACCGAATCCGGGTCCTCTATACCCGTAACAGTTGTTGAAATTCTGCCCAACAGGGTCACTCAGGTAAAAACCGTTGAGTCTGATGGTTACAGTGCTGTGCAGGTGACTACAGGATTTGTAAAAGGATCCCATGTCTCTAAATCTGAAGCTGGCCATTTTTCCAAGGCTGGTACAGAAGCTGGCCGTGGCCTTTGGGAATTTCGTGCCGAGCAGGAAGACCTGGGTGAGCAGGAAGTTGCTCCCGGTTCTGAATTCACTGTAGAAAGATTTGCTGAAGGGCAAATGGTGGATGTAACCGGCACCTCAAAAGGTAAAGGTTTTCAGGGTGTAATCAAGCGATACAATTTCCGCATGCAGGATGCCACCCACGGTAACTCACTGTCTCATCGTGCTCCAGGTTCAATTGGGCAATGCCAGACTCCAGGTCGTGTTTGGAAAGGGAAAAAAATGGCAGGCCAGATGGGCAATGTCAAAGTTACCACCCAGGGACTTGAAGTAGTAAAAGTAGACACTGAAAACAATCTGATTCTTATTAAAGGCGCCGTTCCTGGTGCTACCGGGTCAGATGTAATCATTTCACCAGCCGTTAAATCGTCTTCTAAGGGGTAAGCAATGGATTTGAATGTTGCAGTGCCTGGTAAGAAGGCAGCAAAAACAGTTTCCGTATCTGACGATACTTTCGCCAAGGAATTCAACGAAAGCCTGGTTCACCAGGTCGTAGTTACTTATCTTGCAGGGGCTCGTCAGGGCAGCGTTAAACAGAAAACACGCTCTGAAGTCAGTGGTGGTGGTAAAAAACCATGGCGTCAGAAAGGCACTGGCCGAGCCCGTGCCGGTACTACAAGAGGGCCGATCTGGCGCTCTGGTGGTGTTACCTTTGCTGCACGACCACAGGATCACTCCAAAAAAATCAACAAAAAAATGTACCGTGGTGCATTACGTTGCATTCTTTCAGAACTGGTTCGTCAGGATCGTCTTCTCGTCGTTGACGATTTCAAGGTTGATACTCATAAGACCAAGGGTCTTCTCGATAAGCTCACCGAATTTGATTTGCAAAATGTGCTGATTGTCAGCGATGAAGTTGATCAGAATCTCTACCTGGCTGCGCGCAACCTGCATAAGGTTGATGTTCTTGAAGCTACAGGTGTTGATCCTGTGAGCCTGATTGGGTTTGAGAAGGTGTTGATCACCTTACCTGCACTCAAGAAAGTAGAGGGGATGCTGGCATGAATCAGGAAAGAATCTTAACAATAATATTGGGCCCTCATGTATCCGAGAAGAGCTCAATTATTTCTGAAGAAAACAATCAAGTGACATTCAGGGTGGCCGGTGATGCGACCAAGCCTGAGATCAAGCAGGCCGTTGAAAGTCTGTTTAATGTCGAAGTTAAAGATGTCCAGGTATTGAACGTTAAGGGCAAGAGAAAACGTACTGCCCGCGGAAAAATGCGCACACGTCCAAGCTGGAAAAAAGCATACATCAGACTTGAGCAGGGTCATGAAATTGACTTTGCCGAGCTGGGTTAACAGGAGCGTAGATAATGCCAGTAGTTAAATCCAAACCTACCTCCCCTGGAAGACGATTCGTCGTTAAAGTGGTTAATCCAGAGCTGCATAAGGGAGCACCTTATGCTCCTTTGGTAGAAGCACAATCTAAAAATGGTGGCCGTAACAATGCTGGTCGCATTACACGTCGTCATTGTGGTGGTGGACATAAGCAAAAATACCGCATCATTGATTTCAGACGTGACAAGGATAATATTCCGGCCGTTATCGAAAGATTGGAATACGACCCTAACCGCACTGCAAATATTGCCTTGTTGAAATATGCAGATGGTGAGCGCCGTTACATTATCGCTCCTGGCAAAGTCAGTGTTGGCGATGAAATTATCTCAGGCGAAACAGCTCCGATGAAACCTGGCAATTGTTTGCCACTGCGTAATATCCCAATGGGTAGCACGTTGCACTGTATTGAAATGAAGCCAGGCAAGGGAGCACAAATTGCTCGCAGTGCCGGCACTTCAGTACAGTTGGTAGCCCGCGAAGGTCAGTACGCTACCTTGCGTTTACGTTCCGGCGAAATGCGCAAAATTCTTGCTGATTGTCGTGCTGTGCTGGGTGAAGTTTCAAATAGCGAACATAGTCTTCGTTCATTGGGTAAAGCCGGTGCCAAACGCTGGCGCGGTGTGCGTCCGACTGTTCGTGGTGTTGCTATGAACCCGGTAGATCACCCACATGGTGGTGGTGAAGGTCGTACTTCTGGAGGCAGGCATCCTGTTTCTCCCTGGGGTACTCCAACCAAGGGTTACAAGACACGTACAAACAAGCGTACAGATAAACTGATCATTCGACGCCGTCGAGCGACCAGATAAGAATTAGTAGACTAGTAGATTAGTAGAAAAGTAAACAGAGTGCTGCTTTTAAGCATTAGAGGATATAGAAAGTGCCAAGATCGTTAAAAAAAGGACCATTTATTGACCTTCATCTGCTCAAGAAAGTGCAGGTTGCTCAGGACAGTAATGACAGAAGGCCGATTAAAACCTGGTCCAGAAGGTCCATGATCTCTCCGGATATGCTTGGTCTTACGATAGCCGTTCATAATGGTCGTCAACATGTTCCAGTTCTTATTTCTGAGGACATGGTTGGCCACAAGCTGGGAGAATTTGTTGTCACCAGAACCTATCGGGGACATACAGCTGATAAAAAAGCGCGATAAAACGCCGTTTATTGGTTACGAGTGACAGATTACAGAGGTAAGAATGATGGAAGTTTCAGCAAAATTAAGTACGGCCAGAATGTCGGCACAAAAAGCCAGGCTGGTTGCTGATCAGATTCGTGGAAAAGGTGTTGAAGAAGCGCTTGAGCTTCTTTCCTATAGCCCGAAGAAGGCTGCTGTGCTGATCAAGAAAGTATTGAATTCAGCTATTGCCAATGCCGAACACAATGAAGGTGTTGATATTGACGAGCTGAAAGTTTCCACCATTTATGTGGACGAGGCCATGACGTTAAAGCGCATTAGTCCTCGAGCAAAGGGTAGAGCTGATCGTATTTTGAAACGCTCTTGTCACATTACTGTAAAGGTTGCTGATAACAGCTAACGAAGTTTTATACATGCTGGTGTTAGTAGTCTTTTAGATTGCTCGACACACTAAAGGTTAAAAAAGAGAGGATATATGGGTCAGAAAGTAAACCCGACAGGCATAAGACTGGGAATTGTTAAAAAACATACTTCAGTCTGGTATGCGAGTGGCAGAGATTATGCCAAGTACTTACTTGAGGATATGGAAGTACGTGACCTGGTGAAAAAGAAGCTGGCTGCTGCTTCTGTTTCCAGAGTTGAAATTGAGCGTCCAGCTCAGACAGCTCGCGTTACTGTATTTACTGCCAGACCCGGTATTGTTATCGGAAAGAAAGGCGAAGACGTAGAAAAACTGCGCGCAGAATTAAACAAGAAAATGGGTGTGCCCGTGCACATCAATATTGAAGAGATTCGTAAACCGGATCTGGATGCTCAGCTGGTAGCTGATAGTGTCGCCCAGCAGCTGGAACGCCGCGTTATGTTCCGTCGTGCGATGAAACGAGTAATGCAGAATGCCATGCGCCAGGGTGCTCAAGGCATTAAAGTGCAGGTTAGTGGGCGTTTAGGGGGTGCTGAAATTGCTCGCTCCGAACGTTATCACGAAGGCCGTGTTCCTTTGCATACACTCAGGGCAGACATTGATTATGCCACCAGTGAAGCGCTGACCACTTACGGCATTATTGGTATCAAGATCTGGATCTTCAAAGGTGAAGTTTTTGATACTGTAGAAGAAGTTGAAACAGAACCGAAAAAGAATTCTTAAGAGGTAGTTAAGGATGTTACAACCTAAGCGAACCAAATTTCGCAAAATGATGAAAGGCCGTAATCGTGGCCTTGCGCATCGTGGTAGCACTATTAGTTTTGGCGAATATGGTTTAAAGGCTATAGGCCGTGGTCGCCTTACTGCCCGACAGATCGAGTCTGCTCGTCGTGCACTTACACGTCACGTAAAGCGTGGTGGTAAAATCTGGATTCGGGTTTTTCCTGATAAGCCGATTACCCAAAAGCCTCTTGAAGTTCGTCAGGGTAAAGGTAAGGGTAGTGTTGAATACTGGGTAGCCCAGATTCAGCCTGGAAGAGTATTGTTTGAAATTGAAGGTGTGACAGAAGAGTTGGCTGAAGAAGCATTTACTCTGGCTGCTGCAAAACTTCCGTTTGCAACAAAATTTGCTAAAAGGGTGGTGATGTAATGGCTAATTATGAAACCAGTGAACTCAGAGATAAGTCGGTTGCAGAACTTAATGAAGTGCTGCTTGAACTGCTTCGTGACCAGTTTAATTACCGTATGCAGAAATCTACTGGCCAGCTTGGTCAGACTCATCTGATGTCTGGTGTACGCAAGAATATTGCCAGAGTAAAAACTCTGATTAATGAAAAACGTGCCCAGTAATTTTACTGGCCAATATATAAATACAGGTTTTAAGAGACATGACAGAAGCCGTCGAAACTACTAATCAAACCGCCGCAGGCGCTAATGAAGAAGCCGCTGCAGGTGCAACTAGTGCACGTACTGCCACAGGAAGAGTTGTCAGTAACAAAATGGATAAGTCCATTACTGTGCTCGTGGAAAGACGAGTAAAGCACCCTGTGTACAGCAAGTATGTGACCAAGTCTTCAAGGTTGCATGCTCATGACGAGACCAATGAATGTCAGGAAGGCGATACTGTCACTATCAAGGAAGTTCGTCCGATATCAAAAACCAAGACATGGTCTCTGGTTTCAGTTGATGAAAAGGCGACTATTGTATAGTTACTGTTTAACCTGATATCGGGGCAGTTAGTTAACTGATCAATATAAGATTTATAACGGTTAGTAAAACGAATTTAGTTTAAAGGATAAGAGCGGCTTGAATATCAACGATATCTAGCCCGGAGAAGTAGAAATGATTCAAGTTCAATCCTATTTGGATGTTGCAGACAACAGCGGCGCTAGAAAAGTGATGTGCATTAAGGTGCTTGGTGGATCACATCGTCGTTATGCCAGGATTGGTGATGTAATCAAGGTCACTGTCAAGGAAGCAATTCCACGTGGCAAGGTAAAAAAAGGGCAGGTATTGAGTGCTCTTGTTGTCCGAACCAAAAGTGGTGTGCGTCGTCAGGACGGTTCGCTTATCAAGTTTGATGACAATGCCGCAATCCTGTTAAACACCCAGGATGCTCCTATTGGTACACGTGTCTTTGGACCGGTTACCAGGGAACTGCGAAATGAAAAATTCATGAGAATTATTTCTCTGGCTCCGGAAGTACTTTAATCGCTCCGCAACCAGATTAAGAGATAGAGATTGCAACAATGCAGAAACTGAAACGTGATGATGAAGTAATTGTGATTGCCGGAAAAGACAAGGGCAAGCGCGGAAAAGTTACCCGGGTTATGGATAATGGCCGCCTGATTGTCTCTGGTATCAACATGGTTAAACGCCATACCAAGCCCAATCCCAATCTGGGAAAACAGGGTGGTATTGTTGAAAAAGAAGCAGCTATTCAGATTTCCAATGTCGCGATATTTAATTCGAAGACTGAGAAAGCTGATCGTGTAGGTATTCGAGTCGACGACAATGGTGAGAAGGTCAGAGTATTTAAATCTGACAGTTCTGTCATCGACTAGTATTGAGTCTATTATTTAAAGAAGATTAATTCAGACAGGTTAGAAAAAGATCATGGCTCGATTAAGAGACGTTTACAAAAATGAAGTCGTTCAGGAATTGCAAAAACAGTTCTCCTACGAAAACCCTATGCAAGTGCCGAAAATCACTAAAGTAGTGATTAACATGGGTAGTGGTGAATTTGGCGACAAAAAGGTTCTGGAAAATGCCTTGGGTGATATGGCTAAAATCAGTGGCCAGAAACCTATTGTGAACCTGGCTCGAAAATCGGTTGCCGGCTTCAAGGTTCGTGAAGGTTGGCCTGTTGGTTGCAAGGTAACTCTGCGTGGCGAGCGTATGTATGAGTTCCTGGATCGTCTGGTATCTATTGCGATTCCGCGTATCCGTGACTTCAGGGGACTGAGTGCCAAATCATTTGATGGCCGCGGAAATTATGCAATGGGCGTTACCGAGCAGATTATTTTTCCGGAAATTGATTACGACAAGATTGATACGCTGCGTGGTATGGATATCACCATTACCACTACAGCTAAAAACAATGAAGAAGGCAGAGCCTTGTTACGGGCAATGAATTTTCCGTTGCGAGAAACTGCCCAGGCTGCAAGCGCCTGATCTTCAGAATAGATATTGGTTTAAAGAGAACATAAGTTATGGCTAAGACCTCAATGATTGTAAGGGAACATAAGCGCACCAAGATGGTTGCCAAGTTCGCTGAAAAACGTGCTGCGCTGAAAGCTGTGCTGAAAAGCCAGACAGCGTCTGACGAGGAAAAATGGGAAGCGCAGGTTAAATTGCAAAAACTTCCCAGGGATGCAAGTCCTACCCGTCAGCGTAATCGTTGCCAGGTAACTGGCCGTCCACATGGCGTATACCGTAAATTTGGTTTGTGCCGTAATAAATTACGTGAGCACGCCATGAAAGGTGATGTTCCTGGTCTTACCAAGGCCAGTTGGTAATAACGAAGCAGGCAGTAAAAGAGACAAGAGGCAATAGACAAAATATGAGCATGTCAGACCCAATCGCAGATTTATTGACACGAATCAGGAACGCCCAGATGGCTGGTCTTCCAGATGTGTCCTGCCCGTCTTCAAAGATTAAACAGTCGATTCTTGATGTACTTAAGCAGGAAGGCTATATCAACGGTTATTCAATCAATGATGATCTGGTCAAACCGCAAATTACCATTGACCTGAAATACTTTAATGGTAAGCCAGTAATTGAGTCTTTGCATCGTGGTAGTCGTCCAGGTTTGCGCCATTATGCAGGCAAGGATGATATTCCAGAAGTGCAGGCCGGTCTCGGTATTAGTGTGGTTTCAACCAATAAAGGTGTGATGACTGATAAAGCAGCTCGTGGCGCCGGAATTGGTGGTGAGATACTCTGTACCGTTTTTTAATTTATAAAAATATCAAGTTTAAAAGAGCAGCAATATGTCCAGAATAGCAAACAGCCCAGTCGAACTGCCAAGCGGTGTCGAGGTAAATATAGCCAACGGTCTTGTTTCAGTGAAAGGAAGCAATGGTTCTATGAACCTGCAACTTCATGATCTGGTGGATATCGTTAATGAAGATAACCAGCTGAAGTTGACTGCAAAAAAAGAAAGTAAAGAGGCTGTAGCCATGACAGGGACCTTCCGGTCTCTGGTAAACAATATGGTTGTGGGTGTAAGTGAAGGTTTTGAGAAAAAACTTCAATTGATAGGTGTTGGTTACAGAGCCAAGGCCGAAGGCAAAAGCGTTAATCTGGTCGTAGGTTATTCACATCCTATTGATTATAAATTACCAGAAGGGGTGACTGCAGATACTCCCACGCAGACCGAGATCGTTATAAAAGGCGCCGATAAACAACAGGTTGGTCAGGTTGCCGCTGAAATTAGAAAATTCAGGCCTCCCGAGCCTTATAAAGGTAAAGGAATTCGCTACGCTGATGAGCATGTATTCAGAAAAGAAGCGAAAAAGAAATAGTAGTTAGACATAAAAAGATTTAATTAAAAGTTAAAGTAAGACAACAGATAACAGGAATAAGAGATAACACTATGAACGAGAAGAAACAATCTCGTCTGAGGCGCGCCAAAAGGTCGCGTGCAAAGATCAGCGAACTGCGTGTTAACCGCCTTTGCGTCTACAGAAGCCCAAGGCATATCTACGCCCAGGTTATTTCTCCAGACCATCAGGTGTTGGCAACAGCTACATCTCTTGGCGAAAAGAAAACTGGCAATGTCGAGTCTGCGATTCAGGTAGGTAAAGAGATTGCTGAGAAAGCCAAAGCGGCTGGTATAACTTCAGTAGCTTTTGATCGTAGTGGTTATCAGTACCATGGTCGCGTCAAAGCTCTGGCTGATGCTGCACGTGAAAATGGATTGGAATTCTAGGAAAACGGTTTATACAAATGGCATATAAGAAAGAACAAAACAAAAACGAAGAAGGCATGCAGGAAAAGCTGATTCAGGTAAACCGTGTAGCCAAGGTGGTGAAGGGTGGACGAATCTTTGGTTTTACCGCTCTTACCGCAGTTGGTGATGGTAATGGCCGGGTCGGTTTTGGCCGGGGTAAAGCACGTGAAGTGCCATTGGCAATCCAGAAAGCTATGGAAGCTGCTCGTCGCAATATGATCAGCGTAAAACTTGATGGAGATACTTTGCAGTATCCCATCAAGGCCAGGCATGGCGCTTCCAAAATCTATATGCAGCCAGCATCTGAAGGTACTGGTGTTATTGCCGGTGGTGCCATGCGAGCAATTCTGGAACTTGCCGGTGTGCATAACGTACTGGCGAAATGTTACGGTTCAACCAACCCTGTGAATGTTGTTCGCGCAACATTTAAAGGCTTGCAGCAAATGCGCGCTCCTGAAGAAGTGGCAGCGAAACGCGGTAAGACTATTGAAGAGATTGTTGGTTAAACCATTCTTTAGTAACTGCAGGTTAAAGAATACGAAGAAATTGCAGAACAACTGAACACGAAGAAAGTAGAGTAGAAAACATGGCTAACAAAACAGTTAAAGTCACACTGCTGAAAAGCCCGATTGGGTCATTGAAAAAACATAAAGCTTGTCTGACCGGACTTGGTCTAAGACGTATTCGTCAAGCCGTGGAAGTTGAAGATACACCTGCAGTACGTGGCATGATCAATAAAGTCATCCACATGGTAGAAGTAGGTTAAGGTCAAATAAGATCAGAAAAGTGCATTCATTAATTACTGATATTAATTAGAAAGAATAGAAATTATGACAATCATGCGATTAAACACATTGGCCCCGGTTCCTGGTTCAGTCCAGGAAAAGAAACGTGTTGGCAGAGGCATAGGCAGTGGTTTTGGCAAGACTGCCGGTCGTGGCCATAAAGGTCAGAAATCACGTACAGGTGGCGGTGTTCGTCCAGGTTTTGAAGGTGGACAGATGCCTTTGCAAAAGCGTGTACCAAAATACGGTTTCTTTTCACGTATTGGTAACGTTACTGAAGAGGTACGTACTTCCGAGCTGAACAAGGTTGAAGGTGGTGTGATTAACCTGACGACTCTTGAAAAAGCCAATATTATTAATCGCAATACAAAGTTTGTGAAAATTATGCTTTCTGGTGACGTGACCACTGCCGTTACTGTTGAAGGTCTGGGTGTTTCCAAAGGCGCTAAAGCCGCTATTGAAGCAGCTGGCGGCAAGGTTATTGAGGCTGAAGTAAAAGTGCCAGCCAAGAAAACCAAAAAACAGACTACTGCAAAAGCAGACGCATAACACCAATTTAACGAGTAATCGGGAAAATACACAGAAATGGCAACTCCAGGAATGAGACCGGGCAAAGCTGACGGGCTGGCAGAATTAAAAGCCAGACTCGCCTTTGTGCTGTTTGCGATTGTTGTATATCGCATCGGTACTCATATACCTGTTCCTGGCATTAACCCGGATCAGTTGCAGGCATTGTTCAACCAGAATCAGGGTACTTTTCTGGGTTTGTTCAACATGTTCTCTGGTGGTGCTATTGAGCGCATGAGTATTTTTGCCCTCGGTATCATGCCCTATATTACTGCTTCCATTATTATGCAGTTGCTGACCGCTACAACTCCGCAACTGGAACAGCTTAAGAAGGAAGGTGAATCGGGTCGTCGTAAAATTAGTCAATATACTCGCTATGGCGCATTGTTTTTTGCCTCTATTCAGGCGGTGGCTATTACGACCGGTCTGTTATCGCAGTTGGCTTTTAATGCAAATTTCAGTTTTTATTTTACTGCTTTTGTTTCCCTGGTTACCGGGGCCATGTTTCTGATGTGGCTGGGTGAACAGATTACTGAAAGGGGTGTAGGAAACGGTATCTCTTTATTGATTTTTGCAGGTATTGTCGCTGGCTTGCCAGCAGCTATTGGTCAGTCACTGGAACAAGCTGCTGAAGGCCAGATCCAGCCTATAGCACTTTTTGTTGTTGCCGTAATTGCAGCAGCTGTGATTGGTTGCGTAGTCTTTGTTGAAAGAGCTCAACGCAGAATTACGGTGAACTATGCACCGCGTCAGCAGGGTCGCAAGATGTACCAGGGGCAATCAAGTCATTTGCCACTCAAGGTTAATATGGCGGGTGTTATTCCGGCCATTTTTGCCAGTAGTTTTTTGTTGTTCCCTGCATCACTTGGACAGTGGTTTGGTCAGAATGAAGGTATGCAGTGGATGGCAGATCTGGCTTTGATTCTTGGTCCTGGTCAGCCCTTATACATTCTGGTGTTTGCTACCTTGATTGTTGCATTTTGTTTTTTCTATACATCACTGGTATTTAACCCGAAAGAGATTGCTGACAATCTGAGAAAGTCCGGTGCCTTTATTCCTGGAATTCGCCCAGGTGAACACACCGCCACTTACGTGGACAGTGTAATGACCCGGTTGACAATGTTTGGTGCTGTATACATTACGATGATTTGTTTACTACCGCAGTTTCTGCAGGTTGCTGCCAATGTACCTTTCCAGTTGGGTGGTACTTCACTGCTGATTGTTGTGGTGGTTTGTATGGACTTTATGTCTCAGGTTCAATCACACCTGATGTCACATCAATATGAATCACTAATGAAGAAATCAAACATTGGTTCATTCAAGCGCTAGTGATGAACAACGTACTGTGACGGTACAGTAAGAGGTTTTGGAGAAAAGTAATGAAAGTAAGAGCATCGGTTAAAAAAGTATGCCGTAACTGCAAAGTCATCAAGCGTGGCGGTGTGGTACGTGTAATTTGCAAAGAGCCCCGTCACAAACAGCGACAGGGTTGATTTTTGCAGGGGCAGGCGATAAGCTATCGCGCCTTTTTCCCTGGTAGCAGTTAGAACAGAAACAATTTCAGCAATTAACTAGTTGAAATATAAAGAATTTTAATAAGACAATATTCAGTTAACACAGAAGCTGAACATTAAATATACGTTGGAGTTTACATATGGCCCGTATTGCCGGAGTCAACATACCAGATAACAAACATATCGTAATATCACTGCGTTATGTTTATGGGATTGGTCCTACAAAAGCACAGTCACTTTGTGATGTGACTGGTATTGTGCCTACGACCAAGGTCGGCGATCTGAGTGAAGAACAGTTGGACTCTATTCGTAACGAAGTCAACAAGATGACGGTTGAAGGGGATCTGCGTCGTGAAATCTCCATGAACATCAAACGTCTGATGGACCTCGGTTCTTACCGCGGTATTCGTCATCGTCGCAGTCTGCCGGTGAATGGCCAGCGCACAAAGACCAATGCCAGAACACGTAAAGGTCCACGTAAACCAATTCGCAAGTAAAGCAGTACTAATCTAGATATAAGAAATTTATATAGGAAGAAGAGTTAATGGCTAAACCCGGAGCAGGTCGCAAGAAAGCAAAAGTCGCCGTCAATGATGGCGTTGCTCATATTCATGCGTCTTTCAATAACACCATTATTACTATTACTGACCGTCAGGGTAACGCGTTAACGTGGGCTACTTCTGGTGGTTCCGGCTTCCGTGGTTCGAGAAAAAGCACTCCGTTTGCTGCCCAGGTAGCTGCTGAACGTGCTGGTAAAGCCGCAGTTGAAGGCTACAGTCTGAAAAATGTTGATGTCAGGGTAAATGGTCCCGGCCCTGGTCGTGAGTCTGCTGTCAGGGCACTAAATTCATGTGGTCTGAAAATCAGCAATATCACCGACGTTACGCCTATTCCTCATAATGGATGCCGGCCTCCAAAACGTCGCAGAGTATAAAAAGTATAAAAAGTATAAAAAGTATAAAAAGTATAAAAAGAGTCCAAGCAGTAAAAAGAGTTTAAATAGCTGAAAGCTAAACAGTAAAAGTTAATCGGAATAAAGAGTATGGCACGATATATTGGCCCCAAATGTAAATTATCCAGAAGAGAAGGTACTGACCTCTTCCTGAAGAGTGGTGCACGTTCTCTGGGTGATAAATGTAATCTGGAAACTGTACCTGGTCAGCACGGTAATCGTCGATCCCGTCTGTCCGACTATGGCGTGCAGCTGCGTGAAAAGCAGAAAGTACGTCGTATGTATGGTGTGCTCGAAAAACAATTCAGCAATTACTATAAAGAAGCTGCTCGTCTAAAGGGCGCAACTGGTGAAAACCTGCTGCAACTTCTGGAATCCAGACTTGATAACGTTGTTTATCGCATAGGTTTTGGTTCTACTCGTGCAGAAGCCAGACAGCTGGTCTCCCATAAAGCTATCCAGGTAAATGGACAGACAGTGAATATTGCATCTTTCCAGGTTTCTGAGGGAGATGTCATAACGGTACGTGAGAAAGCCAAAAACCAGATGCGTATTAAATCAGCACTCGATCAGGCTGCTTCCCGCACGCAAATCGAATGGATAGATGTGAACGTCGACAGGTTAGAAGGTGTTTTCAAAAGCAAGCCGGAACGCAGTGAGCTGTCTTCCGAAATCAATGAAAGCTTGATCGTTGAGCTTTACTCGAAATAAAGTTAAGTCATTACCAGGCCTAAGAGGAATTCCATGCAAATTTCGTTAGCTGACTTTCTGACACCTCAAGTTATTCAGGTTGAAGAATTTGATAAGTGTCATTCAAAAGTAGTACTGGAGCCACTGGAAAGGGGCTTTGGACATACACTGGGCAATGCCTTGCGCAGAATCCTGCTTTCTTCCATGCCGGGTTGTGCAGTTGAAGAAGTAGAAATTGACGGTGTCGTTCATGAATACAGCACAATAGAAGGTGTGCAGGAAGATGTCATTGAAATCATTCTGAACCTGAAAGGTCTTGCTGTAATTCTGGAAGGCAAGGACGAAGTCGTTCTTAACCTGAATAAAAGTGGTAAAGGTCCGGTAACTGCAGGGGATATTACCCTTGAGCAGGATGTTGAAATCATCAACCCAGAACACCTGATCTGCAATCTGAATGAAAATGGTTCTATCAACATGCACATCAAGATCGGCGTCGGCCGAGGTTATGCACCTGTTGACACCCGTCACGATGATGAAGAAGAAACACGTTCGGTTGGTAAACTCATGCTGGATGCTTCTTACACGCCGGTAAACAGAGTGACCTACACAGTAGAAAATGCTCGTGTTGAACAGCGTACAGACCTGGACAAGCTGATTCTTGAGCTTGAAACCAATGGCACTATCGATCCAGAAGAAGCCATTCGTCAGGCCGCTACTATTCTTCAGCATCAGTTGAATGTGTTTGTTGATCTGAAAAATGATTCGGTTAAAGAACCAGAACAGCAGGAAGACAAGATTGATCCTATTCTGCTGCGTCCGGTTGATGATCTGGAACTTACAGTTCGTTCCGCAAACTGTCTGAAAGCAGAGAATATTTATTACATTGGTGATTTGATTCAGCGTACCGAAGTGGAACTGCTGAAGACTCCTAATCTGGGTAAAAAATCACTGACAGAAATTAAAGATGTACTGGCTTCTAAAGGGTTATCCCTTGGTCTGCGTCTTGAAAACTGGCCACCTTCATCTTTGAAGGGCGGCGAACGAGCAGCTTAATAAAAGAATTTATCAGGAATATTTGTCATGCGTCATCGACATAGTGGTCGTCAGCTCAACAGGAATAGTAGTCATCGTAAAGCGATGTTTCGCAACATGACCAACTCCCTTGTTGAACATGAAATAATCAAAACAACTCTGGCAAAAGCCAAGGAACTTCGTGGCTTTGCTGAGCCGCTGATTACCCTTGCTAAAAGTGACAGTGTTGCAAATCGCAGACTGGCCTTTGATCGTGTTCGCGACAAGGCTACTGTAGGTAAATTGTTTACTGAGCTTGGACCGCGTTATGTTGAACGTCCAGGTGGCTATGTGCGCATCATCAAATGTGGTTTACGCACTGGTGACAAGGCCCCGATGGCTTATGTTGAGTTGATCGACAGGCCTGAAGAAGATTTCGATTACGACGATGCTGAAGAATCCTGATAGTTAAAAAGACCCAGTAAAAAAAGCCGTTATTTCGGCTTTTTTTATTTCCGAAAATAGATAATCAAGCCTGGAAAATTTAACGAGAGTAAACCATGAGCAAATCTTTTCATCCCCCTGTTCGTACCCTGATGGGTCCTGGCCCCTCTGATGTTAATCCCCGTGTTACTGCTGCAATGGGTGCGCCAACTATAGGCCATCTGGATCCGGCTTTTGTAGGGTTGATGGATGATATCAAGGCTTTACTGCAGTATGCCTTCCAGACCAAAAACAAGTTAACCATTCCAGTTTCTGCACCAGGATCTGCCGGCATGGAAACCTGTTTTTATAACCTGCTGGAACGCGGTGAAAAAGCAATTGTCTGCCAGAACGGTGTGTTTGGTGGACGCATGAAAGAAAATGTTGAGCGTTGTGGTGCTGAGCCTGTCATGGTGCAGGATGACTGGGGTTCTCCTGTCGATCTAAACAAGGTTGAAGATGCGCTTAAAGCCAATCCAGATGCCAAGTTACTGGCATTTGTTCATGCCGAAACCTCTACCGGTGCTCGCAGTGATGCCAGGGAGCTGACTGCACTTGCCCATAAGTATGATTGTCTCTCCCTTGTAGACAGTGTTACCGGTCTTGCCGGTGTTGAGCTGGATGTTGATGGCTGGGGTATTGATGCTATCTATTCCGGGACACAGAAATGCCTCTCCTGTCCGCCAGGGATTTCACCTGTGAGTTTTGGTGAGCGAGCAGTAGAAGTAATCAGTAATCGCAAAACCAAAGTACAAAGCTGGTTTCTGGATATGAACCTGGTCATGGGTTACTGGGGAGAAGGCTCACGCGCCTATCATCACACTGCTCCTGTAAACAGTATGTACGGCTTACATGAAGCGTTGGTCATTCTTGAAGAAGAAGGACTGGAAAACTCCTGGGCTCGCCATGCCAGAAATCACCAGGCTTTTGCTGCAGGTATTGAAGCAATGGGTTTGAGCTTTGTGGTTGATAAGGAATACCGACTACCGCAGCTGAACTCAGTCACTGTTCCGGAAGGAATTGAAGAAGCCAGGGTTCGGACCGCTCTGTTGAAAGATTACAATCTGGAAATCGGTGCCGGGCTTGGTGCGCTTGCCGGCAAGGTTTGGCGCATAGGCCTGATGGGCGAAAGCAGTTGCAAGACCAACGTGCTGGTTTGCCTGGGTGCTCTTGATGCCATACTTACTGATATGGGTGCCTCGATTAATAGCGGCAAGGCTGTTGCTGCTGCTCAGGCGTATTACGCTAAATAAGTCACAAGTCACAAGTTGCAAGTCACAAGGGTCAGGAAATTACCTGAAACATGGTTTTAACCTGAACTTCTTGAGACCTGTAACTTGAGACTAGAATCTCTCCCTCCCTTGACAGTTATTGTTCCCCCGCGTAAAACTTGTTCCCTCTGAAAACTATAACAATGAGCAGGGGGACGGGTTATGTTGTCCATTCATTCTTTCAGGCCTTTATTGGCCGTTCTATTATTTCTTTTTACCAACGTTGTTTACGCACAATCCGTTGACGATATCCTTGCTCCGTTTAAAGTCGGGACTTTTGCGATCAATGGTGAGCCTCAGGTGGGTCTGGTGTATCGTGACTCACTGATCGTAGAGCTTGATGCTGCCAATGCCGCTCTGGAAAAGGCTGGAAGCGTACCCGAGTTGCCCATGCCGGCGAATATGATTGAGTTGATTGAGCGCTATGAATACGGGTTAAAGCGGCGTCTCTATGAGATCACCAATTACCTGGTTCGGAACAATCTGCTAGATGATGAACAACCCGCATGGATTCATGGGCTGGACTCAGTCGACACTCTGCCACCGATTATGTATCCCGGTAAAATCATGAATGCCGCGGTGAATTTTTATACCCATGTGAATGAAACCGGTACAGCTGAAGAAATCGCTGCATCGCGGCGTGAACGTCGTGAAAATCGCGGTGCGCCCTATCTCTTTCTTAAACCTAGCCGTGGCGCCGTCATTGGTGATGGCGATTCGGTTGTGATTCCCTATGGCCGTAACCAGACTGATTGGGAAGTGGAGCTTGGTACAGTAATCGGGACAACAGCCAAGTATGTTTCTGCAGACAATGCCTGGGATCATATTTTTGGCTTCATGGTAACCATGGATATCTCTGATCGGGGAGGCCGCCCTCCCGGTGGCTTTCAGGGGGTCGACTGGTTTGTCGGCAAAGGACATGACACCTTTGCCCCCATGGGACCCTGGATTGTGCCCAAGGAGTTTTTTGGTGATCCCATGGAAAACCTGCGTCAGACGCTGGATATCGGTGATCAAAGAATGCAGGAATCTACCGCCGGTGACATGATTCACTCACTCTATGAGCTGATGGAATATGCGTCGTCCCTTATTACACTCTATCCCGGCGATGTGCTGAACAACGGCACCTCAGGCGGCGTGGGTATGGGTACTTCAGTACGAGGCGAACAGCGCTTTCTTCAGGATGGTGAAGTAATCGAAGCCAGCATTGACGGTATTGGCAAGCTCAGGGTCAATGTCTCAGCTGAAGACTCCAGGCCGCAGGGAACCGGTGCCCAGCTAGCGCCAGTAAGCACGTATAAAGATTAGAGACTCTTCAGGAAAGTAATTACTTTTCTACAAGAAAAGGCCCGTCCACACAAAGTCGGCGTCCGTCTGGAGAATTGCAGGCTCCACAGATGCCGACACCACACTTGGTCATGTAATCGATGGCATTGAATATCTGGTCTTCGCGGCAAAACTCTTTTTGTACCGATACCGCCGCATGAACCATGGGTTCCGGGCCACAGTTATAGAACACCAGCTTATCCAATTCTTCCTGGCTCAATTCTGCCAAGCGCTGGCGTAATAATTCTGTCACCACCCCATGAAATCCTGCGCTGCCATCATCAGTAGCAATATGTGTGGGGCAGATCGCTTCGCATTCATCGATGAAGTAAAGCCGTTCGCTGTTTCTTGCCCCAAAGAATATTTCTGCTTTATTAGTGCCGTTGTTGCTGAAATCACGAGCAATCTGATACACCGCTGCCAGACCGGTACCACCGCTGACGGCCATGATGGTGGCATCAGCCGGTGGTGTCACGGCAATACCATGAGGGCCGCGGTAATAAGCCTCAGTACCAGGTTCCAGGCTCATAAGGGCTTGTGTGAACTGACCCAGGTTAATCACTACCAGAGAGAACGGGTCATCAGTCAGGGCTGAGAAGGGCTTCTCACCCAGCCCCGGTACCCAAAGGAAAATAAACTCACCGGGCTTAACCCCAACTTTGCGATCAAAGGTAAGAATGCAGATGTCATTGCAGATCCGTTTGTTCTCCACCAGAGTCACGGGTAAAAACTCCATATCAATATCATAACGCACCAGTGCTTCGGCTTTTTCAGTATTGCTTTCCAGATCACTGCCTAGCACTTTGAAATATTCTGCGATTTCATCTGTAGTCATTCCTACCAGAGCAGAGCCGATGCCGAAAATAGTGGCGCCAGCCAGCTGGAAGGAGCGCACATCTTCAGCGCTGGATAAGCCACCGCAGGCAATCACCGGAATATCAAGATGACTAACCTGACTCACGCATTTCAGTGCTATTGGTAATACACCTTTGCCGGACATGCCACCTTCGCCATTGCTTAACACCGCATGACCATGGCGGGTATGCTGGCCCGGACCAAGGGTATTAATAGCACACAGGGCGTCAGCGCCACCTGCAAGGGCAGCTTCGGCGATTTCGGCAAAGTTAGGAACATTGGGCGTTAACTTGGGAATGACCGGAATGTCGACCGCAGCTTTAACGGCGGCGGTAATTTCTTTGACCAGCGCCGGATCCTGCCCCATTGCCATGCCGTAGCCTTTCGCATGAGGACAGGACAGATTTAATTCCAGTCCATCAGCATGGGGAGCCAGTATTTTGGCCACCTCGACATATTCTTCCACACTGCCGCCAAAAATCGAGATGAGCAGGAAGCGATCTTCAGGGATTTCCAGCTCCGCCATCAATTCAGCGGAACGCAAGGCCCCGGGATTGGTGAGACCGACGGCATTCATAAAGCAGCCTGGGGCATACTGACTCAAAATCGGTTCGCGGTATCCCAGCCTGGGCTCAAGACAAATACTCTTGGTCGTGAGAACACCGACCTCGGGGATCTGGTCAAAAAAGCGCTGGATGATAGGTGCTGCACAGGTAACAATGCCGGAGGGGACAGTAAAGGGACCGGATAAGGTCTTACCCAGGAATTCAGTTTTCAATGTTTATTGTTTCTAGTCAGGTGGATAGGCAAAGGCTATTTTAGCTTTCATGGACTTTTATTTCGAGTGATGCATGACTCTTTAACGGTTTTTAATGCAAAACCGGTAGCCTTTCGACAAATTGATGAGGAAATTGATGAATATTCTCCAACTTTTACGATGCTCAGCGATTCAAATACTGGTCTTTCATGGAATGGCAATGGCTATCACAACAGTAACAGCGGCGCATGCGCAGGAACCAATCGTGGTGGCACATCGCGGTGCCAGTGGTTATTTACCAGAGCATACCCTGGCGGCCAAGGTACTTGCCCATGCCCAGGGAGCCGACTATATCGAACAGGATGTGGTTATGACCCGGGATAATGAGTTGGTGGTGCTGCATGATCTTACTCTCGACCGGGTTACAGATGTTTCGCAACACTTTCCGGGTCGGGCCCGCAGCGATGGTGCTTTCTATGTTATTGATTTTACCCTGGCTGAACTACGCCAGTTGCAGGTCACCGAAAGCCCCCGGGCGCTGTCCCGGTTTCCTGCCCGTCAATCCCGCTTCGGGATTCATACGCTGGCTGAGGAAATCGAGTTAATCCAGGGCCTGAATCATTCCACCGGTCGTGAAGCCGGGCTCTACGTTGAAATCAAGTCGCCCTGGTTTCATCATCAGGAGGGAAAAGATGCCGCTACAGCGATTCTGGAAGTATTAAAGGACTACGGTTACGAAGCGATGTCTGACAAGGTATTTCTGCAAACCTTTGATTTCAATGAACTGGTACGTATTCATAATGAGTTACTGCCAGCCATGGCGATGGCCATTCCCCTGATTCAGCTAATCGCACAGAATGAATGGCAGGAAACCTATGTGCTGGAGGCGGGGGACTGGCGTCCCTATGATTACAACTGGATGCATGAAGCAGCCGGCATGACCAAGCTGGCCGCCTACGCCAATGGCGTTGGTCCCTCTCTGGAAATGATAGTCAGGGAGGATTCGACCCAGGATGACCTTCAGTTCACCCCCCTGATGGATCGAGCCCATGCAGCAGGCTTACAGGTTCATCCCTATACTTTTCGCCGTGACCCGGGCCGGATTCCTGCCTTTGCACGTGATTTTGAACATCTGCTGGAGATATTTTTGGTTGAGGCGGAGGTGGACGGCGTGTTTACTGATTTCCCCGATCTGGTCAGGGACTTTATTGATAACAGGCCAGACTGAGCTGGCCTGATGCTGGTCAGGTTACATAAGCAGGTTAACGCTCGATTCTGGTCATTTTGGAGCCTTCAAAAGTCAGGTTATACATCAGTCCCTTGTTGGAAAAAATGAAACCGATAATGGGTTGCTGGGCAGAATTGGAACTTATTTCACCGCCGGCGCCAAATTCGACCACCGCAACACTACCATCCACACCGGCTTCCCAGCCATCGCTGCTGCGAAAGGTATCCAGGGCATCCTCTGTCATGAATAAAATAATCTGGGATTTTACCTGGGCGCCAAGCTGAAAGCCGATGGAGGCTCCGGCAGTATTGTAATAATCGACCGCACTACCATTTATCAATAGCGCGCCTTCACCATACTCCCCGCCAATACCAATACCTGCTTTGACTACTCTTGGAAATACCAGCATTCCTTGAGCACGTTCTGCCAGGCGCTTGCCAGCGGCAGATTCGGCATAAAATTTTTCCAGAGCCACCTCAATATTGGTATCGATTTCAACCTTGGACGCAGCTGACGCCAGCATTGGTAGCAGCAGTGAAAGTCCCAGGAAAATGAGCGTGCTGAATTTAAGAGGCTGCATTGGTATGTCTCCAAAATTGATTCAAAGAAGATTAAAGAATAAATAATAGTCTGACGGTATTCTACCGTTTAGTTACTGGGTTGTGATACAGGTATCTTTTGATTGTATAGCTGGTCACATGATTATTGGCATGGATGTTGATTACATCTCTGCTTCAATAGGTAAATGGGCAAAAAACCAGTCTTCTATGCGTTGCATCAATGATGCCGCTGGCTGAGTAGAGCGCGTTTCGGTATCGGAACGCCATAACACTCGTTCATTTTCATCCAGTATCAGCTGCCAGGAATTATCCAGACTGAAATCCACAGCATAGAAATTTCTCACTGCCTGATTCAATGCTTGGCTTTCAATCAACAAACCCATTTCTGTATTTATGCGCAAGGAACGTGGGTCAAAATTCGGGCTGCCAATAAAGGTTTTGTCATGATCGAGAATTAGCACCTTGGCATGCAGAGCGAGAGACTTAGATTCAACCGGAGGCAGGATATAGCGATCCCGGGTTTTTGCATCAATACGAACTTCATGTAATTCAGCGCCATTTTTCAATAAGGTGGCAATATGGTTGCGATAGCTGCTGTGAGCCGCCAAATGATTATTGGACTGTATGGAATTGGTCAGTAACTGGATGGAAACTCCATTTTTAACCAGGCTGGTAATGGATTCTTCTATATTTTCGTCAGGGATAAGGTACGCAGACACCAGAATAATATTTTCTCTGGCGTCAGCGAAATAGGCTTCAAGACTATTCGCCAGTTGTACCGGAGCACTTTGCACATCAGCCGGGTTGGCACCTGGTGGCTCATCAGCTATTACTTTTGCCTGGCCTCGATAAGCGTTTTTTACCAGCAAACTGAAACTGTCTATCAGGGCCTGTTGATCAGCTTCAGTATGCAGTTCAGTATTCATTATTGCTGAAACATTCTGCGTATTGCTATCCTGTCCGGAAGAATTCAAATCTATGATTTCTGCTATCGGAAATGACCACTGATCATTCCAGTATTTGTCAAAGATGTCAGAGATAGTGTTGACAACAGGACCTCCTACCATCAATTCCATATCACGAAAATTCACCGTGTCATCCAGGCCAAAATATTCGTCAGCCAGATTGCGCCCACCAACAATGGCAAGGCGCTTATCAATAATCATGGCCTTGTTATGCATGCGATGGTTAAGGCGATGAAACTCTGACAGGTTCAGTATTTCCCGCGTGACAAGGCTGCCAGTCCGGCGTTTATAGGGATTAAAAATCCGATACTCAATATTTTCATGATCCATCAACTCCCCGATAAAGCTTTCCTGCCCAACAATGAAAGTATCATCAATCAATAATTTTACTTTCACGCCACGTTCGGCTGCCCTGATCAGATGTTGCCCTATTAATAAGCCGGTAGTATCAGGTGACCACAAAAATGTCTGCAAATCGATACTGCCAGTAGCGCCATCGATTGCTTTCAGACGCCAGTCAAGAGCCTGCGGACCATTGTTCAGAATAACCTGCCATTCACCAGGCTGAATTTCACGAATGGCCGACCATAGAGGCGAGTCAGCAGACAAGTCTGTGAATTCAGCTTCACGACCTACTGGATTCAGGCTTGAGCAGGCAGTCAGACTGAATAAAGTGAAAAGGAAAAATAGGCGGCGCATTCTAAACTCAGCTGGCAGAAGTTATCCTGTAGTCAGGGTGCAACTCAAAAGCCATAATACTGATCTGGCCTGGAGTAGGGAACCTTATTCAGCTTGTCGCAGACTTGTTAATTTATGGTGTAACCAGTCGCCACTGGTCATTTTATCCTGTCCGGGGCAATCGATATGATAAGGGTTGCCGGAGAGTGAACTTTTGCTGGCCAGTCGGTCGATAAAGTTCTCTGTAGTTTTTGCATATTTCTTGCCGCGTCTGAATTTGAGGGCCAGGTGATCAGCCGCATCTCCCGCCACATAGGAGCTACCATTACGTTCGAAGATACAGCCACTTTGCGCAACGCTATCAATAAGTAATCTGACTTCTTCATCAACGCCGGTTTCACCAAGCAGGGTATTGCTCAGCACTAATGTTGTCGCTATCAGGGAAAACTTGCCCAGCATAGTCTTCATATCACTACTTCCAGGCTTATAGTCATTGGATTGTGATCAGACGAGACTGATTCATAGGTTTTGGCTTCGGTGACTGAGAGATTTCTAGTGTACATATGGTCAACCGGCTGACCTAAAAAACGGGTTCTGCTATCGACAGAAAAGCTAACAGGTTCAAGTCCCAATCTGGACATTTCTGCGCTGATTATTTTCTGTCGTAGTGGGCGCCAGGTGTTGAAATCACCGGAAATAATAACAGGGCCCTGATGATTTCCTACCAGTGACGTGGCTGAATTCAGCTGCTGGCGAAAATTTTTATGTCCGAGCGTGAAATTAATCATGTGGATGTTTACCACTAGCAGCGTTTCCTCACTACCGGCGATGGCATATTGGGTAATGCTGGTTGCTTTGGGCGTCTTTAACCAGGGTTCATGGGCAATTAACTGACACGCGTTAATGGGGGCAATCCGGCTAAAGGTGGCTACGCCGGTTAGTTTGTCACCTGCCTTGTAACCGGGAGCGAAACTGCCAAAGCTTTGTTGTCCCTTGTCCAGTTCAACCACCATAGATTCTATGGCTTCCTGAATCAGCACCAGGTCTTTTTCACTGCTAAACTGAGCCAGTTCTGCGGACCAGTTTGCTTCGCTGCCTTTCTTGATATTCCAGTTCAGCACATTAATAGCGCTGGCGTCCAAACCAGACTTATCTGAGGGATCAGAGGGAATAAAGTCAAAACTGCAGTTTGCGTAATTGCCTGACAGACTTTGCAGAGGCCGGCTCTGCACAAGCCGATCTGCTTTTTGATCTGGGTTGACAGAGCTTACAGGTGTACAGGCGCCGAGCCAGACCAGGGAAATAAGAAGGCAAAGCTTTCGGAAATCTCTCAGGGATGAATGCATAAAGACTATTGGGTTAAAGACAAATTTCATAGCAGGGATATAGACCTGAAAACAGTAATTTAGTTTCGTTATCCTCCAATATAGTTTTTGTAAATCTATCTCTTGATAACTGCCGGAAATAATCCGCTATTACGGTTTTTTCAATCCGCTATTCTCTGTATATTTACTGCGCATAATACAAAATTTACTAAAGCAGGCTGGACAGTACGCATCACCGGCTTTTCATGCTGTTGGAATGCTGCAATGTCCAATACTGTGACAGGAAAAAACAAGGAATTACAATGAGATACCCACCCGGAGTACGTCAGGCTGATTTTGACAGGGCCGTTAGCCAGTTTGAAGCCGCTATAGGCAGTGAATGGGTGTTCACTGATGAAGTCGATGTGGATCTCTATCGGGACGCCTATTCACCATTATGGGGTGAGGAAGAGGAGAAAATTCCTTCTATTGCGCTGGCGCCTCAGTCCGCTGAAGAGGTGCAGGCATTAATGCGGGTCTGTAACGAATTTCGCATTCCTGTCTATCCTGTGTCCACCGGTAAGAATCTTGGTTATGGTGGTTCAGCGCCAGTACTCAATGGTAGTGTAGTGCTGGATTTGAAGCGCATGAACCGCATCATTGAAGTGAGCGAGGAAAATGCCTTCGCCCTGGTAGAACCAGGCGTAAGCTATTTTGACTTGTATAACTATATCCAGGAAAAGGGACTGGATTTGTGGATTGATTGTCCCGATCCCGGTTGGGGCAGTCTGATTGGTAATTCACTGGATCACGGGGTGGGTTATACCGTTAATCCATACCGGGATCATTTCGAGGCTCATTGCGGCATGGAAGTGGTGCTGGCTGATGGTGATATGGTGCGCACCGGTATGGGGGCTTTACCCAATGCCGAAACCTGGCAACAGTACCGTTGGGGTTATGGCCCCTGGCTGGACGGCTTGTTTGCCCAATCCAATTTTGGCGTTGTCACCAAGATGGGCTTCTGGTTATACCCGGCGCCGGAAGCGTTCCGATCCGGATCGGTACAGGTCATGGGTTACAGCGATGTCCATGAGCTGACCCGGGTCACGGCAAAGATGATGTATAGCGGTATTCTTAATACCAATGCCGGGGTGCAGTCACCGATGCAGTTCGTGCTGGGACAAAACCCGGACATGCAGGAACGTTACGAGCGCGCCAATGCCGAAGATATCCGCATCCTTGATGAATTTGCCCAAAGCAACAACACGCCATTCTGGAGTTCCTCCTTCAAGTTTTATGGGCCACAGGAGATTGTCGACAGCTCCTGGGAGTATGTAAAAAAACAATTTGCCCACATTGACGGGGTGCGCTTTCAGGATCAGGAAGCACTTGAGTTCCCCATGCCCTATGAAGAACTGATGCAGACTGCGGACGAAAATCACTTAGGGGTACCGTCCATGTCGGTGTTTCAGCTGGGTAATCGTTCCAACTTTAATCCGGCCGGGACTAATGGCCATCTTGGCTTTTCACCCGTGGTACCCATGACAGGGGAGTCGGTGCTGCAAGCCAATAAAGTTTTGGGCAAGGTGCTAAGGGATATGGGAGGAAATACGGTCTTTAACGTGCCGCCGTATTCCTATCACCAACGCACCTTTACGATCCTGATTGGTTTTACCGTAAGCCGTGATACTGATACCAACAAAAAGACCCGCGAGATTTTTCGGGAATTGGTGAGGGTGGCTGCGGAAAATGGCTGGGGGGAATACCGCACCCATACCGCTTTTATGGACGATTGTGCAGCTACCTATTCGTTTAATGACAATGCCCTGTTGCGACTGCAACAACGGCTTAAAGATGCCATTGATCCCAACGGCATTATCTCAGCTGGACGTTATGGGATCTGGCCGAAACATATACGTGATGAAGAGGGGAAGGGGATTGCAGATGCAGGCACTTCTAAAAACGATAAAGGAGGCAGCGATGTATAGAGTACTGCTGCTGCTTGCCGGCCTTTCGATGAGTGCAGGAATACTGGCGCAGATGCCGGATCCTGTGCATGGTAAGGAAGTTTACCAACACTGGTGCTCGCCCTGTCATTCTCCGGGCGCGCGCAAGCATCCTGGTACCGCAGCGCTGGAGTTTCTTTACAAGGGCGAAAAACCAGCGATATTGGAACAGCGTCTTGATCTGACACCGGAGTTGGTCGCTGCCTTTGTGCGTAACGGGGTGAAAATCATGCCGCCTTTTCGCAAGACCGAAATCAGTGATAAGGAGCTTGCCGATATCGGCGCCTACCTGTCTCCACAATAGTCAGTCCTTGCCAATAATAACTTGCCAATAATAAAACGGAGGCGGTTATCAACGATCTGATCTGGAAATCCACCGCTGTGTTTTTGTATTGCGCGGTGCTGTTGTTTATTGGTTATCGCGCCTCTAAACGTATGCATGATATTCGTGATTATTATGCGGGCGGAAAAAAACTAGGCTTTATTAATGTGGCTTTTTCAGCACGGGCTACCGGCGAATCAGCCTGGCTCCTGCTGGGTGTCACCGGTACCGGTTATGCCTTTGGTCTGCAGGGTTTATGGATCATGGCAGGGGAATTGTTGGGCGTCGGAATTGCCTGGTTCTGGATGGCCAAACCTTTCAAGCGCCTGACCGACCAGTATGACAGTGTCACCATTCCCGATTATCTGGAATCCCGTTTCAAGGATAACAGTCATGGACTGAGGCTCATTGCCGCAGCAGCCCTGATGATTTTTGTCCCCATCTATGCCGGCTCCCAGGTATTTGCCACCGGGAAAGCCTTCAACTCCTTCCTCGATATCAATCACTATCTGGGCGCCACTATCGGTTTCCTGGTGGTGCTGTTGTATATCACCAGGGGGGGGTTCGTGGCGGTAGTCTGGTCCGATGTGTTTCAGGGACTGCTGATGGTGACTGGCCTGGTATTGCTGCCGTTGGTGGGCATTCTTGAAGCGGGCGGTATCACGACTATCTTCGCCACTCTGCAAGCGGATTTTCCGGGCCACCTGACCATAACAGGCGGGCAGGGCTGGACCACGCTGGCGATTTTTCAGACTCTTGGGTTTCTTGCCATCGGCATTGGCTTTCTCGGCTCGCCCCAGGTCTTTGTGCGCTTTATTTCCATTCGCGATGAAGACCAGATTAACAAGGGTGCGTTTGTTGCCCTGGCCTGGACTTTTCTCGCTGACACCGGCGCCGTGCTGCTGGGTATGACGGGCAGGGCGCTGTTCACCGATGCCGACCTGGGTTTTGATGCGGATAATATATTGCCGGTGATGTCCCAGGCACTGCTTTTGCCTTTCTTCGCCGGTGTTTATATCGCCATGGTGCTCTCGGCCATCATGTCGACCATTGACTCATTGCTGGTCGTGGCCTCCAGTGCCGCAGTACGCGATTACTGGCAGAAAACAAAACATCCGGATATGAGTGATGCCATGCTTATGCAATTGAGTCGTAAACTCACGCTGATCCTGGCATTAATAGCTTTCGGTATCGGCATAGGCATCCTGCTCTACGATATCGATAATGGTATTTTCTGGATTGTTATCTTCGGTTGGTCGGGTATCGCGGCTACATTCTGTCCCGTAATTATCCTGAGTCTGTGTTGGTCGAAACTGACAGCACTGGGTGCGAAGTGCGCCATGGTGGCGGGATTTCTTTCAACGATCGCGTTCAAGTTTGCGCTACCACCCATCATGTCTATGCTTGGTTGGGACAATGGCGTGGTTTACCTGAATGCGCTGGATGTGCTTTTGCCTGCATTCCTGGTGTCGGGGTTGGTAGCGTTGTTGGTTAGTCATGCAGATAAGGTTGGCCAGATGCAACTGACTGCCTGATCAGGCTGGATCAATAAAATAAAAAATCTTGCCGCTTGAAGCACGAATTGAATGATACCTTGAAGAATGCAATTCCATGAAAATACTGCCCTTTGAGGTTAACTATTTGGGTGACTGAATTGAAAAACTTTAACGAAAAAATAAGCTAACGCCTTGCATTTTACGTAAAATGCCCTGTATCAGGTAAATTTTGCAGAATTACACTAATCATTGGTAAGAATTAACCATCATTAATATGTAGGCTTGGTTAACAGGGAGTTTAAGGATGATCATGACAAGTTATTCGCGTTCCAGTGGATTTTCACTGTTGGAAATCATGGTGGTGATTTCCATTATTTCTGTTCTCGGAGCAGTTTCCCTACCCATGTACCAGAGCTACCAGGAACGCGCCCGTGCTACTGAAATTATCCTGGTTTTTGATAGTTTGCGATCTGGATTCCGTGCTGATCTGGAACAGGGACCATACCAGCGTTGTGATGAAATAAAAGACAGGGCAAGTGCTATCATGCAGCCCGCCGAGAGTAATGTAATGCTCAGTGTGGGTTTTCAGCCAAATCGTGTCGGCGGGGGTTTTAACCCGGTCTTAATGGTGGTTGCCAGGACGCCGACTGAAGGCCCCGTGGGTCATCGAGTAGCCGTGGCTGTTCATGATCAGTTACTGGAAAGGGGCATGGTGTCCTCCGGATTTGTGAATTCAGTTGTTGTCGCCTTTAATGCCAGTCTTTCGGATAATGCCGCGCCCGATTGTATACAGCATGTAACCTGAGGCTTTAACCAGATCAAAACCTTTCTTCTTTAGAACTTGAAAATTGACAGGATGGGAAGCTCCATGAATGAGGATGACAATCTAGGCTCACTGATCTCTGATGCTGAAACACAGCTACAGACCAGTGATGAAAAGATAAGCCACATAAAACCCCGGCGTCGCGGAAAATTTCGTCCTGGCCTTATTATTCCTTTCCTGCTTTTTGGGCTGGCGTATTATATTTACAGTGGCAATCGTGTTGTAGTTCCCGACAATCTGCTCATCGCCGATGAGCTGACAGAATTGGTGCATGAAGCCAAACGACTGGTGGATGCCAACACTGCGGATGGGATATTTCCGCCCGTATTACCTAATGCAGCTCTTGGTGCGATCGTCAGATATGAGATTGTGGGCAATAGTTACATCATCAGCACCAGCATGAATGGAGTCTTCGTTGAAATTAACGAGGCCGGTGAGCTGGTAGTGAGTGGTGTTGTAAGATAGTGTTCGGTTAAGCCGAGACTGCTCAATTGTGGCAATCAGGAACTCATGACAACACAGATAACAACAGACATTTCAGGTGTTTCCCGCGCAGAGGGGTCTGCAGTACTTGGTCTCTTTAAAAAATACCAGGCGCAGTTTGACCCGGAACAAAGGATGACTGTTCCTGCCGCTGATACCAGCATTCAGGATTTGTGGCATTTTGTGGAACGCCAACTCAAACTTGATGGCGAAACCATCGCCGAGCAGGTAGCTGGACTGGCCCAATTACCCTACCACCCGGGCAAGCTGGACTCAATGGAAAGCCTGCTTAAACGTATTCCTCGTAAAATTGCTGACAAGCATTGTTTTGTTCCCATTGGTATCGAAAATCAGGAACCGGTGTTGGCGATTGCCAATCCCCTTGATCATGAATTACTGGATAACCTGCGCTTTCTTTTTGGTACACATTTCCGATTGGTGATTGCTACCCCGTCCAATATCGAAATTGCCATTGCCATGGGCTACGAAAGCCTGAAGCCAGGCGCGCAAAAGAAAAAAGCCGGCTTGCTTGATGAAAAGAATGGGGACAGTGCCATACCCCGCTTGGCACGTCAGTTGATGCTCAAGGCACTGGAGAAAAATGCTTCTGATATGCATATCCAGCCTTTTGCGGGTGGCTCGGTAGTACGTATTCGTGTTGATGGGAACCTGCAGCGCCTGGTCATCCTGTCGGAACTGGTGGGAAATTCCGTGGTGCGCTATTTCAAGGCCAAGGGGGGAATGGATCCCACCAACAATATGGTGCCCCAGGACGGACGCATGCTGCTGGAAATCAGTGACAGGGAATATGATCTGCGTATTTCCACCTTGCCAGTCACAGGGCGCCTGGAAAAACTGGTGGTGCGCTTCCTCAATCGGCAATCCGTTTACAAGCTGTCTGCTATCGGCTTTTCCCTTGATGAGATACACATGCTAAATCGCATGGCGGCCAGCCCCTCCGGTGTCATCCTGGTATGTGGCCCTACCGGATCCGGCAAGACCACTACTCTTTATTCCCTGCTCAGTAGCCTGAACCGGGAAGATACCTCCATCATGACCGTGGAAAATCCGGTGGAATACCAGATGGCGGGTTTAAGTCAGACCGAAATCAATGATAAGGCAGGCATGACCTTTGCGCGGGCTTTGCGTGCCATCCTGCGTCAGGATCCCGATATAATTCTGATAGGCGAGATTCGTGATGAGGAAACAGCACAGATTGCCATGCAATCGGCGCTTACTGGACATCTGGTTTTCTCAACCCTGCATACCAATGATTCCCTAAGTGCCATACCGCGGTTGCTGGATATGGGGATTAACCCGGTGATTCTTGCCGAGTCTCTGACCGGCATCATGTCTCAACGTTTGTTGCGTAAACTCTGTAGCCACTGCAAGGTCCCGGTGGATCACAACCCTGACCCTGTAGCGACCGCTTTTGCCGAGGCGACGTTAACAGATCAGGCCTACCGGGAAGTTGGCTGTGAAGAGTGTGATTACACTGGCTATAAAGGCAGAACGGTAGTTGCCGAGCTGGTAGAAATCAACCCTGACCAGCGTGAATTACTGTTAGGTGGCGAGCAGGACATCATCAAGTTCAAGCAAGCCATGCGCGGGACATTTAATTCGATGACGCTATCCGCTTCGCGGCTCATCATTGCCGGTGAAACCACCGCGGCAGAAGCCTACAGTGTTATCGGTCAACAATTCTGGCTTGGTTTGAGTCAGGAATATCAGGGGAAATTCCCCGACCTGAGTGCCATGTCAGAAACCACTGGTAAAGACAGTAAGAAAAATAGTGTCCTGCTGATGGGCAACCTGGGAGATGATAGCACCAGTCTCGCCCATGCGCTGGAGGAGTCCTGGTTAGATGTGGTGATGGTGGATTCTTCGGAAAAAGCCGATAGCATGCTGCATGAGCATGAAGAAACGGTAATGCTGGTGATGGAGATTGATGAGTCCCTGGTCGATCAGCAGGTAATCGATATGGTGGCTGATTACAGAACCCATGTGGCATGGTCACGGCTGCCAGCACTGGTCAGGATTCCTGAGAGCCGCCCACAATGGCAGGCACTGCTGCGAGAGCATGGATCCACCTCAAGGTTTATTACCAGAGAAGCGCCTGCAGAGCTGGCTGTCGAATTGATCCAGGAAGCTATTAGCAAAAAAATGGATTTCAAGTGGGGATTACATGGCCATGATGTACCGACTACAGATACTAAAAATGCGCACAATAACGCCGAGGAAGCTGCCGCGGAAGCAGAGCTTATACGAATCGAGAATGAGCTGGGCGACTAGTACGTGTTTGACAATAGGGTTAACTATACATTCCCGTCATGGGTATTCCGGTAAGTTCATTCCCAAAACAAAATTAAAAAACTGTCATAAAAAGCTGGATGTCTGATAAAAATCAGTTAGGCAGCTTATCCCTTATCTTCTGCATAATCTGGTCCGCAGTAATATCCCCAAGGCAGCGATGTCCATGCAAACAATGGCTCTTGTTGCAGGCCGGATCGCAGGGAAAGTCTCCCCGCACAATAGCGCTTTTTTGACCAAGAGGTCCCCATATTTCATCTTTTGTTGGCCCGAATAATACCAGGCCGGACAGGCCCAGTGCTGAACCGAGATGAAACGGGCCGCTGTCATTGCCGATCATCAATGCGCAGGTGCCGAGGAATTGTCCCAGCGCTACCAGTGATAACTGGTTGCACAGATCAAGGGGAGGCTTATCCACTCCTGCTGCTTTCAACCTTTGCATTATTTCCTGATTGGCCATTTCATCATCATGGCCTGCGCCCAGAAGCACAGGCTGATAACCGGCTGAAATTATTTTTTCCAGCAGGGCTGACACATTGGCTAGAGGCCAGCGCTTGTATTCCTTGGTAGCGCCGGCATGAATGGCAATGGCAGGTATATCAGGCTTCCAGCCAGACTCGCGCAGTTGTTGTGAGACAGTTTCGGGAAGTTCGCCAGGACTCAAGCTTAAATAACTTTTTTCAGGTTCCGGCAGACCGAGAGCGGCGAACACATCATAATAGCTGTACCAGCGATGACGTCGACCAGGTTCGCGATTTTCAAACTGAACCGGAATCACCGCATCGTAACCACCACGATGGCGGATAGCACTGCATCCGAGTTTATAGGACGCCCCGGAAAATCGGGTCAAATGGCTGGTAGCGGAGTCTTCTTCTATATTGAAGGCAATATCCGGCTTAAAGGAACGAATCTCTCGTAGACAGGCCCGGTAAAGTGAAAACTTCTTCATCACGCCGGACTGGTTTATTTTCCTGCGCGGAAAATAGATCAGTGTCTGATTCGGAAAACTGTTTTCACAAAGTGCCCTGAAGCCTTCATCAATGACAATTTTAAGGTCTATGCCCTGGGCTTGACAGTACCGGGCGTAGGCCTGCATGAGGCCACCCGCCAGCAACAGGTTGCCCAGGTACTTGGTAGGGTTTACCAGTACAACGCGTTGCGGATGCCGGGGGACGGGTTTATTCACTGCCCTGGTAGAGTGCTATCAATTCACCCACATTGGTCACCGAGATGTCTGGCCAGGTCGCCTGCGGTCGTTCATCAAAGGCGTTGGGACCACCGGTGCCGGTATGCACATAGATTGCGAGGGCACCGTTATTTTTTGCCATGGGCACTTCCAGGTCGGCGTCATCACCGACCACGGCGATCTCACTTACTGCAAGGCCTAAATGCCGTGCCGCACTTTCAATGGCATGGGAGGAGGGTTTGCCAAGCACGATGGCATCTTTACCGGTCAGTGGTTTGAGGGCCGCCGCCAGTGCACAGGAGGTGCCAATACCGGGACCGTTGGCGGTGGCAAAAAAGGGCACGTCGGAGGCGGTGTATAATTCTGCACCATCCTTGATTGCGAGCCAGGCATTTTCGATATCCTTGAAACCGAATTCGCGATACCAGCCAATATAGACGGCATCGACAGGGCCGGGATTTTCAATACTCGACAGCACAATCTCCAGACCGAGATCAGCCAGAGGCTCCCACACACCTGGGCAGCCCAACACCATGATGCGCTTGTAGCCTTGTTTGACCAGATAGTCCGCAGCCACGCTGCTGGGGGTCATCATGGTGTTTTCGTTCATGGGAATACCGGCGTCGCTGAGCACCTTCACATAGTCGGAAGGCGAGCGCGCCGTGCCATTGGTCATCACCACATAGGGAATGCCTTTATCTTTAAGCAGATTGATAAAGTCTGCGGCACCGGGCAGCATCGCCATATTGTTGTTTTTCTTGTCGCCAAGAATCAGTGTGCCATCCATATCGAAAACAAAGCCCTTTACACGGGCCAGTTTGTCATTCATTTGATTTGTCATTGCGCAGGTTTTTCCAGCTGAAAATTCAGCCGTGTACTATACTTTGTTCGTTAAGTTTTTTCATTACAGCTGAAAATCCAGTGATTGCAGCGCTATCGACACTGTCGCGGGAAAAATCACTGCCTGCTCAATTAGTTATGCCCCTTGTCTGTTTGGGCTGGCATGCTACATTTACTATTAAATCACGTAGTAAAATGTACAATACGCCTCCCTCCTTCAACCAGGTGGGGCAAAGTAACCTAATTTAACTGAAAAGCAGGATAAAAAGTGAATCTATCAGGTAGTCTGATTGCCGTCGTAATTTTATTAATCGCTAATGGGTTTTTTGTGGCAGCCGAGTTCGCTCTGGTGAAAGCCCGTGGTTTTCGCATAGAAGCATTGGCCAATAGCGGTAGTTCCGCGGCCAAGCTGACCGTGAGAATACAGTCTCATCTGGAAGCCTATCTGGCGGCCTGCCAGCTCGGTATTACCATGGCTTCTCTGGGCCTGGGCTGGGTCGGTGAGCCTGCGGTAGCAGCATTGCTGGAACCCATGTTCCATTGGGCAGGCGTTCCTGATGCCATTCTCCATACAACGGCTTTTATTACCGGCTTCCTGATTTTCTCTTCACTGCATATTGTGATCGGAGAGCAGGTGCCAAAAACCTTTGCGATTCGCAAGGCCGAAGTAGTTTCGGTGTGGATCTCCTATCCATTGCATTTCACCTATATGCTGGTTTACCCGCTGAACTGGATTCTGAACTGGTCTTCCGGTTCATTGCTGGCGCTTTTTGGTGTTGAGGAAGCTACCCATGCTGAAGTCTTCAGCAGTGATGAGTTCAAGGGCATGGTGGCCACCTCTCAGGAACATGGGGCGCTGGAATATGACAAAGCCAATATGCTGAATAACCTGTTTGAATTCGATCAGCGGCATATAGGCAGGGTGATGATTCCGGTTAACTCTGTGGATCTGCTGGATATCACCGACCCGGAAGAAGAAAACCTGAGAAAAATTCGTGACGGCGGGCATTCACGCTTTCCGGTGGTTGATGGCGGCAGGGATAACGAAATAGTAGGTCTGTTGCTGACCAATGATCTGTATTCAGCCATGCTTGATGGGGAAGAAAAACCCTGGAGTGATCTGCGCCGTTTTTGCAGACAACCCATGGTGGTGCCGGAATCCCAGCGCGTCTCTACCCTGTTTGAGGATATGCGTAGCAATCGTGCTCATATGGCTTTTGTGATTGATGAATATGGCAAGTTCCTTGGCATCATTACCCTGGAAGATTTGCTGGAAGAGATTGTCGGTGAAATCGAGGACGAAACCGACGCCGAGGAATCCACCATGCCTATTACGCTTCTGCAGGAAGGTAAATGGCAGGCAGACGGACTGGCATCGCTGGGCGATATAGAAAAGGTCGTGGGCCTGGTAGTACCGACCGAAGAAGAAGCCAACAGTTTATCAGGGCTGTTAATGAATCAGCTGGAACGTATGCCTGCTCCTGGTGATATCATCGAAATCGATAATTTCAGGCTGACCATTCAGGATATTGAGGATCTGCGTGTCGGTCAGGTAATCATCGAAACATTACCTGTTGCCGGCGAAATCCTTGAGCTAACCGAGAACGAGTAATCTGCTTGTTACTAAAGTTACACCTTGATTATTCTTTAGCCCTGTCAATGGCGTCCTGAATCAGTTCACGGGCTTTTTTAGCATCGTGCCAATCCCCGATTTTCACCCATTTGCCTGGCTCCAGATCCTTGTAGTGCTCAAAAAAGTGCGCGATCTGATTCATGGTGATTTCTGGCAGATCCTCATAATTATGAATATTTTCATAACGCCTGGTGAGATGGGGTGAAGGCACAGAAATAATCTTCTCATCCATGCCGGCATTATCTTCCATGATCAACACGCCTATCGGCCGGACATTGATGACGCAACCAGGCATCAGTGGTCGGGTATTACATACCATCACATCAATGGGATCGCCATCATCGGAAAGCGTATGAGGCACAAAGCCGTAATTACCAGGATAGGTCATCGGCGTATAAAGAAAGCGGTCGACCACCAGGGTGCCGGATTCCTTGTCCAGTTCATACTTGATGGGCTGCCCGCCAATCGGTACTTCAATAATGACGTTGATATCTTCCGGTGGGTTATTACCGATTGAAATAGCTTCGAGTCGCATAGGTATTCCTGAAATGAGTTAATTAGTGAATAAATATTTCTAAAGTTTAGAAGGGGTGAAAACAGCATAAATGGAGATGTTTACGAATATTACCATGATGCATGGCAAATGAATGACCGTCTTGACAGATTTACAGGACGAAGTTCATGCATCGTTGTACCTCTGGCCTGAGCGCCTGAAGTGTGTAAAATTGTTCAGGTTCGATAAACATATCAATGCTACCGGTAGATCACTATTCCGGTTCACAGGTTGGGGGAGAGGGAAATGAAAATCACCAATATCTGGCGTCTCACTGGCACGCTTTTTTTATCAATGGTATTACCGATGCTATTCCAGCATGGGCTTATTGCGGCTGAGAATGCCCCGGCCAGTCCGGACGGTCTGCATATAGACCCGGTAGGCACTGGACCTTTTTATTATGATACCGCCGAGGGCACGGATATTCGTGTCAGGGTTATTGCCCGCGGCCTGATTCATCCCTGGAGTATCACCTGGCTACCTGATGGCAGTGCTCTGGTCACTGAAAAAAATGTCGGACGTGTTCGCCGCATTATCAATGATCAATTGCTTGAAGAGCCGGTTCAGGGAGCCCCCACCGACATCATGGTGAGTAAGTACAAGGGCCTGCTGGATATCACTATCCATCCCGATTTTGCCAATCAACCTTATATCTACATGAGTTATAACAAGAAGTTGCCGGCTGGTAAGGAAGCCATAGCGGTAGCGCGGGGTCGGTGGGATGGCACCAATATCCTTGATACCGGGGATATCTTTGTTGCTCAGGAAGGCACCACTAACGGGGTGCGCCTGTTATTTGGTGCAGACGATATGCTCTATGTCGGCGTTTATGTCACCACGGATAACTCAAACAGTTTTGAAACCATGAGTCATAAAGGCAAAATTCTGCGTTTCACCCCCGAAGGCACAATTCCCGATGACAATCCCTTTGTCGGTCGCGAAGGCTTTTTGCCGGAAATTTACAGCTATGGCCACAGGACGCCTACCGGGTTGACCCTGAACCAGGAAACCGGTGATATCTGGAATGCGGAGATGGGGCCTAATGGCGGCGATGAGGTAAACCTGGTTGTGCCTGGCGGTAATTATGGCTGGCCTCTGGTGAGTTTTGGCATCTCCTATGGCGGTGGCTGGCATAGCCAGAATTTCCAGATGGAAGGTGTCCGTAATCCGATGGCGTTCTGGATGCCTGGGATTTCTACGACCGGACTAACGTTCTATACTGGCAATGAATTTCCGCGCTGGCAGGGTGATCTCTTTGTTGGCGGTATGCAGGAAGGGCAGATCCCCGGTACCGGACAACTGCATCGCATCAAGTTCAATGAAAATATGGAAGAAATTCGTCGTGAATCACTGCTCTCGGATCTAAGACAGCGCATTCGGGATGTTAAACAGGGGCCTGATGGCAGGCTGTATTTATTGACCGATGAAGATGACGGCGTCTTGTTAAGGATAGAAGCAGTCACTGACTAACATGGTTTACCTGCGGGTTCCCTTATTGGGGAACCGCAGAATTATGAAACTGGATAATTTTCCATGCGCCGTTGCGCAGGGCAAGCAACATGCTTACCCGTAACGGCGTGCCTTCGTTTTCAGCGCTCGGTACCACTTCCCACATGCCAGAAATGGCAACCAGATTGCTGGCTATCTCTACACTCTCAAAGTCGCGGGCACGGGCAATAGTCTGTCCGGGCGGGTTGCGTCCAACGGGTTCGAAATAAGCTGCAACTCCTGTGGGGTCGGTAACCAGTGTTTGCGACCCGGTTCCCCAAAACAGGGCATCTTCTGAAAACAGGCTGGTGACGATATCCATGTCGGTATTGGTCATGGCATCCAGAAAAGTTTCAAACACTGCAGCAGCTTCTGCTTCCGCATTACTTTGTGCATGCAGTGAGCCAGTCAGGCCGAACATCAATAGCAGGGAAATAACTAAATTTTTCATTGGCGTACCTCATTGGATGCAGTCGCATCCTGTGCTGCATTACTAATTGGTGTTTTAAACTATACCGGGCAATACCGGTATTGGCTTAGCGGTTTAATGTCAGTTTGAAGTTTTTTTGGCTGACAGAGAAATTCGCGGGCGATTTTTTGCCTTTGGCGTGATGCAGGCCTTTCAATAGCTGTAGCACTGGTGAAATGGCCGGGTTGTAGTGGAGCTCATCGGGTGAGCGGGGTCGCATGGCATCCACCTGATCTACCGGCATTACTGCACGCAATAAGAACTCTTCATCCGACATACTTTTTGAAAACTGTTTGCGCCTGTCCTTCAGGGTCATGGTGATTGGTTCTTTTTCTATTTCCTTGGTGCGTGGCAGCGACATAATCCGGTCCAGAACATTCTGGTCCACCGGAGCCGTTGGACGCCCAAAGCGTCCCAGTACATAACGTATGGCCTGATCCGGTATCTGTTCATAGCGCCCGTCACCCATCACATTGAACATGGCCTGGGTTGTGACGATCTGGGGAAAGGGCGTGACCATAATTGGTGAGCCCAGTTCTGCCCTTACTCGCTCCACTTCTGCCATAACATCGTCAAATTTGTGTTCCAGTTTTAATTCGGCTAACTGTCTGCGGGTTGTGGTTAATACACCACCGGCCACCTGGTGACGGAGATAGGAAGCATCGTAGGCCTGAGGTTTGCCTACCGCCAGACCTTCGGCTTTTGCCAGCCCGAAATAGTAGTCTTCCAGCTGTTTCAGCGCGACCTCATTGACATCCACGTCATGGCCGTGGGTTTTCAGATTGGCAATGGTTTGCGAGGCGCAGGGCAATGAAGAGCCATGAGCCAGAGGACCAATTGCAACATGGAGCGCATCAATACCTAACTCGGCGCCCACCATATAGTTGAACTGGGACAGGCCAATGGTGCAGTGGGAGTGAAGTTCCAGTGGCAGATTACCGATTTCCTTTTTGATAGCAGGAATCAGGGTGCGTGCTCTTTCTGATGTCAGCAAGCCAGAGGGATCCTTGATATAGAGCAGGTCGAAATCACCAGAGGCGGCGATCTGTCTGGCGCAGTTGGCATAAAATTCATCGTCGTGAACATCGCTCAGGGTATAGGTCAGTGCCGCCATATTTTCGGCATCGCCTTCCTCTTTAACAATGCGGGCAACCTGCATCAAGGCATCCATGTCATGCATGGGATCAAGCAGCACAAAGCGGCCGATGCCATTTTTCATCAGGGTTCTATAGGCCAGTCGCATGAAATCATGATCGGCAGTTTCCCAGGAAATAAAACGAAAACCGGTAGAAATAAATTGTAGTGGGACATTGGGCAGTGCCTGATGCATCAAGCGAATACGTTGCCAGGGATCATCCTGGTGGTAGCGTACGCCGACGGCCATATGGGTACTGGAAGTAAAGTCGATGGCGCGAAAGCCAACCCGTTCCATCAGTGGCGCGGCCTGCATCATCTGGTGCGTGCCCATACCGGTCATGCTCCACATGCATTGATTGCCGTCGCGGATACTGACATCCACCAGTTTAATATTAGCCATTGGCAATTTCTCCCGCATCGGTGGTATCAAGCATTTGCTTTAAAAAACGTGTGTCCACACCGCCTTCTATAAATTCTTCGGTTGCCAGTATGGCCTTATGTAAAACTATATTGCTTTCAACCCCTTCAAGATGACATAGCGCCAGCGCATTTTGCAGGCGCACTATCGCTTCAGCGCGATCCTCTCCCCAGACAATCAACTTGCCCAGCAAGGAATCATAATACGGCGGTACTGTGATACCGCTTTCAATATGAGTGTCTATCCTGATGCCGGGTCCGACAGGAAACTGTGCGCGGGTAACTTTACCGGGGCTGGGCTGGAAATCATTCTGGCAGTCTTCAGCATTGAGCCGGCATTCAATCGCATGGCCAGTGAAAATAACATCGTTCTGACTAATGCCCAGAGGTCGCCCTTCGGCGATGCGGATTTGCTGAGCAACCAGATCAAGACCGGTAATGGCCTCAGTAACTGGATGCTCCACCTGAATACGTGCATTCATTTCCAGAAAATAAAAACTGTTACGCTCGATATCCACCAGAAACTCAACAGTGCCTGCACCCTGATAGTCCAGGTGCTGTGCGAATGCCACAGCAGCGCTTTGCATTTCTTCGCGTAAGTCATCATTGAGGCAGGGTGCCGGTGCTTCTTCCACCAGTTTTTGGTAGCGTCGCTGAATAGAGCAGTCACGGGTACCCAGATGAATGATCTGCTTGCCATCACCCAGTACCTGAACTTCTACATGGCGTCCGCTAGCGACAAAACATTCCAGATAAATGCGATCATCATTGAAGGCATTTTCCGCTTCTGCGCGCGCCAGAGTCATGGTTTTGGCCAGGTCAGCTACAGCATGTACAACCTGCATACCACGACCTCCACCACCGCCAACAGCTTTGATAAGCACCGGATAACCGATGTCAGCAGCAAGCTTTTCAGCTTCTTCGGGATTATTCACTGAACCGCCGGGGACGATGGGCAAATTAGCCGCCACGGCGTTCTCACGCGCTTTCAGTTTGTCACCAATAGCGTTGAGCTGGGCTACGGTGGGCCCGATAAAAATAATGTTGTTGTCTGAGCAGGCCTGCGCAAGAGAGGCATTTTCCGAGAGGAAGCCATAGCCTGGATGGATGGCATCGGCATTGGTCTGTAAGGCAGCCTGCAGCACAGCAGTGACATTCAAATAACTTTGTAGCGATGGGGGCGGACCAATTTTGATTACCTGATCTGCCATTCTGGCAGGAATAGAATCCAGGTCTGTTGCGGATGCCGCCAGCACAGTTTCAATACCCAGTGTCTGACAGGTTCGAATGATACGAACCGCGATTTCGCCACGGTTCGCTATGAGTAAACGGTTAATCGATTTCACAGCAGTCATCAAGAGGGTCTGACTCGCATTAACAGTTGCCCTTTTTCTACAAACTGCGCATCCTCGGCAAGAATTTCAACGATTTCACCATTGAGCCCGGCAGGAATAGAGTTCATCAGTTTCATCACTTCAATGATAGCGATGACACTGTCTTCATTAACTCTGGAACCGATTTCGACAAAGGGGCCAGCACCGGGTTTCGGCGCATTATAGAAAGTGCCTACCATGGGGGCGCGAATATCCAGTAAACCCTCTTCAGTCGCAGCAGTTTCAACAGCGGTGTTTTCAGCAACGCTTGCGACAGTGCTGGTAACCGTTGACTTGTCACTTGCCACGGTGCTTGTCTGCTGTGTCCAGCCTTCTTCATCCTGTTCTAGTTTCAGGGTGAAGTGCTCGGTTTCGAGAGTTAACTCCTTATAGTCAGTATCTTCCAGTAAGCGCAGAATTTCCTGTACATCTTTATGACTTAAACTCATTTACTTGTTTTGTCCTTGATTAATTGGGCGCCCATTACATTAAAAATATGGTCATAGGCTTTCGCCGCTGGTTTGGCCACAGGTGCTTTGTCTTTTGTTGCCCAGACGGTTTCCGGACGGCTTTGTAGAAGTAACACACCAGCTTTTTCACTGCCACCCTCGTGAGCCAGAGCCCACTCAATGTCCTGCGGGCAGCCATAATGTTTTTCCACGCGGCGGGCGACAGCGGTCAGCTCTTTGATTTCATCATCACTGAGACAGGAAATTGCCTGACGCTCTTCCCCGACAGGTCTTTCAATAATCCCGCCTTTCTCATCAGGAAGGTGCTCGATTGCTTTTGGCGCAATATTTTTCCCGCTGATTTCACGGGTAATTTTGTTAACCACAAATTTGTCCGGGGTTACCTCGCCACTGACAATACTGGATCCAAGGCCCCAGCTGCCTTCGATAGTGACAACAGATTTATCACCGGTAGTAGGGCTGCGGGTAAACATGACACCGGAGCAGCGCGAGTTGACCATGGTCTGAACTACCACGGCCATGGCCAGGTCGTCCTCGGGAATATTAAGCCGCAAGCGGTAGGCAACAGACTCGGGATTGTAGAGACTGGCCCAGCAGCGGCGCACAGCATCCAGCAGTTGAACTTCTCCTTTTTGCCATAGGTAGGTGTCCTGCAGTCCCGCAAAACTTGCTTCCTCACTGTCTTCGCTGGTCGCACTGGAACGAACGGCCACGGGTATATTGTCACCCAGGTCGCAATAGGCTTGAGTGATGATTTTAGCCAGTGATTCGGGTGGTGGAGATTTTTCCACCAGGGCACGCATGTCACTGCTGACTGAATTTAGAGTAGCTACATCATCTGGATCCAGCGCAACAATTTTCTGGCGAATACCATGCTCCGCATCCAGGATGTCCAGATAGGCTTTAAATGCTTTGGTAGTAATCACGTAACCATTTGGGACATTGATTCCAGCACTGCAGAGCTCACCGAGACTGCCGCCTTTGCCACCGACGAGAGGGCGATCAGAAAGAGAAATGTCCTTGAACCAAAGAACGGAATCCTGAGTATCTTGAGTCATATTTTTCAAATAATTTTTTCGGGTTTAGTTGGAATATATGCTAATTGAAAAGGCATTACTCATGTTGTGCTCATTAGAACAAAGTTGCCTCTATTAAACAAAAAATTTAATACCTTGTCAGGAATAGCCGGAGTCTTAATCTGATTTTTATATCAACGAGTGTGCGTTGTGTTGACACCCGGCCAACAACACAATATCTAGCGATTTTGAAATCAGTACGTGGCAGGATCATTCAATAACTATCCTTCGGGGAAACTTTCTATTACACTGGATAACAAGTGATAAAAAATGTTTTTATTTTTTAATTTTTTTTAAAAAAATCTGACTTGAAAATATTTTCTTGAAAAAGCATCAATTTAAAACGCCATGATTGCATGTTGATATCAATTGCATCTTGCGTTTCTGGAACAGGTTTATGAGTAATATTACCTACAGCAAGAATGTCTCTCTGGATACATTCACCCAGATCAAAATAGACATTGAGCCTGATAAAGGTATTGTCTGGAAATATCTCAAACCTTATCCCCGGCCCTGTTTCAATTCCCAACTCATTGCTGAAGTCGAACATCTTCAGACCATGCTCAAGTTCTATAAAGGCAAGCTGCCTTATCAGGGTAAACTGGTACCAATCAAGTATCACGTCATGGATTCACTGACCCCGGGCATTTTTAATTTTGGTGGTGATCTGGCTAAATTTTTGCAACTGATTAATTCGCAGGATGAAGAAGCCATGTACAGGTATGCCAAATCCTGTATCGATGGTATTCATCCGATCATGACTAATTTTAATTTACCTATTACGACTATATCACTGGTAAGAGGAGATGCGCTTGGTGGTGGATGTGAAGTAGCACTAAGTAGCAGTATCGTTGTTGCCGAGAAAAGTGTGCAGATGGGATTTCCGGAAATTCTATTTAATCTGTTTCCAGGTATGGGTGGTTATCACTTGCTGAAACGCAGACTGAACCCCTCTAAAGCAGAAGAGATGCTTCTCAATGGTCGTGTCTATAGTGCTGAAGAAATGCATGAGCTGGGTGTAATTGATGTTCTTGCCGAAGATGGTGAGGGTAAACAGGCTCTGTATGAGAAGATTGCCCAATGTGAAAAACACCGTAAAGGCAGAATGGCCATGCAGAAAGTTATGGCTCGTACTGAACCTGTGGATTACGACGAACTATTGGATGTTTGCCAGATCTGGGTGAAAGCAGCCATGCAACTTTCAGAAAAAGATTTGCGTATGATGACCAGACTGGTGAAGGCGCAAGACAGAAAAATTCAGTCTGCTATTGAGCCGGGTTTTGACGAGAGTGTTGATCATGGCGAAGCTGGCAATGAGATGATCAATCAGAATATCGCCTGATTAATTGGCTAAACGTCCCATATTTTTTACCCTGTATTTCCTGTAAATATTCCCCAAATATTTTTTTAGTTCTTGCATTTCTTCTTGCCGAATCCGGTCTTCCCGCAAATTTTCATTTAGTTTTTTAACCCGATATCGCTAGCGATTTTCAGCTAAAAAGATTTTTGCAAAACCTGCACAATAAATCATGATTCTAAAGAGAAGCGGATTCATGCTCATCGAGATAAGCGTTCAAGGCAGTAAAGGTAATGCCACTTATTTGAACCAGATTGATATAAAGTTCTGGCATATTTACATAAGCTCTTTTTTTGCTTTCATCAACAATATGTTTCGCCGATGCTGCAATGGCCAGGGCGCCTATATTGTGGGCGCTTCCCTTGATGGCGTGTGCATGCTCCTGGACAGCCTCAAAGTTTTCTTCTTCAAAGGACAGTTTTATTTTGGTAATCAGTTTTTTAGTATCGCTAATAAAGCCACTAATCAGCTCTCTCATAAAATCCTGGCTGGTATTAATTTTGGATAACTTGTCCAGCGTCTTATGGTCCAGCACTTGCTGATCTGATTCAAATAACTCCGCTTGTAATGATTCAGCGTTTGGCAGGGTGAGTTCTTCGATTGTCTTCAGTAGTTTTTCCGATTCCAGTGGTTTCGTCATAAAGAAATCAATATCTGCCTGTTTGCTCGCATCAATGGCATCAACTGTTGCATCTGCAGTAAGCATGATTATTGGAATTCTCTTGTTGCTGGCTTGAAGAAAGCGTAGCGCTTTGGCAGCTTCAATGCCGTCAATTTCAGGCATGTGCATATCCAGGATTACCAGATCGTAGGGTTTTTCTTCGATCGCATTGAGAATGTCGTTGCCATTTTTATATATATCCACCGCATAGCCGGCGTATTCAAGAATAGTGCGTATAACTTTCTGGTTGGTATCATTATCTTCTCCAACCAAAATCTTCAGCTTGCCCTTGTTCCCTTTGTCAGCTTTGAAATTCCATAAGCGGGTAACATTTGTTTCCTTTGTCTGCGCGTTACTGGTCGCATGCAGCGCGTTAAACAGGAAGCGTTTTTCTATGGGTGAATTGAGTATGCAAAAATAGCCCGAGGCTAATAATGCAGCCCTTCGACTTTGCTCCATGCTAGCCGAACTTATCAGAATCAGGT
>CBFIIQ010000007.1:35124-36754 GCA_965662685.1 Pseudohongiellaceae bacterium | reverse complement strand
AGTATGCAAAAATAGCCCGAGGCTAATAATGCAGCCCTTCGACTTTGCTCCATGCTAGCCGAACTTATCAGAATCAGATTGGTTTTACTGGCTCTCGGGTCATTAGCGATACTTAATGCCAGGCTATCAATTTCGTGTTCCTCACCCAGACTGAGATGATCAATTAATACCACGTTGTACCCACTGGCCCTATCCAGCGCGATTTGCATCTTGCTGTATGCTTCTTCCATGCTTTCAACGTATTCCCACTCGAATCCCCATTCTTGCAGGTTCTGGGTGAGAGCTTTTCGGCGTCTTCCGGAGACTCCGATGATCAGGATCGACGATGTGGTGGAAATGATTGGCACGTCTTCCACCGGACCCGGTTCACTGGCCTTGAACTTGAATTCCAGCTCGAACCAGAATTTACTTCCTCGCCCAGGTGAGCTTACCACCCCGATTTCCCCATCCATTAACTGCACCAGTTTTTTGGAAATGGTAGTACCCAGTCCAGTACCGCCAAATTTTCTGCTGATGGATTGGTCGGCCTGGGTAAAATTGTCAAAAATAGACTGCTGTTCTTTTTTTGTCATACCAATGCCGGTGTCGATGACCTCAAATCTGAGTCTTACCCGGTCGTCTTCTGAATCCAGTGAAAAAAGATTCAGCTCTATAGACCCTTTGTCGGTAAATTTAACGGCATTGCCTAATAAATTGAGCAGTACTTGTCGAAGGTGGATTGAATCACCCCTCAGGCTATAGGGCACATCTGCCGAGATATGGACGCTGCATGACACTCCTTTAACTGTTGCCTGGGGGTAAACCATACCGGTAATGGAGTGAATCAATTCATGTAGATCGAACTCTACATCTTCAAGTTCGGTTTTGCCGGCTTCAATTTTTGAAAAATCGAGAATGTTTTCAATCAAGGCAAGAAGTGTTTTTGAAGAAGCTTGAATAGTGTTTACAAATCCTCGTTGCTCATCAGACATGTCAGTGGAATTGAGCATATCGCTCATGCCGACCACGCCATTCAAAGGGGTTCGTAATTCATGGCTCATGGTGGCCAGGAATTGACTCTTGGCCAGGCTGGCTTTGCGGGCTTCATCTGTTGCTGCCTGTAGCCTTCTTAGCAGGGCTGCTATATAGACAGGCAAAACGGACAATGACATCAATAGCCCGCCAGCAAAATACAGGTGCTCGGACCAGTAAGAGCTTAACAGGAGCACAATGCTGAAACCGATAATGCTCATGCACATGCTCAGGTAAAGGTATTTTTCTCCGTAGCGAAAACCGTTGCCTACCGTGGTCCATAAATAAATCAGGAATAGTGGGCTGGAGGCCTCGCCTGAAATACTCATTGCGGCTGTGGTGGTGCCCAAGTCCGCAAGCATGCCGATTATGCGACGAATTCGGTTGGGTTCGGGATGTCTGATGCACCAGAAAAAGATGACTATAGAGAAGGGAATAGCGTAGAGATAGATTAGTAGAACGGTTTTAGGCAGTACCTCTATGGTGTAACAAAAAGCGACGTAGGCGACAACGATAAAGCAGTTGATTAACCTGACGATCGACTGTTCACGGTCCGTCGAAAATCGCTTGCTTGACTTTTGGCTGCTCGAAACCTGCATAGAGTCCAGATTCCCTGGAT
>CBFIIQ010000007.1:30348-35026 GCA_965662685.1 Pseudohongiellaceae bacterium | reverse complement strand
GTCAAAATGTTTGCCTCTGCCATCCTCTATATAGCTGAAAGCAGATTCGATTGACCAGGCCTGCTTGTAGGGGCGCTCTGATATAAGTGCATCAAAAACGTCTGCCACCATGGCAATGCGCGCTTCTATGGAAATTTCATTACCCTGAAGGCCTCTTGGGTATCCGCTGCCGTCAAATTTCTCGTGATGATGAAGGGCAATGATCGCGCCCATTTGGACAAATGGTGAGTTGCTGTCCTTGAGAATCTCATAGCCGATTTGGGGGTGTCGTTTCATGATCTCAAATTCATGGTCTTCAAGAGGTCCTTCCTTCAAAAGAATATTGTCCGGTATTCCGATCTTGCCAATGTCATGCATCGCTGATGATACCTTAAGCTTCATCCTGTGTTCAGGATCCAGGCCAATTTTTTCAGCGATAAGATAGCTGATTTCTCCCATCCGCATGAGATTTCGGCCGGTGATCTTGCCTTTGAATTCTCCGGCTTTGGCGAGTCTGCTCAAGGTTTCAAGCTCGCGTAATTGAACTTGCTCAGTGGCTTGCTTGACCTTTTGTTCGAGATACTGGGCATGATTGCTGATGATGAGTTTTTGCCGCCGCATGGTCAGCAGGTTCCGGCAACGGACCTGGCACTCATGAATGTCCACCGGTTTTACAAGAAAGTCTGAGGCGCCAGCTTCCAGAGCGTTATAGAGCGCTTCCTTGTCGTCAAGAGCGGTTATGATGATGATTGGGATATCTTTGAATTGACTGGTAGCACGAATTTTCCCGATAAATTGCACGCCATCCATAGCCGGCATTTGATAATCGGTCAAAATCAGGTCAGGTTTACTTGTTTCCAGGGCTTGCAGGGCGGAGATCGCATTGTCAAAGGACATGACCTCAATCTGGTCATCGATGGTCCTGGCAATGCTTTCCATAATAATTCGGCTGGTAGCCTGATCATCAATGATGAAAACAATGTTTTTTTTGTTTTCATCACTTGGGCTTTCGTTCATGCATGCTGCCTCAGAGGCCAGATTTACCTGTCGAGCATATTATCCAATTGCATCCATGCAACTTCTTTCCCAATGGAAATAATCAGGTTATCTATCAATTATTGTATGTGTCTGTTTCGCGATTAGTGCTTCAGTTGAGCCAGACTGCATAGCTTCAGACCCTGCTGATTAAGCATGAACCAAGCTCTGCCTAATTTACCACAGACAAATCAGCCCTGAGTGCTTAAAGGCAACTATTTACCGTTAAATCAGTGGCTCCTGAGTTTAACTATCCAGAATAGTGACTTTACCGCTATCTCCGTCAACTCTGATTCTTTGGCCGTTTTTAATGCGCTTGGTGGCAGATCCTGTGCCAACGACTGCTGGCATGCCGTATTCTCTGGCAACAATCGCCATATGGGACATGGTGCCACCTATATCGGATACCGCTGCACTGATTTTGCTGAACAACGGGCTCCAGCTGGGATGGGTTATAGGGCATACCAGAATATCGCCTTCATTGATTTGTCCAAAGTCATTGATAGTGCGCAGGACTCGGGCGATACCCTCGACAGTCCCGGCGGAGGCCGCATAGCCAATAATCTCATTTTCGTTTTGTATCGCCGGTGCTGCCCAGTTATTCAGTGTCTCTGTGGTGATACCCCAGAGCATCTGCAGGGCAGGGTCTTCAATATTGTCAGGCATAGGCCCGATCGCCGGGGGTGCCTGCCACTCTTTCAATACTTCAAGCATGCGGCGGCGTTCGGCTATGATGGGTGGCCAATAGCCCTGATTTACCGGTTTGGAGCCGGCAGCCCAGCTGTTCATGAGGTTGCCCAAGGTGAGATTCACTTCAGTGTGATGCATATGAAAGATGTCATCGCTTTTTTCAACTATGCCATGCATGGCGAGTAAATCACCGAACTCGCGGATCTTGTTGAAAAAGCTGGTGGTTAACCAGTGCTCGCAGTAAAACTTGTGATCTTCCACGTAGGGAAATACCAGATGGCTAACTCCCAGCATCTGGTCGAAAGCAGCTCTTTCCTCATCGGTGTTCAACAGATCGCGGTATTCAGTAATGATGCGTTCGCGTTCTGCTTTTAATTGTTCGGTGGGGCGCTCCAGGTTATCACCCTGTTTGACCAGTTCAATATAGTGCGGCAGGGCGGACAGTGGTACTGTCAGGTCATCATTCCAGCTACGCTCAAAATGATAGAAACCATCACCGATACTGATGTTGAACCAGGGATCTCTTGATTCAGCCAGAGCGTCGAGCCACTCTTTTCCGGCATCGCCTTTTGCCTTGACAGCGGGCAGAATGACATCGGGATTGCCATCTGACGTAAAGACTTCATCGATACCCAGTTTTACCGCCAGCTTGGCGAGTTTTTTCAGTTCATCATCGGGCCGGAACATTAATACGTCTATGCCTGCCACCATACGCGCGACAGTCTGGTCAGTTATTTCCGGAAACGCCTGCTTGCAGAACTGGAAAAAAACCACATAGGCCCCGTATCCCAACATCAACATTTCGAAATGGTGATTCCACATTATGGAATATTTTTCGAGTACATCGTTGTAGGTTTCACGCAAGTAATGATTCTGGGCTATGCCTTTAGCTTCCTTGACGACGGCTTCATCTTCAAATTCAGGCAGCTCAGGTATTTTTATGGCATTCATTTCCTTGATGAGCTGGCCCATACGTTTTTCCCACTGGCCATAAATTTCATTCCAGTTTTCGTAATAGTGCCCGGCACGTTCCTGAAAGATGCCCAGTCGATGCTGGATTTCTTCCGGGTCGGTAGCGGTATTTGCCGTAATATAAATGCGTCCGTTGATGCAGCGGTAGTCAATGCCCTTACCCGTAGGGAAAGCAAACACCCGATTCACATACGCGCCCATGGCGTGATAGGCAGACTCGGCAGTGATCATGTCAAAGGCGGACATGGGTTCGGAGAAATGCATGGAGTTATAAAACCAGAAACGCTCATCGTCTTCCGGTTGCACATGGGTGTAATAGGGATACATTTCAGCCCAGTTCTCAGCCCCCGGGGCACTCTCTATTTCGCTTGGAAAGGGAAAAGGATTTTTCTTTTCGCTCATCGGTCAGACTCCGCAATCAACAAGGTTATTTCTTCAAAATAACCTTGTTTATTTTATTGGTTTATTTATCAGATAGGTCAATGTAAAGGACGCTAATCATCGCCTTTCTGGCAAAAAAATGGAAGTGCCTGACCTTGACAGGTATTGAAGGGAAAACAGGGCGTAAAAAATAAAGTTCAAAGAAAAGTAAAAACAGCCTGTATCGCTACAAAACTCGTTGCCAGTTGTTCAACTCAGTCCTGATCAGCTCGTGTGTTATGGCCTTTTCTATACACATCAAGAATATGATCGAATGCTTCCTTGAGTGTGAGCTCGCGAAAATCGCTAAATTCTCCGGCATCCATGAAAATTCCATGTTCCTGACAGACCTCATACTGGATATGAGGCTGTTTCGGATCCTTAACTGATTCCATGGTTTTTTCACAGCGCGGGCAATCAATATTGGTGATTTCGTTATAAATCTGACCGAGATAGGCATCTCCATCATCCAGAGTGACCGAGGTCCATTCATCCTTGACCTTTTCTGCTTCCCCCTGATCAAACCAAAGGCCGGCACAACGCTCACATTTATCAATCATGACTTCACCTGATTGGGTGAGTACTATTTCTTCTTTCATGTCGGCATAACATTTGGGGCAACGCACAATCTCAAATCTCCATGAATTCAGTTCAACTTGATGGCTAAAGTGTATAGCGTGGGGATAAGATTTGCTATTCGCTGTGTTCCTGATAGAGGTAATCCCGGGTTACCGGTATAACACCATGCTGTTTCGCCAGCTGGCACTGGAATACCACCAGATTGGCAAATTCAAAACTCATGTCACATACCGCCAGATAGAATTCCCACATACGATAAAAAGACTCATCCTTAAGTTCCAGTATCTCATCCTTGTGAGCTTCAAATCGTTCCAGCCATGCTCTTAGTGTCCAGGCATAATGCATTCTCCATATTTCCACGTCGGTCAGCATCAAGCGGCTTTTTTCAATACCAATGGCGGTTTCTGAAAGGCTGGGAATTCTGCCGCCAGGAAAAATATATCGATTGATCCAGGGATTGGTTTCCAGGGGAACGGTTTTATTGCCGATGGTATGTATGAGCGCGGCACCTTCGTCATCAAGCATGTCATTAACCCGGCTGAAATATGTCGGCAAAGCAGCCACACTGACATGTTCCAGCATACCCACACTGACTATACGATCATAGTTACCCTGATGTTCGCGATAATCGGATAGCAAGAATGTGGTTTTGTCCGAAAGGCCGCGGTTTTTTGCTTCATCAGTGGCTACCCGTAATTGCTCCTTCGATAACGTGATACCGGTGACATGCACATCATGATGCGTGGCAAGATGAAAGGCCAGGCTGCCCCAGCCACAGCCAATATCGAGAACTGTCATGCCGGGCTTGAGCATTAGTTTACTGGCGATGTGCCTGGCCTTGTTAAGCTGCGCCTGTTCAATGTTGTCATTCTGATCGCGAAAATAGGCACATGAATAATACATTTCCTTATCAAGAAGCATGCGGAAAATAGTTTCTTCGGTATCATAATGATGTGCGATATTTCGATAACTGCGAGTGATATGGTTGAATTGCTGGTACAGC
>CBFIIQ010000007.1:8518-30250 GCA_965662685.1 Pseudohongiellaceae bacterium | reverse complement strand
GAAAATAGTTTCTTCGGTATCATAATGATGTGCGATATTTCGATAACTGCGAGTGATATGGTTGAATTGCTGGTACAGCTTTACCAGTGGTGTATACCACTTGATGACGCCTTTAGGCGAAAAGTTGGTGCGCAGCAAACCCAGAAGAATGCGCAGATCCTGATCACCTGTATCCCAGCCACCTTCCATGTAGGTCTGACCCAGTTCAAATTCCCAGTCCCGGGCTATGCGTTTTATTGCTCTCTCATCGCGGATATACCAGTGAGCTTCAATACCGGATTGCCCAAAGTGGTGACTGGTCCCATCCGGTAAGTGCAAGTTAAGGATTCCTTGCTTCACATTGTTTTTCAGCAATTTCAGGTACATCTATGTATTCCCCGTCATAGTTGTATTTTCTTTTGAAACAATAGCTTCAGAATTATGAAAGAAAGCCCTGCGTGCACAGAATAATCCGGCAAGAGCGAAGAAAGCCTGAACGACATGATTAATTTCTGCCTGCAGACTGGGTGCCCCAAGCTCATCCATAAAAGGCATGCCAATCCAGTAAGGAAGATAATATCCCAGCAATAAAACCAGGCTGATCCACCATGTCAGAGGCTGACGGACTTTTTTATTGGCGAAAAAAAGATAAAGTACTATGGCAATGGTAGCGATATCCCCACAAGCTTCGCGCAGCGCGTGATACCAGGAATGGGCCTGACCACCCCCAAAATTACTTTGTACAAGGTAAGCCGGATCACCGATATGAGTAAAGGTTGCCAGAAGGCTGGTCAAGCCATAACAGAAACCAAACACAAGCATGGCTCTGGCAATATTCAATTGCTTAATCATGGATAATTTCCTTGCGCGCTTTATTTTTCACAAAGAGAATTGCCGGTTTTTTCAGGACTCTTTGTTTCTTGTTTTTATAGTATTGCGTCAGGTATCTAGGTTATCAGATGCGTGCTGTTATTAAAAAAACGCCACTGTTAAACTTTGTTAACTAAACAACGGTTATAGTATTTTTTCAACTTTGCAAATTCAATTACTTATGGCAAAACTTATCAGGCAACCTCTACTTCATTTTTTCGTCGCAGGAATACTTATTTTTGCTGTTTATCAGTGGTCAGAGCCCACGCAGTCGGATATTGAAAATGAGGAAAAGGTGATTTCGGTGGACAGACTTGCCCTGTTGAATTTTATGCAATTCAGGGCGCAGGCTTTCCAGCCGGAATTGTTTAGTGAACAGTTTGCGGCCATGAGCGAAACTGATCTGGAAAAGCTGGTTGCAGACTTTGTGCGGGAAGAGGCTCTCTATCGTGAAGCGCTGGCTATGGGGATGGACCAGGGAGACTATATTATTCGCCAGCGTCTGGTACAGAAGGTGGAATTCCTGCTGGAGAATATTGTGAACCAGTCATTGCTCCCGGATGATGCTGTTATTGAAACCTGGTTTAATGAAAGAACAAGTGATTATCAGATAGATGCGGTCTATACCTTCACCCATATATTCTTTGACAGTGGTGAGCGTGGTCGGGAGCAGGCGCAACAGGATGCCTTGAGTTTGTTGAACAGCGCCGACATTGGCAAAATTGCCTTTAATGATGCCTCTCAATACGGGGATCGTTATCCCTTTCTGCAGAATTATGTCGAGCGTACCCGTGATTTTGTCGTCAACAATTTCACCGGGGACTTTATCGCCCAGCTTGATGTGCTGGCTCCTTCTGAACGGACCTGGTACGGGCCCTTTGAATCCCGTTATGGCTTTCATCTGGTCATGCTGCGTAGTAAAACCGATCCCTATATTCCATTATTAACAGATATAAGAGAGCGGGTGGTGGATGACTGGCGCTTTGAGTCTGTGCTGCAAAATCGCCGAGAGGCGGAGCAGCAGGTCATTGATAGCTATGAGGTCAGGCTGGACTTGCAGGTGGGTCAGTAAAGATGAGATCGGTTTTTTTTTCGACTTTCCTGTGTTCTATTGTGTTTTTCTCTCCTGCGCTGTTTGCTCATGATGCGCGGCCAGCAGTGGTCACCATCACGGAACAGTTCCCTGCCACTTACCAGTTTTCTATAAGAGTGCCGGATACTGTTGAAGCCAATAATCAACCGGTGATTGCCTGGCCAGCAGGCTGCGTCGAACAAAACAGGGTGAGTAGCCCAGGCGTAAGCAATGGTACTGTCTCCTGTGATTTACCCCTTGCCGGCAATTTGATCACACTTGACTATCCCTTTTATAATCCATCGTTGGCGACTTTTTATCGCCTGACGACTTTGGCAGGTGACAATATGACTGCCATGCTGACGCCCACCAGGCCTGAGTGGAATATACCGGTCAAGGCAACGCGGGGTAATATTGCCCGGGAATATCTTGCCCTGGGTATTGAACACATTATTGGCGGGCTTGATCATTTGTTATTTGTATTGGGACTGCTGGTGATTGCTGGCACCTTGAAACGAATACTGTGGACGGTGACAGGGTTTACCATAGCCCATTCAATTACATTGTCATTGTCCTCACTTGGACTCATCACCATTCCGATTGTGCCGGTGGAGGCAGTTATCGCGCTGTCCATTGTTTTTCTGGCGTTTGAAATTAGTCGCGAACACTCTGACAGTCTGACTTATCATTACCCTATTATCATTTCATTTGGCTTTGGCTTGTTGCATGGCCTGGGCTTTGCCAGTGCCCTGGGCGAGATTGGTCTGGTGCAGAATGAAATAGTTATTTCCCTGTTGTTTTTTAATCTTGGGGTGGAAGCAGGGCAACTTGCATTCATTCTTCTGGTAAGTGTTTTGTTTATAGTGGTTAATCGGGGGTTGCAGAATTTATCGGTGAATGACTATGCCATAAAAGATGTAATGACGCGTAAACGTTTAGATCTGATTGCTGCCTATGTGATCGGGATTCCAGCGTCCTACTGGTTAGTCGAACGAGTGGCTCAATTTTTATTGATATAGTCAATTATGCAGCCAGAATACTATTTACTTTAAGATGTGCTTTTAGGGGTGTTGTGCCCTGATCAAGCAAGGAAAATATTATAAAAACTTTTAATCGGAAAATTGCGCTTATCACCGGAGGGGGATCTGGTATTGGCCTGGGAATGGCAAAAGCTTTTGCCGAACGGGGGATGTCGCTTGCTCTTGCTGATATCGATCGGATCAAGCTTGAAACAGCTCGTGAAGAACTTGAACAGCTTGGCGCTCAAGTAAAAATATACCCCCTGGATGTCGCTGACAGGGAAGCGGTGTGTGAGGCCGTTGAGGATGCTAAAGCTTTTTTTGGCGCAATTAATATTGTCTGCGCCAATGCAGGGGTTTCGGGAAATATGGGGCCTCTGGAAAAAGCCAGTGTCTCGGATTGGGACTGGGTGATAGACGTGAATATGAAGGGCGTTGCCTATGTCATTCAGGCCTGTCTGCCTCATTTACTGGAAAATCCCGATAACGCCCACATTGTCATTACCAGTTCTATCAGTGGCTTGAGAGTCTATGAGCCAAGCCGGGGACAGGGAATGTATAACATGTGTAAATATGGTCTTATCGGATTGGCTGAAGCCCTGAAAGTAGATATGCAGCCCCATGGTGTCGGGGTATCTGTATTATGCCCCAGCGTGGTCAATACCAATCTTTCCCATTCCGGTCTCAACCGTCCGGAAAAATATGGCGGTGCATTGGCGGTGAATGATAGTCATGAATTAGCAAATGCAGCGGCCTCGGGAACCGATCCATTGCAATTTGGTCGCTGGGTAGTGAAAGCAATTGAGCAAAATATGCTTTACGTAATCACTCATCCTGTTGATCGGGAGCTGGTGGAAAAGCGTCACGCAAAAATCATTGAAGCTTTTGAAAAAAGTAGTCAGCTAAGCAGTCAGGAATAACTTGGGAATTTACTCAAGACCTGCCAAAGCATTTCCTATCAGTGATTCAAGATTGCCATCGTGATGAAATCCGGCGGCTTCTGCCTTTGGTAGTACTAGCGGCGGATAGCTGCCAAAATTCTCTTCAACCCAGGGATCCGGGGCATAGTGAATCAATGACTGCATATCATGTTGCGGAAATAACTCGCCTATTTTTTTAACCAACTCTTCAATCGTCACATGCAGAGCAGGCAAGGTATAAGTGACTGCAGCTCGTGAACCATTATCGCTTTCAGTTCTTGCCAGCGTGACGGCATGAAGCAGGTTTTCAATGCAGCAGGTGATCGACATTAACCAGCTTCTGGCACTGGCTGAAACCGGACAGGTAAAAGACTCTCCGCGGCTCAGGCAGCGAATCAGATCGCTGAAAAATATTGACACAGCACCATTGGATTCAGGTGGTCTTGCCACGATTCCCGGCAGTCTAACCGAGCAACCTCTAAGCCAATCGCGCCTGACGTAATCATTTAGCAGGACTTCACCAATCACTTTCTGCGCGCCGTAACTAAGGTTGGGGGTGGGCAGGGTGTCATCATTTACTTCTGCTACGGCAGGTTTTCCGTAGACGGCGATTGAGCTGGCAAAGATTACTGTTGGGCTGTTTGCCTGTTGTTTCAGCTTGTCGAATAAGGCCATTGTGCCATGGATATTGGCGTCCACGCCCAGCGCATAATTTGATTCAGCCAGTCCGCTTGGTACACTGGCAAGATGAAAAACCAAATCCACGGGCTCGTCCATGGCCTGTGCCAGTAATGCCTCTTCGGCGAAGCTGCCTGTTACTGGTTTGATGACCGGATTGACAGGAATCTGATCCAGCCTGAGATCCATGACAGTCAGTCTGTCAGCTTTTAGCTCACCACCTGCAAGGAGTAATTCATTACAAAGATGTCTGCCAATAAAGCCATTGGCGCCGGTAATCAGGATATGCATTTACCAAATTCCTTATCTAATTATTCGACATTGGCCTGGGCTGCAGCAATACGGGCAATGGGGATTCGGTAGGGACTACAGCTGACATAATCCAGCCCCAGTTTATGACAATACTTGATTGAACGTGGGTCACCGCCGTGTTCTCCGCAAATCCCATATTTGATGCCTTTCTTTTTTCGTTTTGAATCCTTGATAGCCATTTTCATAAGCTTGCCGATAGCGCGTTGATCGAGTGAGACAAAGGGATCCATTTCGATGAGTTTGTTGGTGAGATAGGCAGGAATAAATTTGGCTGCGTCGTCACGGGAAAAACCATAAGTCATTTGCGTCAGATCATTGGTGCCGAAACTCATGAACTCCACATCATTGGCAAGACGATCGGCACCCAGGCAGGCACGGGGAGTCTCCATCATAGTGCCGATCTTGTAACGAATAGACAGGCTTTTTTCCTTCATCACTGACTGAATACCACGGTCGATGATTTCACTGATCATGCGAATTTCGCGCACGTTCACCACCAGCGGGATCATAATTTCCGGCAGTGGATGACAGCCCTGTTCCTTGGCAGCCAGCGCGGCACTAATGATGGCTCGCACCTGCATCTCGGTGATTTCCGGGTGCACAATGGACAGACGGCAACCGCGCAGTCCGAGCATGGGGTTAACTTCTGCCAGATCCTTGATGGCACTTTTTATAAGCTTCAGCGGTTTGTTGATATGGGTACTCAACTTGACGATATCTTCTTCCGTGTGCGGCAGGAATTCATGTAGCGGGGGATCGAGCAAACGGATGGTGATGGGTTTGCCGTCCATGATGCGAAATAATTCCAGAAAATCGTCATGTTGAAATTTTTCCAGCTGAACCAGGCAAGCTTCGCGTTCCCCGCGGTTTTCCGACAGGATCATGCCACGCATTACGTCGATGCGTTCTGCGGCAAAGAACATATGTTCGGTACGACACAGACCGATGCCTTCTGCACCCAATTCAAGTGCCCTGGCAGCATCTTCCGGTGTTTCCGCATTGGCACGCACCTTGAGTTTGCGATACTTGTCTGCCCAGTTCAGCAGGGTCTGGAAATCATCGCTGGAAGACGCCGCGATTTTTGGAATATCGCCAAGCATGACTTCACCGGCCAGGCCGTCCAGGGTAATGATGTCCCCGCGTTTAATAATCTGGCCAGAGGCAGTGGTAGCGGTGCCGGCTGCCGTATCGATTGTCAGCTTGTTGCAGCCGGTAATGGCGCACACGCCCATACCTCTGGCGACTACTGCAGCATGAGAGGTCATTCCGCCGAGTTCGGTGAGGATGCCCTCGGCAACCTTCATGCCATGGATATCTTCCGGGGTGGTTTCCCGTCTGACCAGAATTACCTTGTTACCGCTGGCGGCTTCCTGCACGGCTTCGTCCGCGGAAAATACCACTGCACCGGTAGCGCCACCGGGACTGGCCGGCAGGCCGCTGGCAATGATGTCTTTCTTGCTCTGCGGATCCACCATGGGATGCAGAAAAGCCTCCACATGTTCCGGTGATACTCTGAGCAGGGCCTCCTTGTCGCTAATCAAACCTTCCCTGACCATCTCCACGGCAATCTTGATTGCAGCCCGTCCCGTGCGTTTGCCACTGCGGGTTTGCAGAATATAAAAACGTCCTTCCTGAATAGTGAACTCAATGTCCTGCATATCCCGGTAGTGATTTTCCAGCAGTAACTGGGTATCAAACAGCTGCTGGTAAATCTCGGGCATCCTGTCTTTCAGAGCATCGATTGGCAAAGGTGTGCGGATACCGGACACCACGTCCTCGCCAGCAGCATTAAAAAGCAATTCGCCAAAAAACAGTTTCTCGCCGTTGGACGGGTTACGGGTGAACGCGACACCGGAACCGGATTCATCACTGAAGTTGCCGTAAACCATAGACTGTATATTCACGGCGGTACCAAGCGATTCAGGGATATTATTCATCTCCCGATAGACGTTGGCCCGTGGTGTATGCCAGGACTGGAATACCGCTTCAACCGCCAGCAGCAATTGCCGGAAGGGGTCCTGAGGCAGGTCCACCAGTTGCTTGAAATGGTCGATAACCCGTTGCCAGTCTTCGGCTTGCATTTCGATATCCAGAGACTTGTTATTGGTCTTTTTGTAATCATCAATTGCCTGCTCAAATTGTGCCCCGTCCGCTCCAAGTACCACATTGGCAAACATCTGGATGAAGCGGCGGTAGCAGTCATAGGCAAAGCGGGGATTACCGGTTTTCCGAGCCAGGCCCTCGACGATATCATCATTAAGGCCTAGATTGAGTACTGTATCCATCATGCCCGGCATGGATACCGGTGCCCCGGAGCGAACTGACAGCAGCAAGGGGTTGTCCGGGTCGCCAAAATGCGCCCCCATTTTTTGTTCAACCAGATCCAGTGCGACGCGGTATTCCTGCTCCAGTCGATTGGGCAGCTTGTTGCCGTTGGCAAAAAATTCCCGACAGGTGTCTGTAGTAATAATAAAACCAAAAGGCACAGGCAGACCAAGGTTGGTCATCTCACAGAGATTGGCCCCCTTGCCGCCAAGCAGGTCCTGATCGTCCTTGTGGCCTTCATTAAAAAGGTAAACACGCTTAGCCATACAACATTCCGGTTAGTTACAGGTGAATAGGAAGAGCATATCAGATCATTACACAGCAGTTGTCATGCCCTGCCTGGTAAAGCCCGAAGCGAATAATTGTCAGTTGATCGTGGTTGTCTGGGCATGCCAAGCTGGAAAGGTCCGTTCAGGGATTGATTACGGTGCGAAAGCCAATGTGCGAAGTCCCCAGACCTTTGCCCTGTGCCTGTCTGGCTTCAGGTCGATAACGCATGCAGTAATTGGGCGCGCACAGATAAGAGCCTCCCTTGATAACGGCAACGGGTTCGCCAGGTTGGTTCGGGTCGTAGCCTTGCGGATATTTTTCCTTGTCGAGAAAGGCATGATTTGAAAACCAGGGGGTTTCAGTCCACTCCCAGACATTTCCAATAAGGTCATAAAGGCCAAATACATTGGCGCTGTAACAACCTGCTGGCGCCGTGCCGACAAAACCGTCCTGTGCATCATGCTGAAAAGGGAACAGCCCTTGCCAGGTATTGGACTGATATATTCCTTCCTTGTCACGGCGCAGACTGCTTTGCGCGGCAAATTCAAATTGGGCCTCTGTCGGCAGAGCATGACCTGTCCATTGTGCATAGGCCTGCGCATCTTCGTAGGCAATGTGCACTACCGGATGATTTTCCCTGTCGTCAATACTGGAGCCGGGGCCTTCCGGTTGCCGCCAGTTGGCATCCGCCATAAATTGCCACCAGCCGGCAAACGGGTTTACCGGTTCATCACTGACATGGGGGGCAAAAACTGCAGAACCGGGAATCAATTCTCCCGTAGCAGGATTTTCAATCCCACGTTCCGCCAAGGTGAGATAGCCAGTGGCTTCGACAAATTCGGAGAACGCTGCATTGGTCACTTCATGCTGACCCATCCAAAAGCCTGCGACCGAGGTTTCAAAGGCCGGTCCTTCTTCAAAATAAGTACCTTCAGCTCCCATGATGAAATCCCCGCCGGGAACCCAGACCATACCTGGATAGGGCGAATCGCTGACAGCCATGTCATTACATTGCAGGGATATTACACCAAGGTCATTGCCCGGTTTCGGGACAGTAGCTGCCCCCCAGCCCAGCAAGGCAAGAATTCCTGCACCACCGATTGCCAGTCCAATAAAAAATCCTTTATTCCGGGTAGACATAAATTAAACCGTTTTCTTCTTCGTAAAGTTCCCAGTTATCAATCATTTGTGCCAGTTTGTCTGGTAATTCCGTGCCCAGATCGACCTGCTCATTGGGATCTTCTGCCAAATTGAAAAGCATCCAGTGGGCGTTGTCTCCTGCAGCTCTATCCCATACAATTTTCCAGTCGCCCTGACGCACAGCACGATAGCCATTGAGCTCCCAACCTACGATTTCTTCTTCAGAATGGACTTCATCGACTTCCCCGGTAATCATCGGCAGAAGTGATTTTCCCTTTGCGGGAAGAATGTCTCTGCCCTGAAAAGAAGTGCCCGGATGCTGGGTGCCTGCCAGTGCCAGAAAGGTGGGCATGACGTCCATAACAGTACCAAAGCCATCGGCTTGAGTGCCAGCATCAATCATTGATGGGTAGTGAACAAATGCCGGTACGTGAATCCCGCCTTCAAAAGCAGTAGCTTTATGACGACGAAATTTCGTTTCACTTACTGTTGCCCAGTTTCGGCCATACATTACATAGGAGGTGGGGCTGCCGAGATTGTCGACAGTCTGGTCATAATATTCTGGTGTGAGGACATTCTCAAAGCGCGGGCTCAAGTCGAGGCGACTGGATTCAGCACCATTGTCAGACATGAACATGATAAAAGTATTGTCATATTGTCCGGTTTCTTTCAGGTAAGCGATTACTTCCCCAACATAGGTATCCAGCTCACTGACCATGGCAGCATAGACTTCCATGCGTTTGGCAGAGAGGGCTTTTTCTTCGTCACTTTGTTCATCCCAGCGTGGCGTAAAAACATCCAGCGGCATGGGTTCAGCATCTGCGGGAATATGACCCAGTGCCTGCATGTTGGCGAAGCGGCGTTGGTAAATGGTTTCATAGCCTTCATCATAACTACCTTTAAAACGGGCTATGACATCCGCAGGTGCCTGCAGTGGCCAGTGCGGGGCGGTGTAGGCAAGGTAAGCGAAGAAAGGTTTGTTCTCATTCCGGTCTTCTTCTATGTACTGGATCATTTTCTGCGTGTAATCCCGGGTGGTATACCAGTCATCATCTACCTGAACCAGTTCATCGCCATCACGGTAATTGGCATTTTGCGGACCACGCCAATCCCAGGGACCAAGATGTGCGGCACCGTCCAGTGAGACAAAATTTTTCTTGAAGCCTCTGGCATGGGCGCCATTCTCCACATCAGAACCCAGGTGCCATTTCCCGGTCATATAGGTGTTGTAACCAGCATCAGTCATTAGTTCTGCCAGACTGGCTACACGAAAACTCAGATAACCAAGATAATTGGGCTGGTTCATATGTCGCGGATTGGAAGGCGCACCCTGCACACCTACGCCTGCCATGTGATTATCGGTCCCGGACATCAGCATTGAACGGGTGGGACCACAAGTCAGGCTGCTAAAGAAGTCTGTGAGCAGCATACCGTTTGCTGCCAGCGCATCCAGGTTCGGTGTCGGTATTTCGCTGCCGTAGAAACCAAGGTCGGCATAGCCAAGATCATCGGCAACGACAAGCAGAATATTGGGAGGCTGGTCAGAGTCTGTCTGCGCACGGGGAGGGGCTTCCTGCTCGCCGCTGCATGCCTGTAATAATAAAAAGGACAGGCTACAAAATAGATAGTGACGGAACGTGGTTTGCATTGGTTTCCCCTCTCAAACAAAAGCAACAGACTTTTATCAGGTATGCGGTTTTGCCGAATTATTATTTAAACCTGACCACAGTGCGGATGGTTCTGATGTGCTTTTAGACAGATATTTCTGGCTGATCAATGCAGTACAGGCGGTTTTTTTTCTGTTCTTAATGCTACTCAGATACAGCAAGAAAGGCAAAATAACTGAATGCCCTGATCCCGCCAGGCAATTGCCTTGCATGCCTTGAAAATCCTGCTAATACCGTCTACCTTTCTAACCTGTTATCCACTTCCCAGATCCTGCAATGACTGATACTGCCAATCCTCCCGTTACACCGGTTCCACCAATGCCTCCCGAGTCGTCAAGCAACACAATTCTTGGTCACCCGCGTGGTCTGGTAATCCTGTTTCTTACCGAGATGTGGGAGCGCTTTTCCTATTATGGAATGCGCGGCCTGCTGATTCTTTATCTGACCCAGCACTTTCTGTTTTCAGACGAACGCTCCACCGTGCTTTATGGTGCCTACACTGCTCTGGTTTACGTCATGACCATTATCGGCGGTACTCTGGCAGACAGATATCTGGGCTCCCGAAAGGCGGTGACCTTTGGCGCTATCCTGCTGGTGCTTGGTCATTTCGGCATGGCATTTGAAGGCTCGGGTTCACGTCAGTTGATGAATTATAACGGCAGTGATTATCAGTTAACTCTGGATGGCCGGGGCGGTGATGCAAACCAGATTATCATTTCTGATCAGGGCACCTCATTGATCAGTTTCAGTGAAGGGGCAGCCAATCTGCTTATTGCTGCACCTGGTGTTGTCGGACTGCCGGCTTCCATTCCTACCGACAGCTATACCCTGAGAGTGGAAATCGAAACTGTCTATCTGAATATTCTCTATCTGTCGCTGGCATTGATCATTGCCGGAGTTGGTTTTCTGAAAGCCAATATTTCCACCATCGTTGGATCGCTATACGGTTTTGGTGACAGTCGCCGGGACTCGGGGTTTACCATTTTTTATATGGGGATCAACCTGGGTGCTTTTCTGTCTTCGATTCTGTGCGGTTACCTGGGCATTGCCTATGGCTGGAGATACGGCTTTGGTTTGGCGGGCATTGGCATGTTATTTGGCCTGCTTATATTCCTGAAATACCAGCCTTGGCTTGAAGGTAAAGCCGAGCCACCGAGTGCTGAAAAATTACATGAAAAAGTGCTGGGACCTCTTAATATCGAACACATGTGCTATCTGACAGGGTTGGCAATAATCGCTGTCTCCATGTTGCTGGTGATGAATGCGCATTTGGTAGACGAAAGTTATGTGGGCTTGCTGGGGGTCATTATTTTTATTCTGCTGCTGGGTTATGCCTTTGTCAGTTGCAAGGGGATAGAGCGCGATCGTATGTTAGCGGGTATCTATTTTATACTTGCCCAGATTCCATTCTGGGCCTTGTTTGAACAGGCCGGATCGTCCCTTAATCTGTTTACCGATCGCCTGGTGGATCGCACCATGCTGGGAATGTCCGTGCCGGCACCCGTGTTTCAGTCCCTGAATGCCATGTACATTGTCTTGTTCGCACCGCTACTGGCATGGCTCTGGATCAGTCTGGCGAAACGAAATCTTAATCCTTCCACGCCGGTTAAGTTTGCTTTCGGCGTTTTCCTCGCCGGACTGGGCTTCCTGTCTCTGGTAGCGGGTATGAAAGTGTCGGGTAATGACGGTATGACAGCCGTCTACTTTATTTTCCTGATTTACTGGATACATACCATGGGCGAGCTGATGGTATCACCGGTTGGTTTGTCTGCTGTAACCAAGCTGGCACCGCCACAGGCGGTAGGTATGACCATGGGGGCCTGGTTTCTCTATAGCGGCTTGTCCAATTATCTGGCGGGGGTCATCGCTTCGACCACAGGTGCGGAAACGATAGGTGGGCAGCTTGCAGACACAGCGGCAGCCAAGGCGACCTATGCTGCGGTTTACTCACAGGTAGGGTATATCGCCATGGGAATCGCTGTGGTGATGCTGCTGATTTCTCCGGTTATCAAACGCATGATGCATTCTGCCTAGCAGCAGCATCAGTATTTCATCAGCTTTTCAGCATGTTTTTCGCCTCAAAAAAGGATGCATCCTTTTGGAAGCTGCGCGATACTTGAAACAGTCGGTGTTGTGACATCAGCGGTAGTGAGAGCTAAAAATTATAAATCCTCTCAATTTTTTTTATCGTATCCGATTAATAATTATCAAATCACAATACCACTTGGAAATTTTTAACTAAGGAAAATACTATGTCCAAATTTAAATTTATGCTGTTAAGCGCCTGCAGCATGCTTCTCGTGGCCTGCGGGGGTAATGAGAATGGCAATGGCAATGAGAGTTCCATGGATAACATGGAAGGGGCTGGCTCAGGCGCTTTCGCCACGCAGCCCTCTCAATCCCCGGCCTCAGAGTTTGGTAATGTCGATCAGGCACGTCTGGCCAATGCTGAAAATGAACCTGAGCAATGGTTGACCTACGGTGGCTCCTATAATGAGCAGCGCTACAGTTCTCTGGATCAGATCAATACTGAAAATATCGATCAGCTGGGACTTGCCTGGTATCACGATATCGAGGCTAACCAGGGACAGCAATCCACCCCACTGTATGTGGATGGGGTGCTTTATATGACAGAGTCGTGGGGTCAGGTGGATGCTATTGATGCTTCCAGCGGAGAAACCCTTTGGCGTTTTGATCCTGAAGTCGCGGGAAATGTTGCCGGCAAAGGCTGTTGCGGTGTGAATAATCGCGGTGCGGCAGTTTACGAAGGCAAGGTGTATGTCACCGCCTATGATGGCCGCATGTTTGCCCTCGATGCAGCCAACGGTGAAGTTCTCTGGGAAACCCAGACTGTTGATGAATCCCTGAACTATACATCTACCGGAGCAGTGCGGGTTGCCAATGGCAAAATATTTATCGGCAATGGTGGTGCTGAATTTCGTACCCGTGGTTTCGTGTCGGCACTGGATGCTGAAACCGGAGAAGTGGTCTGGCGTTTCTATACCGTGCCGGGTAATCCCGAACTTGGGTTTGAAAATGAAGCCATGCGCATGGCGGCAGAAACCTGGAATGGTAACTGGTGGGAGCTTGGTGGTGGCGGCTCAACCTGGGACGGTATCACCTATGACCCCGTAACCAACCTGTTGTTGTTTGGTGTCGGTAATGGCGCACCATGGAACCCGCTGGTGAGAAGTCCCGGTGGCGGTGACAATCTTTTCCTCAACTCAATTGTAGCTGTAGATGCCGATAACGGAGAATATGTCTGGCATTACCAGCAGATTCCGGCAGAGGAGTGGGATTTCGATTCAGTGCAGCAGATCACTATTGCTGATCTTGAAGTGGATGGTGAGATGCGTCATGTGGTCATGCAGGCCGCCAAAAGTGGTTATTACTACATGAATGACGCCTATACCGGTGAGCTTGTCCGCGCCAACAATTTTGTCCCGGTGAACTGGACATCCGGCTATGACATGGCAACAGGAAAACCGATTATTAACGAAGCAGCACAGTACACCAAACGCACAGCCGCCACTATTATTCAGCCTGGTCCTGCCGGTGCTCATGGCGCAGCGCCTATGTCTTTTAGTCCGGACACGGGATTGCTCTATATCCCTGCTATGGAAAGCAGCATGGCGTTTACCAATGCGCCGGAAAATATCGATGGTCGCTTTAACCTGGGCATGGAATATACCGGGGGTGATTATGCCTATGATGATCCGGATAACACTATTGTGCGCGGCAGTCGTTCACGGCTGGTGGCCTGGGATCCGGTAGCTGCAGAGGAGGTATGGGCGATCGAGGATGTTGATGTTGGTGGAACCCTGACCACTGCCGGCGGCTTGCTCTTCAAGGGTAATGGTCGCGGTGAGTCCCTTGGTATCTATAGTGCAGAAGATGGCACCGAGCTTAAAATCCTGGATACCCAGGCAAGAACTTTTGCCGGGGCCATTACCTATATGCATGAGGGCGAGCAATATATTGCCCAGGTGGTAGGGGGGCCTTCATTTCAGGGTTATTACGCACCCACCTATGCGCGTCTGCTGGTATACAAGTTGGGTGGTACAGCTGAATTACCGCCTAAAACAGAATTTAGCCAGCGCCCATTTTCTCCACCTGAAGAAACAGCTACTGCGGATGTTGTCGCTCGCGGTGCTGAAATCTACGGAGAAAATTGCGCCATGTGCCATGACGTAGGGGGAATGGCAAGAAGCTCCTTTCCGGATTTGCGCCGCTCACCCATGCTGCATTCCGAAGAGGGCTTTAACAATATTGTACTTGCGGGCGCGCTTGCAGAACGCGGTATGACAAGTTTTGCCGCAGTGCTGGATGAGGAAGCCACCAATGCCATCAGGCACTATGTGATTTCCCAGGCGCACATTGCCATGAACGCACCGAGTCCTTTTGGTCCGCCACCGGATGTGGCGCCAGAGGATGTTGAGGAGGTAGAAGAGGCTACTCGTAACAACTAGACTAAAAAAGTCACAAGTCTCAAGTTACAAGCTGCAAACAAAAGATTCTGTAGCCACAAGTTTCAAGTTACAAGTTGCAAGCAAAAGGTTCTGTAGGTCGGATAAGGCTCGCAGAGCCATCATCCGACGTGGCGACCCCAGGTCGCCGATTTGCAACTTGTGACTTGTGGCTCCCTCCCCGGTATTGATTGAAAAATATTCCCCTCTGTCATATCCTCGAATCATTCATTTATGGAGCAAATGATGTCTCATTCAAAAATTGTATTAAAAATACTTACCACCTTGATGTTTTCCTCTACGGCCATAGTTACTTATGCTCATCATGGCTGGAGCTGGTAAGGTGACCTGCCTTTTATTCTGACTGCCGAAGTCGTTGATGTGGCTTTTGGTAATCCCCATGACAGATTAATCCTGAAAGATGACAGTGGGCAGGAATGGAATGTTCTGCTTAGTCCTCCAGCACGAAGTCGCAGCGCCGGGCTTTCCAGTGATGCCATTGAAGTGGGTGATACTGTTACCGCCTATGGCCACAGACGTCGCGAAGGGGATACGTTTGAATTGAAAACAGAACGACTCAAAGTGGCTGAAAGGATGTTTAATCTTTATCCTGATCGAAAATAGTTTTTTCAGTATGTATAAAAAATTGTATAAAAATATCACTTTTAATTAGCCAGAAAAATTATATAAAAAGGAGGTTTTACAGACCCGTTGGTAGTAACAGCAGTGATGATAAAAATAATAAAGTAAAAATATTATAAAAAAATATAAAGGGAAAAAGCATGGATAAAAAACAATTATTCAAAAAGAAATCCGGATTATTGCGTTATGCATGTCTGGCTGCAGTTTTTGCTCCAACATTGCATGCGCAGGTGCTTGAAGAAATAGTGGTGACTTCGGAGCGGCGCGAAACCGCATTACAGGATACGCCCATTTCCGTATTGTCTTTCTCTAATGAGATGATGCAGGCGCGCGGTGTCCAAACCATTGAGGATCTTGCTACCAACTCGCCCAATCTGGACATCAAGGGTTCGCGCGGCACCGGTAATGTTTCTCCTACCTATCAGATTCGTGGTATTTCCGGGGGTGGCGGCGCTACCGGCGAGCGCGGGGTAGGCTTCTATCTTGATGGTGTTTTTGTCCCTCGCCAGACAGGCCCCTACATGCAGGTGCTGGATCTGGAAAGGGTAGAGGTGTTGAGGGGGCCGCAGGGTACACTCTTTGGTCGCAACAGCCTTGGTGGTGCTATTCGTGTTTTTTCCCAACAACCAACTCAGGAACGTGATGGCTATGTTCAGCTCACTGGCGGTAATTATGGCCGCAGTGATTTCAATGCCATGTTTAATACGCCCATTAGCGATACCTTCGCCATCAGGGGGCAGGCAGCTTATCTGAGCCAGGATGGTTATGTGGATCGTGGTCCACAGGAACTGGGCAGCTCGGAAAATCTGATTTTGCGCCTGCGTGGAGCCTGGGAAGCCAGCGATACCGTGAGTGTCAATTTTGGTGTTATGCATCTGGACTCTGAATCCGATGGTAATCCACAGGATCTGGAAACCTTTGACATGTCTCCGGTTGACCCAATTAACGGCGTCAGTAATGTAATCAGTTTTGAGGGTGGCTACGCTGACTGGATGTCTGACTTCCTTGAAGCATCAGGGCAGCCGCGTTTGCAGAACAATGATCCGCGTTTGCTGCTGGATGATTACACCATGCCCAGCTTCTGTTTCCTTGATGATCCGGACCCGGACTGGGATGATCTGTGCAAGCAGGTCAATGAAAACACCTATACCCAGTATGACATGACCATTAACTGGGAGTTATCCGATACCATGAGTCTGACCTCTGTAAGTGGTTATTCGGACTTTGAAAGTAGCGGCATAACTGACTGGCAGTTGCTGGGAATGGAACGTCGACCCAGTGAGGCAGAATCCTGGACGTTTTATCAGGAGCTGCAGTTAAACTCGAGTCACTTTGATGGCAAGCTCGATATGGTGTCAGGTCTAAGCTATTTCCATGAAACGGCAGATAGCCCACGTAATTCTTTGTTACAGGCAACCGGTACCAGTATTTTCGGTGCCCCCGGTTTACCGTTTTTTACGCCAACAAACCAGAATCCCAATGGTAATGGCTGGACTGGTGGCCGTATTACCGGCGATACAGCTACTACCCAGAAATCTGATTCCTGGGGGGCGTTTTTCAATGGCACCTGGCATGCCACAGATGCATTGAATATTACCGCTGGTGTGCGCTTTGCCTATGATGAAAAGGATTATGAGCAGACAGAATATGCTTCTGGCAACTTTACCCCGGCACCGGGGACTACTTCGACCACGGTTAACTCCAATGACGACTGGTCAGAAGTGGACTGGCGCGGCACTGTGGATTATCACCTCACTGATGACCTGATGGTCTATGGCACCATATCCAAGGCGTATCGAGCTGGCTCGTTTGCCTATCAGATTCTGGATAATGTGCCCGGTCCTGAACAGAGTGGGGACTTCATTGCCGCCATCCCGCCGGAAAAAGTCATCAATAATGAAATAGGATTACGTGGTGAGTTTTTCGATAGCAGATTGCGTTTTAACCTGACTTATTTCGACATGGAATACAGTGATCGACAGAATGCGACTGCTGTTTCTGATCCGACCTCTCCGGTTGGCTTCGCAATTCAATTAGCGAATCAGGGTACTATTGATCTGGACGGAGTCGAACTTGATACCCAGCTGGCGGTCACAGATAACTTCTCCCTGAATGCCAGTGCCGGCTGGATAGACAGCAAGGTCAATGATGTCTGTGTCAATAACGGTATTTTCCTGTTTCCTTCGCCAGCTGAGCGAAGCTATCAGGTAGGTGGACTTTGGGATTTCGATCTGGAAAATAATGGCGGCCTGCAGTTGTCGGTGAACTATGCCTACACAGGTCCACAACAGACCCATCCGGGTGGCGTTGAAGCGCCAAACGGACCGGGCTCTTCCGGTTGTGGCAGCGGACCTTTCGGTGTTCCGGTAGCTGAATGGTTCCTGGATTCCCGCTATGAGCTGCCAGGATACGGCTTGCTTAATGCCCGGCTTTTGTACACCAGCCCTGATAATCGATGGGAAATGGCCTTGTTTGGCAATAACCTGACTGACAAGAACTACGGCAACTTTGCCAGTCGCTTTGGTGGTGGTTACTGGGAAGGTGGACCACCCGCACCGGTTAATCTGAAAGCCCCGCTGCGTTCAGCATTGGGTGTTACCCGAGGCAGACCGCTTAACTGGGGACTGACCTTCAAATACAGACTTGGATCTGGCGGCCAATGAAGCCTTCCCGCTAAGTAAGTAAAAAACAGGGTGCATTTATGCACCCTGTTTTTTTATACTCATAAGAAAAGTGCCTGTATCCGGGTTTTTTCAGAAAAACGACAGACAGTGGATTCATCAATTAATAGGGGGAAAAATGAAAGCTTCCATATTAAAAATACTCCTAATCATTTCGTCGATTGTTATCCTGGGTTCCTGTGCTTCGGTGCAAACAGCACCAGTAACAGCGAGGCTGGATTGCTCTGACCGCCAATGCCTGAAGACTCTGGTGGATAATTACCTGCAAGCGCTGGTGGAAGGTGACCCGGAGCAGTTACCCTTTGCGGAAGATGCGGTATTTGTGGAAAATGTGGAACGTAAAGCGATTGGTTCAGGTCTCTGGGAAACCGCTAGCGCGTTACCGGAAAATTTCAGGATTTATGTACCTGATCCGGTTTCCGGACAGATCGGTTTTTTTGGCTTGATGGAGGCAGAGGGTGACCCGATGCTGCTGGGTTTACGCCTGCAGGTCGAACAGGGCCAGATTATTGCGGCTGAACATTTACTTTACTGGATTACCAATGAAGCAACGCTGGCGAACCTGCAAACTCCGAGACCGGGGCTGTTGTCGTCCATACCACCACAGCAGCAGTTGTCCAGAGATGAACTGCTTGCCATTGGTTATTCCTATTACCCGGCCCTGGATGACAATAACGGTATACTGTCGCCACTCGCGGATGATTGTGTGCGCTTTGAAAATGGTATGCAGACCAGTAATAATTCCGGGGCTGCCAGTATCTTTGGAAAAATGCTTTGTGGCCCGCAACTGAGCAGCAACTATTTTCAATATATCGACACAATCAACAATCGTCGTGTCACTATTGCTGACCCAGAGACCGGTCTTGTTTTTGGACTCTCTCATTTCCGCCATTCATTCAAAGATAAAGAAACTCCGATTTATGGTGCAGAAGGGCGGGCTGTCCGTGATCTGAGTATGTTTAATCCCTTCGATATGCCTGCCATGCATATTTTCAAGGTCGGGCCCGAGGGTCAGATTCACGAGATTGAAGCGGTGGGTATTCTAGTGCCTTACCAGTCACCTACAGGGTGGGGCTGGTAGTAAGTAATCCGGCGAGGATTAATCGCTCCAATTTTTTGTGCCGGTAAGAAGCAGGCTTTCATAAAAAATGGCTGGTCTGACGTGCTATCGCTACATTGCAGTTAAAATTAGCTACACTGTTTGCAGAAGTCGCTATAGTAAGCAGTGATTTGATAAATAAAAAATATAAAGGACATCATTATGGAAATTTCAAGCATCATCCTGTTGATAGTAATTGGCGTGATTGTTTTCATGGTCGTCGGCATTTACAACAAGTTGGTGACATTAAAAAACCGCTATCAAAATGCTTTCTCCCAGATCGAGGTGCAGTTAAAAAGACGTTATGACCTTATTCCGAATCTGGTAGAAACTGCCAAGGGTTATATTCAGCATGAAAGAGAAACCCTGGAAGCGGTAATCAATGCGCGTAACCAGGCCATGAGTGGACTGGAAAAAGCGTCTGCTGACCCCGGTAGTCCGATGGCTATGTTGGACCTGAATCAGGCCGAAGGCATGCTTAGTGGAGCTCTGGGGAAGCTGAATGTAGTGGTAGAGGCTTATCCCGATCTCAAGGCAAACCAGAATATGATGCAATTGTCTGAGGAATTGACCAGTACGGAAAACAAGGTGGCCTTTTCCAGACAGGCATTTAATGATGCCGTGACTGAGTACAATACCTACAAACAGACTTTTCCACCGGTTATTTTTGCCGGCACTTTTGGCCATAGTGAAAATGCCAGCCTGCTTGAATTTGCAGACAGTGAAGCAATGCAGGAAGCGCCCAAGGTTTCTTTTTAAGGCAACGATAACGATTCTGTTATGAATTTCTTCGCCCATCAGGATCAGGCCAGAAGCAATACACGCAAGCTGGTTTTTCTGTTTATCTGCGCTGTAATCACGCTCATCGTAATTACCTCGTTTCTGGTTATCGCTGTCCTCACTTATGTAGAAGCCCAAAATGAAGTCAGTATTAATGCAGACATACTGGGTTCAAAGATATTTTTCCAGGTAAGCCTGGTGGTAATTTGTGTGATTGGGCTGGGCACCCTGATTCGCCTGGGGCAGTTGCGCGGTGGTGGAAAAGTAGTCGCTGAAGCCATGGGCGGCAGATTGCTCAATACCAATACCCGTGATGCCGATGAAAGGAAAATTCTCAATGTGGTGGAAGAAATGGCCATTGCATCCGGCACATCAGTTCCGCCTGTTTATCTTATGGAAGACGAATCGATCAATGCCTTTGCCGCAGGTTACCGCCCGCGGGATGCCGTTATAGGTATCACACGTGGATGTATCCGGGAGCTTAGCCGCGATGAATTGCAGGGTGTTGTGGCACATGAATTCAGCCATATTTTTAATGGAGACATGCGCCTGAATATCAGGCTGATGGGGCTGCTCTACGGCATCATGGTGATTGGATTGATCGGTTACCACATACTGCGCGGAAGCCGCTACCGAAGTGCGGGTTCGCGTTCGGGTAAAGGCAATGGAGCCGGGGCCATATTGATGCTTGGTCTGGGACTGATGGTAATCGGCTATGGTGGCACTTTTTTTGGCAATCTCATTAAAGCGGGAGTCAGCCGACAGCGGGAATACCTTGCCGACGCCTCAGCTGTTCAGTACACCCGAAATCCTGAAGGCATTGGCGGAGCGCTGAAAAAAATTGGCGGCTATATTAATGGCACAGAAATTTCTTCCAGGGATGCATCGGAAATCAGCCATATGTTGTTTTGTAGTGGTCTGAAAACTTCATTTTCCGGATTGTTTGCCACACATCCACCATTACAGGAACGCATAAAGCGTATTGATGCTCACTGGGCGGGAATGAAAGACCTCAAGCCTGAAGCTGCAGGGGATACGTTTTCCAGCGCAGAAGGGGTTTCCCATTTTTCCAATGGCAGTGCTTCCGCTGCTACAGTTCTGGATAGTGTCGGCAATCCCACTGCCGCCCATCTGGCCATCGCTGCGACCACACTGGACGCCTTTTCTACCGCATTACGTGATGAAGCCCATAACTCCATTGGCGCTTCATTGATGATTTATAATCTTCTGATTGCACTTTCTGATAAAGATACCGAGGCAAAACAGCTCACCATATTAAAAACAGAACTGGCAGAAAAAGATTTTCTGGCACTTCAAAAAATGGAAAGTGAAACACGGCAATTACCCAGAGAAAAATACCTGGCGCTAATTGATCTGGCGATGCCCAGTCTAAAGCAACTTTCACGGGTACAGTATCGTGAGTTTATGGCGGTGCTTGGTAAACTGATAATGGCTGATAAAGAAATTTCATTGTTTGAATGGTGCCTGTTCAAGATTTTACGCTATACCCTGGACGAGCGAGTAGATCGCAGGCTGAAATTCAGAGCGATTACGTCTCTGACCGGGGAATGTGAAGTGCTGCTTTCTGTTCTGGCCACGGCAGGTAATGAGAATGTGACACAGGCTGAAGTGGCATTTCATGGGGCTGAGAAATATCTTGGCCTGACACAGGATCTCACCTATCAGGTCAATATCGGCAGTAATACCGGCATACTGGAAACAGCGATGGATCGTTTGAATAGCCTGAAACCCTTACAAAAACCCATGCTGTTGAAAGCCATGGTGACCTGTATTAACGCCGATGGAAAGGTC
>CBFIIQ010000007.1:0-8508 GCA_965662685.1 Pseudohongiellaceae bacterium | reverse complement strand
TGAATAGCCTGAAACCCTTACAAAAACCCATGCTGTTGAAAGCCATGGTGACCTGTATTAACGCCGATGGAAAGGTCAGTGCAGAAGAAAATGAATTGTTAAGGGCAGTAGGTAGTTTGCTTGACTGTCCGATCCCGCCATTGCTGGATGGTCAGCGTTATCTCTGATGTGACTTGTCGAAAAACTCCAGAGCCTGCGCACTCCGGGTCATGACTGATTCTGTCATGATCTGTTCACCGAGCACCAGAGCATTGCGGAGTGAAACTTTCTTCAGGGTGTCATGGACATGTAGAAAATTACGCAATACAGGATTTTGAAAATCATGTGGCCAATCTGGTCCTGATGGATATTGATCCATTTTTCACATTTAGCGTAATCGATCAGCCAGTGACTAAGCGTCTCCAGAATGGCAAACAGATAGTTTCCGGTTAGCAGGATAACGATACCGGCATGGGTGAGTGCATGTGCAGTGAGCCAGTAATACCAGTGCGGAAAACTTTCTCCATACTGCTCCTTGAGATTATTATGCCGACTTTTGGCCGCACTCATTGGCCCCGGTTGCAGGACGTAGTCACCGACACAATGTCCTATCACCAGATTAAAAAACAGTATTAGTACTTCCATCCGCGACTTCTCTTGGTAATTCTCTAAAACCTCTTCAGGCCGGCATTAGCCAGTGAGACTATTTATTTTCTTTTTTTTCAAGCGCTTGGATAAACATTATTCATACTTGCAGGGCTATGACAATTTAAAACAGTCAAGTCGGGAATTTTTCATATATTCAGGAAATATTCATTTACCTCCTGTTAAGGTGGTTCTCGTGGTTTTATTCAGGATAACAATCAGGATTTAAGCGCTATTTTCTGGCTGCTTTAGCTTTAGTGGGAGGTTTTAAATAGTCTATTGAATCTGATTGATAGTTTTTTATGATTCTAACTTTCTGAATAATAAAGAATTTTAATGGATCCCCGGTGAATGACGATAGCAATGGGGATCAAACCGAAACTGGTGAAACTGGTGAAACTGGTAAGAGAAGCTTGACTGTTCGGTAGTCGTCACCATTACCGCCTCCAAACTCCGGGTCTCCTGAGGCGGTAATAGGTGGCGCGATTGCAAATTGTGGTGCTGGCAATTGCCCTGCCTTGCTTCAGCTGTAGCACCTTGCAGATAGAGAAAATTAGTTGGTTATGATTGGGTCTATGGCTACAATAGCTTGCAATGAGCATATCCATAATGACAGTAATTTGAGCTGGGTCGGTAAGATATACTCCAACATTCGGGTTTTTTATTTAGCTTTTTCAGGTTTTAGTGCCTTTTTAGCTTTTCCTGATAGAGCTGCCTGAGAAAGCAGTAACATGCTGGAAATATGTATGAAAGTAGATAGTTCATACTGTTAAGATCGTTTAACTGGCCTGAAACCTGGTCCGGAATGAGAGTTAGAAAGTGAAAAGTAAAATATCCAGTCACTGCCTTCTGTTGGGAACCTTGATAGTTTCCCTGCATCTTGCTGCTGCTGATAATACTGAATTTTCAGAGCGTCTGGATACGCGTGTTAAAGCCAATTCCCTACAGGATAACGGTGTCAATAATCTTGGCTCCCAAGCGCCACGCATTTCCCGTCGCCAGGCATTAAACCTTGCCAGTGGTCGTTATGAAGGACGCGTATTGGGTGTTGTTCAGGTGGAGAACAATAACTGGCGCGTGAGAATGGATAGGGAAGGCACCGTGTTTAATGTCTTTGTAAATTCCAGTTCCGGCGCGGTAAGCGCGCCATCAGAATAAATACCACTTTTTTAGTAGACTTTAGAGCATATTGTTTGCAATTCATCATTGTCTATTCAGAGTAATAACCCAGCCTTCATAACCCAGGTTGCACAACTCAACTTGGTCGATCCAGGAAGAAAATCAGATGCGCCTGTTAATAGTTGAAGATGAAGATTTACTCAGGGCCCAGCTTGTAAAAGCGCTTGCGGATGCAGGGTTCGTGGTGGATAGTGCCGGTGATGGTGAAAGTGGTTTGTTCCAGGCCCGGGAATGCGATTATGATGCTGCGATCATTGATCTGGGCCTGCCGAAAATTAATGGTATCGAACTTATCAAGACTATCCGTGAAGACGGTAAAAACTTTCCTATTCTTATTCTTACCGCTCGTGATAACTGGACAGACAAAGTAGAGGGTCTGGATTCCGGAGCCGATGATTACGTCGTCAAACCTTTCCAGATTGAGGAAATCAAGGCGCGCCTGAATGCCCTGGTAAGGCGAGCCGCAGGGTTTTCCAAGCCTACTCTGGAGTTTGCCGGTTTGAGCCTGGATACCACCGCCAAACGCCTCAGTGTCAATGATACGGAAGTTGAGCTGACCGCTTATGAATACAAGGTACTTGAATACCTCATGTTACATCCGGGTAAAGTGGTTTCCAAAACCGAGCTCACCGAGCATCTTTATGATCAGGACTATGACAGGGACAGCAATGTGCTGGAAGTATTCATTCGGCGCTTACGACAGAAACTTGATCCGGACGAAAGCCTGAAACCGATTGATACCATTCGCGGGCAGGGTTATCGATTTAATGTCCCAGCCAACAACGTCTAAAAGTCGCTACTCCCTTCAAACACGCCTGGTTCTGGCGTTCGGTATACTCCTGATTCTTTTTCTCGGTCTCGCCGGCTTTGTTCTTGATCGTGCATTCAAGGAAAGCGTTGCTGCTGCAGTGGAGGAGCGACTGCAATTACAGGTCTATGCGCTACTGGGTGTGGCGGAGCCTGATGAAGAAGGGTTTTTTCTACCTGATCTGGAGGAAGCACGTTTTTCCCAGATAAATTCCGGTCTCTATGGTTTTATTCTGGATGCGGAGGGAGCAGAAGTGTGGCGCAGTCCTTCTGCGCTGGACGTGAATCTGGAACAGGCTAATTTCATGAGCCAGGACGTGGCACCAGGGCAAACCGTGTTTGGCAAGATGGAAACCCCGCAGCAGGGTAGCCTGGCCTACGCGGATTATGGCACCTATTGGTCATCTCTCGATCAGGAATTTTCTTTTGTTGTACTGGAATCTGTTGAACCTACCGATGCAGAGATTCGTGAATTTCAATCCAGCCTATATTTGTGGTTTGGTGGTCTGGCCTTTTTATTGTCCATTGCCCAGTTCCTGTTGCTACGTTGGGGATTAAAACCATTGCAGCAACTTGCCATGGAAGTATCCAGTATTGAGGCCGGAGAAAAAGATCAGGTTGAGCAGGGCTATCCGCCGGAACTTGAGGCTGTTAGCAAGAATCTTAATTTACTAATCAAAAGTGAAAGAGAAAGGCAGAGCCGCTATCGCACCACGCTTGGTGATCTTGCCCATAGTTTGAAAACTCCTCTGGCGGTGATAGCAGGGATTGTTAATCAGGTCAGAGAAAATAATCAGGCTGATGTGGCTGGCCCAAAGACAGAATTACTTGAGCTTGATGAACAACTGGAGAGAATGAATCAGATAGTCTCCTATCAATTGAAACGAGCGACTCGCTCGGAGAAATCCCGACATCTGGGTGTTTCCATTCAGGTCTTACCTGTGGTTGAAAAAATAATTAACGCGTTGGAGAAAGTCTATCTGGATAAATCTGTCAGGGTGGTCAGGGATCTGCAAGCGGATGCGTTTTTCCATGGAGAAGAAAGTGACCTGATGGAGTTGTGTGGAAATTTGCTGGATAACGCCTTCAAGTATTGCCATAGCCAGATAATGGTCAAGGTAAGCCGTAATGGTTCGTTGCTGGATATTGAGGTGGAAGATGATGGTGATGGTATCGCGGAACAGGATAGGGAATGGGTGCTGCAGCGTGGTACTCGCGGCGATACCCTCAAAAGCGGGCAGGGCATAGGGCTGGCCGTAACCGTAGATATAGTCAGCAGTTACAAGGGAGAGATAAGCGTCGACAGGAGTGAGCTGGGAGGTGCCAGTATCCGTGTCAGTTTTCAGGCATGAGCAAAAAACGCTGCTAAGGATTAATACCTGTATCAATGACTGGTCCGAAAGCAGTCAGATCCTGAAAAGACGGAGCCAGAGTATGCATGAGGAAAATCCCCGATTTTTCTCAAGGAGAACGTAAGCGGGTAGATATACCCTCGCTTTTCCCCCAGCTCTCTTCATACTCTGGCCCCAGAACTGCAGCAGGCATTGAACATTCTTCTGTAGCCTTTCTAACCCCTGCTTCCCACCCGATATATACATAAATCCCTTGTTCATGGGTTTTTAGAAACTTACAGAGTTCAGTCTAGTGCGCCATTCCTGAATCATTGCTTAATCTTTGCATGCCAGCGGTTTTTGACAGAAATACTGCGGCACCGGCGAACCAGAGCTGAAGCATTAATGCCATATTCCATTCAAAGGCATCTTCCAGGTTGTCATAACCCATCCCCATCCAGGCATCAAGAATCACGCTAATGAGTCCGGTCAGTAACAGGCAAGAAAGTAGCCAAAAAAGACGCTTTTGCCAGTAAATTATGGATTGGCTGGCATTTGAAGCCCTGGCAAGTTTTCCAAACAAGCGCGTACATTGCAGTTGTGCCAAAAAGGTAAAAGCGAAAGACAGGGTTACCCCGATCCGGCGAATACGTTGGTATGTATCGCCCTCTACTCCAAGGGCCAGGGTATAGAGAATCAGGAAAAATGCAGCGAGCAATCCCGGCACCAATGTGCTGCTCAGGGGGACGCGGGGAAATCTGGTGACCAGCCATTGTCTTATTTGCCACCAAAGCCAGGCAGTAAGCAGGGCTGAAGGAATCATACCCAGTTTAAACAGGAGTTTTTCCGGCATCTGGCGCCCGGTTGCACTGATGGACGTGCAGGCATCCCAATGAGGCAGGCACCATTCAACATGGCCGTAGCTGGCAGAGACCAGGTAACAGACATGGATAGTGAGAAAAGGAAGTATGGCACAACACCAGGCCAGTAAAGAAAGTGATAAGTCCCTGTTTTTTATCACATCATTGCCTTTTCAATAGCCTGCAAACTTGTTAATAACCAGCCACATTGTCGCCTTTTAACTGGCAATTGATACAGACGAAATCGCAACTTGCCAAGGGTAAGTGATTAATATATCAGTTCAGTATTTATTGAAAAAATAGACCGCTTTGGCACGAAACATTTTCTTATATCCAGCTCTTTTTTTTGCGACTGCCAAAGCATTTGTCTGCTCGCCAATATCTCTTTATTGCTACAAATTATAAAAATATTCATTGACCGGCAGACAAATATATGTGAAATTTCACATATATTAAATTTCACATGTAATACGGATGAATCCTTGCAGCTTTTTTAAATGCCTCGCTGATGATACGCGACTCAAATCACTGCTTCTGATTGCTGAAACAAAGGAAGCATGTGTGTGCGATTTAATGGAAGCCCTAGATCTCGATCAGCCAAAAACATCGCGCCACCTGGCTCAATTGCGTAAGTGCGGTATTTTGGTGGATGAAAGACGCGGCAAATGGGTGTTCTATAAACTTCATCCCGGATTGCCACAGTGGGCGCGAGATATCATCGTCAACGCCGCTGAGCATAACCAGGAGTATTTTAGTCCTGCATTACAAAAATTGATTGCATCGCAATCTTCCCTAGACTCCTGTTGCTAATTAAAAGCTCTCAGCTATGAAAATTCTGTATATATGCACACATAACCGATGTAGAAGTATTTTATTCGAAGCCATTACCAATAGTATCGCAGGGGGAGTTATTCTGGCCAAAAGCGCTGGAAGCCAGCCTGCTGGAATGGTTCATCCACTGTCACTCAAATACCTTGAGCAGACCGGATACTCTACTGAGGGCTTGAAAAGTCAGTCCTGGGATGACTTTGAAGACTTTCATCCGGATATTGTAGTAACTGTTTGCGATTCTGCTGCAGGTGAGGCTTGCCCTTTGTATTTTGGTAATAGTCTGAAAGTGCACTGGGGCTTGAGCGATCCGTCCAAAGCAGAGGGAGATGAGGCGGAAACTGAGCAGGCATTTCTGGCTTGTATTGAGCAAATAACTGGGCGCGTAAATCAACTCATTAGCATCGCCGTTAAAGGCCTGGATAAAACCCAACTCAAAGCTGCGCTTGCGACAATAGGCGCGAATTGATGGCTACACAGGAATTGAGCTTGCCAAATATTGAAAGCGATGTTTTTCAGATTCCTGACGCGAATGCCATGAAGATAGCCTCGTCCAGTTATAAACCCAGGATACTGCTACTTTATGGCTCTTTGCGTGAACGTTCTTATAGTCGCCTTGCGATAGAAGAGAGTGCGCGATTGTTAGAGGCCTTCGGTGCACAAACCCGTATCTATAATCCACATGGACTCCCGCAACCCGATAGCCATGATGACTCTCATGCCAAGGTACAGGAATTGCGTGAACTGATGATCTGGTCTGAGGGACAGGTTTGGTGCTCACCTGAGCGTCATGGTGCCATGACTGGCATTTTAAAAAGCCAGATTGACTGGGTCCCTTTAAGTCTGGGTGGTGTGCGCCCTACGCAAGGTAAAACGCTTGCTGTCATGCAGGTGTGTGGCGGCTCTCAATCCTTTAATGCCGTTAATCAGATGCGTATTTTAGGTCGCTGGATGAGAATGGTGACTATTCCGAATCAGTCGTCGGTTGCCAAAGCCTTTCTTGAATTTGAAGACAATGGCCGAATGAAACCTTCGCCTTATTACAATCGCATTGTCGATGTGATGGAAGAATTGATGAAATTCACCTTATTGCTGCGGGATAACAAGGATTATTTTGTTGACCGCTACTCAGAGCGTGTTGAGTCTGCTGAGCAAGTAAGTCAGCGCGTGAACCGGAAATAATAAGCAGGAAACCAGATGGGATTATTTGAACGCTATTTAACAGTTTGGGTAGGGCTTGCCATTATTGCAGGAATTATTGCCGGCTTTACTGTACCTGGCATATTCACAATGATTGCCGGGCTGGAATTTGCCCATGTCAATATTGTTATCGCTATTTTAATCTGGTTAATGATATTTCCAATGATGGTCCAGATTGATTTTTCTTCGATCAAGGATGTAGGCAAGAAACCCAAAGGGCTGGTGCTGACGCTGGTGATTAACTGGTTGATCAAGCCCTTCTCAATGGCTTTTCTTGGATGGTTGTTTTTTAAAGGCTTGTTTGCGGATTGGGTCGATCCGCAAACGGCTAATGAATATATCGCGGGAATGATTCTGCTGGGCGTTGCGCCCTGTACTGCCATGGTATTTGTATGGAGCCAGATGACCAGGGGAGATGCCAATTACACCCTCGTACAGGTATCTATAAACGATATCATCATGATTTTTGCTTTTGCACCTATTGCCGGCTTTTTGCTTGGCGTCACGGATATCAATGTACCCTGGGACACACTTTTATTGTCGGTCATACTCTACGTGCTGGTGCCGCTCATTGCCGGTGCGCTTACCCGTAATAAACTCGATAATGGCAATGACCACTCCGCAGTAGACAAGTTTCTCGATACGATGAAGCCCTGGTCAATTATTGGCTTGCTGGCAACAGTGACATTGTTATTCGGGTTTCAGGCTGACACCATATTAAGCAACCCCGAAGCAATAGTGCTGATTGCGATCCCCTTGCTGATTCAAACCTACGGTATTTTTGCTATTGCCTACTGGTTGGCAAAACAAATCAAACTGCCGCACAACATAGCGGCACCTGCCTGCATGATTGGTACCTCCAACTTCTTTGAATTGGCAGTCGCGGTTGCGATTTCACTGTTTGGTCTGCATTCTGGTGCCGCACTTGCCACGGTTGTTGGTGTGCTGGTGGAGGTACCTGTTATGTTGTCATTAGTCTGGTTTGCCAATCGCACTCGACACTGGTTTGCCTAGGGATGTTCAATCGCCTGTCCAATCTGAATAAAAAAAATCAAGGAAGAATGTTTTTTTCCGCCCTTGTCAGATGCCGGATTGTCAGAGACAGTGTCCACCTACCAGCGTCAATGCAGGGCAGTTGCCGGGTAATTAGCCCGGCAGTTACGCCGAGTAATGACAACATTAACCTGCATAGCGTAATTTAATAACTAAACCTCATACCCACTTCAACTGAACGTCCTGCCTCGGGCGCGAAATCACGCAATGTCGAGGTCGACAAGCGGATGTCATCATCACTTGTATTGCGCCCTCGGGCAAACATCAGCACTTCACTGTCACGGCCAACCGTCATGCTGTAATTTACCCCAATATCCCAGCGCGTATAGCTGGCGGTCTCTTCTTCAAAATTACCGGGCTCATTCTGTGCACTGGCATGAATGAAAGAGGCAAAAGCAGACAGGCCGCCATTTTTATAATCCAGACGTGAGCCGAAGCGGGAAGGGGGCATACGGGGGGCGTCGCCATTCCCGTCCAGCTGGCCATTGATGGAATCACCAAATAACTTTAATTCAAAATTTTCGCTGAGGAAAAAAGTCGCATCCACTTCAACACCGCTGAAACTGGCATCCAGCTGGCGGTATGCCCTGACCGAAAAATCATCTACCAGTGTGCCGGTATTAACC
>CBFIIQ010000006.1:33632-86666 GCA_965662685.1 Pseudohongiellaceae bacterium | reverse complement strand
AGCGATGATGATGACGCGACCGCAGGCAATGGTAATAGCGGTAATTCCAATGGCAATGGTAATGGTAATAGTAATAGCGGCTCAACTGGCACCAGTAGCAGTGGAAATGCCGCTACAGGCACTGATGCTGTAAATCTTGGCGCTGGCTGGGGAGCCTGGTCCATTCCCGGTGTGGCTTCCGTGCAAGCGAATTCAAATGTTGCCATAACAGGATTTTCGGTAAATCAGCCTGCAGACATGGATGCAATGCGCTCAACCTCTGGCAGGTGGAGATTTGCCAGTAACGGTCAATTTAGTGGTTCTGGTACTGCGGGTAATCTGACTGAACTTTCGATAGGTTTCGATGTTAATCTGAGCTCAGGCAACATAAGTGGCGGTGCTTTCAACGCTACAGTCGGCGGTAGTGAAAGCTGGGTGATGTCTTTCGATGGGAGTGTGAGTGGCACGTCGGCCACCATGGGAGACTTCAGCAATGGAATCAGTGGTTCCATGGTGGGCGGATTTACCGAAAATAATGGTTTTGTTACGGGCTTTGCCCTGACCAATGGTGCAGGTTCGGTGTTAGGCGGTCTGGGTGCCTTGCAAGGGACGCCACAATAAAATACAGGCTATATTGCATACTGCCATATTGCCTTTCGCGACTTATATTTAGTCAGTATTTATAAATCTATTTCCAGCGATACCGGGCAGTGGTCCGAGCCAATTATCTGGTTATGTATTTCTGCTTTGCTGATTCTCTCAGTCAAGGCGCTGGAGCTGAGAAAATAATCAATCCGCCAGCCAATATTTTTGTCTCTGGCACCAGCCCGATAACTCCACCAGCTGTATTTAATCGTGTCAGGATGAAGATGGCGAAAGGTGTCTACGTAATTGGCTGCCGTCAGATTATCCAGTCCATCAATTTCTTTTTGAGTAAAACCAGCTGTTTTATTGTAGTTAGGTTTTGGTCTGGCAAGGTCAATTTCCCGATGTGCTACATTAAGATCACCACAGACAATAACAGGTTTGTGCTTTTCAAGACTCAATAGGTATGACAGAAACTCCTTATCCCAACTCTGGCGATATTCGAGGCGTTTCAGACCATTTCCCGAGTTGGGTGTGTAAACGGTAACCAGGAAAAGCTCGGGAAATTCAGCACAGATTACACGTCCTTCCTGGTCATGTATTTCAATCCCGATATCATTAGTGACAGCAACTGGTTCGTTTCTGCTTAAAATAGCAGTCCCGGAATAGCCTTTTTTTACCGCAGAATTTGGGTAGATATGAAACCCCTCAAGTTCTGCCAAAGCGGTGTGAACCTGATCATCCTGCGCTTTGGTTTCCTGCAGACAAATTACATCGCATTGAAGACTCTCCACAAGTGGGACGAATCCTTTGCTGACAGCAGCTCGAATTCCATTCACATTCCAGGACATTAAACGCATAGTGACTCCAGGTTAATTCAGCATATTTTGAGATTGCTGAATAAAGAAACTATCGCGATCAATAGTATCAAGAATGACTTCTTTGATGGCTTCGCCATCGTTACCGGCTTTCACCGTCAAGGGTATGCGTGTTCCGGCAGGACCGAAATGCCAGAGGGAGCGGAAAAATCCTGCCATTGAAGAAACGGGCTGGTCAGCGACGGAAAGGATAATGTCGCCGGTGCGAATACCTGCCTTTGCGGCAGGTGCTCCCATGTAAAGACCAACCACACAAAGTTCAGTATCATGTTCTTCCACCAGAGTGCCCAGCCAGGGTCGTAACGAACCTGGTTTTTTGCCATGACTGCTCATGTGTTCAAGATGGGGAATTACCAGATCAACCGGAATAAACAGATTTCCCGGCACTATGTCGCCGGTGGGTCCTTTCAGCCCCAAAGCGAGAGAGCCAATACCGCAAAGCTTACCTTCCTTGTTTAGAAGGCCAGCACCAGACCAGTGCTCGCATAAGGGGATAGTATAAAAAGCGTCTTCCAGCAGATACTCCCAGCGACCGGCATACTGCTCTCTGGCGAAAATCACGGCATCCATCGCTTTCTTGTTTTCACTGGTAACAATACTGATTCTATCCCCAATGCTTACTGTGGAGGCGTTATCGGTTTCAAGAAAATTGGACCCCAGTGAAGTGGCGGGACGGATCAGGGCAAGCCCGGAATCATAATCATGGGCAAGAATAATCCCCTCAGAGGTCTGCCCCTTGCGATTGGTAATCCAGACTTCACTGGCTTCCATAATGGAATAGCCCACCGTTAACATCAGCCCATCAGCACTAACCTGCAAGGCATGACTTTCCCGCTCAGTGCCAAGCATCTGCGCAGTCATGGCGGTTTCCGGAATAAGGCTGTGAACGGACATCACGGCTTCATTTTTTGGTAACTCAAAGGGAATAATTGTTGCAGACATGTAAATTTATAGTAAAAAAGAGAATAAAAAATGCTGAAAGTGAATATTAATAAATTAGGCGGAAAAAATCAGAAAGAATTTTCTTCTTTCTGGCAAGATTGTTAAGAAAGTTGATAATAAAACCTTGTTATCAGGAGTACGCAGGGCATCCGGCCTGTGATAACATTCCTGCCCGCTAAGACTAGTGCCTTTATCACGCTCCGGTGGCACAGCTGGATAGCGCGGCCCCCTCCTAAGGGGCAGGTCGCAGGTTCGAATCCTGCCCGGAGCGCCAAAAATATTCTGTTTTACTTTTACTGCGGCTCTTACTGTCTCGGTGCTGTATCTGGACCAGCATCAGGAACTGCATGACAACATGGAACACCCGGCCCGGGATCTGGCCCAGTCTGGACGCTTCTCTGCCAGATGTTCCTTGCCTTCCTGATAGGTATAAGGTGAATGCAGAACCTCCAGTAACTCCTCGATCATGCTGTGATCACCCTGTTCGGATTTATCTATTGCCAGTTGGGCAAGATAATTACGCAATACATATAGCGGGTTAACTTCGTTCATTGCTGCTTTGCGTGCATCATCATCAGCACTTTCTTTAGCCAATCGCTGTAAATATTTTTTTAACCAGAGCGTAAAACCCTCTCTTGCCTCATCAGTGAGATCGGGCATATAGAATGCGCTACTGATAATCTTCAGGGCGGTAAGGGGTTCAGAGTCTGCCGGCACCTCTGCCAACTGCCGGAAGAATATGGTCATATCTGTTTCGCTGAGGGCGAAGGTTTCGATCAGGTTTAAAACGAGCCCTTCATCATCTTCCTGAGCATCTTTTAGTCCGAGCTTGTTGCGCATCATCTGCAACCAGCCTTTTTCATAGCTGTTCTTATATTCCTCGAGTATTCCTTCCAGCGGCTCAACCTCTTCAATCAGTGGATAAATTGCATTGGCAAATTGCACCAGGTTCCAAAGCGCAATCATCGGCTGATTACCAAAGCGGTAGCGTCTGCCTTCGGCATCTGTAGTATTCGGAGTCCAGTCAGGGTCGTAATTTTCCAGCCAGCCATAAGGGCCATAATCAATAGTCAGTCCAAGCACAGACATATTGTCTGTATTCATCACACCGTGAACAAAGCCCACACGCATCCAGTGAATAATCATGGTTGCCGTTGCCTGGCAGACTTCACGAAACCATTGCAGATAAACCGATTTGTCCGGCTTCCCCAGGTGGGGAAAATTTCGCGTTATTGTGTAATCGGCCAGGGTTTTAAGAGTGTCGGTGTCCTTGCGGGCAGCAAACAGCTCAAAGCTGCCAAAGCGCGTAAAGGAAGGCGATACTCTGCATACCACTGCACCAGGTTCTTTTTTCGGGTGACCATCGTAGAACATGTCCCTGACTACTTGTTCTCCCGTTGCAATAAGGCTGAGCGCGCGTGTTGTTGGTACCCCAAGATGATGCATGGCTTCGCTACACAAAAATTCTCTTACTGAAGACCTGAGTACAGCCAGTCCATCTGCGCTGCGCGAATAAGGGGTGGGACCTGCTCCTTTGAGTTGCAGTGTCCATAAATTGCCATCCGGGGCCTGTAAATCGCCCAGATTGATTGCACGTCCGTCACCGAGTTGGCCGGCCCAGTTGCCAAACTGATGGCCTCCATAACAACATGCATAAGGATGCATGGTATTCAGTAAATCGGTACCGCTGAAGACGCGGGTAAAAATCTCGTTTTCGCATTCGCATGGATCAAGTCCAAGGGTTCGTGCCAGGTCTCCGGAATAGGCGATCAGGCTGGCTTTCGGGAATGGTTCCGGATTGACATGGGAATAACAGGCGCCGGCAACCTGTCTTGTGTAGTTTTCAGTAACCGGATCTCCGGGCAGGGATTTGATAAAGGAAGAATCAATTTCCAGGGCTTCAAGTTTTTTTAAATCAACTAAGGTATTCATGAATAGTATTCTAGCGTTGTCAGGCTTGCGCTTGAAGTTTTTGCAATCAAAAACAGGCCGGAACAGGTTGTGGATATAAACACTATACGAGTGGATCGTGCCATTAGGATCAGCAAGCAGAGATTAACATTCCCGATTACATCTTCACCTTACAGGTATTCTGAACAAATACTATACCGTACAATCGAGTCTGATAAATTATAGTTCATACCACCGTTCAGAAAGTTTTCTTCTGATGACGGGTCTTCTTTTGTACATCATTATTGGGCTCAAAAACCATGCTCGACACAAGGCCATTATTACTTGAAACAGATTTTCCGCTTCTCAGCCGGACCAAGCTTGAAACGTTGCAGGTAAATCTTGGGTATCTGTGTAATCTCAGTTGTACTCACTGCCATGTCAACGCAGGGCCGAAACGTAAGGAACTGATGTCCAGGGAAATGGTGGATTTAGTGCTGGAATACGTCAGGAAGAAATCCATTCGTATACTTGATCTCACTGGTGGTGCTCCCGAAATGAATCCTCATTTCCGATATCTGGTTACGGAAGCGAGGAAGATGGATGTGGAAGTCATTGATCGCTGCAATCTAATGATTTTGCTGGAGCCAGGCTATGAGGATCTGGCCCGGTTTCTGGCTGATCAGCAGGTAACGGTTACTGCGTCTCTGCCTTGTTATCTGGAAGAGAATGTTGAAAAACAGCGCGGCAAAGGTATTTATGATGGCAGTATTGAGGCGTTGCAATTACTTAACAGTCTCGGTTATGGCATGCAGCAAAGCCTGCAGTTAAACCTGGTCTACAATCCCATTGATCTTAACCTGCCACCTGAGCAGTCAGGACTGGAAGCAGATTACAAACGCATCCTAAAAGAACAATTCAATATAGAGTTCAATCAGCTGTTCACCATCACCAATATGCCGATTAGTCGTTTTGGCGGCATGTTGTTAGCAAAAGGTCTTTACAATAAATATATGGGTATCCTGAAAGATAATTATTCTGCTGCTAATCTGGAGACGGTCATGTGCCGCACCCTGCTTAGTGTTGATTATATGGGATATGTCTACGATTGTGATTTCAATCAGATGCTGAAAATGCCATTGCTGGCCAGCTCCAGACCCAGGCCGCATCTCAGGGAGTTACTGAATGAGGAACTTGAAAATAAAATGATTGCTGTTGGTGATCATTGCTATGGTTGTACAGCCGGGCAGGGCAGTAGCTGTGGTGGCGCACTGAACGATTAAATCTGTAATCATTTTAAGCACTCTCATGGCTGAAGAAAAAATCACAATTATTATTCCTGTGCTCAATGACGTTGAGGCACTGAAAACCCTCTTGCCTGCTTTGCAGGACTATCGCCAGCAAGGCCATGAAATATTAATGATTGATGGTGGCAGTGCAGATGCCACAGTTTCCTATTCACGGTCATTGGTTGATCGCATTCTGATGACTGGTACTGGCCGTGGACGGCAAATGAATCTTGGTGCTGAAAATGCTAAAAATAGTTTGCTCCTGTTTTTGCATGCGGATTCAAAACTGCCTGATGATGCGCCTGCGAAGGTCGTCCATGCCTTGTCCTTGAATGGTAAACACTGGGGGCGTTTTGATGTGAGCTTTGATCAAAACGGTATTGTCTACAGTATTATCGCCGCCATGATGAACCTGCGTAGCAGGCTCACTGGAGTGGCGACTGGTGATCAGGGGATTTTTGTAAAAGATGATGCGTTTCATAGTGTGAGGGGTTTCAGGCCCATACCACTGATGGAGGATATTGCTCTAAGCAAGTGCTTGCGCAAACTTTCCTGGCCGGTTTGTTTGCGAACAAAATTACAAACTTCGGCTCGGCGTTGGCAGAGCCAGGGTATTATGAAAACCATCCTGCTGATGTGGTATTTGCGACTGGCTTTTTTTCTTGGCGCCAGTCCGCAGCGACTTGCCGAGATTTATTATCCTGCCGTGCCAACGGCAGACTCAAAGTAATGAGTGTTCCCGGGGGAGTGGACTCTCATTCCAGGTGTCTCATTCTTTTTGCCAGGCAAGCGGTAGCAGGACAGGTCAAAACCCGTCTCGAATCTGCGCTCGGCATTGACGGCACGCTCGCGCTCTATCGCCGGATGCTGAAAAGTCAGCTTGCTTTGGTTAATCAATATCCAGGTGCTAATAAACAGTTATGGGTAGATGGCGATTTCACCGATAAAGATTTTAGTGAATTTAAAGGACTGGCATTCCAGCAATATGGTGATGATCTTGGCTTGCGGATGGGTCATGCTCTTGGCAAGGCATTGGCTCAGTACGGCAGCGCAATACTGATTGGCTGTGATTGTCCTGAATACACTGATGAATATTTTGACCGTGCTTTTTTGGCTCTGGAGCAGGGGGCAGATGTTGTGCTTGGTCCGGCAACGGATGGTGGCTATGTGCTGGTGGGATTGAGGCGGGCGGAAGATGCCATATTCCGTAATATAGAGTGGGGCACTAGTGCGGTCCTGCAGCAGACTCTGGCGCGTATTAAAGTGCAGGGGTTGAAATGCCATGAACTGGAAGCACTGCATGACATTGACGAACCGCAAGACCTGGCGTTACTGAAGGGCAACTCAATCCTGCAGCAATAAATCCGTACAACAGCAGTCCCCGGTCAGGACAAAAGGCTGCGCACTAACTTGCAGTGGAGGACTCGGTATAGCTTAAGGGGTAGCTTATGGTACCTCCTGTCTCTTACCTGCCACTGACATACCCATCATGGCGGCTTGTCTCAGTTCCAGCTTGATGCCTCGGGAATTTTGTTCCAGTTGTTCCAGCTTGACCAACAAATAGTCCCAGTCCAGAGCTAGCCACATAAAGGTTGAACGTTTGCTTTCAGCTTCCCTTATTCTCTCAATTTTGACTGTCCTGAATAATCCCAGTGAGGTTTTTACTTCTTCTTCTCCGAGAACTCTGAAGTGATATTCTTCAAGCGTGCCCTTGTCGATCACTGGAAAAACAATTTCCATTTTGCCAGCCAACAACTGGCTTCGCACTTCCAGATAGGCCGACAGATTGTCTGCTACAGGTGAGTCCAAAGGGATTTCAATTTGCTCATTGCCCATTTCAACCTGTGCCTGTCCAGCTTCCCAGTCAAAATCAATATGCCGACTACGTTTACCAATTCCGCTTTGAATGAATGAATATGTCTCAGGTTTTAATTCCCCGCTCAGAGCATCGGGAGTAAGAATACTTTGTTCGGTGATGGTGCTTAGTGTCTTGCCCAGCATCTTCAATCTGAGCATGGTATTCATTTCAACCTGGCCATTGTCATCTATTTGCAAAGCGCGTTCGGCGCTGGCTTTGAAACCACCATAGCTTGCTTCGTATTCTGCAGTATATGGAGACGGGGGCGCAGCCTCAAGTGAGTAAGGCAGGATGATCAAGATGAAAATGCCAATCCAGTCAGGAATCGGTAACCTGAAAAAATCCTGGGTATGGGTATTTAAACTGGGCAAAATATTTCGTCTCATAATGAATTGGAAAGCAAACTGCCCCGTATGTTCCCCGGAGAAGCGATTATGGTAGTGAACTCGTGGTTGTTCGTCCAGTTATCAGTTATGATTGCGGCCATGAAGTGCCTTGATTTTTCAGTAAAAAATCACCTTTCGTGCCTTTTCTCAAGGGTGCTGTACCTGCTCTCGCCAATATTTTTTCTTTTCCCGTTTGACTCTGTACTGGCGGTTGAAGTGGAAGGACTTTATCAGGGGTCGGTGATCGTGGAATCACGCAATGATGAACGCGAAAGGCAGGGTGCATTTTCTAAAGTCTTCAGCCAGGTACTTATCAAGGTTACCGGGAATAGCGAGGTATTAACATTGCCTCAGATACGGCGAGCACTGAATAATGCTGATGACTATGTGGATACCTGGTCCTATCGCAGTATTGCAGACTCTGATTTGGCGTTAACCGCTTCAGCAGATGCCATCGGCGCGGGAGCATCAGCACAAAGTGTTGCCCTCAGTGTTACTTTTTTTGAGCCTGAAGTGTTGAGTTTGCTGGAAACGGCAAATATACCACTGTGGCCCGGGAATCGTCCTTATACGCTTGTCTGGCTGGTAGTACAGGAAGAGCTGGGGGCAAAACAGATAGTCGGAGCCAGTAGTAATTCATATCCCGAGATCATGGCTTTGCTTGAAACAGAATCCAGAAACAGAGGCTTACCGGTACTTCTGCCGATCCTCGATTTTGAAGATATGCGTGCTGTGTCAGCTGATGATATCTGGGATATGGATGCAGAAAAACTTTTGCTGGCGTCGCGTCGATATCAAAGTGAAAGTATCCTCGTTGTACGTTTGTTCAGAACATTATCCGGTGAGGTATTTGGCAAAAGTAATTATCTTTTCAGGGATCAGGTATTCGAAGTGGAGATGTTTGAACAGTCGGCAGAGACTTTTATTCGTGGAAGTGTGTCTTTGGCCACAGATGAAATCTCTGCTTACTATGCCGTCCTGCTGTCCGGAACTGACAGTAGTATTGAAGTGAACCTGACAGTAGAGGGAATTAAAAGTGCCGAGGATTATGCTGCCTTGCTTGAGTATGTTGCCAACCTTACTGATGTTAATAATTACCAGGTAGCCGCTGTGGAAAATCAGACTATAATGTTGCGCTTGTCCACCGGTGGTCAGATAAGACAGTTGGTAGAAACCATTGCCTTGAGTCGAACACTTGAGCCACTGGATGACCTCATCAGGGATGACGATCAGGTTTATATGACTTACCAGTGGAATAATTAATCAGCAAGCCCATGCATTTTTCTCCCCAGTTGCCTTTTGACTTCTCCGTTTCGGAAAACTTTTCTTTTTCCAATTTTCTGGTGTCTGATAAAAATGCAGAGTTGCTGGAATTGCTCAGGAACTTCTCCAGCCACAATGATGTGATTACTTTTATCTGGGGCAACAAGGGGGTTGGTAAGAGTCATCTGTTACAGGCGCTTTGTTCTGCCAATAACAGTACCAATAAGAATCTGAATGACGAGAATGAAAACCAGGCTTTGCAGTATTTGTATTTACCCATGCAGAAAATCAAATTGTTTGGCCCCGAAGTGTTTGGCAGCCTTCATCATATGGATGTAATTTGCATTGATGACTTTGATACGGTCATCGCTGATAAGGAGTGGGAGTTAAGTCTGTTTGAATTTTTCAATCGTTCCCGGGAGCAGGGAGTCAAGCTTTTGGTGAGCGCAGAGAATTCTCCGCGTGGATTACCTTTTTCCCTGCCCGACTTGGCATCAAGAATGTCCTGGGGAGTGATTTATCAGTTGCATGAATTGAATGATGAAGAAAAGTTAGCCGCGCTTGATCGCCGTGCCAGGGAAAACCATATGCCGCTTGACGGGGAAGTATTGCAATATATCTATATGCGACATGCACGGGATTTACAAAGCCTGCTGACGGTGCTGGATAAACTCGATCAGTTATCTCTTGCGGAAAAGCGTCGTTTAACTATTCCCTTTGTTAAAACAGTTATGGGCTGGTAACTGCTAACTGACGCTCTTCTCTTCCGCCTCTTCCTCCCGCCATTATTATGCTGGCGTCACCTTTGTTGCTTCAGGGTGAAAGCATGGGGAGACATTCCTGACATTGCAGATAAAGGCCTTCAGGATCATTGAAGTTAAGCAGGGACTGTAAATTTTTATTCAGTGAGCGATAAAAATTTGAAATTACAGATTCGGGAGTCTCAGTAGATCTGTTGCCAGGAAAAGCGCTAGAAGCAACACTGTTGGCAAGGTCCTGAAGAAGTTGCTGGCCTGGGGACAGCGACTGTTCTATGAGCTGCACTTCGAAATCTTCCAGTTGCGCAATCGTGGCGGCAGAAGCAATTGCCTGGTCAAGGTTACCCAGACTGTCGACCAGCCCAAGGTTTAAGGCATCCTGCCCGGCCCAGACCCTGCCTCTGGCTATGCTATCAACTTCTTCAACAGTCATATTTCTGGCTTCGGCTACCAGTCCAATAAACCGGTTATAGCCATTTTCGAGATTGAGCTGAATTACATTGCTGGCCAGTTCAGGTAACTCTCTGCCAACTGAAAGCGCGCCGGCCAGCTCAGTCGTCCCGATACCGTCGGTATTGATGCCCAGTTTGTCGAAGCTTTGCTTGAATGTAGGGACGAGACCATAAATACCAATTGAGCCGGTGATGGTACTTTTACTGGCCCATATCTGATCCGCAGCAGTCGCAATCCAGTAACCGCCGGAAGCCGCTACACTGCCCATGGAAACTACCAAAGGCTTGCCGGCACTTTTCAGTCTGTCCAATTCGCTACGAATGATTTCTGATGCAAAGGCACTGCCGCCGGGACTGTCAACGCGCAGTACTACGGCCTTGATATCTTTATCTTCCCGGGCCTGTCGAATCAGGTCCTGTAATGAATCACCGCCTATTTCACCGGGGCTGCGACGGCCATCATAAATCTGGCCGCTGGCAACAATGAGAGCAACCTTGTCATTGCTTTTTTGCAGACTCTCAATCTGATCCAAGCGGGCAGAGAGGTAATTTTTCAGGCTGATATATAAAAAACTGTTACCGGAAGAGGCTACGCCTATTTCATTTCTCAGGTAATCGTTTACTTCCTGGCGTGACATGAGATGGTCAACCAGATTGCGCTCCAGCGCCAGCTGCGAAAAATCACCGTTAAACTCGCCCAGTTGCTGGTCCAGGGTATTGATAAAGTTATTTATAAATTCCGCTTCAAACTGCCGTGCCGCGCTGACATCATTTATGTAAAGTTGCCACATATCTCCAAGCCACCTGGCGTTTGCTTCGCGTGCTTCTGCAGACATGTCATTACGCTCATAGGGTTCAACTGCAGACTTGTATTCACCAACACGAAACACGTGGACGTCAACGCCCAGTTTATCCAGTGCATTACGGAAGTAGTATTGGTAAGTACTGAATCCTTCCAGCCCTATAGTTCCCATTGTGTTTAGTATGATTTCATCGGCATGGGTGGCCAGGTAGTACTGCCCCTGAGTGTAATTGTCGGCCACAGCATAGACCTTCTTGCCGCTCTCCCGGAATTTATCCAGTGCTGCGCCAACTTCCTGAAGTTTGCTCAAGCCGCTTGCGTCTAGATTGTTCAGTACCAGCACGATAGAAGAAATTTGCTTGTCTGTTGCGGCATAATCAATGGCAGCAAGTAAATCCCTCAGTAATATCTCTCCCGAGCCCGCACTTGCAAGAGAGTCAGACAGCAGTAAATTAAGCGGATCAACAAAGGTCAATTGATCTACCAGCGTGCCTTCCGGATTTATCAGCAGGGCACTTCCCGTCTCAACAATGACTGGTGGTTGACCCAGCATGGAGCCAATGCCAAGCAGGACAATAATGATGAATAAAAGATTAAGGATGATTGAGCGAAAACCACGGTAGAGCATGGCCAAACCATGGAAAAATTTACCCAATGTGCTTGTAGGTGTCGACATAATCGAAATGTTGTCCGCTTTATTTGGTGCGTCAGGCAGTTTTGCGTGAGGCCCGGATAAAAATAATAGCCGAAAAAAACAGGATGAGACAGATTGCTGATTCAATCAATCCGGCCCATATTCGCCCGGGAGTAAAGGCAAGCAATATTCCCTGAACAAGGAAAAACAGCACGACGAAGCATAACCACTGCATACTGCGCGAGGATTTGTTGAATTGGCCGGGCAGTGTCAATACCAGCGGTATCATTTGTGCAACCACGATGATCGGGTTAAAGGCGCCGCTGCTCCATTGAATCACTACCAACACTGCCAGCAAAAGAAAACTTGCTGTAATTGTAGTTTGTACTGCCAATTTTGCTGATGTTTCGGGCGTCATGAAGCAGATAATTTAACAGCGATTGTGGCCATACGTTTACCCAGTGCCTGGCACAGCTCAGCTTCATCGTTACTCAGCGTACTTTGATTGTCCGGGCCAGCTACGTGAGATGGGCCATAAGGGGTTCCACCACTAGTTGTTTTAGTTAGCGCGGCTTCCGAATATGGCAAACCACAATAGAACATGCCGTGGTGAAGCAGTGGCAGGGCCATAGACAACAGCGTGCTTTCCTGACCGCCGTGCATGCTGGCGGTAGAGGTAAATACACCCGCAGGCTTGTCTACCAGAGAGCCGCTGAGCCATTGTGCAGCAGTGCCATCGAGAAAATATTTCATCGGCGCTGCCATGTTGCCAAAACGGGTGGGGCTGCCGAGAGCCAGACCACTGCAGTTAATCAGATCCTCCTCGCTGCAGTATATGGCACCTTCTGCGGGGATCTCTGCTTCCGTGGCTTCAGTTACCGTTGAGACCTTGGGAACGGTGCGCAATACGGCATTAATGCCATCCACTGATTCAACGCCTCGGGCAATCTGTGCTGCCATTTCTGCCACGGAGCCATGAAGTGAGTAATAAAGCACTAGAATATAGGGGGTGTTCATTGAATGAGTTCCAGGGCGTTTTCCGGTGGGCGGCCCAGCACAGCTTTGTCACCGGCTACGATGATTGGACGCTGGATCAATTTTGGTTGTGTAAACATTGCTTGTAGAAGTTGATCCTCGCTCAGGGAGGTATCAGACAGTCCTGCTTCTTTATAGGCTTGCTCGGACGTTCTGAGTAAATCCCGCGCGTTGATGCCAAGTTTTCCGAGTAAGTCCTTGAGTTCAGTTTTTGTGGGCGGGAATTCAAGATAGAGAATAATTTCCGGCGTAATGTTATTGTCCTGCAATAATTGCAGGGTCTGTCGCGATTTTGAGCAGCGCGGGTTATGGTAAATTATGATTTCAGTCATTTTGGATTCTTCGTAAAAAGGGGACTATGGTAGTCATCCTTACTTTATTAAACAAGGCAATATGAGCACACAAGCGAATAGCAATAGAGGATGGTCGCAATGGGCAAAACCGGAAGTGATCTGGCGATTTCTCAGGTTTGTATTCAAGGAGTCCCTTGATAACCAGGGACTGGAAATTGCCAAGTCGTTAACCTACATGTCCCTGTTTGCCGTTGTACCTTTATTGACCCTAACACTGACCATTCTTTCGGCATTTCCCTCTTTTCAGGTATTCGGCAGCCAGATTCAGGACATGATTTTTAACCGTCTGTTGCCATCTTCCAGTAGTGAGCTTGAAGTTTATTTATCCGATTTTACCGCCCAGGCAAAAAACCTGACCTGGGTGGGAGCAGTGATGTTACTGGCTACTGCCTACCTGATGCTGGTGAATATTGAACGCAGTTTTAACCGGATCTGGAAAATAGGCCACCAGCGCAAGGGCATTGCCAGTTTTCTTTTGTACTGGAGCGTTTTGAGTCTGAGCCCATTATTACTGGGTGTCGGTTTTGCTATGAGCTCTTATATCACCTCGCTTTCCCTGTTTGAAAAATTCACCGAAGTCTCCGGCATTGTTGGCGCAAGAGGTGTGGTGTTAAGTATTTTCCCCACTGTCCTGACTACCTTTGCCTTCACGCTTTTATATGTCGCAGTTCCAAACTGTGGCGTAAAACTTCGGCATGCCCTGACTGGTGGTCTTATCGTTGCCTTGTTGTTTATCGTCGTAAAATGGATTTTTCGCGGTTTTATTGCTACAGCAAGCTATGAATTTGTTTACGGCACTTTTGCTGCAATCCCCATTTTTCTCATCTGGCTCTATATTTGCTGGGTAGTCATTCTGTTTGGCGCTAACCTGGTCAGGGCGATACCGGTTTTTCGTACCACCATCATTAAGGAAAAATTACATCCAACCTTGTTGGTACTGGCGTTATTGCATAAATTCTGGATGAGCCATCGGCAGGGCAATAGCGTCAGTGTGAGGGAGTTAATTGAAAGTGACTGGCCCTTTCATGATGACCAGCTTGATACCTGCATTGTGATCCTGCTCGAAAACAAAGTTATCAGGGCTCTTGGGGAAAATGAGTACATATTGAACCGGGATCTGGGTGATTTGACCTTCTGGGAGATCCAGGCATTGTTGCCCTGGGGAATGCCTGGCAGGAAGGATATGGAGAAAGAGTTACCTGCGTCAGTTGCTGAACACCTGGGCTCACTGGATGAGCTGGCAGCTTCGTTCTCAGGCCTTGAAGACTCGGCACGGGATAAGTTCAGCGGTTCGATAGAAGGCTTGTTCCGCAAGGAAGTTGATAACAACGCTTAAGAAATTCTCAACAGGTCGCTTCGGGTTAATCAATCTTCACAGTTGTTTTCAGGAAATCAACGACTTCACTCACGGCAATGTCCTCGGAGTCTTCATTACCGCGCTTCTTGTATTCAACCTGATTATTCGCCAGCCCACGGTCTGATACCACAAGCCGATGGGGGATGCCGATCAGTTCCATATCCGCAAATTTAACGCCAGGGCTGGTTTTCTTGTCCCGGTCATCAAGTAATACATCCATTCCGGCCAGTTGCAGCTCTTCGTAGAGGGATTCGCTAATGCTGGTGACTTCTTCCGATTTATGCGCGTTCAAAGGAATGATGACGACATGAAATGGTGCGATATTATCAGGCCAGATTATTCCCTTGTCGTCATGGCATTGTTCAATAGCGGCGGCGACGATACGACTGACACCAATCCCGTAACAGCCCATTTCCATGATTCTGGTTTTACCATTTTCATCCAGAACGGAGGCGTTCATAGCGGTGCTGTATTTATTGCCCAATTGAAAAATATGCCCAACCTCAATGCCTCTCTTGATTGAAAGCGTCCCGTTGCCATCGGGACTGATATCGCCTTCAACAACCTTACGCAGGTCTGCTATCTCATCAAATGTGGCGTCTCTGTCCCAGTTCACCCCGGTGTAATGATGATCGTTCTGGTTAGCGCCACAAACAAAATCTGACAGTACTGCAGCATCTCTGTCGATAATGACTTTCATCGGTATTTTTACCGGACCAATAGAGCCTGGTTCGCATTTAATAGTTGCCTGTATCTGCTCATCGCTTGCAAATGTGAGGGGGGAGGCGACACCCTGCAGCTTGCCCGCTTTGACTTCGTTGAGCTGATGATCGCCGCGTAAAACCAGTGCAATCAGGCTGTTCTCTTCTTCATCATCAGAAAGTACTACCAGTGTTTTAACCGTTCTGGAGGATTCAACGCCAAGCAGGTTGCTGACTTCGTCTATTGTCTTGCAGGAAGGTGTAGGGACCAGGGCCAGTTCAGCGCTGGCAGTTTTTGCAGACAAGGGTTCGCGGGCGCTTGCCATTTCGATGTTGGCGGCATAATCACTCTGATCGCTAAACACAATTTCGTCTTCGCCGGAATCTGCAAGCACATGAAATTCATGGGACTTATTGCCCCCTATATTGCCTGAATCGGCTTCGACAGCGCGAAAACTGAAACCAAGACGCAAAAATATCTTGCTATAGGTTTCGTACATGAGTTGATAGGTCTCGTCCAGAGAATCCTGGTCAGCGTGGAAGGAATAGGCGTCCTTCATAGTGAATTCCCGCGAACGCATTACGCCAAAGCGTGGGCGACGTTCATCGCGAAACTTTGTTTGTATCTGATAAATATTAATAGGTAGCTGCTTGTAGCTGTTTAGCTCGTTGCGCACCAGGTCAGTAATAACCTCTTCATGGGTGGGGCCAAGGCAGAAATCCCGTTCGTGCCGGTCTTTAAAGCGCTGAAGCTCATCTCCCATAATTTCCCAGCGTCCGGATTCATGCCAGAGTTCGGCGGGTTGAACCACAGGCATGGAAACCTCCAGTGCGCCGGAATTATCCATTTCTTCCCGGATAATGCGAGTCACTTTCTGCAGCACACGCAGGCCAACAGGTAGCCAGTTATAAAGCCCTGACGCCAGTTTGCGAATCATGCCTGCTTTGAGCATCAGTTGATGGCTGACCACTACAGCATCAGCAGGGGTTTCCTTGGTTGTAGCAAGTAGATATTTCGATGTGCGCATAAAGTAAAACCAGTACCGGTATAAAAAGAGAGTAATCCATTAACAGAAAAAGCAGCCCTGAGGCTGCTTTTTCATAATAGCTTATAAATACTTATGGGTGTTGTCCCAAGAAGAGTTTTACCTCTTATTGGATAATTTCTACAACATCTATCCAGCAGTATTAGAGAGCGAATTCTTTCAGCTTTTTCAGAGGAAGAACCTTAACTCGGGTTGTAGCCGGTTTTTTAGGAATATCCATAAACTCACCAGGGCGGAAAGGATTAGGAACATTCTTGCGGGCTGGACGAGCAGGGCGTTTAACTGCCTTGATTTTTAGCAGGCCTGGAAGAGTAAACTCGCCAACACCCCTTTTCTTGATATGTCTTTCAATCAGAACGCCCAGTTCGTCAAGGACAGAAGAAACTTCTTTCCTGTTCAGACCAGTGCTTTCAGAAATTGTATTCAGGATCTGGGTTTTGGTGTATTTATCCTGGATTGCCGTTGTTGCTTTGGCAGGTGCTTTTTTAGCAGCAGGTTTCTTTGCAGCCATACTTAATTCTCTCTTGAATTCTGTTTAACGCAATTTTATGCGTATATTTTATTTACCCCGAATATTCCGGGAACCTTTTTATTACAGCGCGATAATTTGCTTAAGCTTACTCTTTTTTACCGGATAAATACTCTGACATATATCTTAAGAGTCCGGATGCTTCATGATAATAAAATCAATACACACCCCGTCACTTCAAATACAGCTTACACAATTTCCATGAAGGAATCTGAATAAACTTAACCCTGGCCTTAGTGATTGATCAGATAAAAATGCTGGTATTCAGTGCTTAATTGCATACAGAAATTACGTACTGAACGAGATGCTATTTATAACGGAATAGCTAGTCACCGGCAAGAGCTTTCTGTGATCTTTTGTATATTTGGCGAACAATTTTGCAATCCATTTTTAATAAAAAATAAATTAATAATAAAACGCCCTCAAATTTACAGTTTGGCACCAAAAAAGTTCATTCTTAAAGCATTAATTTAGCCTATTATTTAATGCCAGATAAAACTCAAATGAGTTACAATACGCGACTTTTTGAAAGCCGATTAACCGCCGTTTTTGGTGAACTACATGCCTATATATGAATATCGATGCGAGTCCTGTGGGGCAGAACTCGAAAAAATTCAGAAGTTCAGTGATGTGCCTTTGACAGATTGTCCGTCTTGTGGAAAACCTTCACTGAAGAAACTTGTATCTGCCAGTAGTTTCAGGCTGAAAGGCTCAGGCTGGTATGAGACGGATTTCAAGAACAAGAACAAACCAGCCTCAGGCACCACAACTGCAACACCAGCTGCCACTAAAGCAGGTAGTAGCGAGAAAGACAATTCGGCTTCGGCCAATTCCGGGGACGCCGGGAGCAAGGATAAAAAAGAAACTAAAGGAAGCGAGAAAGCTTCTGCTAAATCGAGCAAAGATAGCAATAATTAAAAGGCAGCTGGCTGCTATTGCGAGTGTGGTTGTTATTTTTACTGATACTTTGACCGATATTATGATCAATGGAACAGGCTGTTCAGACAGCACTAATTTAAGAATCTTTAAACAGGAATAATTTATGCGTACGCATTATTGTGGCGAATTGAATGAGAGCCACACTGAACAAACTGTCTCTCTTTGTGGCTGGGTACACCGGCGTCGTGACCATGGCGGTGTAATCTTTCTGGATTTGCGAGACCGAGACGGTATTACCCAGGTGGTTTTCGACCCGGATACTGTTGAGACCTTTGCGACAGCAGAACAAATCCGTAATGAATTCGTGGTCAGAGTTCAGGGCAGGGTGCGTATGCGTCCGGAAGGAACCGTGAATGCGGAAATGAGTACCGGTAAAATCGAAGTGCTGGGTAAAGAGCTGGAAATCCTGAATGCTGCTGATACTCCGCCATTTCAACTTGATGAGCATATGTCGGTGCATGAAGATATTCGTCTGCGTAATCGTTTCATTGACCTGCGCCGACCAGAGATGCTGGGTAGAATGAAAATGCGATCCCAGATCACCAGCAGCATCAGGCGTTATCTTGATGAAAACGGTTTTCTCGATATAGAAACACCAATTCTGACCCGCGCAACACCAGAGGGAGCCCGGGATTACCTGGTCCCCAGTCGTACCCATCCTGGAAAGTTTTTCGCATTGCCTCAGTCACCCCAGCTCTTCAAGCAATTGCTAATGGTGTCAGGTCTTGATCGTTATTATCAGGTAGCCAAGTGTTTTCGCGATGAGGATCTACGTGCCGATCGCCAGCCTGAATTCACCCAGATAGATATTGAAACCTCATTCCTTGATGAGAATGAAATCATGGCCATATCCGAAACCATGATCAGGGAGGTTTTCCATAAGCATCTTGGCGTCGATTTGCCCGAGTTCCCGAGGATGACCTATGAGGAAGCGGTAAGCAAATACGGTATTGACCGTCCGGATTTGAGAATCCCCATGCAGCTGGTCGATATCGCAGACTTGATGAAAAGCGTTGAATTCAAGGTGTTTAATGCGCCTGCCAATGATCCCGACAGCAGGGTTGTGGTGTTGAAAGTTGACGCTGGAGCTGTGCTGTCCCGAAAACAAATAGATGCATACACGGATTTCGTTGCGATTTACGGAGCCAGAGGGTTAGCCTGGATCAAGGTTAATGATGTCGAGGCTGGCATTGAAGGACTGCAATCGCCTATTCTTAAATTTATGCCGGAAGAAGTCGTCAACAGTGTGTTGCAAAGAACGGAAGCAAAAACCGGCGACATCCTTTTCTTTGGGGCTGATAAAGCATCCATTGTTAATGAAGCGATCGGGGCCTTGCGCGTTAAGATAGGTGAAGATCTGGGCATGCTCGAATGTGAATGGGCTCCGGTTTGGGTCGTTGATTTTCCAATGTTTGAATATGACGATAAAGAAAGCAGGTTCACTTCGGTGCATCACCCCTTTACGGCGCCTTCCTGCTCGCCAGAGGAACTCGTTGAAAACCCTGGCAAGGCGCTGTCACGTGCCTATGACATGGTGCTCAATGGCACAGAATTAGGTGGCGGCTCTATCCGTATCAATAAAACTGAAATGCAGCAGGCGGTTTTTAAAATTCTGGGTATCAGTCCTGAGGAAGCAGATGAGAAATTTGGCTTTCTGCTCAATGGTCTCAGATATGGCTGTCCTCCCCATGGTGGTATCGCCTTCGGTCTGGATCGACTGGTTATGATGATGACGGGCACCCAATCTATCAGGGATGTGATTGCCTTTCCAAAGACGCAGTCTGCTGCCTGTCTGCTGACCAATGCACCAGGTGAAGTCAATAATAGACAATTACGGGAATTGAACATCCGATTACGGGAACAGCCGAAAGCTGCTGAAGCTCAGGAAAGCTCGTCTGAATGAAGTAGATTCGGGGCTGTGAAGCTGCAGGGTAACGCATCAGCGCGGGTTTGCGCATTTATACGTTCCCGGAAATAAGCAGGATGTTTGGACTAATGGCATTATTTATTTGCCATGCTGTAATGGAACAATTATGCGTTGAATCCTGATACCATTTCCTCACTTTGTCAGGTCAATCAGAACGACCGGGTGTTGCAGGACCATAAATGACTATCATTCTAGGAATTGATCCGGGTTCACGCCTTTGTGGCTACGGACTCATCAAGGCCACAGGCAACAAGCTCGAGTATCTTGCCAGCGGCGTTATCAAAATGGGTACCAGCCCATTTCCTGAAAGACTCCACACTATTTTTACCGATATATCCGATATTATTGAAGAGTTTGCTCCTGTCGCCGCAGCTATAGAAGATGTATTTATGGGTAAAAATGCCTCTTCAGCACTCAAGCTTGGTCAGGCACGAGGCGCGGCTATTGTAGCCTGCACTCGGTATGATTTACCTGTTGCAGAATATTCTCCCAGAAGGGTGAAACAGGCGTTGGTTGGAAAAGGGCAGGCAGAAAAAAGCCAGGTGCAGCAAATGGTAAAATCATTACTTGGGCTTGCCAGTGTGCCGGCAGAGGATGCTGCTGATGCTTTGGCCATTGCCATTTGTCATGCCAATACTGAAAGCACCCTGATTCGAATGGCGGGAGTAAAGCCTGGCAGACGGGGACGTTTACAGGCAGCTGACTGAAAAAGCAGTAATAGCATCACTCCCATGGCAGTGAAACTGAAAGGAAAGTATTAAACGAAATGATAGGCAGAATTAATGGAATATTGTTGGAAAAAGACAATCAGCAGGCCTTGATTGATATACAGGGTGTGGCCTATGAAGTAGAAGTGCCGCTGAATACTTTTTTCAACCTGCCCAATCCAGGCGCAGCAGTTACTTTGCATACTCATTTTGTTGTGCGCGAAGATGCCCAGCTATTGTTTGGCTTTCTTGAAGAGCGGGAGCGGGGCTTTTTCCGTCTCCTTATTAAAATTAATGGCGTCGGCCCAAAACTGGCGTTGGCGATGTTATCAGGCATGGAAGTTTCCGAATTTGTTCGCTGTGTTCAACATGATGATGTGAAGTCACTGGTTAAATTACCGGGGGTTGGTAAAAAAACTGCCGAGAGGCTGATTATTGAAATCAAGGACAAGTTAAAGGACTGGCAGGGCAATGATCATATGCCGGCACTTGACGGTGGCGTTACGCCGCGTCAAGGTAACGGCAGTATCGAAGAAGCCGAGACGGCGCTTATTTCTCTCGGTTACAAACCACAGGAAGCAAGTCGTGCGGTGATTACTGCAGTCAAGATACTGGAAGAGTCAGAACTGGAAGCAGACAGTGAAAACCTGATCAGAACAGCCCTGAAGAATATGTCTTAATGAGAGCCAGCCTGACTGGTTAAAATAAATGCGAGAAGAAGACAGAATAGTTGCCGCCACTGACTCGATTAGCGAGGAAGTTCAGGATAATGCCATCCGCCCTGCCAAATTGGCGGATTATATTGGGCAGGAAGTTGTCAAAGAGCAGATGGAAATTTTTATCAGTGCTGCGCGCAAAAGATCAGAGGCACTGGACCATACTCTGGTGTTTGGTCCTCCTGGACTCGGCAAGACAACCTTGTCTCATATTATTGCCAATGAAATGGGGGTTTCACTGAAAAGTACCGCCGGGCCGGTTCTGGAAAAAGCCGGTGATCTTGCTGCGATGCTGACAAACCTGGAAGAGGGCGATGTGCTTTTTATCGATGAAATACATCGTTTGAGCCCGGCGATTGAGGAGATTTTATATCCGGCCATGGAAGACTACCAGCTGGATATTATGATCGGTGAAGGCCCTTCTGCGCGATCGTTAAAACTCGAGCTGCCACCATTCACGCTGGTTGGTGCCACCACCCGTGCTGGACTGTTGACCTCTCCCCTGAGAGACCGCTTTGGTATTGTGCAGCGTCTGGAGTTTTACTCGATGCAGGAATTGAGTCTCATTGTTAAGCGCTCAGCCGTGATCATGAACATAGAATGTGATGATGAAGGTGCTATTGAAATAGCCAGGCGTTCGCGGGGAACACCACGAATTGCGAATCGGCTGTTACGTCGTGTGCGCGATTATTCCCAGGTAAAAGGCGATGGCACTATAGCAGGAGAAATTGCTGAAACAGCTCTTGATATGTTGAGTATCGATAAAAATGGTTTTGATCACATGGACCGACGACTGTTAATGACGATGATTGAAAAATTTGATGGCGGGCCAGTAGGCGTGGATAGTATTGCTGCGGCAATTAGTGAGGAAAGAGGGACGGTTGAAGATATTCTTGAACCCTATCTGATTCAGCAGGGGTTTATTCAGCGAACGCCACGTGGGCGCATTGTAACGCAATTTGCCTACCGCCATTTTGGACTTGATATCAATTCGGCTCCGGAGGATTTGTTTGCTAATAATAGTGGCGAAAATACCAAGGAATAAGATACGTAGTAAATAGTAATGGCAGTACATAGCTGCCCATAGCAGTAAAAGTGATTGCTAATAATTAAATATAGAAGCGAAATAGAGGTACTGGATGAGTGATTCGCTGAGTTTATGGAACTTGATATTAAACGCGAGCTGGCTGGCACAACTTGTGATGCTCAGTCTTTTTCTGATTTCTGTGATGTCATGGGTCATCATCGTGCAAAAATGGATCATCATTTCTGATGCCGAAAAGGAAGTATTCAGTTTTGAAAAACGTTTCTGGTCAGGAATGGATTTAAGTCAGTTATACCGTGATGGTTCCAATAAGCAGAAAAATAATACCAGCATGATAGGGATGGAGAACCTGTTCCGTTCCGGTTTCAAGGAATTCACACGCTTGCGACAGCAACCGGGGATTGAATCGGATGCGGTTATGGAAGGTGCCGGCCGAGCCATGCGAGTTGCTCTGGCAAGAGAAGAGAAAGTGCTGGAAAGACACCTGCCGGTCTTGGCCACGGTGGCTTCTGTATCAGTTTATCTGGGTTTGTTCGGTACTGTATGGGGAATCATGAATACCTTCGTTAGTCTGGCAAACCAGAGTCAGGCCAGTCTGGCGGTGGTAGCGCCTGGCATTGCTGATGCCTTGCTGGCCACCGAGATGGGCTTGTTTGCCGCCATTCCTGCTGCAATTGCCTATAACCGTTATGCCGCAAAAGTAGACTCAATTATTCACAGCTACATGACCTTTACCGACGAATTTTCGAGTATTTTGCATCGTCAGGCACATACCAGGCGAATAGAGGAATAAAGAGGGTGGATAGACCGCGCCGAAGAAAACAGATGGCAGAAATCAACGTCGTACCGCTGATTGATGTGATGCTGGTGTTATTGATTGTGTTTATGATTACTGCGCCGCTTATTACTCAGGGCATAAAGGTGGATTTGCCGCGGGCCGATGCGGAGCCGGTAGAGAACAGTGACGAATTAACTCTGGTGGTTTCTATCAATGCTGAGGGATCCTATTTCATTAGCCTGGGCGCGGAAGAAGACCCCCAACCAGTTGTACTGGAGAGTATCCAGGCCGATGTGGAAAAGATTCTTAGCCAGAATCCTGCAGTACCCGTTTATGTTGAAGCAGATGAATCGGTAAATTACGGGGTGGTAACCAGGCTCATGTCTACCCTTGCTACTGCCGGAGCTGAAAATCTCAGGTTGATTACTCAGCCACCTGCAGCAGAATTATAGTCGGGAATCGCGAACCGGATTTTCAGCCGGGATTATCATGAAAAAATTTCATCCAATGGCATTGCTACTGAAGTTTGAAGGCTATCCGCCGGCAGTCATTGCCTCTGTTGTCATGCATGCCTGCCTGTTCCTGTTTATTCTGGGGAAAAGCGTAGATAGTTCTGATTTCGTCACCATTGAAGATCCGGTCATCATTACTGCCAGCGCCATTGATTTGAACCCGCAACGACTGCGGCGTCTCGAGCGCCTGGAGCAGGAAAGGGTGGCAGACCAGCAGCGCAGACAACAGGCGCGACGGGAAGAACAGGCGCGGCAGGAGAGGGAAAGAGCTGAGAACGCGGAAAGGGCCGAAAGGCAAGCCAGACAAGAGCGGGAACGACAGCAAGCACAGGAGCGGGAACAAAGACAGCAAAGAGAAAGGGAAGACGCACGCAGGCAGGAGGAGATAGCCCGTCAGCGCGCCGCTGAGGAAGATGAGCGCAGCAGAGAGCAGGAGCGCCTGGCCCAGCAGCAAGCAGAGCGCGAGGCTGCGACACGAGCCGCGCAGGAGGCCCAGGCAAACCAGATCGCCAGTGAAAACCTGCTAGTTGCCGAATACGCAGGTATAATTAAGCGAATTATCAGTCAGAATTGGCAGATACCACCCAGTGCCCGCAACGGCATGATGACGGAAGTAAGACTGCAACTGGTCCCCACGGGGGAAGTTGTTGCGGTCAACATTATTCAATCTAGTGGTAATGATGTGTTTGACCGCTCGGTGCTGCAAGCCGTTGAGCGTGCAGACAGGTTTATCGAGTTGCAGGATCTGGATAATACGGTTTTTGAACGAAATTTCAGAACGTTTACATTGGTTTTCAGACCAGAGGATTTATTGCGATGAAAAAAGCGGGCCTGATAGCATTTACCATTCTCCTGACAAGCCTGTTTTTCTCGACACCAGGTTATGCTCAACTGCAAATTGTCATTACCCAGGGGGTAGATGATCCCGTTCAAATTGCCATTGTGCCTTTTGAATGGAATGGCTTTGGTTTACTCGAGGAAGATGTCGCCGGAATAGTAAAAAACAATCTGCAAAACAGTGGTGAATTCAGGGCAATTGCGGAAGCCAATATGCTAAGCACGCCCCACGAAGAGCAAGATGTGTTTTTCAGAGACTGGCGTTTCCTGGGAGCTGATTACTTATTGATTGGCAAGATTATCGATAATGGGGCTGGTGGGCCGTTGCAGGTGCAATATGATTTTTTCGATGTCTTAAGGGAAGACAATCTTATTTCTGAAGTCGTCAGTGTCGGCAGAAATCAGTTAAGGGATGTATCCCATACTATCAGCGACAAGGTTTTTGAAGAAGTGACGGGTGTCAGAGGGGCTTTTTCAACTAAAATTCTGTATGTGACCTCTCAGCGTATTGATGCTGATCTTACTTATTATCAGTTGAATATGTCTGACGCAGACGGTGGCCGCTCGCAAGTGCTGCTTAATTCGCAGGAACCTGTCATGTCTCCTAACTGGTCGCCAGATGGACAGAAGATTGCCTATGTCTCCTTTGAATCCACGCGTCCACGTATTTATATGCAGGAACTGGCTACGGGCCAAAGAGAAATGATGACCGAGTTTCCCGGAATCAACAGTTCTCCGGTCTTTTCTCCGGACGGCACTAAAATGGCAATGGTGTTATCAAAAGACGGAAATCCTGATATCTATGTTCTTGATTTGCGTACCAGGGATCTGCGTCGGGTAACCAATCATTTTGCTATTGATACCGAGCCGAGCTGGACTCCTGACGGTGAGTCACTGATCTTTACTTCGGAACGCGGTGGTAATAGCAGGCCACAAATCTATCAGGTATCTCTGGATAGTGGGTGGGTCGAGCGGCTTACTTTTCAGGGCACCTATAATTCGAAAGGGTTAATGTTGCCTGATGGGATCAATTTGCTGATGATTCATCGTGAAAACACCGGTGATGAATACCATCTGGCGATTCAGAATATTGAACGTGGCACAATCCGTGAACTGACATCAACATCACTGGATGAATCACCCAGTATTGCCCCTAATGCGAGTATGGTGATCTATGCCTCCAAAGCCGGTAATCGCGGGATATTAAACGCTGTTTCCATTGACGGACGCGTCAAGTTCCAGCTACCATCCGCGCAAGGTGATGTCAGGGAACCTTCATGGTCTCCATTTTTTGACTAAATTTGCAAATTGGTGGGCAATTTCGTCAATAAGGTATTGTTTTACAGGTTAAAATTTTAGAGAATTGAAGGGTTTTAGCCTAACACGCGCAACTAGCCCGGCATGGCGCTAAAACACGCTAAAAATTTACGCCAGGTGAGTATAAAACTAAAGATTACTAACTGATTAATAGAACTGACTGCCAATTGGTTAGCACAGAATTGGTATATATTGGTTAATATTAGTATCTAAATAGTTAGCTACATTTAACTAGCTAACACACAGTAACGCATAGTGAACAAGAGGAGTAGGTATGCAAACTTTTAAAGCATTCAAATTAGGTATGGCGCTGCTGATGGCAATAGCATTGGCTTCATGTGCATCAAGCGATACCGAAGACATGTCAGATTCCTCTGATATGGGTATGGAAAGCTCCAGCTCTACAAGTGGCTCCAGCTCCGCAACTTCAAATGCAGCAGATATGGGTGACGGCTTAACTGCTCGCGAAAGGCAGCAACGTGATGACGCCTTGTCCATGACAGTCTTTTATTTTGAATTTGACCGCTCTGATCTGAGTGCTGAAGCTCGTGCAGCGCTGGTCCACCATGCCAATTACCTGAAAAGCAATCCTTCAGCACGTTATCGTCTGGAAGGCCATGCTGACGAACGCGGTACTCGTGAGTACAACCTTGCCTTGGGTGAGCGTCGTGCCCAGGCCATTGAGCGTTACCTGCAGGTCCAGGGGGTTTCCTCCAATCAGCTTGAAACCATCAGTTATGGTGAAGAAAACCCGGTTGATGCCCGTACTACAGAAGCAGCTTATGCCTTGAATCGCAGGGTAGAAGTTCACTAGGAATAAACCTGTTTGAAAAATAAGCCGGGTTCGCCCGGCTTATTTTTTTCGGAAAAAATAGTTTTATGCAGACTTTTATCAAATTGATACTTATACCGGCATTTACGGTGTGTAGTGTGTTTTTTAATATAAGTGCCTCTGCCCAGGTGAGGGTGGTAGATGCTGGTAGCACCCAGGAAAACCAGGTTCAGGCTCCTGCCAGTAATAACTCCCAAACCGACATAATGGTAAATATGTATTTGCAGCTTGAGTCGCTGCAGTCTGAGATACAAAATCTTCGTGGTCTGGTGGAAGAACAGTCTTATCAGATCAAACGCATGCAGACAGAGCAGCGCGACCGATATCTGGATACTGATTCCCGGCTGAGTGAAATAAACAGCCAGGTGCAGTCCTATCATGGTGGTCAGCAGACAGTGAGTATCCAGCCGGGTCCTCCATTGACGCCAGGAAATCCGCAGGCCGCTCCAGGGAATAATGCCAACGTTGGTGTTAATGCACCGAGAAATAATCAGTCAGCGGGCAATTCTGTTGCGGTCGGTGCCGGTGTTGCCAGTGCTTCACCACAAACAGAGCAGCAACTTTATCGTGAAGCCCTTAATCTCTTGTTGGAGGATGAGGCTTTTAATGAATCAATCAGTCTTTTTCAGCAATATATTGAACGCTATCCAAGAGGGCGTTATTTAACTAACACGCTTTACTGGCAAGGTGCCGCTATGGAACTGGCAGGACTGCATGCCCAGTCAATTGTTGTACTACAACGGCTGATCAATGAGTTTCCCGCAGACGCCAAGGCTCCTACTGCCTTGCTTCGACTTGGCACGGTTTATCGTAAAATGGGTGAAAATACCCAGGCCGCATCACAATGGCGGCGCATTGCAGTAGACTACCCGGAGAGTGTTTCCGAGATTGAAATTGCCAATGAATATCTGAGCGAAATCAGCAATTAATTATTTTTCCCTTCCAAATCGTTCAAGCAGATCATGACCGCTACACTGCGCATAACCGAAATTTTTTATTCCCTTCAGGGCGAAGCCAGAACAGTTGGTCGGCCAACAATTTTTATTCGTCTCACGGGTTGTCCACTACGCTGTCAGTATTGTGATACCGCTTATGCTTTTAGTGGCGGTGTTATCTATGATATTGACCAGATCGTGCAGGAACTTAAACAGTACCAGACGAAATATATTACAGTGACCGGGGGTGAACCGCTTGCCCAGGAAAATTGCATTGATTTGTTACGTCAGCTTTGTGAACTTGGTTATGAGGTTTCATTGGAAACCAGCGGCGCAATGGATGTGTCCAGGGTTGATGAGCGCGTAATCAAGGTGCTGGATTTAAAAACTCCAGGTTCCGGTGAGATGAAGAGAAATCTTGAAAGCAATATTGCTTATCTGAATAGACTTGATCAGGTTAAATTTGTCATATGTAACCGGGAAGATTATGAATGGGCCTGCGGAAAAGTTGAACAATTCAAGTTGGCTGATAAAGTTGAGGACGTGCTGTTTTCGCCAAGCAATGAAGAACTGGAGGCCCGTGAACTGGCTGATTGGGTACTCGCTGATCAGCTTGATGTCAGACTTCAGGTGCAGTTGCATAAATACCTTTGGGGTAATAAACCAGGATATTAATCATGACCCCGAAGAGCAATGACAGAGCTGTTGTTTTACTTTCCGGCGGACTGGATTCCGCTACTTGTCTGGCTATTGCACAGGCAGAAGGGTATGAATGCTATGGCTTGAGCTTTGATTATGGGCAAAGGCATCGTGTTGAACTGGAAGCCGCAGAAAAACTTGCCAGTATCGCCAGAGTAAAGGATTACAAAATTATTCCGGTTGATATGCGTGGTATTGGTGGCTCGGCGCTGACTGATTCTGCAATAGATGTTCCGGAAGAGGAAAGTGAAGGCATTCCTGTAACCTATGTCCCGGCTCGTAATACTGTATTTCTTGCCTATGCTCTCGGATGGGCCGAAGTTTTATCAGCCAGGGTTATTTTTATAGGGGTTAATGCTCTGGATTATTCAGGCTATCCGGATTGTCGTCCTGACTTTATCAATGCTTTCCAGAAAATGGCTAACCTGGCCACGAAGATGGGGGTAGAAGGGGAGTCTATTGTGATCAAGACACCTCTCATCGATCTGACAAAAGCCGAGATAATCAGCAAGGGCATCAAGCTGGGAGTAGATTACAGTAAAACCACATCGTGCTACCAGGCAGACTCTGCTGGCAGGGCCTGTGGCAAATGTGACAGTTGTCGTTTGCGTCGCAAAGGTTTTGCCGAGGCAGGTATTGTTGATCCTACCCTTTATTGCGAATAAATCCGGGTTACCTGATCTGGATATAAGTCTCGATTAGGGCTTGTTTTTTTTTACTTTTTGAGTAGTATGTGCGCCTTTGTTTTAGGGCGATGGATCTGTTCATCAAGTGCTGGCGTATACAGGGGCAATTGCCTGAATCTCAGCATAGATATCATCGTTTTATAGTATGTTTCAAGGCATGTCTGCAAAACATGTTTTAGACAGGAATTGAAAGAAAAGTTTTGGGGCGTTAGCTCAGTCGGTAGAGCAGTTGGCTTTTAACCAATTGGTCGTGCGTTCGAGTCGCACACGCCCCACCAACACAAAGGGACCCGGAATTGATTCGGGTCCCTTTTTTATTTGATTTTTTTTAATTGCTTTTGTAATTCAATACAGCGCTGTTTGTATATGCGCTGCTTGTGCAGGGATTATTTTGCAGCGGCGCGTCGCAGGCGATCATTGAGAGCGCTGCCGATATCTTCCTCAGGAAAAGATTGCGCGATTATTTGACTGTATCCCCTACGGTCTATTTCATGCAGGGCTGCATAAAGTCTGGCTCCTGCTTCTTCGAGAGAGCCATTGGCACTTAGCCAGAACAGGTTGTCATAAATAATACCGTCTGGTTTTTTCCATACCAGATAGGCTTTTTGACTGGACTCATAGTGTGCCAGAGGGTCTGGACTGATAAGCAGTGGAGTCATTGGGCTGTAATGCTTGATGGCGCTGCCTGGCGCCACAGCAGGCCCATCAGTTATTGAAGAGCCCTTGTCAGTAAGCTTGATACCGGCACGAGCTTCTATTTCACTTTTGCCCAAAGCACCATGTCTTAGTAAAACAGGAGCAGATTCATTCCTCGCATCCACAATAGTTGACTCCAGTCCAAGTGCGCTCGGTCCACCATCAAGAATATAGTCAATTCTATCGCCAAGGTTGTCGGCGACATGGGCTGCAGTGGTAGGACTTATATAGGCAAAAGGATTTGCGCTTGGTGCCGCCAGGGGAAACTCAAGGGTTTCTATTAACTGACGAAAAACCGGGTGTAGCGGGCAGCGCACACCGACACTGTCCAGTCCAGCAGTAACACTATCGGGAATAAGCTGGGCTTTTGGGAGAATAAGCGTTAATGGCCCAGGCCAGAACAAATCAGCAAGATGTTTTGACAGGTTATTAAAGCTGGCAATGTTTTGAGCAATGGAAACTGAGGCGACATGACAGATCAAAGGATCTGTCGCCGGACGTCCCTTGGACTTGTAGATGTTTTCACAAGCTGAGCTATTAAATGCATTTGCGGCCAGCCCATAGACAGTTTCGGTAGGAACAGCCACCAGGCCGCCATCACGTAAAACACGGCGCAGTAACTGAAGGTTCTCATTGGTTGGTAATAAAACTGAAGCCATTTTGGATTTAATTTGCTTGCAGAAAATTTGTCAGCAAAGAATAAACAGCTAACTGTGCCGCGTCCAGTTTAAACGCCTGGAAACCCACGTCAAAAAAGTTGCCATGAAAGATATTCAGAGTTTTTATTGCATAAGTTGGGAAATCTAATATGGTATATTAGCTGTCTTTATTTCGACTCCAGAAAGTTTATGACATTACTCAATAAGAACCCTGAATCTGAATTCGCTGCAGAGCGAAGCCTTGTTAAATCCTATCTCGACAAAGTGCCTGGCCAGTATGCCTTGTCTGTGGATAAGGCAGATGAATTAAAAGCGAAAATCAGTACCTTGCTAAAGGAGCGCAACGCGGTTCTGGTTGCCCATTATTATACCGATGCCTTACTGCAATCACTGGCTGAAGAAACCGGCGGCTTGGTTGCTGATTCACTGGAGATGGCTCGCTTTGGTAATCAATCTGATGCGCAAACGATTGCAGTGGCCGGTGTCAAGTTTATGGGTGAAACAGCGAAGATCCTCAATCCGGAAAAAACAATCCTTATGCCAACGCTTGAGGCGACCTGTTCTCTTGATCTTGGCTGTCCTGCAGATACCTTTGCCAGTTTCTGCGATGCCCATCCTGATCATGAAGTAGTGGTTTATGCCAATACATCAGCTGAAGTAAAAGCCCGGGCAGACTGGGTAGTGACCTCGGCAATTGCTCTTGATGTAGTAGAACATCTGACTACTCAAGGAAAGTCAGTGATCTGGGGTCCAGACAAACATCTGGGAAATTATATTCAGAAAAAAACAGGTGCTGAAAACATGCTTATCTGGGATGGCGCCTGTATCGTGCATGAGGAATTCAAAACCCGCGCGCTGGATAGCATGCGTCATTTACATCCTGATGCGGCAATACTGGCGCATCCGGAATCGCCAATGGCCATACTGGAACAAGCTGATGTGGTTGGCTCAACAACACAGATTATCAAGGCAGCTTGTGAAAGGCCGGAAAAGACCTTTATCGTGGCAACAGATGCCGGAATATTTTACAAAATGCAGCAACTGGCGCCGGATAAGGAATTTGTTTTGGCACCAACAGCGGGGGAAGGGGCGACATGTCGCAGTTGTGCCCAGTGTCCCTGGATGGGAATGAATACTCTGGAGACGCTTTATGATTCATTGCTCAATGGCAGTAATCAGATTCATGTCGAGCCTTCATTATGCGAAAAGGCAATGCTGCCACTGCAACGTATGCTCGACTTTCGTCAATCACAGCAGGATGTCTGAATAGTAAAAGCTTAAAAGAGCCGGGTGAGCTATCGGTAATATCTGTTCTGAAGATTACGAATGTAATCCAGACGCTGCTGTATCCGTGCTTTCAGCAGTCTGTCGTTTTCCATATTGAGGGCCAGGTTAAACTGGTTGCGAGCACGAGTGAAATCACCGATGGTGATGAAAAACTCGCCTCTGGCCTGATGAACTTTACTGATATTGCCAGCTTTCCCCTGAATTTCTGCCAGCTGGTACCATAATTCCGGATCATTCGGTTGCACCAGGGATTGTTTTTCCAATGCAGCAGCGGCGTCGCTATAGCGCCCATCGGCATTTAGCGTGCTGGCGTATGACATGGAAAGTGGATGGTTGTCTGGGTTAATTCTCAGATTTTTTTCCAGGATGCCTAGCGCCTTTTCAAAATTGCCAGCTTCGCGTGCTATATCTGCTTCCAGCATGACATAGGTGATTCTGGTAGGGTCTTTCTTTAACAGGCTATCGAGCGTTTGCGAGGCCTGAACATGCTGACCGTTATAAAGCTGTCCCAAGGCAATGCCATAGATCGCGGCATCTTCCTCGGCACCATTGAGTTGCGGTAAATCTCTTTGCAAAGCCTGAATAATTGCATCCTTGTCATTTGCGTAATGCAGGGTGGCCCGTTGCTTCATAAGCAGGAACTCGAGACTCTGGGCATGCTGAACCGGGGGCAGTACATTGGAGCGATTCTTGCTGTCTGCGATTCGATTCTCATCAAGGGGATGGGTCGAGAGGAATTCCGGTAATCTGCGGGAATAACTTTGCATACGCATCATCTGCTCAAACATTCCGGCCATATCATTTGGATCAAAGCCGGCATTGTAGAGTGTTCTAATGCCGATACGGTCAGCTTCCTGTTCATTACTTCTGCTGTAACGTAAGCGGTTTTCCTGGCCAACAGCCTGAGTGGTCATTAGTGCAGCCTGGCCGGCATCGCCGCCTACTGTCGAAGCAATAATAAGGCTGGCAAGCAGGCCTGCAACACTTGGCAGCGCACTTTTCTGGGCTTCCTGCACTGAACGGGCATAATGACGTTGGCTAATATGCGCCAGCTCATGCGCCAGTACAGAGGCAAATTGGCCTTCATTTTCGGCAAACAGGAAGAGACCGGCATTAACGCCTACGATGCCTCCCGGAGCCGCAAAAGCATTCAGAATTTCATTATCGATCAGGACGAATTCCAGGCGGTGGTCGCGCAGCTCACTCTTTACTGCAAGCTTGTAAGTAAGACTGATGATGTACTCCATCATCAGCGGGTCTTCCAGCATGGTGGTTTCCCTGCGGATCTGACGTAACAGTTCTCGTCCAAATTCGTATTCCTGCTGGGTAGAAATAGTGCCGGAGACGGAATCGCCCAATACCGGTAAATTTACCTGGGCATATGCTTGCCTCCCCAAACTCAAAAGGATGAGAAGGAGTAGTATGGCTGGCATGAAATGACGTTGTATTGGCATTGGTATGTTATTTGGGGAAGCTTTGATGATAGAAACAGGCATTACACCTCTTTAGACCCTTAATAATACACATTATTGCAAAGCTTAACTCGGTTTTTTACCGTGCACTTGCTAAAATTGCCGGATGCAAACTTCAATCGATATAGAACTGGATTTGTGCGGCCTGACTTGCCCATTGCCTTTGCTTAAAACCAAGCAATCCCTAAACAAGATGCTTTCAGGGCAAATCGTCAAGGTAATCGCAACCGACCCAGGCTCAGAACGGGATTTTCAGGTATTTATGCAGCAAAGTGGCAACCAGTTACTGGAAGTCGAAAAGTCAGACGGTAAGTTCTATTACTGGATTCAAAAAAGTTGATCTTCAAACGCACCAGCAGGCAAAAAAGTGGCTGTCCGGAATTACCGATTAATCCAGGTAGCGGATGCTAACAAGTGATGAAAGCTAATAACAGGCAAAGCATGATTAGAGTATTTAGTGGATTGTATGAGCGCTATTTTTCAGAAGAAGAAGCGTTAATATTTACCCTGTTACTGGTTGCAGGTACGGTAATCATGCTTACCATGGGGGGCGTCATAGCGCCACTTTTATGGGCCATGGTACTTACCTTCATGTTGCAAGGTCTGGTGAATTCACTGGTTAAGATCAACGTGCCTCGCGTGATCTCCGTTTATCTTGTCTATGTAATTTTTCTTGGCGTAACCCTGATAATTTTCCTGTTTTTCCTTCCTTTTAGCTGGAGCAGACTGTCTTTGTTCATCGATGAGCTGCCCACTATGGTTAATCAGCTGCGCTCCTTGTTTTTGTTGTTGCCAGAAAATTATCCGGAACTATTTTCGCAAACCCAGGTCGAGCAGTGGCTTGATAATATGCAGGGTGAAATAGGGCAGTTTGGGCAGATATTGCTGTCTTACTCCGTGGCCAGTATCACCAGGCTGGTGACAATTGTCGTATACACGATCCTGGTACCTATCATGGTCTTTTTCATGCTCAAGGATTCTGAAAAGCTCCTCACTTTCCTTGAGAGCTGGCTTCCTGAAAAACGCCCAATCATGGCTCAGGTCTGGCATGAAATGAATGATCAGCTAGCCAATTATATCCGCGGTAAAGCTCTGGAAATCTTTATAGTTGGTACCTCCAGTTTTGTACTTTTTTCACTTTTTGATTTAAATTATCCCTTGATTCTCGCGGTATTGGTCGGCCTTTCTGTCATTGTTCCCTATGTCGGAGCTACTGTGGCTACAATACCAATCTTTCTTGTCGCATTTTTTCAATGGGGTTTTAGCGCTGAACTGGCACAAATTTTAGTGGCCTATGCTGTTCTGCAGCTTATTGACGGTAATATCCTGGTTCCACTGATTTTTTCCGAAACCGTTAATCTACATCCCATAGCGATAATCACTGCTGTACTGGTATTCGGTGGAATGTGGGGATTCTGGGGCGTGTTTTTCGCAATCCCGCTGGCCACTTTTCTGAAGGCTGTAATCAGGGCATGGCCAATTAGTAATGATCCCGACAGCCCTGCGTGATACTGAAGTCCCTGTTGTTTTCCGGTGTTAACTTGCCTTGGGTTAAGCTAAAATTAGCCGCTTTCATCAGGCATCCAGTCTGAACATAATCGATATTTATTTGTCTACAGACTGAAGCGCTCAGTATCAGGGCTGTTAGCAGGCTCCAGTATAAAAAACAGAGATTAATTGTGAATATGATAAAGGGCAGTATTGTTGCAATAGTTACTCCGCTGAAAGCAGATGGAAGTCTTGATTTGCCTGCCATGTCACGTCTGTTGGAATGGCATCTTGAACAGGGAACCGATGCCATTGTGGCAGTAGGAACCACAGGTGAGTCTGCCACTCTGGATGTCGAGGAGCACTGCACCGTTATTACTCATGTAGTGAAAGAAGTCGCCGGCAGTATTCCTGTCATAGCGGGCACCGGGGCTAATTCAACTACTGAAGCCATTGAACTTACGCAAGCGGCAAAAAAAGCAGGTGCGGATGCCTGCCTGTTGGTGACGCCTTATTACAACAAACCCACTCAGCGTGGTCTGGTTGAGCATTATCGAAAAATTGCTGAAAGTGTTGATATCCCGCAGATTCTATACAATGTCCCAGGCAGAACTGCCTGTGATATGTTGCCGGAAACCATAAAAATTCTATCTGAAGTGCCGAATATAGTAGGTGTGAAAGAAGCAACAGGCGATATAGCGCGTGGCAAAGAAGTTTTACAATTATGTGGTGAAGATTTCGCAGTATATTCCGGGGATGACGCAACCTCGCTGGAGTTAATGCTGGCTGGCGCTATAGGCTCCATTTCCGTTACAGCGAATGTAGTGCCAGGTCCTCTTCACGAAATGTGCAGACTGGCTATAGCCGGCGAGTCTGAAGCTGCGAACTTAATTAACAATAAAATTGCCAAACTACATGAATTGCTGTTTCTGGAATCAAACCCGATTCCGGTGAAATGGGCGTTAAAAGAAATGGGCATGATAGGGCCTGCAATCAGGCTACCACTGGTTGAACTTGATGAAACGTTTCATGAAGTTTTGCGTGCTGCCCTTCACGAAGCCGGCGCTTTGTAATTTGCCTATTGAAAAGAGCTGATCGTAAAGGGAAAGCTCTGATCCTTTATTTTGTGTTTTATGTTATGAGCCGAAAATTAATTAATTCCAGAGATAAAAACAATCAAAACAAATCAGAAATTAATTGCTATGCAGGAAAGTGCAGCAATCAAAAAACCAGTAACCAGGATAGTTGATACAGTAGTGGCTAAAATCACCACAAGGGCAGTTTCTCTCATTTCCCTTTTTGTGGTTTGCGGTTGCTCAATGCTTCCCTCCATACCTGTTCCCGGTCTCGATTATATTGCCGGGGAGGAAGGTCTGCTGCGTGACCGGAAAGCCGATTACCTGGAAGCCGAGGTATTACCTCGCACTACAATCCCTGCCGAATACGATAGTTATATCATTGATGATCTGATGGTCATTCCTCAGGTGTCTGCCAATAACACGCAGGCTTTTCTTGATGCTCCCCGACCGAGGTCGTTCAGCGGGCGTTCTGAAAGAGGCGTTGTTATTCAGCGTATGAGTGGCGATAGCTGGGTCATAGTTGATGTAAGCCCAAGTGAAGTATGGCCAAGAATAAGAGATTACTGGACCAGTAAGAGTATCGGTGTAGCCTTTGAGAATCCAACCAGAGGTGTTCTGGATACCGGCTGGTTTGTGCTTGCAGGCAATAGCCTTACTAAAGAAAAAATACGTGTGACGGTGGAACCGGGCTTTCAAAATGACAGTGCCGAGATTCGCCTGCTACATCTTGCAGTCGGGCAGTCTATACCAGTACTTGACCAGGTGAATTGGCCTGAATCTTCTACAGATCCGGATGTGGAGTTTGATTTCCTGACTGATTTATCCAATTATCTGGTGGATGTGGCTGATCTTTATCAGGCATCTACGGTTTCTTTTCTTGCTGAAAATATTGATGGTCGCGGCAAGGCAAATATTCTCAGTACCCCGGGTGGAAAAGATATTCTGCATCTCGAAGCAGGCTTTGAACGGAGCTGGGCCGCTATCGACAGCGCCCTGCAACGAGCAGAAATTGAAGTCATTGCTGATAGTATTGACCAGGGTATTTTCGAGGTGAATTATGTTATCCCAACTGAAACGGATGAAGATGAGCCGGGATTGTTTAGTAAAATCTTTACGTTAAATGGCGTTTTCAGTAAAGAAGATCGTCCAGAATTTTTTCCCTTGCAAATTCAGGTGCTGGATCTTGATGGTGAAGTAGAAGTTATTATTGAGCCTATTAATACAACGCAGCAATCCGAAAGTGTCAATGAGGCCGAAAACTCCCTGTTAAGACTACTGCGCAATAATATTGCATAAAGTAACTGCCCCTAGCATTTTGTGGGAAACCTATTGTTATTTAACTTAGAAAAAAGTAATTGAGTGTATTGGAGAAATTGATGGAAAAACGTGAAGAACTGTATTCGGGAAAAGCGAAATCTGTATTTAAAACAGATGATCCTGATCTTTATGTTTTGCAATTTCGAGATGATACCTCCGCTTTTGATGGGTTGAGAGTTGAGCAACTTGAAGATAAGGGTAAGGTTAATAATATTTTTAATGCCTTTATTATGGAGAAGCTTGATGAGGCAGGAATAAAAAGCCATTTTGTGGAACGAATCTCCGATACAGAATCGGTAGTTAAGAAACTGGATATGATTCCGGTTGAATGTGTCGTCAGAAACCTGGCCGCCGGAAGTATTTGCAAGCGTTTTGGAATAAAGGAAGGCATAGACGTCAATCCGCCTACTTTTGAATTTTTCCTGAAGAATGATGAGCTACATGATCCTATGATCAATGATTATCATATTGCTTCTTTTGGCTGGGCAGATCCTGCACATATTGAGAAGATGAAAGAAATCACTTTTCAGGTTAACAGGGTATTAAAAGAACTTTTTCTGAAAGCCGATATGTTGCTGGTCGATTACAAACTTGAATTTGGTATTTATAAAGGTGAAATCCTTCTTGGCGATGAGTTCAGTCCTGATGGTTGTCGTATATGGGATAAAGAGACTCGAAAAAAAATGGACAAGGACAGGTTCAGGCAGGAGCTTGGCAACGTGATTGAAACCTATAAAGAAGTGGGGGAAAGACTGGGCATTAATTTTAATTAATGCTTCCTTAGAACCACTTCAACTTATCCAGCACGCTTAATCCCTTTTTTAATTCACTGTTCGCAATCAAGCGGAGACGTATATGACAACAGCGACACTGATAATAATTGTATTGTTATCAGTGCTTATTTTGCTGGCTATATACTCTGTTTATCTACTATCCAATAAAAACAAAAACGTCGCAGGTGACTCTGTAGATGTACTTAAAGAACGCCTCCAATCCAGACAGATGGAAATCGAAAAGCTGCACAATGAGAGTCAAATAATTCATTCAGATTTTCAGCAAGCCACCGAAAAAAACACATTGTTGCGTGAATCTGTTTCCCGGCTTGAGACTCAGCTTGCTGAAGAGCGGAATCAGAATCAGGAAAAAATTCAGTTACTGGAAAATGCCAGGGAAAAGATGAGCCTTGAGTTTAAAAATCTGGCGAATGAAATCCTCGAACAGAAAGGCCGGGCATTTACAGACAGTAACAGGCAAAACATAGAAAGTATTCTGAAGCCGCTCCAGGAAAAAATTCAGCAATTCGAAAAAAAGGTAGAAGATACCTATGACCGGGAGTCTAAAGAGAGATTTTCACTGGCTAAGGAAATTCAGAACCTGCAGGATCTTAATCTACGTATCAGTGAAGATGCGATAAATCTTACTAATGCACTTAAGGGTGATAGCAAAGCCCAGGGTAACTGGGGTGAATTTGTACTGGAACGTCTGCTGGAGAATTCGGGACTTCGCAAAGGCAGTGAATATGTAATTCAAAAGAGTTTGCGTACCAGTGATGGGGGTAATCGCCAGCCTGATGTAATTATACATTTGCCTGAAAACAAGGATGTTATTGTTGACTCCAAGGTAAGCCTGATAGCCTATGAACGTTATTATTCTGAACAGGACGAGAGCAAGAAAGCGACAGCATTGAAGGAACATATTCAGTCAATAAGAAATCATATCAGGGATCTTTCAAAGAAGGATTACCAGAATCTGCATGCAGTTCGTTCTCTGGACTTTGTCATCATGTTTCTTCCAGTGGAGTCAGCTTTTGCTCTGGCAGTGCAAAATGATCAGAGTCTTTTTACCGAGGCCTTCGATAAGAATATAGCATTGGTCGGACCTACGACTTTAATGGCGACCTTGCGAACTATCCAGAATATATGGCGCTATGAACACCAAAACAAAAATGCACTGGAAATTGCCAAGGGTGCGGGTGCAATGTATGACAAATTTGTTTCCTTTACCGAAGATCTTGAAGATATAGGCAAGAGGCTTGATCAAACCCAGGCTTCTTACGAGCAGGCACATAAAAAGCTCACTTCAGGAAGGGGCAATCTGGTTGGCAGAGTGGAAAAACTTAAAACACTGGGAGCCAGAGCCAGCAAGTCACTGCCCGGGATAGATACAGAAGAGTCTTTAAAACATGATGCTTCTCAAATCAGTCAGGTCGGCCCTGATGATGCTGACGTATAACTTCGTATATCGATAAATTCTTTTATGACAGACCTTACCGCCATTAACGCTTTTCTAAATTGTTCAACGCCACCAGCCTGGGTGGAATGGGCATTGGAGAATGAAGAGTTGATGTTAATAGATCATGCCAATTGCGAAAAAAAGGCCGCTGCCACTGCCATGAACCTGATGTATCGGTATGTTGATAAAACAGAGCTGTTAAAGAAGATGTCGCAATTGGCGAGAGAAGAACTCCTGCATTTTGAACAGGTGGTCACCTTAATGCAGGAAAAAGGCATAGCCTATACCCACATTTCCTCCTCTCGCTATGCCTCATCGCTGCGCGAACATATGCAAACCCATGAGCCTGCCAAGCTGGTTGATACGCTGATTATTGGAGCTTTGGTAGAAGCACGCTCCTGTGAAAGATTTGCCATGATAGCGCCTGAACTGGATGGAAAATTACAGCGTTTTTATGGATCATTATTACGCTCGGAAAGCCGACATTATGAAGATTACCTGACCCTTGCGCATCACTATCAAGACGCTGATATTTCAGAAAGAATTGCTTTTTTTGCCGAGAAAGAAGCTGAGTTAATTGTGACGCCAGACAGCGAGTTCAGGTTTCACAGTGGTGTTCCCGCCTGAAATAAAAAATACTTTCCATGGGGCGGTTCTATTGTCGACAGCTATCCGGACCATTTAAAGAATTCCCAACTTTCTTTCCAAGTTCGTCCAGTTGCGTGCAATTAATGCCATTATTTCCCTGTAGCGCCACAAATCGCAGTATCGGTAATGACATAAGAGCATTAATGTTGGTGACCCTGTTGTTCCTGATGCTCAAAACTCTCAGGTTTTTCAATGCCAATAAAGGTGACAGGTCACCAATTTGATTGTCACTTAGTTCAAGTTGCTCCAGATTTGGTAGCGCATTGATGCCGGCGAGGCTCTGAATACCGGCGACGGGGCAGGCAAGTAACTTTACATCGGCAGGATCTTTGCTGGTCGCATTGGAAAGGTATTGATTCAGGCAGCCCTGAAAATTGGCGTCAATGAGCAAGCTCGGGGCAGGGGGCGCGCCGCCAGGTGAATAAACAATATTATCATTGAGTACAACCTGATAACGGCTGCATGCCGAAATGGTGAAAGTCAGTACTGTGACTATAGCCGTTGTATATTTCATAAATATTCCTGATGCTGCTGCTGATCCATCCAGCTAATAATCATTTAGACTGTGATTGGTATTATGCGCTTTGATGGTTGAATAAAGCCATATACTGACACAAGGTGTCAGTATATGTTGCAGTTGTGATCAGCCAGCTGTGAGGCTCGAGGTGGTATTTCAATTGCAGTATAGGTAGTATTGCGCGTTGCTGATATTCCTATTGTCGGCTTAAAAATTTAATGAGTAAAGGACAGGAAATATGAAATTTTTACCTTTTGCAGTCCGCTGCAGTGCGTTGACTGCAATCTTTCTTGGGAGCTTTGTTATGGCCCAGGATCTTGAGTCAGATGAAGGAAAAGCCGGCTACAGTATCGGTGTTAATATTGGTATGAATCTGGTTAGTCAGATGCCAATGGATGATCTCGATGCTAATGCGCTGGTTGCCGGTGTGCGAGATGCACTTAATGGCGATTTACAGATGAGTGAAGAAGAAATTATGGCGGCTATTCAGGCATTTTCCAATGCTCAGCAGGAACGTATGAATGCCCAGGTGGAAGCGGCTGCTCAGGCGGGCCGTGATTTTCTTGTGAACAATGGCCAGCGTCCAGAAGTGACAACAACTGCATCCGGTCTGCAATATGAGGTATTAACCCAGGGTGCTGCTGGTGCAGCGATGCCTGCTGCCAGTGATACAGTAACAGTCCATTACCATGGGACTTTGATTGATGGCACAGTGTTTGATAGCTCAGTAGAAAGAGGCGATCCAGCTTCATTCCCATTAAATGGTGTAATTGCCGGCTGGACCGAGGGTGTACAGTTGATGAAAGTGGGGGACAAGTTCCGCTTTTTCATTCCACCGGAACTGGCTTATGGTGCGAATGGTGCCGGTCAACTAATTGGTCCCAACACTACTCTGGTATTTGATGTTGAATTACTAGATGTTCAGTAATAACCCTCATGGTAAATAAATCACAGGTTCCAGATACTGCGGATTTAAACGCTGGCCTGATCGATTTTATTCAGGCTTCACCCACGCCTTACCATGCAGTAAGTTCCCTGACAGCCCTGCTCGAAGGGGCTGGTTTTGTTTGTCTGGGTGAAAGTGAACCCTGGAAACTGAAAAAAAAGCAGGGCTATTTCGTAACGCGCGGAGGTTCTTCAATTATTGCGTTCAAGACGGGAAGTGATGTTTTGCCCGACACTGGTTTCAGAATGGTTGGGGCCCATACCGATAGCCCTTGCTTGAAAATAAAGCCTCAGCCCGAAATCAATCGTTATCAATATGCCCAGCTTGGCGTTGAAGTTTATGGCGGGGTACTACTCAATCCCTGGTTTGACCGTGATCTGTCTATGGCAGGTAGAATTGATTATAGAGAGAAAAGTGGCAAGTTATCTCATTGCCTTATCAACTTTGAAAAAACGCTAGCGGTAATTCCCAGCCTGGCGATTCATCTCGATCGAGAGGCCAATGACAATCGTAAAATTAATGCGCAAACAGATATTATTCCTATTGTTAGCCAGCTGGGTAAAGAGGGTTCTATTGACCTGAAAAGCATCTTGCTTGAACACCTGCGTTCTACAATGAAGCTTAAAACAGCCGAAAAAGTTCTGGCCTATGATTTGCGTCTGTACGATGTGCAGTCACCTGCCTTGACAGGCATGCATGACGAATTTGTCAGTGGGGCCAGACTGGATAATCTGCTCAGTTGTTATGTCGGACTGCAAAGTTTACTGCTTAGCAATGACAAGCATGCAAGCCTGCTGGTTTGTACTGATCATGAAGAAGTGGGAAGTGTTTCTGCAAATGGGGCGAAAGGTCCATTTCTGGAATCTGTTGTTGACCGAATTACAGAAGCTCTGGCATCGACATCGGCTGAAAGTAAACGTCACATCCTGGACAAATCCATTATGTTCTCCGTTGATAATGCTCACGGCATTCACCCAAATTATCCGGGCAAACATGATGATAAACACGGGCCACTCTTGAATGCAGGTCCAGTTATAAAAATAAACGGCAATCAACGTTATGCAACTACGAGCGAAACCTCGGCGTTTTTCAGACAACTGTGTGAGGAAAACAATGTGCCGGTTCAGGCATTTGTAGTAAGAAACGACATGGGGTGTGGATCAACCATAGGCCCTTTAGTTGCCGGTGAACTTGGGGTAAAAACTCTGGATATCGGTGTGCCTACATTTGCCATGCATTCGATCAGGGAAATGGCGGGCGCAAAAGACACCGGCTATCTCGCCTCAGCGCTTTCTGCGTTCTATAATCGCTAAATTACCACGCACCTGTACTATAATTTTCTCAAGCTTTTTGTCTTTTTAAATCCCTGATCAAATATCTCATCGGTAAAACTGCAGCTATTTCATCGTGATTTATTGGCAGCGATTCTCTGCTGATAAGTGAAGCAATATATTCCCCCAGCAGTGGCGTAGTTACCAGCCCGCTGGACCCATGGGCTATGTTTATATAAAGGCCAGGATAATAGTGAGGATTTGACATAATTTCTTTTCGAGCATTTCTCTGGTATCCGGAAAAAATGTTACTGGTTAAGTGCTTTTCTTCTACGGGACCGGCAAGGGGAAGATAATCAGGCGTTGAGCAGCGCATTCCGCGCCTACTGCTGATTTTATCTATGTCGGTGTACAGGTCTGATGCTGGGCTCTCATGAAGTACTGGTGTTATGTCCTTGAGCATCTGAAAATTATGCTTCTGCATTGTAGTGTGCTCATTTGAATGCTTATCTTCCGCTGCAAAGCTGCCACCAATGGTTATCCGGGAGGGATCCTCATCACCCCATGGAATAAGATAGCCTTTTTTTCTTACAGGACATTTCAGAAAGCTGGATGCCGGAATTAAACCATCCAGATTAAAGGAATCAGTTTGTCCGAAGTTGAAACGTAAAGGATACTTGTTTTCCTGTGCAAGTCCGGGGCTCGCACCATTGTCACAGATAACAAGGGCATCAAACTTTTGCTTTTCAGGGCCATTCGGACCGTTCATATCTACCTGCCATAGCTCCTCATGAAAATTAATTGCTGATACATCGCGATTGGTAAAAAGCTTTATAGTGTTCTGACTGGTCCAGGTTTGACACAAGGCCACAGGGTCAAGACTACCGGCCTGGGGAAAGAAAAGTCCGCTATCGCTTAACGCCAATCCTGATATATTTGTGGCTTGTTCGGCATTAATAGCCGTCATGAAACCTGAGTCATAAAGTTTTTGCTCAAGCAGATTTCTATATTCCTCAAGTTCTGTTTTGTCCCTTGCCAGTTGTACCAGTCCACATGACTGCCAAGCAAAGTTGTGATGTTTAGCGAGGTTACGATAATGTCGAACGGCATAGCTGAAGGCGGATAGGCGAAACAGGTTTGCAGGGGTCAATTGCCGCCCCGGGTTGAAATGGACAAGGCCGCGCGGGTTTCCAGAAGCGCCACTGGCAATGCTGGCATTTTTTTCCAGTACAGTGACAGAATAGCCCCGCAGAGCAAGCGCATGGGCGGTTGCAGAACCGGCCAGACCTGCACCAATAATGCCGACTTTACTGACTTTGGCGTCTTTCTCAGGCCAGGGATTTGACCAGGATTTTTCCCAATGATGAGTTATTTTGGTTAAAGCAGGCATTACACCTGATAGCATCTGCCGTTTCTTGCCGAAACCCTTGCGCTTGCTCACTGCAAAGCCTGCGTGCTTTAGATTTTCCCTGACCATGCCGGCAACAGAATAAGTCGCCAGCGTAGTTCCCGATTTACTGAGTTTGGCAATAATGTTAATGAGATCAGTATCCCACATCGCCTCATTTTTCGATGGACTGTAACCATCCAGATACCAGGCATCAATTACGGGTGCGTGAGTGGACAGCTTCTGGAAAGCAGCAGGGGCATCGTCATAAATCAGGTCAAGAATAAAAAGATGCTGCTGATGTTGTAACACTATTCTGTGTAAACCCTTTCCCTGTTCGGGATAATGGTCCAACAGGTTTTCTGCATAGGGTTGAAGCGTTGACGGCAATGTTTTGTAGAATCTTTCCAGATCCTTTTTTAAAACCGGATGTGCTTCACAGCTCAGAAAATGCATTTTGCTGCCACGTGGAGACAGTTCGCAAAAACGTTCACAGGTCACCAGAAAATTAATTCCAAATCCAAAGCCACATTCTCCTATGACCAGGGGGGTATGACCGACATGGGGCATGCGGGTTTCGAGATCGTTGCCGTTAATAAAGACATGGCGGCTTTCTTCTATCGGATTAGCTGCAGAAAAATAAATATCGTCATAGGTGTCGGAGCGAGGCAGGCCACTTTCTTTCCAGGTAATTGCAGCGTTGGCCAGAATTGTTGTGTCTTTAGGGGTAATGATGGTTATTTCCTGTGCATTACTTTCCAAGCAGGGAAGTATACGGTCTCATACAGATTGATACATCCTGCTCATAGGCAATGACAGGTGTATTAAGTTAAAATAGCGCCTTTTTTCAGGCCAGATACCTATGTTAGAAGTAAATATTCCTCTAGAGACCCTAAAAGACTGTCAGGAGCGCGTTAAAGTGCTCAGGGGGTATCTTTGACTTTGATGTCAAACAGGAGAGACTTGCGGAAGTAGAACTGGAGTTGGGTGAATCTGCGGTCTGGGATAAACCAGAATATGCCCAGGCTTTGGGAAAAGAGAGAGCTGACCTTGAAAAAATAGTCCTGACTATTGGCAATCTGGAGAAGTCATTTGCTGATATCCAGGAACTGGTTGAGCTGGCGCGTGAAGAGGACGATGAAAGTCTTTTACATGAGGCACTGGCAGATCTTGATGAATCGATAGTCTCGCTGGAGAAACTTGAGTTTCTGCGCATGTTTTCCGGGGCTATGGATGCGAACAATGCCTATCTTGATATACAAGCCGGATCAGGCGGTACCGAAGCCCAGGACTGGGCAGAAATGCTGTTGAGGATGTACCTGCGCTGGGGCGAACAGAAGGAATTTAAAACTGAGCTGGTTGAAGTGTCTGCCGGGGAAGTGGCCGGCATCAAGAGTGCAACGCTTCACTTTGAAGGAGAGTATGCCTTTGGCTGGTTAAGAACAGAAATCGGTGTCCATCGACTGGTTAGAAAGTCACCCTTTGATTCTGGCAACAGACGCCATACTTCTTTTGCGTCAGTTTTTGTTTCTCCGGAAGTCGATGATGATATTGAAATTGAACTGGATATGAGCCAGGTAAGGGTAGACACCTATCGTGCAAGCGGTGCCGGTGGTCAGCATGTCAACAAGACAGATTCGGCCATCAGACTTACCCATGAACCTACTGGCATCGTTGTACAATGCCAGAATCAGCGTTCACAACATAAGAACAAGGATATGGCGATCAAGCAATTGAAAGCCAAGTTATATGAGCTGGAAGAACTCAAACAAAAAGAAAGCCAACAGGAAATAGAAGATGAAAAAGCGGATATTGGCTGGGGTAGCCAGATTCGTTCCTATGTACTGGATGCATCTAGAATCAAGGATTTGCGCACGAATATAGAATCCAGTAATACCGGTGCGGTGCTTGATGGCGATCTGGACAAGTTTATGGAAGCCAGTCTGAAAATGGGTCTTTAAGACCTGAAACGATTAATTCACCTAGTTACTGACGGAACAATAAATGAGCGATAAGCAACAAGACACTGGAACGACTGACAGCAATGACGAAAACAGACTGATCGCACAGCGTCGTGACAAGTTAAATGCTATCAAATCCCAGCGCAACGCATTTCCCAACAGCTTCAGGCGCAGTGATTATGCCGCTGATATCCATGCCTCCTATGCCGACAAGGATAAAGAGGAGCTTGCAGAGCTTGCTATGGAAGCCTGTGTGGCTGGGCGTATCATCAGGATGCGTGGCCCTTTTATTGTGATTCAGGATATGACAGGACAGATTCAGTTATACCTGAACATAAAAGAATTTCCCGAAGACGAAAGGGCGGAAATTAAAAGTTGGGACCTTGGTGACATTATCGGTACCAAGGGACATATTTTTAGAACGGATAAAGGCGAACTCAGTATTCGGGTACAGGAAATTTCCCTGCTGACAAAATCGCTGCGTCCTCTACCCGACAAACATAAGGGTCTGACAGATACTGAAGTGCGTTATCGCCAGCGCTACGTGGATCTGATTGCCAATGAGGATGCGCGCGAAACCTTTATCATTCGCTCCAGAATTGTCAGCGCCATTCGAAATTTCATGAATGAAGAGCGCTACATGGAAGTGGAAACACCAATGATGCAGGTAATTCCAGGCGGTGCAGTAGCCAGGCCATTTATCACTCATCATAATTCCCTGGATCAGGATATGTATTTACGAATAGCGCCTGAGCTGTATCTCAAGAGGCTGGTCGTAGGAGGCTTTGAGCGGGTATTTGAGCTTAATCGCAACTTTCGTAACGAAGGCCTGTCCACGCGCCATAATCCCGAATTTACCATGCTGGAGTTTTATCAGGCTTATGCTGACTATCATGATTTGATGAGTTTGACAGAAGACATGTTGCGCAAGATTGCCCATGAGGTTATTGGCTCAGGAAAAGTGACTTATCAGGACGTTGAACTGGATTTTGATCAACCCTTTACCCGCATGACCTTGCTTGATGCTATTTTGGAGAAGGTAGATGGCGTTACTTTGGCGCAGCTTGAAAACTATGAAGAAGTGTCTGCCCTGGCAAAATCCATGGGCATAGCTGTGAAAGACAATTGGGGTACTGGAAAAATACAGCTTGAGATTTTTGAGGAGAAAGTCGAAGAATGGTTACAACAGCCAACCTTTATTACGGAATACCCAACCGAAGTTTCTCCACTGGCAAGACGTAATGATGATAATCCTGCGATCAGTGATCGTTTTGAATTGTTTATCGGTGGTCGCGAAATCGCCAATGGTTTCTCTGAACTCAACGATTCAGAAGATCAGGCAGAACGTTTCAAGGCCCAGGTAGCAGAGAAAGACGCAGGCGATGACGAGGCCATGCATTTCGATCAGGATTATATTACTGCTCTTGAGTATGGAATGCCGCCGACTGCAGGCGAGGGTATTGGGATTGATCGCCTGGTAATGTTGTTTACAGATTCTGCCTCAATTCGTGATGTTTTATTATTTCCCCATATGCGTCCGGTGAATGCTTGAGCTGTAAAGTGAATTACAGGTTTAGCGCAAGATTGAACAATAAATTAAGGAACAGTCTATTCGGGAGGGCATGGTGATTTCCAGTTCCGGCGACAGGAAAATCAAGCTCGACCATTCCTGGCTGGAACGCCTGCAAGCCGAATTCAATCAGGACTACATGATTGCACTGCGTGAATTTCTGAAACAGGAAAAGGCGCAGGGGAAACAAATATACCCGCCCGGGGAACTCATTTTTAATGCCTTGGACAGCACGCCCTTTGACAGGGTCAGGGTTGTCATCCTTGGGCAAGATCCCTACCACGGGCCAGGGCAGGCTCATGGACTTTGCTTTTCCGTTCTACCCGGCGTGCGGATTCCTCCTTCGCTAATTAATATTTACAAGGAAATTAACAATGACCTGTCTATTACTGCTCCTGATCATGGCTATTTGCAAAGTTGGGCCGAGCAGGGGGTTCTCCTGTTAAATGCAGTACTAAGTGTGGAAAAAGGCAATGCTGCCTCTCATCAGGGCAAAGGATGGGAACGTTTTACTGATAAAGTTATATCGTTATTAAATGATAACCGTGAGCACCTGGTTTTTTTGCTTTGGGGGAGTTATGCCCAGAAAAAAGGCCAGATCATTGATCGGGACAGACATCTGGTGTTGCAGGCCCCCCATCCATCGCCACTATCCGCTCATCGTGGCTTTCTGGGATGTAAGCATTTCTCGCAGGCTAATGAATATCTTGTCAAAACAGGGCAACGCCCAATTGAGTGGGCTTTACCCGGTAAGGCCAAAACGAGCAGTTGAAAATTTAGTTCAAAGTTTATCGGGGCGAGCGGAAACTGTAGGGCAAATTTGCTAAACGCGCTTTTGCTAATAAAGATTATTCTCCGTAATACACGCATCCACTGGTGCAGGTTTCACTGATCACCAGTTTTGAGAGCGCTGGCAATACTTTCTTTATTTGAGGCCACACCCAGCGCACGATATTTTCACTGGTTGGATTTTCCAATCCGGCAATATCATTAAGATAGTAGTGGTCGAGCTGACTGATTATGGGGTCTAACGCCTTGGTGATGTCGGCAAAATCCATTATCCAGCCCAGATCAGAATCGGGTTGCCCACTCACATGCACCTCCAGAGAATAGGAATGTCCATGCAAGCGCGCACATTTATGCCCGGCCGGCACGTTGGGCAGCCGGTGCGCTGCTTCAAATGTAAATTTCTTGAATATTTCCATGATGTTACGTGCTACAAATCGGGTCGTGATGTTAACGACTGGACACTGTCATGTACAGTGCTTTCGCTTATAATGTGAAAAACCTCTGGAACCCAGCTTGATGGAAGTATTTTCCTTCTTACTCAAATTCCTCAATAGACTAAAGTTTGAGCTTCTCAAAGGCGCAAGGCTGCCGGTATTTATTGGCTTGCTGGCCACCGTTTTTGTTTTCACCCTCGAAACCAGCAACAACCCCACAATCATTGGCTTATTCCAGAGACTGGATAACCTTATTTATGATCAACGTTTCACCTTTATGCTGGAAACCCCTAAAGCAACGGAACATAAAATAGTCGTTATTGATATTGATGAGCGCAGTTTATCCACTTATGGGCGCTGGCCCTGGTCACGTTTTGATTTTGGTGATCTGGTTAGCAAGTTAGCGAATTATGGCGTCATAGTGCTTGGTTTTGATTATTACTTCCCCGAGCCGGAAAGAAACCTGATGGCGGAACTGCGGGAAAAAAGTGATGGTAGTGACCTTGCGTCAAACCTGCCTGACGAAACTCAACTGGAGCAATGGAGTAATTTGCTGGATGGGGATCTGCATTTTGCGGAACAAATGGAATTGCTGGATACGGTGCTTGGGGTTTCGTTCAAGTCTGCTAATACCATGCGTTACGGCGATTTACCCGAGCCAATTATTCAGCTGGATGAAGAAAGAACCCAGGCAATAAGCTTTCTGCAAGCTATAGGATACGAAGGAAATGTCGACATCCTGAAGAGATCGGCAAGAGGAGCCGGTTTTTTTGACACTATTCCTGATGCTGATGGGGTGTTAAGAAGAACACCACTGGTTATGCGTTTTGGTAATAATCTCTATCCTTCACTGGCACTGGAAATGATGCGCCTGTATTTTTTTGAAGATAACTTTGAAATACAGACTGAAGCTGACCTGACGGGCCAGTTTGATCGACTTACCGGAATAAAAGTGGGACAAATTTTTATTCCTACAGACAGCATAGGCCAGGTATTAATTCCTTATGCCGGAACCTCTAATGTAGGCCAAAACAGCCCTTATACTTATATCAGTGCAGTTGACGTTCTTGATGACAGCCTTAGCCCGGAGCAGGAGGAAGCGCTGTTTAACAGCCTTGCGCTTGTAGGGGCGACGGCTACCGGACTTTTTGATTTGCGTTCTGCCCCGATAGAATCTGTGTTCCCGGGTGTTGAAGTTCACGCCAATGTCCTAAACGCCCTTTTGTCAGCGGCACCAGCCTTTACTCTGGATAATTCACAGGGCAATGTCGAGTCAGGCAATCAACTTGATAATGCCATATCGCTTTTGACAGGGGCCCAGAATGAACCTTTTCCGTCCAAGCCGGATTGGGAAGAGGGCGCTGTCATTGCCACTATAGTGATTTCGGGTGTTTTTCTGTCTCTGGTTTATCCCATGCTTGGCCCGGCATTACTCCTGCTTTCAAGCTTGTCTTTTATGCTTGGGGTAACAGCACTTAATTTCAAATTATGGTCAGATTACAATCTCGATATTTCCTTGATAATAATTATCTTTCTTATCTTTTTGATTACCGTTGTTAATCTGACCTATGGCTTCCTTAAAGAGGGGCTGAGCCGCCGGGCTATCAAAGGTATGTTTGACCAATATGTACCGCCGGCGCATATCGATGCCATGCTCAACAATCCAGATGCCTATAATTTTGAAGGAGAGAGTAAAGAGCTTAGTGTATTGTTTTCTGATATTCGAAGCTTTACCAACATTTCAGAATCCCTCTCTGCGGGGCAATTAAAAACCCTGCTAAATGATTTCTTCACACCCATTACAGGTATTATTTTCGACCATAGCGGGACTATCGATAAATATGTGGGGGATATGGTGATGGCTTTTTGGGGAGCCCCTTTAAATGACCCTGATCACCGGCTTAATGCCGTGAAGGCAGCACTGGAGATGCTGGAGAAAGTGGAAGAACTCAAAGTTGAGTTTGAGGAGAGGGGATTTCCCGAGGTTAATATAGGCGTAGGTATTAATTCCGGTTTTATGAACGTTGGTGACATGGGATCTACCTATCGCCGTTCCTATACGGTTCTGGGTGATGCTGTAAATCTGGGGTCACGTCTCGAAGGAATTACCAAAAATTATGGTGTGAAATTGCTTATAGGTGAAGAAACCCATGATCATCTGGAGGGTTTTCTTTGTCGACTGATTGACAAGGTCCAGGTAAAGGGGAAAGAAGCATCGATTCGAATCTATCAGCCGCTGTGTATGGAAGATGATGCAGATGAAACACTCCAGGGGCTGGTAGATGAATATCATCGAGCCTATAAACAATATCTTGAACAGGATTGGGATGAAGCCCAGCGAATGTTCACTAATCTGAAACAAAGAGACCCCGGCGTAATGCTATACGATGTGTATCTGGACAGAATTAATGAGCTTAGAGATGCCGATCTTGAGCCGGATTGGGATGGGACTTTTCGCTATACCACCAAGTAATTTGCCAGGAGTGAAAAAGCAGGGCAGAGGCTTATTGACATGCATCCATAAGAAGGTAAAATGCCCAGCCTTAGCGCTTTGGGTGAATAGCTCAGCTGGGAGAGCGTCGCCCTTACAAGGCGAATGTCGGGGGTTCAAGTCCCTCTTCACCCACCAAGCGCGCTTGTTTAATAATACCGGTTTTATACTGGTATATCATTCTACGGACCGGTAGTTCAGCTGGTTAGAATGCCGGCCTGTCACGCCGGAGGTCGCGGGTTCGAGTCCCGTCCGGTCCGCCATTTATATCCCTTTCTTACTCTTCATTATTCACCTGGTTGATTTTAATGCTCCTGGTATACAGATGCTTTTAGCCAGAAATCATTGCAGGTCATATCTGATCCTGCTGTTTCCTCTCATCAGCAAGTAATTGCTCATAAAATTTTCCTTTGTTATTCAGTAAACCTTCAGCTGGTTAATGCGTTAATCAGGATGAGACCTGCAATTGGAGGAAGTCATGAATTATTCGGTGATTGTTATTTTGTTCCTGAGCCTGTTGTCATCCTGTCGTCAGGTGGATGAAATAACCGGCAATCGGCCTATCGTTGATACGAAAGGGATTGATCCACAGGCCTATGAGGCTGATTTACAGGAGTGTTATGTTTTCGCTGATGAAGTACAGGCAGGGCGAAAAGTTGCTACAGGAGCGGCAGCAGGTGCTGTCGCAGGCGGAGTGATTGGTGCTGCTGCAGGAAATAGTAATACAGCCAAGCGCGCAGCTGGAATAGGTGCAGCTACCGGAACTTTGCGGGGTACAGGTGATGCCTTGCAGGAGCGCGAAAGAGTTGTAAAGAATTGTCTATCCTACAGGGGATATATTGTTCTGAATTGACAAATACACTTTCAGGCATTGTCTACTGCCTTTGTGAAAAGAGATAATGCCTTTTTGCTTTGCCGGAACCAGTCTATGGAATTGAGCTCTCAATTCATTACATCTGAAATTCCCGTACAAAAAATTGATGATCCTTTCCTCAAGGGTACCGGCGTCAGTCTATCTATTCTACGTACAGATTTGATTCATCCGGTTGTTTCGGGCAATAAATGGTTCAAACTTAAATATAACCTCATCCAGGCCAGGGCGCAGGGGAAAAGCTGCCTTTTAAGCTTTGGCGGACCCTGGTCCAATCACCTCCACGCCCTTGCCGAAGCCGGGCATTTATATAATTTTCAAACCATTGGACTGGTACGTGGCGAGTTATCTTCACCATTAAACTCCTGTCTTGAAGATGCAAAAAAAGCCGGAATGTTACTTGAGGGCATTAGCCGGTCTATCTACCGGGAAAAAGAGAATCCGGACTATCTTCAGTCACTTCAGCAGCGCTTTCCAGATGCCTTCGTGATTCCTGAAGGAGGAGCCAACAGCGAGGGGGTTGCTGGGTGCGCTGACTTGACACGCTATTACGATGAACAGCAGTTTGATCTTGTCTGTATGGCTTGTGGAACAGGTACAATGCTGACGGGTCTTGCATCTGCTTCTGCCATTCCTTTATTGGGGTTTCAGGTGTTGAAAGGGACCAATTACCTGGACCATCAAATCCGAACTAATTTCCTGAAATTCGGGCTCACTTCTCATTGTAACTGGTCAATCAATGATAAGTTTCATTTTGGTGGTTATGCTAAAACCACTGAAGCGTTACTACGCTTTATCAAGCGCTTCGAACGGACCAATGAGATTCCTCTTGAGCCAGTCTATTCGGGAAAAATGTTATACGGTTTGTATGAGCTGATCAAAAAAAGGGATTTTTTCCCACAAAATTATCGTATAATGGTGGTGCATGGTGGCGGTTTGCAGGGCAAGAGAGGCTTTCTTTAGAATACTCTTTTAAAATCAGATAGATAAAGAATTAAATTAAAGTAAATTAATGAGTCTTTTTGGGCATCAATTGAAACACATGGTTACTGTTACTTTTATCAGGAGTTTATTCTGCCTGATTTTATGCCTGTGTTTTATGCAATCAGCCAATGCGCAGAATGTCTGGATACTTGATATTGCCAGTTCGCCAGCGACTGGAATACTCAAGTTTTCGGCCTTAAAAGAAATATCGGCAGGTGAGACATTTGAGTTGCGTGTGAACAGAACGGCAGTGTATCCCATTCGTATT
>CBFIIQ010000006.1:17487-33623 GCA_965662685.1 Pseudohongiellaceae bacterium | reverse complement strand
TCGGCCTTAAAAGAAATATCGGCAGGTGAGACATTTGAGTTGCGTGTGAACAGAACGGCAGTGTATCCCATTCGTATTGATGAGATAGGGTTTGCGGAGAATGGAGATCAAAGCTGGTACGGCTCGATTACCAATACAGGTCTGGATTACGCCTTTGTCCTCACTGCAGGTGATTTTACAGCCCATGCCATTCTTACTTCTCCTTCCGGAATCTTTCAGTTATATGCAACAAGGATTTCTCCGGATACCTACTCAGGTGCGTTTAGCCGACTTGAATTAGTCAGGGATAAGGTTGCGACGACTGACACTATTGTACCTGTGGGGACAGATGATACGGCTAGTGAGGATAGCGTTTTCACTGAGATCAGGATTAATCAGCAGGTTTCTGAAACTATTATTCCCCTGGGTGGCAAGCTCACTTTTGATCTCACCTTTACCAATATAAGCAAGGAAGGTCAGGAAAGTCTTTTTACCGATATTTTTTTCCTGCTTGAAAACACAACATTGGATGATTTGCCACAGGACTGCGAGATTCTCGAGTCAACAGATGGTGAGCCAGTACTGGGCTGTGTTTTGGGCGATTTACCCGTAGATGGAACAAGGCAGCTTTCATTCACTGTAACGAGCGACGAAAAGTCTCACCCACTGATTTACAGTACCGTGGTGGTAAATAACGATCGAAGTGATGTTATTGTCGAGGTGTATCGGGACGTTGTTACAGATACCGATGAAGATGGCACCAGTGACTACAATGAGCAGATTACTGGTACTGACCCCTTCGATGGATTTGATAATCTTAAAGACCAGGCCACGGTAATTGATGTTCTGGTAGCCTACACGCCTGAAGTCGATTCGCTATATTACGGAGAAGTGGATACACGCATTAACCAGTTATTTAATGTCGCTAACAAGATTTTTGCAGACAGTAATACCGGAATTTTTATACGCCCTGTCGGGGGGCACGAGGTTAGTTACGCTCCAGCTGATGATTTGTTTACGGATCTCTCCGAAATAACCTTCCAGTCAGATACCGCATTTGCCAACCTTCAGCGACGTCGGGAATTATTTGGTGGTGATTTGGTCATATTGTTCCGAACCGGAGAAGAAGATGGGATTTGTGGTCTTTCCAATCTAGGCGGGAAAGGCACAAGGGGGGATTTTTCAGCAAGCTATCACAAGGACTTTGCCTACTCCGTGATAAACATAGACTGCAAGGATGATAGTGTACTTGCCCATGAAATAGGGCATAACCTGGGGCTTGCCCATTCTCGACGGGAAGACCCTAATGGTGGCACATTTCCATATTCAGCGGGTTTTGGTGTAGATAATACTTTTGTCACGATGATGGCATTCCCGGAAGACTTTAATGTAGTTAACCGCTTATACCGCTTTTCAGATCCTACACGAACTTGTGGCCCTTACCAATGTGGGGCAGACAGCGATGATCTTGTTGATGCCGATGCTGTTTCTACCCTGAATACGGTGAAATACCAGATCGCAAATTATTATTCCAGTCAGGAAGACAGGCTTGCTGAATTTCCTGCAGTGTCGCAACAAACAGGGATGACTGACATTGAATTAGGTCTGGGTGCGTATACACAATCAGGTAAAAACTTCTCACGCGCCTTTCTGGTTGATGACAAAATCAGCTTGCGCATGAAGATCAATCCCTTGCCTGAGCAACTTGATAAGGAATTTGTCACTCATCTGGTGATTGTAAAAGGGCGGGAAACTCTTTATCAGCTTAATAGTGAAGGTAATTTGGTTCAATTTAATGGCAGCCTGAAAACCCTGCTGCCTACATCGGCCCCCAGGGTAATGTCGGAAAGAGAATTGTTCGATGTGGTCAGCGAGCTTGACTTGCAGACTGCTGGCCTTTCAGGGCGGGTTAATATTTATAGCGCTTACAGGATGGTCGATTCAGGTGAGCTTATTTATGCGGCGACACCGTTGACAATTAACCTTCAATAAATTTCTGCAATACCACCTGACACTTCGAACATAGACTGTTCTGTTTTGACCTGGTCTGTAATAAAGATTTCTTGCGCTACGCAAGCAGCAAAAACCTGATTACAGTCTTTCCAGTTTTTCTGTTAACGGGAACAGGTATTTGACATCAAATATCACATAATTTTCCTTGCAGAAACTTCTGATGTTCTGCAATTCCATTTGTCTAAAACTGTCATGGGCAACCGCTATAATGACGGCATCATATTTTCCGGGTTCGGGCTCAGACAACAAATCTATTCCATATTCCAGTTTTGCATTCTCGGGTTCAGCCCAGGGGTCATAAATATCAACATTTGCCTGGTAATCTTCTAACCCTCTAATTATTTCTACGACTCTTGTGTTTCGTACATCGGGACAATTTTCTTTAAACGTTAAGCCCATTATCAGGATATTGGCGTCAACGATATGGATGCGTTTTCGAGTCATGTCTTTAACGACTCGTTCACTGATATAGGTCCCCATTTCATCATTAATACGGCGGCCTGCAAGAATCACTTCAGGATGGTAGCCAATTTCCTGGGATTTATAGGTAAGGTAATAAGGGTCGACGCCAATACAATGGCCCCCTACCAGACCAGGCCTGAAGGGTAGAAAGTTCCATTTCGTCCCGGCGGCGTCAAGCACTTCTTCTGTATCAATGCCCAGGCGATGAAAAATAATGCTTAATTCATTAATTAGCGCAATATTTAAATCTCGTTGTGTGTTTTCGATGACTTTAGCTGCTTCTGCAACTTTAATACTACTGGCTGGATGCGTTCCTGCTGTAATGATGGATAGATAAAGATTGTCAACAAAACTGGCAGCTTCTTTATTGGAGCCTGCAGTGACTTTTATGACAGATGATAATCGATACTTTTTGTCACCAGGATTTATTCTTTCCGGGCTGTATCCAACATAAAATGATTCATTGAGTCTCAAGCCGGAAAATTTTTCAAGTATAGGAATGCAAACTTCTTCAGTAGCGCCGGGAAAAACCGTTGACTCATAAATGACAATATCTTGTTTAGAGAGAACCTCACCTACAAGCTGGCTGGTATTTTCAAGAGCGGTCAAGTCCGGGCGATTGTTTTTATCTACAGGGGTTGGAACGGTAATAATATAAACGTTGAAATTTTTGAGATCAGCCGGGTCCTCTGAAAAACTGCCGTGGACCGCTTCTTCCAATTCGTTCTTGCTCAGATCTTTCATCAAATCGATGCCTTCTCTGAGATTTTTAATCCTTTTCTCATTGATATCAAAGCCGAGAGTAGGATATTTTTTGGCAAATTCGACCATGAGGGGTAAGCCCACATAACCGAGGCCAATAACGGCAACTCTTGTATTATTTATATCCATTCCGGTTCCTTGATTGTTCTTGCGTATTATAAAAGAAATCCCTTTGGCATGCCTCGACTTATATACAATAAGCCCATAGATGGTCGATAGGCCGTGATATACTTATCAATATTACAATTTAATCGCATAGTGATATGGCGCAATTTAATACCATTGGACTGACGGCAAGAAACAATATCGAAATTGTTGATTCTCTTCAGACTGTCATTCGATTCCTTGAGAAAAACTCCGGTATAAATATTCTCCTTGATGAAAATATAGCCAATATACTGGATGGGAATAAATATCCGGTATTTTCTCTGGATAAGCTCGGTAGTAATTGCGATTTGGTGATCGTGGTAGGGGGAGATGGCAGCCTTTTACAAGTGGCGTCCAGCCTTGCCGATCATGCGCTACCCGTGACAGGAATTAACCGGGGAAAACTTGGCTTTTTAACTGATATTCTGCCTGATGATATTGAATCCACGCTGCAGCCAATACTTGACGGCGAATTTAAAATTGAGTCGAGATTTCTACTTGATTTATTTATAGGAGAAGGTGAGCAAAATTATCTTGGCTCAGCTCTGAATGACATTGTTTTGCATCCAGGCAAGGCAGTGCAAATGATAGAGTTTGAGCTTTATATTGATAATGAATTTGTCTATAACCAGGCCTCGGATGGACTAATAATAGCAACCCCGACCGGGTCTACAGCCTATGCAATGTCAGCGGGTGGGCCGATTATGCATCCCCGGTTGGATGCCATAGTTTTAGTCCCTATAAATCCCCATAGTCTGAGTAGTCGTCCCATTGTTGTAGAAGGAAACCGGGAGTTAACCCTTGTGGTGGGTACCCGGCACAATATTCTCCCACAGCTGAGCTGTGATGGCGCTATGAGTCATAGCTGTTCCGCGGGAGACCGGATTACGATTCGTAAAAAGCAGAAAGAGTTAAAAATATTACACCCTGCAGACTATGATTATTATGAAACCTGTCGCAGCAAACTGGGTTGGTCTCAACGACCAACAAACAGATCCTTCAATCGATAACACAGCTAATTTTGCACTATGTATAAAGTTCTGGATATTTCAATACAGGAAGACCTGGGGCAATTCAGCAGGATTTTGTGGCAAAGAAAAATATCACACCGTATTTATGAAGTAGACGCCCGGCAAATCCTGACAATTCCTGATCAGAGTCAGGTAGTGGTAGCAAGCCATTTGTACCATCAGTGGCTACGCGGGGAAGTGACACCCGACGCCGCGGATTCATCAGATTTTGTTTCCTATTTTAGCCTCAGGGATTTCCTCGGCAAAATATTCCATGCGTTTCGCAAAGCACCATTTACACTCAGCCTTATAGTAATTTGCATTATTCTTGCCTTCCTGGCCCCCTTGAATGCAATGACAGATTTGACCAGGGCAATGCTTTACCCTGATTTTAGTTTTGGCACTCGTATTATTGATTTGAATAATGTTAAAGCCAATTTCTCAGCATTACAGTTTGTTAAAATGATTTCTCCCATGTTACTGCATGGTGGGATCATCCACCTTGCATTCAATATGCTCTGGCTGTGGGAGTTCGGGCGCAGAATTGAGACGGTTCAGGCAAGCTGGTCTTTACTGGTGCTTATAGTTGTTATTGCTCTGGTTTCAAACACAACACAGTATCTTTATGGCGGTTCCATATATTTTGGCGGGATGTCAGGGGTTGTGTATGGGCTTTTTTCCTATATATGGATGTGGCAACTTTTTGATCCCAAAAAAAACCTTTCATTGCCCGGGCCATTGATCTTCTTCCTGTTGCTAAGTCTGGTTATTATTACCGTAATCAATCTGGATTTTATCGCAGATGAGGCGCATATCGGCGGCTTGTTAACCGGAGTTGTATATGGAGCTTTTGCGGCAACCATAAGTCGCCTGGCTCGAATTAAAACAAACAAAATGAAAAAACAGTAAAAGATATGTCAGAGAAAACAAAAACTGATCAAAACTCTATTGCCGCCTTGCTGGCGACAATGACTCCAGAAATTCACCAGGCACTGAAAACGGCAGTTGAACTAGGTCACTGGGAAAATGGTGAAAAGTTAACAGTCGAACAGAAAGAACACTGCCTTCAGGCCATTATTGCTTACGACAAGACTTTTATATCTCCGCAAGAGCGTGTTGGCTTTATTAACAGGGAGGGAAGTACCTGTAGTAAGGGTGAAGCGGAACGGGAAAAAGCGGGTACAGATCATATAGATCAAAGCAGCAAGGATATCCATTGATGTCAAAGTCATTAGTCATTCTGCAAAATGAAGAGGTTTCATGAGATGTTCACAAAAAACCATAGCAGGAATTTAAAGAGTAAACAGCATGCCTGAAATACAACGTGGACAACTTCATAAAATGAGGAGTCGTCTGGATAATCCGGTTTCGTATTTTATGGTTTTCGGGGATGAGTCAGTTCCTCTAAATGCTCTTATTGGCAATAAATTAACTATTGAATTTCTGGGTCAGATCAATTGCGTTCATTGTGGACGAATCTCCAAAAAGAGTTTTAACCAGGGATATTGCTATCCCTGTTTTCAGAAACTTGCCCAGTGTGACAGCTGTGTTATTTCTCCAGAAAAATGCCACTACGATGCAGGAACATGCCGGGAACCCGTTTGGGGTGACGAGTTCTGTATGCAGGATCATATTGTCTATCTGGCAAATTCTTCGGGTCTTAAAATTGGAATTACCCGAGCATCGCAGGTGCCCACACGGTGGATTGATCAGGGTGCAATACAGGCTCTTCCCATCATAAGAGTTCGTTCAAGGCAGCAATCAGGTTTTGCGGAGATTATATTCAAGCGCCATGTGACGGATCGAACCAATTGGCGCAACATGTTGAAGGGGGAGGTGGAAGAAATAAACCTTGAGGATGAGCGGGATCGCTTGTTGGGTTTGTGCGAAAAGGAGTTGGAGGATCTTGTACATCAATTTGGTATACATGCCATCAGTATTCTTAACGGTGTGTCACCAGTTTCAATTGATTATCCGGTGCAGAATTTCCCGGAAAAAGTCACCTCATTCAACCTTGATAAAGAACCGCTTGTTGAGGGCGTTTTAACCGGTATCAAAGGTCAATACCTGATTTTTGATACCGGTGTAATCAATTTGCGTAAGTATTCAGGCTATCAGGTAGCTCTTGCTACTGATTAATCAATTTTTTAGTCATCAGATATTATATACAGGATCATTCATGAAAGACGCTCAGGGTAAAACGGTTTACCTGAAAGATTATCAGCCGCCAGTTTTTTTGATCGAGGAAACACACCTTGATTTCCAGCTATTTGAAGATAAAACTCTTGTCCGTTCACGCCTGGTCTTTAGTCGAAACCGCGAAGCAAGTGTTGATACCTTAAACGAACTTGTCCTTGACGGCAGGGACCTCCACCTTGAAGAAGTTTGCATTGATGGCAATGCTCTGGACTCTTCCGCTTACAGGGTGACAGGGGAGTCTCTTGTTATCTTTGACGTACCGGATAGCTTTACACTGGAATGTGAAACCAGAATCATGCCGCAGGACAATACAAGCCTGGAAGGACTATATAAATCACGGGTGATGTATTGTACCCAGTGCGAACCGGAAGGTTTCAGAAAAATTACCTATTATCTTGACCGTCCTGATGTGCTCTCCAGCTTTACCACCAGGATCGAGGCAGATAAAACTCTTTACCCGGTCTTGCTTTCCAACGGCAATCATATCGATAGTGGTGTGCTTGATGATGGTCGCCACTTTGTCACCTGGAATGACCCTTTTAAAAAGCCCAGCTATCTGTTTGCCCTGGTGGCCGGCGATCTGAAACCTTTTGATGACACTTTTATTACGAGTTCAGGGCGTGAGATTCAATTGCGAATTTTTGTTGAAGCAAAGGATCTCGATAAGTGCGACTTTGCCATGACTTCCCTGAAAAAAGCGATGCGCTGGGATGAGGAGGTGTACGGCAGGGAATACGATCTGGATATCTTTATGATTGTTGCCGTTGATGATTTCAACATGGGTGCCATGGAGAACAAGGGTCTGAATATCTTTAATTCTTCCTGTGTGCTGGCAAAACCCGAGACATCAACTGATCAGGCTTTTCAGCGCATAGAAGCCATTGTGGCTCACGAGTATTTTCATAACTGGTCAGGAAATCGGGTAACTTGCCGGGACTGGTTTCAGTTAAGTCTCAAAGAAGGGTTTACTGTTTATCGAGACTCGGAGTTTTCCGCTGATATGGGTTCCAGAGCTGTGAAGCGAATAGAAGATGCCAGCTTTCTCAGGACCATACAGTTTGCTGAAGATGCAGGCCCCATGTCACATTCTGTGAGACCCGAGTCCTATATGGAAATCTCGAATTTCTATACAGTCACTATCTATGAAAAAGGCGCAGAAATTGTCAGAATGCAGGCAAATCTTTTAGGCCCAGAGCTGTTTAGAAAAGGCACGGATCTGTATTTTGAGCGCTTTGATGGAAAAGCGGTGACTACTGAAGATTTTGTTAGCACCATGGAAGACGTGTCCGGATTGGATCTTACCCAATTCAGACGATGGTATTCCCAGGCCGGAACCCCAAGACTGGATATCAGTGGATACTATGATGATCAGCAAAAGACCTTCACCCTGACAATCAAACAGTCCTGTCCTTCAACGCCCTCTCAACCCAGCAAAGAGGCTTTTACCATTCCCTTGCGAATGGGGCTGCTGAACAGTGCTGGCGAGCCACTGGTAATGGACCTGAATGATGGCGTGCCAGCCAATGACAAGGTGATTGAAGTTAGCGCTGTGGAACAGGATTTTATTTTCAGAAATGTAGCGGCTCAACCGGTTCCGGTCCTGCTTCGGGAATTTTCAGCGCCGGTTAAATTGCATTATCCCTATAGTCGGGATGAGCTCATGCTGCTGATTCAGCACGAACAGGATGGCTTTGCGCGGTGGGAAGCTTCTCAGCAACTGGCCCTTCAGGTACTTGATGACTTGCTTGTCGCCAGGCAGACAAATAAACCGCTGGAAGTGGATGCGCGCTTGCTCAGCGCTTACAGCAGTGTTTTGCAATCAGCCATGATGGATCAATCGATCGACAGGGCGATGCTGGCAAATTTATTGGTGTTGCCTGCTGAAGCCTATCTGGCAGAATTGGCTGATGAGGTTGATGTGGATGGTATCCATGAGGTGCGTGAATTTCTCAGGCGCTATCTGGCTGAGCATATGGAGAAAGCCTTGCTGGAAGTATATACCCTTTGCAATATTGATACGGCCTATCGGGTGGAGGCTGATGAAATTGCGCGCAGGAGTTTAAAAAATACCGTCTTGAACTACCTGGCATGCCTGGATAATACCGATTATTGGCAATTGGTCCGTGAGCAATTTGTGTCGGCTAATAATATGACTGACAGCAGTGCGGCTCTCAGGGCATTGGTCAATAACCCATCTGGTTTGAGTCAGCCAATTCGGGATGAATTGCTGGCAGACTTTTATAAAAAGTGGGCTGATGAAACCCTGGTTATCGAGCAATGGTTCTCCATGCAATGCGCCCCGAGTATCCCTGATAATTTGGCAACTGTGCGTTCACTGATGGAGCATCCTGCCTTTGATATTAAAAATCCAAACAAGGTACGCAGCGTAATCGGTGCCTTTTGTCATAACAACGCTGTCGGTTTTCATCAGCTTGATGGCAGTGGTTATGATTTTCTGGCAGAACAGGTTGTGTTACTTAATGGTATTAATCCCCAGATTGCCTCTCGTCTACTCACACCACTTACTCGCTGGAAAAAATACAATAAACAGCGACAGGCAATGATGCGGGCGGCATTACAGCGGGTGATTGATACCCCGGCACTGTCTTCGGATGTGTATGAGGTGGTCAGCAAAAGTTTGCAGTAAACTGGCGTTACAGCCTAATAAACGCCGTGTTTTATTGGGTTAACCTGGCAGGGATAACACACAGAAAATCAGTCAATAACTGATCTATAAGATGATTGCAGGGGGGAATGATGACGAATGATCCAAGACAGACTTTGAACAGTGAGGCAATGAGTCGTCTGCAGTATATGATTATTGCATTGACGGTGGGTTTGAATGCCCTTGATGGCTTTGATGTGCTTGCCATCAGTTTTGCCGGACCTGGCATAGCCCAGGAATGGGATCTGGGTAATGCAGGTTTGGGTATTGTGCTTGCCATGGAGCTTATCGGCATGGCCGTGGGCTCTGTATTTCTTGGTGGCGTTGCCGACAGAATTGGCCGCAAACCAACCATCATGGGCTGCCTTTTTGCCATGGGTATCGGCATGTTCATGGTGACTGTATCATCTACCCTCACTGAGTTATCCATCTGGCGAGTCATTACCGGGCTTGGCATTGGTGGGATGCTTGCTGCCATCAATGCTGTGGTTGCAGAGTTTTCGAATCTCAAGGAACGTGCCCGCATGATCGCTATCATGACCGTTGGTTATCCTGTTGGCGGTGTAGTAGGCGGCACAGTGGTCTCTCAACTCATGCAGTATTTTGATTGGCGAGTGGTGTTTTATTTCGGCACGGTAGTCACGGTGATTTTTATTCCCTTAACATTTCAGGTAATGCCGGAATCTGTTCACTGGCTGGCACGAAAGCAGCCTGTCGGTGCACTGGAAAAGATCAATGCCACGCTCAAACGTCTCGGCCATGCGGCTGTTGATCACTTGCCCACTATTCAGGCTGGAGACAGAAATGTCTCCACCTCATTTCTATTTTCCAAAACCATGATCGCTACCACCATTCTGGTGACAGCGGCATACTTTCTTCACGTGATCACCTTGTACTATATCCTGAAGTGGACGCCGAAACTGGTAGTCGATATGGGGTTTGCGCCCTATCTGGCGGGTGAAGCACTCACCTGGGCGAGTATTGGGGGTGCCCTGGGCTGTATATTTTTTGGCGTACTGAGTACCCGCTTCAGCCTGAAATCACTGACCATTTTTACTTTTGCCATGGCCTGGGTCTTTACCGCTGTATTTGGTCGAGCCCCCGCGGAATTGGGTATGATCAAATTCTACGTCGCCATGGCCGGCTTTTTTGTTAATGCGGGTATTGTGGGCATGTATGCGATTCTTGCCAATGTCTTTCCTACTCATGCCAGGGCGTCCGGTACCGGCTTTGCCATCGGGATAGGCAGGGGAGGGTCAGTGCTCTCGCCTATAATTGCCGGCTATCTGCTTGAGAGTGGCCTTAGTTTGCCTTCCCTTTCACTTATCATGGGCGGCGGATCCATCATTGCAGCGATACTGTTATTGGCGCTAAAACTGGATACTGACGGCAGTTCTGAAGGGACTGGAAAAACCGGGGAAGTTGGTGATAGAAATAATGTAGACGGGCTGGCAGACAAAAGTGGTAATGATTTGGGCAAACCGGCACCTGCCTGATATTTTCCGAAGCTAAAAAAACCGCTGCAATGCAGCGGTTTTTTTGAGCTTTAGTCTGTTGCCTGAGCAACTTCCTGAATATTCTGCAGAGGGATATTTTTGGCATTTTCAGCCCCTTGCATGTACTGCTCTATTTCATTGAAATTCATATAGCGGTAAATATCATCGGACATGGTATTCAGGCTGTTCATGTAGGCCATGTATTCTTCCATGTTCGGGATTTTTCCCAGTGCCGAACAGACGGCAGCCATTTCTGCCGAGGCAAGAAAGACGTTGGCGCCATCTCCCAGACGATTCGGGAAATTCCGGGTAGAGGTTGAGACAACGGTTGATTTGGCTGCTACCCGTGCCTGATTACCCATACAAAGTGAGCACCCCGGCATTTCAGTTCTGGCGCCGGCTTTACCAAAAATTGAGTAATATCCTTCTTCAGTCAGTTGATGCTGATCCATTTTGGTAGGTGGCGCTATCCAAAGCCTCGTGGGTAGGGAGCCATCCCCGGCTACTTGCTCGAGCACTTTGCCAGCGGCACGAAAGTTACCAATATTAAGCATGCAGGAACCAATGAAGACTTCATCAATTTTTGTGCCAGCGACTTCGGAAAGCGGTTTAACATCATCCGGGTCATTAGGGCAGGCTAGCAGTGGCTCAGTGATCTCATTCAGATCGATCTCAATGATTTCACGATATTCAGCATCCTTGTCAGCCTCCAGCAGTTCCGGATTGGCGACCCAATCTTCCATGGCGCAGGCTCGACGTTCCAGTGTGCGTGGATCGCCATATCCCTGAGAGATCATCCAGCGCAGCAAGGTAATATTCGATTTGAAATATTCGATTATGGGCTCTTTATTCAACTTGACGGTGCAACCAGCCGCAGAGCGTTCCGCCGAGGCATCAGACAACTCAAACGCCTGCTCGATTTTGAGATCAGGCAAGCCTTCAATTTCCAGAATGCGCCCGGAGTAAATGTTTTTCTTGCCCTTTTTCTCAACGGTTAACAAACCTTTCTGAAGAGCGGCGTAAGGGATAGCATTAACAAGATCGCGCAGGGTAATTCCTGGCTGCATTTCACCTTTGAATCGCACCAGTACAGATTCGGGCATGTCCAATGGCATTACTCCGGTTGCGGCAGCAAAAGCAACCAGGCCTGATCCGGCAGGAAATGAGATACCAATGGGAAAACGGGTATGCGAATCACCACCTGTTCCAACAGTGTCAGGCAGCAGCATTCGATTAAGCCAGGAATGAATAATGCCATCGCCTGGTCGCAGGGAAACACCACCACGAGTCTGGATAAAGTCAGGCAGTGAATGCTGGGTGTCAATATCTACCGGCTTGGGATAGGCGGCGGTATGACAGAACGATTGCATGACCAGATCAGCAGTAAAGCCGAGGCAGGCCAAATCTTTTAATTCATCTCTTGTCATAGGCCCGGTAGTATCCTGCGAGCCGACTGTGGTCATTCGAGGTTCGCAATAGGTGCCGGGGCGAATTCCTTCCAAACCACAGGCTTTACCAACCATTTTTTGTGCCAGAGTGAAGCCTTTATCACTTTCGATGGGTGCCTTGGGACGCCTGAAACCATCAAAAGGGCCCATTCCAAGCTTTTCCCGGGCACGTTCTGTAAGACCGCGGCCAATAATCATCGGTATACGGCCGCCAGCTTGAACTTCGTCCAGTAACATGTCGGTCTTGAAAGCAAAAGTGGCTATGACTTCGTCCGTACCATGTCGGGTTATTTTGCCTTCGTAGGGATAGATATCGATGACATCGCCGGTTTCCATGTGGCTAACATCACATTCAATCGGCAGGGCGCCGGCATCTTCCAGAGTATTAAAGAAAATAGGGGCAATCTGGCTGCCGATACAAATCCCGCCATTACGCTTGTTGGGAATATGGGGGATATCGTCGCCCATGTGCCACAGCACTGAATTGACGGCTGATTTACGTGATGAACCCGTACCTACAACATCGCCCACCAGGCAAACCGGGTGGCCTTTTTCTTTCAATTCTTCAATCTGTTTCACCGCATTGGTGATGCCATCACGGGGCATTTTATACATGGCCAAAGCATGCAGCGGAATATCAGGTCGGGACCAGGCATCCGGAGCCGGAGAAAGGTCATCTGTATTGGTTTCACCGGGAACCTTGAATACGGTGGTGGAAATAACTTCCGGTAATTTCGGCTTTGCCAGAAACCACTCTGCATCGGCCCAGGACTGCAGGGTACGCTTGGCATTGGCATTGCCGGCATCAGCTTTCTCTGCCACGTCGTGAAAGGCATCAAACATGAGCATGGTTTGATTTAACTGGGAGGAAGCTTCTTCCCCTAACTCTGCATCATCAAGCAGTTCCACCATTGTAGTAATGTTGTATCCTCCCAGCATTGTGCCGAGGAGCTTAACCGCATCAAGGCTGGAAATTAGTGGTGATGTGTCTTCACCTTTGGCCAGGGCAGACAGAAAGGCTGCCTTTACATACGCGGCTTCATCTACGCCAGCCGGGACACGGTTACTGATAAGGTCGAGAAGAAACTCTTCTTCGCCCTTGGGCGGGTTTTTTAGGAGTTCTATCAGGCTGGCTGTTTGCTCAGCATCAAGGGGTCTAGGCACAATACCCAATTCGGCTCTTTCTTCCACATGGCGACGATAAGCTTCAAGCACTTCTGATTCCTCATGAATTTGTGAGTGGGGCAATATATCCAGATATTATTCTGGCCCATAAAACGGGGTGGCAATTTTACTCGAAATGCCTGTTAAAGACTAGGTCAGCTCTTCATGAAGCGTTACAATTGCTTTCAATGAATACTGTGAAAACCCCTTGTATAGGCATCTGTTCAACCACCTCCTTTGGTGACAAGATTTGTCGAGGCTGCAAGCGTTTCAGCTTTGAAGTAATTAACTGGAATCAATACAGTGAGGACGAAAAGCGTGCTGTATTAAGCAGAATTGACCAGCTTACCAGTCAACGAATAGCCACACGTTTTCGCATATTTTCTGTGGAGAAATTGCAGCAGGCCCTTGATGATTATCGTTTTTTTTACGATCCACAAATGTCACCATATTGCTGGCTACATAATTTGCTGCAAAAACGCCTGTATCGAATCAATAGCCTGTCAGAGCTTGGTGTTGAATTGATGCCAGACTATGCAGAAGTCCCGGTCCAACAACTTTTGCAGGATATTAATGAAGAGTTGTTTACCTTGAGTGAAGCGCATTTTGAAAGGTACTTTAGTAATTTCAGATAGATCTGGTTTTGGACAAATTTAAATAGGGGTAGATTCGTGGGTAGAAAACTTGTTCAAACGTTCCTTGTATTTCTGGTTTTGCAATCCGGAGCAGCGCAATCTCAATCAACATATCAGGTAGATACTGATTGGCCTGCAATGCTTCCAGAATCCCTGATAATTGGTCAGGTGGCTGGTATAGCGGTAGATGCCAATGATTCAATCTGGGTATTGCACAGACCAAAATCAATAAGTAATGATGAAAAGGGGCTGGTACTCAATCCCCCTGTATCGCTTTGCTGCAGGCCTGCACCTGCGGTACTGCATTTTAGCGCTGATGGTGAGTTACTGGATTCATGGGGAGGCCCTTCCTGGGATCAGGGAAGTCAGCAATGGCTTCAATCTAAGTCGGACTGGCCCATGACTGAGCACGGTATTTTTGTGGATGAGGAAGGTTATGTATGGATTGGTGGCAACCAGGATGAGGGTGGTCAACATCTAGTGGTGAAATACAACGCTGAGGGCAGACACCTGCTAACAATTGGCGTAGCCGGAGAAACCGCAGGCAGTAATGATACGGCCAGACTGGGCAGACCTTCTGATATCGCCGTGGATATCGACGCAAGAGAGGTTTTTATTGCTGATGGTTATGGTAACCGCCGGGTTATTGTTTTCAACAGTGATTCCGGTGATTACAAGCGCCACTGGGGCGCATATGGGAATAAACCGGACGATACAGTGCCATCTGTCTATGCATCTGAGGATGCGCCTTCGCAGCAGTTTTTAGGCCCCGTTCATGCCGTGGTCATTGGGCCAGATGAACTACTCTATGTTGCTGACAGAACGGGTAACCGTATTCAGGTTTTTGAGAAAGATGGTACTTTCATAAAAGAAGCGTTGCTTGCACCGATGACACTGGGTAACGGCGCTGTTTGGGATATCGCCATTTCCCCTTTGGAAAATTACCGCTGGCTTTTTATTGCTGACGGGACTAATCGCAAAATCTGGCTTCTGGACAGGGAGACACTGCAGGTAGAGGATAGTTTTGGACAGGGGGGGCGTCAGGCAGGTCAGTTTGACTGGGTACATAATGTCGCAGTGGACTCCCTGGGAAACCTCTATACGTCTGAAGTGAATAATGGCCGCAGAATACAAAAATTCAGTCCAGTTCCGTGATATTCGAACTGTGTAGGCACGCTTTAGATTGGTTATAAAAACTTCCTGCCCTTATTGGCGTGATTTAACCACCTTTCCAGACTTCAGTACGCCATAGACTTTTAATAAGCCTCAGTTTATTCTCTTATGCCAGGGGGATAAAAATGATAAAAACTACCTTCATTGTCAGTCTACTCGTGCTTGTAACAGTTGTGGTACATGCCCAACCTGAACGTATTTCTCAAAGAGCGGATGGGACGCCTGATATAAGTGGTATCTGGCAATCACTGAACAATGCTAACTGGAACCTTGAGGCTCAGGTTGCCGAACAAGGCCCTTTGGAATCACTAGGTGCCATTGGCGCTGTCCCTCCCGGACAAAGTATTGTGGCCGGCTTGACGATTCCTTATCGTCAGGACGCTCTGGCACAACGCCAGCAAAATTTTAATAAACGCCGTACCGAAGATCCTGAAGCAAAATGTTTTATGCCGGGCATTCCACGCGCTACGTATATTCCCCAACCTTTTCAGATATTTCAGACTGATACAGACATCATGATGGCTTATCAGTTTGCCGGTGCAGTACGCACGATTTATATGGATAACCATATGGAAGCGCCAATTGATAGCTGGATGGGCTGGTCCAATGGTCATTGGGAAGGACAGACACTGGTTGTTGAAGTTAGCGGGTTGAATGCAAACTGGCTCGATCGTTCAGGTAATTATTATACCCCTGAGGCCAAAGTTACAGAGCGATTTACTCCGTTAAGTCCTTATCATTTGCACTACGAAGCAACCATCGAAGACCCTGCAGTTTTTGAAGAACCCTGGACAATTAAGATGCCTCTGTATCGAAGAATGGAGGAGGGCGCGCGCCTGTTTGAATTCAAGTGTCCCGAGTTTGCAGAGGACATTATGTACAGCCATCTGAGCCGGGAAAATTATTTCCGTAATCTGGGAATTGATATCAATGGAGATCAGGATGAGTAAAATCTACTCACTAAACACCGCGATACTGGGAGG
>CBFIIQ010000006.1:11069-17325 GCA_965662685.1 Pseudohongiellaceae bacterium | reverse complement strand
GCCTGAAGAGGTTGCAGAGATCCTGCGTCAGCGACTGAATACAGAGTATGCAAACACAGAGCGTGGCACAGCGGCGGATGTGCATTATCAGTTCGATGATTACAGTATGAATAAAACGGAAGACACGATTACGGCCAACATGCGCACATCGATTATTTTTGATCCGCCCAATGGTCGTTTACCTGAGCCGACCAGCGAAGCTCTGGCGCGCCTGGATGAATACAATGCATGGCGTGAAGAGCACCAATGGGATAGTGCCAAGACCCGTGGTCTTTCGGAGAGATGCCTTATCTGGGGTCAGGAAGGCCCGCCGATGTTACCCCTGGGGTATAACAGTACTTACCAGTTTATGCAGACTGAAGATTTTGTGATTCTGCAACTTGAAATGATTCATGATGTACGCATTATTCCATTGGATGGGGGCGATCCGTCTGAAAACAGTTTGCCCCAGTGGCTTGGCAATTCCAGGGGGCATTGGGAAGGTGATACGCTGATAGTGGAAACCACAAGTTATTCAGGTAGAACCGATGCCAATGGTATGCGCGGAGTAAGTCTGGATACCAATACTTTTGTGCAGGAGCGTTTTACCAGAATCTCTGAGGCTGAAATCGAATATGAATTCACCATAACTGATCCAACTGTATGGAAGCAAAGCTGGTCAGGGACTTATCCCTTCAAGAAAATTGACGGGCCCATGTTCGAATATGCCTGTCATGAGGGAAATTATGGTATTGAGAATATTCTTAGTGGAAAACGCGTAGAAGAACTCGATGCAATACAGGTAGCCAAATAACAATCAGAGTGGGCATCGCTAAAAACGCAATTTATAAGAGGGCAAAGACAATGGTTAAGCACTTGTTTAAAATCATGCTAATGCTGGGAAGCATTCATACCTTTAACGTCAATGCACATCATGCCTTTGCACAGGAGTTTAGTGTCGACCTGCCAGTAAGTTTAAAGGGGGTTGTCACCAAAGTTGAACTGATTAATCCGCACTCATGGATTCATATCTCGGTGACTGATGAAAATGGTAAAGAAGTCAGTTGGATGATTGAGGGTGGAAGTCCCAATTCTTTATTCAGGCAGGGGGTCACCAAGAATACGATACCAGTGGGTGCAGAACTGGAAGTGTTTGGTTACCAGGCGCGTGACAGAACCAACAAGGCCGTGGGCCGAGATATTTCATTCGCTGATGGTACACCACTGTTCTTTAGAGGTACTCAGTTGCCCGAGTAGCTGCGGGGGATTCAGATAGCAAAATCTTCCAGGGTGCAGCCGGTCGGAGTAATTTCAAGAGTCCATCCGCTGCTGTCCCAATCTCCCAAGACAATGCGCTTACCTTCTGTTCCATGCAGATCCAGGTGATGAATTGCTGGTCGGTGGGTATGGCCGTGAATCAGAATAGTTTGCCGGTTTTCAGTCAATACCCTGATTACTTCTGTAGGCGTGACATCCATGATGTCAGCAGCCTTATTACTACTTAAGTCTTTGCTTTGCTGTCGTGCCTGCGTGGCAAATGCCTGCCTTTGACCAACCGATTTGGCTAAAAATTCCTGTTGCCAGGCAGGGTTTCTAACCATATCGCGAAAAGCAATATAACTTTCATCCCGGGTGCAAAGTGAATCACCATGCATTAATAAATACTCTCGATTAAAAGCATTCAGTACATAAGGTTCGGAAATAAGAGTAGCCTGGCTTTCCTGGCAAAACTGCTTGCCAAGTAAGAAGTCGCGGTTTCCATGCATAATAAATATTTCAGTGCCCGAATCAGCAAGTAAGGAAAGTTCGTTACTTACTTGTCGGGGAAAATTGTCAGGATCATCATCGCCAATCCAGAGGTTGAAAAAATCCCCAAGTATGAATAATTGACGGGCAGAACTGGCGCGGGTTTTCAGAAAGGACCTGAATGCCTCAAAGACATCAGGCCTTTCAGAGGAGAGGTGAAGGTCTGAAATGCAATAAATGCAATCAGTCTTCTTCATCAGTGATGGTGACCGAGTTGATTACGATATCTTCTTTTGGCACATCCTGATGCCCCATCATGGATCCGGTGTCACAGCCTTTTATATTGTTAACAATATCCATACCTTCTGCGACTTTACCAAAAACAGCATATCCCCAGCCTTGAGGTGTCTTGGCGCTATGATTGAGAAAAGTATTGTCTGCCACATTAATAAAAAATTGTGCGGTAGCGGAATGTGGCTCCATGGTTCTTGCCATGGCGATGGTGCCGGCATCGTTGGTCAGGCCATTATCCGCTTCATTCTGGATAGGTTTGCCGGATTCTTTTTGGCGCATGCCTGGCTCAAAACCACCCCCCTGAACCATAAAGTTATCTATAACTCGATGAAAAATCGTGCCGTCATAGTGGCCGGAACGGGCATGTTCAAGAAAGTTTTTAGCGCTCAAGGGGGCTTTGTCGTGGTCTAGTTCCAGCGTGATATCTCCAGCTGAGGTATGAAGAACGATCATTGGGTTTCCTTCGTTTGTATGGTTGGCACTGATTTACCGATTTTATAAGTAATACAGTGTAGTTAGTAAAAATGAGACGGGCTATAATAAGGCCTTTAAGCCTTATTAGAAAGTCGAACCCTGAATGAATGACTCTACAAGTACACCTGAAAGCGCAGCGCCATCCAATTTTATCCAGCAGATTATTCGGGAAGACCTGAAAAACCAAAAAAATGAAGGGCGTATCCATACCCGTTTTCCGCCAGAGCCCAATGGTTATCTTCATATTGGCCATGCCAAGTCTATTTGCATAAATTTTGGTACTGCCCGGGACTTTTCAGGTCTGTGCAACTTGCGCTTTGATGATACAAATCCGGAAAAAGAAGATATGGAATATGTTGATTCCATCAAGGAAAGCATTCGCTGGCTGGGATTTGACTGGGAAGAACGTGAGTATTATGCCTCCAATTATTTTGATCAGCTTTATGATTTCGCGGTAGAACTGATTAAAAAAGACAAAGCCTATGTTTGTAACCTGAGCCAGGAGCAGGCAAGGGAGTATCGAGGAACCTTAACAGAGCCTGGGAAGAACAGTCCCGACAGAGATAGAACTGTAGATGAAAACCTCGATCTGTTCGCACGCATGAAAGCGGGTGAGTTTGATGATGGTGCCTATACTTTGCGTGCCAAAATAGACATGTCGTCGCCCAATATGAACATGCGTGACCCGGTGCTTTACCGTATTCGTCGTTTGCATCACCACCAGACCGGTGACAAATGGTGCATTTATCCAATGTATGACTATACCCACTGTATTTCAGATGCTCTGGAAAACATTACCCATTCGCTGTGTACACTGGAATTTGAGGATCATCGCCCCTTATACGACTGGGTGCTTGATCAGCTGGACGGTGTTGCGCATCCCCAGCAGATCGAGTTTGCCAGATTGAATATCAATTACACGGTGATGAGTAAACGCAAACTCAAACAACTAGTGGATGAAAAGCTGGTGACTGGCTGGGATGATCCCAGAATGCCTACTCTGGATGGAATGCGTCGGCGTGGTTATACCCCGGCTTCCATTCGCAACTTCTGTGAGATGGTGGGAGTGACTAAATCAAATAGCGTTGTTGACGTTGGCATGCTGGAACATAGCCTGCGCGATGATCTTGATAAAACCTCCCCGCGGGCAATGTGTGTCCTGCGCCCGCTAAAAGTGGTTATAGAAAATGTTCCGGAAGGCCATAAAGAAGAAATGGCTCTGCCAAAACATCCTAAAGATGAATCCATGGGAGAGCGAAAAATCTCCTTTACCAGGACAATCTACATAGATCATAACGATTTCGAAGAAGTGCCCCCTCCGGGTTTCAAGCGCCTCATAGCTGGCGGTGAAGTCAGGCTCCGTGGTTGCTATGTGATCAAGTGTGAAGAAGTGATCAAGGATGCGGAAGGTAATATTCAGGAACTCAGATGCTCTTATGATGCGGCGACCCTGGGGGCCAAACCGGAAGGGCGCAAGGTCAAGGGCGTAATCCACTGGGTCCCTGCAGATGAAGCCATAGATGTAGAGGTCAGGCTTTATGATCGGCTTTTTAGTCATGAAGCCCCTGATAGAGCTGACGGCGATTATCGTGATTACATCAATCCGGAATCATTGCAGGTGCTGCGCACTTGCAAGGCAGAGCCCAGTCTGATTAACGCTGTTGCAGAAGAGCGTTTTCAATTTGAACGGGAAGGATATTTCTGTGCCGATAAAGTTGATTCAGCACTCCAGCAACCGGTGTTTAATCTGACCGTTGGCTTAAGGGATACCTGGGCCAAAAAACAAGGCTGAAGAAAGCCTTTATGCATTGATAATCAGCTAGGCAGTACTGGCTTCAGCACAGAAAGAGAGCAGACTTAAATCGTGTTACAAATTTACAACACCCTGACACAGCACAAAGAAAAATTTACCCCGATTGAGCCGGGTAAGGTCAAGATGTATGTCTGTGGCATTACTACCTATGATTATTGCCACCTGGGACATGGTCGCATGCTGGTAGTGTTTGACGTCATAGTAAGATTTTTACGTGCCAGTGGCCTTGACGTGACTTATGTTCGCAATATTACCGATATTGATGACAAGATAATCAATCGTGCCAATGAACTGGGTATTGCCTTTGATGAACTGACCCGAAAATTCATCGACATCATGCATGAGGATGAAAAGGCACTGAATATATTACCGCCGGATATTGAGCCTCGAGCTACCGGGCATATGGATGAAATTATTCAGATGGTCGAAATGCTCATCGCTAAAGGCATTGCTTATGCCGCTGACAATGGGGATGTCTATTACTCTGTAAAGGAGTTTCCTGACTATACCAAGCTGAGTCATCGTAACCTTGATGAATTAATGGCAGGTGCCAGGATTGAAGTCGAAATGGCGAAAAAAGATCCGCGGGATTTCGTATTGTGGAAAGCAGCCAAGACAGGTGAGCCAGGCTGGGATTCTCCCTGGGGTTTTGGGCGTCCGGGTTGGCATATTGAATGCTCAGCCATGTCTACCAAGTGTCTGGGCAATACCTTTGATATCCATGGTGGTGGCAGCGACCTAATATTTCCCCACCATGAAAACGAAATCGCCCAATCCGAAGGCGCGACCGGTGAAGAATTTGCCCGGGTCTGGATACATAATGGTTCTCTGAGAATAGATAACGAAAAAATGTCCAAATCCCTGAATAACTTTTTTACCATCAGGGATGTATTGGCGGAATACCCGGCCGAGGTTGTCAGGTTCTTCCTTGTCTCGAGCCATTACAGAAGCGCTATCAATTATTCCCGGGATAACCTCCAGCAATCCTATAGTGCCCTGGAGAGGCTCTACAACGCGCTTAAAGGCCTTGATTACCCGTCAGTGAGTCCGAAACAGGGGACTGATTATGAATCCCGCTTTATGGCAGCCATGGAAGATGATTTTAACAGCCCTGAAGCCATCAGCGTTTTATACGAACTGGCCAGGGAGATTAACCGGCTCAAGCAAGCTGAGGATGACCAGGCATTGACGTTGGCGGCCTTACTGGTCCAACTCGGCACCATACTTGGAGTGTTACAACAATTGCCACAGGAATTTCTTCGTGAGGGAAGTCAGGACGTTGATGCAGACCACATTGATGATCTGATAGAACGCCGCAACAAGGCCCGGGCTGAAAAAGACTGGGCCGTGGCAGATGAAATTCGGGATGAATTGAGCGAACTTAATGTTATTGTGGAAGATAAGGATGGTAAATCCAGTTGGCGCATAGATAGAGATTAACGGTGGGATAAAACGCGTATTTTATTGACGCAGTCAGCAAGCATGAGTATCATGCCGCCTTTTCGCACGGAGCGAGAATCCGGGGTATAGCGCAGTCTGGTAGCGCGCCTGCTTTGGGAGCAGGATGTCGGGAGTTCGAATCTCTCTACCCCGACCATTTTTTTGCCTGTACTGGGCATTTTGAGTAATGTGTAGTCCCAGATGAGAGCGCCCGTAGCTCATTTGGATAGAGCATCGGCCTTCTAAGCCGAGGGTAGCAGGTTCGAATCCTGCCGGGCGTGCCATTTTTAGTAATATTAGTAAAAACTGATAGCAAGTGGCAATCTGGGTCTAAATCAGTAGAATCAAGGACTCAAGACAAGACGATTAATGGTGGCCGTAGCTCAGCTGGTAGAGCCCCTGACTGTGACTCAGGTTGTCGTGGGTTCGAGCCCCATCGGCCACCCCATTATCTGGACTTAATCCAGTAATAAAAAAGCCCCGCATTTGCGGGGCTTTTTTATGTCCAAA
>CBFIIQ010000006.1:0-11059 GCA_965662685.1 Pseudohongiellaceae bacterium | reverse complement strand
AGTAGCGCTACCATTTATACATTTGAAATTCTAAAAAAAGATAAGGTAGCAATAGGAAAAGCTAAATAAAAAAGAAGCAAGCGTAAATTTGCCCCGCATAAAAATTTAGATCCTCGTATCATTTTATAGTTTTATTCGTCTGTTTTTTTCTTTTTTCTACATATGCTGCTTGAAGATATTCCAAGTAGAGTAGCAGCCTTTACCTGGCTACCTTCGTTCAGAGATACGGCATGTTGTACAATCATGTTTTCTATTGAATTTGTTAAAGCCTTTAATGATAAGTCCGATTTATTATTAGATATAGAAATTTCTGTATCAATTAAAAACTGCGTAACTTCTGCTGCTATTTGATTAAAGGATTCTCTTTCTTTTGAGAAAGGAAGCTTAATTAGTAATGCGAATAGTCCTTCTTCTTTCTCGATTTGAAGCATTAATATTAAGAAATATGTGACCATAACAGGGAAGATTAATGATGCATTTATTTTAATCCCAATTTGCATAAAACCAATAGTTGCTAAGGCAACTAATAAAAGAGGTGTAAGTGAAATAAGTAAAAATTTAGATCTTCTAGCATTTGGCTTGTTATGGTTATTTGTGCCTTTGAATAACAATGCAATCGATAAAATAATTGTTGAGATAAGGTAAAACTGTACTATCCAGTAAAATTGACCTGCTTCTCTAGTGTATGAATAAGAAATATATTCAAATCCTGAAATTAACAAACTAGTATTTGCCAATAAAAATACTAAGAGACCACAAATTAATGTAATCCCTTTAAATATGAATAACACATTTACACTTTGAAATCCTGAGATTTTAAGTGCTTGTGAAAAAATCGCAGCCATGCCTATTAAACTCGCAGCATAGTAAGTTTTCATTAGCATTAAACTGGGAGGTAACAAATTTGCGAATGTTGCAAATTCTATTGCACTAATTACAAAAATACTTAAGAACAACAAAAATAGAGGTTTGCTTTCTTTTAAGAGCGTTTGTTTTTCAGAATTAAATAAGATCCAGAATTGGATAATTAAAGCTGTTAGAGAAGGGAAGGCTAACCATATATTGTGTGTCATTTGTCAAAAATCCTTTTAATAAATATCTACAATTGAATGCCACCTTGGAAGCTGGATAATCCACTACCACCTCCCATTAGTAAAATTCTATCACCATTATTTGGCTTTGCAATATGTAAACCTATAGGAATAGTACAAGTCGCAGTGTTCCCATACTTCCTATAAGTTATGGGGACCTTTGATTCAGGTACTTCAGCTATGTTACACAATGATGATACGGACTTTTTCCCGACTTGGTGGCAAACTAGAAAATCGACATCTTCAGGTGTCCAATCTAAATAGTGATAGCAGTTTGAAATCATCCCTAGATGGATCTCATTAATAGCCTGCGTAATTCCTTTCATTAACATTTGTCCTTCAACTTCCCCATTATCCAAATAGCGATAGTAACAATACTCGGCATATTCTCCTCTAGAATCAAAAAGAAGGTTTTTAAGTCCTGACTCATCTTTTTTTCGAGTAAGTACTACTGCGCTACCTGCATCGCCAACAGTCATTACACCCAACCGATCTCTTAAATACTCAGCCGGTTTATCTTTAATATTTTGTAAAAAGTGTTTTACGGATTTACTAGCAAGTTCGCCAGAGCAAACAATTGCACTGTCTATAGCCCCTGAAGCAATCATTGCATCAGCAACTGATATACCAGAGATGATTCCTTGACAGGCATTGCTCACATCCATGCAAACCCCTCTTGGCCCTAGATTTTTTTGGACGATATGTGCCGTTCCAGGCTCCATAAAATCTTTTTCTATACCGCAGTAGATGATCATTGAGATATGTTCGGCATTGATCCCTGCATCTGCCAAAGCATTTATTGCAGCATCAGTTGCTAAATCTGATGGCATAGTGCCTTCGGCAGCAACTCTGCGTTCTTCTACACCTATACGTGTATCTACCCAGTTCAAAGGTAAGCCAAAACGTGTATCAGCCTGAATTTCTTCCATTAAGCTTAGTGAAGTCACAATTTGTGGGGGGAGTGAGATACCAACACCAGCAATTTTAGATTTTCCATTTATTACCATTATATAAGGCTCCTTCTTTTTTAGGCTGGCATAACTGCTTGATTAAAATAGATATATTCTGAATTTCATTTTTGCAACGCCTCCTATACTAACGTTTTTCCACTTTGCAAAAAAGAAATTCTCATTTTTGAGAATATTCATTTGACCCTTAAAAACTGTACTGATATTTCTATGAATACAGTAAAGATTAAATGATTCTTTCTGAAATGATTTCAGCCTAAATTTAACTGAAATAAAACCAAGAAATTAGCAGTAAAATTAGTTAGTTAGCATTTATCAGGAAGAAGAGAGCGCAATATTCCTGATTTTCAGGGCAAGCTTGGATTTTTTCGGGGATTAAGCCTTTGATCGGATAAATTCCTGATAAAAAGGCAATTTCTAACTGGATGTTTTAAAGGGTCGTTAAAAGGATTTACAGGAATTAACAAGGCTATGAACAATCAAATACCTGCAGTGAAAGTTACCTTGGAAATTAACCAGGAGACAAACCTGGAAGAGCTGATGGCACATTTGTGTCTGATGCAAACCAATATGCCTGCAGACGCTACAAACTTTAAGGATGAATTGTCTGATTTTTCAATTCATGAAGGAGAATTGGAACCTGCGACTTCAGGTTTTGAAGGTTTCTAAGCCTTTTGGTCTTTAAAAAACCGCTTTTCTCTGATTTTTCTTTTTAGCTGTATCTCTAGTTTAGTTACCAGCTTACCGGATCACTTCCATTATTTTGTGCAAGATGCTGACTATCGGGGTGTTCCCTGATATCTGTCCTTCAGAGATTCATACAGCAAATGCTTGAAGTCTTCATGCTCTGAATCAAGGTCAGACATAACTTCAACAAGATGCTCATTATCTTCTCGGCCATGCCAGGTCTTGATGTAGGTGCCTTCTTTGTAGCCATGGTCCTGGCGGAAGAAATTCAGTACATTTTTACCTACATACTGGCAAAACAGGTCATTCCAGTCCATTTTGCAGTCTGCTAGGAGGCCTTCAAATAAAACGATACTTATTCTGCCGGCAGCCGCCAGACCAATGCATAGCTCAAGCTTCTGTAAAGTATCCAGCTCTTTGATATGAATTACTTTATTATCAAAATGAATACTATTTTCCTCTGCCATCAAAGCGAGCAGGGCAGTCTGTGATTTTTCCTGGTCCCCGGAATGCTCAAGGAGCAGATGAGAAAGGGTAAAGTGCCAAATATCTACCAGTTCCATCTGCAATTGCTCCAAATCGCATTCCTGCTTTTTCCACCATTTCCAGCCATGATGCTCAATTGCTTCGGCGCCTTCCACCACTACGGCTCTTAGATATGGATAGGCCGCGTCAACCCATTGCGGATTGACCCTGGCATTCATATTTGCCTGCAGTTCAAGCATGATCTGGGCCTGGGATTCTTTAAGCATCTTGGGTATTCCTGTTCATTTTTGGGATGTTGAATACAAAGTTTTTGAAGGTTTGCGGAGTTTGAAACGCCAGTCCACTAAATAATATTGTTAATGTTATCGTGATGTTCCGGTTCACCCCAGTGTTGTACCAGTAATTTACAGTCTGTCTTGGTCAGCAGCTCCAGATTACGGTAGCCAAGTGTGTTCCAGATAGCGCGGGGTGCTTCCAGGCGTTCGGTGAGTGATTCGACATCCGCAAGGGTTTTGTCGTTTTTGTTTCTTACCCTGACCAAGTCCCCAAGCACTGCTGTCTGATATAAGTCCCTGAGTGACTCTTCCGATTGCGCTGGCTCCTTTTTAAGCCGTGCCCGCAAGGTAATGAGGCTCTGGCGAAATGCCAGCATTTTCGGATACTGCCGCTTGCTAAGTGCCAGTGCCTCCTGGAAATAGCCGGAGTCTCTTAAGGTTTTTATTTCATCAGACCAGGAGCGGTTATTTGATGCTCCTTGTCCGATTTCGGCAATAACGTTGATTGCCTCTCTACGTTGGGTGACTTCATCATCCATTTCAATATCCAGAGGGCTCAATGGGTTGCTGGATTCGGCGATTTCGAGGGTTTTACGTATTTGATAGCGATGCAGGCACCAGATTATTGCGACAATTAAAATAAGCGAAGACAGTATTAGCAAAAAGGTAGTCATACTGGAATTATCTGGATGGAAAGTTTAATCAATTCTACCAAGGCGCACTGTTAGGGTCGAGAAAGCAAAAATATTATTATTGTTTACATTATTTAAAAAGTTGCACTACATTGAATGACGACACAGGGACGTGTCAGCTTCCGGAAGCTTTTTAACGTGCCAGATTGAAACTGATCCGCGTATTTGATCGCCCATTTAGTGAAACAAGTAGGGGCTTGCCAGGCATTTATTTTGTATAATAGCCGGCTTATCTCATCAACTCTGCCGTAGTTTCAGCATGACACCTGCTATATCGATTAAAGACCTCTACAAAACCTATGATAATGGCTTCGAAGCGCTCAAGGGTATCAGCCTGGATGTTGCCGAGGGCGATTTTTTTGCCTTGCTTGGCGCAAATGGAGCCGGAAAATCCACGACTATTGGCGTCCTGTCGACCCTGGTGAGGAAAACTTCCGGTTCTGTACAGGTTTTTGGCAAAAATGTTGATACCAATAGTTATGAAACCAAACTTGACCTTGGTGTGGTTCCCCAGGAAGTAAACTTTAATCATTTTGAGAAAGTCTTCGATATTGTTGTCACCCAGGGGGGCTATTATGGTCTACCAGTCAATTTAGCCAAGGAAAGAGCCGAGAAATATCTGAGGCAGCTTGGCTTATGGGACAAGCAAGACCAGCAGGCACGTAATTTGTCAGGTGGGATGAAACGCCGACTGCTGATTGCCCGCGCGCTTGTTCATGAGCCCAGATTATTGTTGCTGGATGAGCCTACTGCCGGTGTTGACATCGAACTCAGGCGATCTACCTGGGAGTTTTTGCAGGAAATCAATAGGGGAGGAACCACTATTATCCTCACCACTCATTATCTGGAAGAAGCAGAAACACTGTGCCGCAATATCGCCATGATCGATGCCGGGGTCATTGTGGAAAACACCAGTATGAAGTCCTTGCTTAGAAAACTGCATCAGGAATATTTTCTGCTGGATTTGCGCGAAGAATTATCTGAAGCTCCGGTTTTGGAAGGGTATAACTGTGAGTTAAAAGATCCGGCAATTCTGGAAGTCGCTCTGGAAAGTCATCAGGATCTCAACGATGTATTTACCAAGCTTCAGGCATTGAATATCCAGGTGAAAAGCATGCGTAATAAATCCAATCGTCTGGAGCAACTTTTTGTTTCTTTACTGAATAAGCCGGAGCAAACTGCCTGATGCATTCACTGCCACTGAATTATAAACTCACTGCTTTCAAGACCATTGTCTGGAAAGAAGTCAGGCGCTTTTTACGTATCTGGGTCCAAACCCTGGTGCCGCCGGTAATCACAATCTCCCTGTATTTTGTTATTTTTGGCAATCTAATTGGTAGCAGAATTGGGCAGATGAACGGTTTCACCTATATGGAATTTATTGTGCCGGGATTGATCATGATGGCGGTTATCAATAACTCCTATGCCAATGTTGTGTCATCGTTTTTCAGCCAGAAATATCAGCGCAGTATTGAAGAATTACTGGTCTCTCCGGTACCCAATTATGTGATCCTGGCAGGCTTTGTCATTGGTGGTGTTACACGCGGACTGGCCATCGGCGTAATTGCAACGGTCATGTCATTGTTTTTCAGCGGACTCCACATGCACAATATAGTTATCACCCTGCTGGTAGTGCTTATGTCTTCCATCGTGTTTTCTCTGGGGGGATTTATTAATGCCATTTATGCGAATAAATTTGATGATATTACGATTATTCCTACCTTCGTATTAACGCCTCTGATTTATTTGGGGGGAGTGTTTTACTCAGTGGATTTACTGCCAGATTTCTGGCGGCTGGTTTCACAGATCAATCCAATTTTTTACATGGTTAATGCTTTCAGGTACGGCATTCTTGGGGTGTCCGATGTCAATGTCGTGTTTGCTTTTATGATGCTGGTTCTTTTTACCGTGACGTTATTCCTTTTTGCCCTGTTTTTACTTCGCAGGGGCAAGGGCTTAAGGCACTAACAGGTTAGTAAGCATCTGATGACTGACAATCCACTGGGCAGGCCAACTGTCTATCCACAGCATTATCAACCTGAACTCCTGGTCAGTATTCCAAGGCTGGAAAACAGAACCACGCTTGGTGTTGCAGATGACAAGCTTCCTTTCAGGGGGGCTGATGTCTGGAATGCCTATGAGATTTCCTGCCTCAACCATAAGGGCAAACCACAGATATTTATTGGGCGTTTTATTTTTTCGATCACATCACCAAATCTGGTGGAATCAAAATCCCTCAAGCTGTATTTAAATTCGCTTAATCAAACCAAATTTGATTCTCTGAATCAGTTAGCAGAAACCATGCATAGGGATCTTTCAGAGGCTTCAGGAAGTAATGTTGAAGTTTCACTGCAGTTGCCTGGCGACATTATCATGCCGGATTTACCCGCAGGCGTTTGTCTTGATGAACTGGATATTTGTGCCGACGAATTTGAGGCAAACAAGACACTACTGATGGTAGCAGATGACAGTTTGTTTGAAGAAATAACGGATGAGGTACTTTTTACCGATTTGTTTCGATCCAACTGTCCAATCACCAACCAGCCAGACTGGGCAACAGTAACCATATGCTACCAGGGGCGCAAAATTCCACACGAGGCCTTACTGAAATATCTGGTTTCCTATCGTCAGCACAATGATTATCATGAAAACTGCGTGGAACGAATTTTTTGTGAGCTGATGGAGATATTTAGCCCGCAGTCACTGACTGTAGAAGCAAATTTTTTGCGCCGTGGCGGGTTGGATATTAACCCTGTGAGAACCACGGAAGCAGGGTTAAATTATCAGGCTTTTCCCCGCTATACCCGGCAATAAACTTTAGAAAAACAGACAGGAATTATATTGGAAGCTCTAGAGGCATTACAAAACAGAACGGCTTCTCCACGCTTGGTTGAACCTGCACCCTCGCAGGAGGAACTTCAGGAGATTTTGAAAGCCGGATTACGTGCGCCTGATCACGCTATGTTGAGGCCCTGGCATTTCCTTTTGATTAGCGGGAAAGGACGGGACAAGCTTGGGCAGGTATTTGCTGAAAACCTGGCGCCGCAGAATGAGCAGGAAAAAGACAAAATGCTCAATTCACCTTTACGCGCGCCTCTGATCATCGTCGCAATTACACGATTCAAGGAACATCCCAAAGTCCCGAAAGTAGAGCAGATATGCGCCACTGCTGCCGCAGTCCAGAATATGTCTGTAGCTATCCATGCATTGGGCTATTCATCGATCTGGCGCACAGGAAAGGCCGCTTTTAATACAGGCGTTAAGGCAGCATTGGGCATTAAAGCAACAGATGAAATTGTCGGTTATCTTTATGTTGGGACGCCGACCCTGGCAAGCAGACCGGTGCCTGAGAACAATATTGATGACTACGTAAGCAGCTGGTGTTAGCGGTATTTCTTAATTGATTCTTGAGTTTACAAGGCGCTTCCTATAGAGTGCCTTCCTTTCAAATTTCAGACATTTGAGAATTTAATACAATATTTGGTGAGGTGTCCGAGAGGCCGATGGAGCACGCTTGGAAAGCGTGTAACGGGTTAAACCGTTCGAGGGTTCGAATCCCTCCCTCACCGCCAAACAAAAACCCGGCTATTGCCGGGTTTTTTCATTATTGCCCAAGAGCAATCTATAATTATCGAATGCATGAAAGCATTCCCTTAAACTCTCCAGCAGGCTGGTCCTAAAACTGTCCTTAAAACTGTCCCTAAAACATAGACCCACCAGAGACCACGGGTGTGCCATCTTCACGAGTCGGATGATTGCCGCCACCTTCTATCAAAATTCCATAGACACCGGGTTTTCTCGCTGGATTGCCATGGACGATGATGGTCTCTCCAGGCGTGAATGTCTCAGAGCTATAGCCCTGGCGCTGCAAATGGACGACTGCTGCGCCGCCATAGCTGACATCCCAGTTTCTAAGTACGCCACTTTCATCTGCCGCCTCAATAGTAAGATAAGGGTGGGGGTTTACAAATGCCCATTCCTTCACCGTTCCTTTTAATTCAAGCACCTGATCATCGTGATAGATGCCCCGGGTACTGTGATGGGCCGAGACCTGGGCTGCCATGCAGACCCAGGAAAGCAATATTAGGGAAATTTTCTTATTCAGGTTCATAATCGATTGCTCCAGGATTTTTTAATACTTGATTCGTTCAACTTCAGGATCTTCAGGGTATTTTGAAACCTCGAAGCGTAGACTACGTCTGGCGCCGTCAAGCTCGCAGGTCCAGGCGTCACCCATATCGGCCACGGGTGCGGAGCGCACCTGGAAGGTCCAGGGTTGTTTCAGAAAAAAGGGGTCGCTTGTACTGACTTCAAGAATCAGGTCGTCGCCATCACGGGAAAATCGCTCGGTAACCTGTTTTTGAGTGGAAGAAGGGATGCGAAAATCCGCATTGAGACCCTGGGGGTCAAAAGTGAATTTACTGGTAGTAATAATCAATGCCCCGTCTTCATATTTACCCACAGCATGGCCAAAATAAAGAAATTCATTGATGGCGGGACTCGAATGACCATAACCTTCCAACCACACAGTCCTTACCACATCATCCTTGCCATAATAAATATGCACACGGTCTTCAAGTTGTTCCAAGCGGTAATTGTAGGGATCGGTATACATATGAGGAATGGGCATGGGGGCGCAGTCGTATTTTGGCTGGGCTATTTCATCTATGGCTGCCTGATAGGCCAGGGCCCTGTCAGTCAATTTGGGGTCGCTTTCTTCCAGTGTCATGCAGCTCAAAAAGCGTCCGCCCGGGCATTGGCCAAATGACCACAGGCCATCAAGGTCGGGAATATCCTGTGATGCGGCCTGGGAAAATCCTGACAGTGTAAACATAACCGCAGCACAGGTTATTCTGAATAGTGTAAATACTTGAATGGATGGTAATTTCACTTCCCCTCCTGATTATTCCAAATTGATGCTTTGTATAATTATTATTAGTGGCTTAAGCCTTTAAAACGTCATTTTTACTGACTATCCAAAGTCTGCTGTTGCCTGCTGTTATGTACCTTACAACTACTTCAAGACACTTATTATGCGTGGTCTTTTATTGTGTAAGAGTTAAGGAGTATAAAAGCCCATATGACAATTGGCTACTATTTAGATGTTTATTCCACAGCTCTCAGCTGCCTGGTGAAATGAAGATGACAGGGATTCTATGGTGTGACAGGGAAAATAAAATTAAACTGGGCGAATGTGTGGCCGATTCCAGATATTAAAAAACAAGAAATCCCGCAAGCTTCTGGACAAACTTGATGTGGAAGAAGCCGATGTTCTGTTTTCCAAGGATAAGGCGCCAGGTAGTCGAATCTCAATAATTCGCCGTGAAAAGGACAGAAATATTGTAACCCAGGCAATATGGTGGCTACTGATAGATCCGGAAACGGGCAAGCCAAACTACAAATATGCGTCTTTCAATTCTCGTTCCGACAAGCTGAATAGTCCTCGTGCCATTGCCTACGAACCCTTTCGTGAGTCACGTTGCATCATTCCTGCCAGCGCTTTTATAGAGGGCAAGGGGGATAAAAAGACCTATCACAAAATTGAGCTGGAAAATGAAGCCATAGCCTTTGGTGGTCTGCATCGCGAAACCATCCATAAAACGACCGGTGAAATCATTCACAGTGCATCAATTATTACTTTGCCTCCCTTGCCCGAATGGGATGCCATTCATCCAAAGTCAATGCCGTTAATACTGCCCATGCAAGACACGGCGCTCATTAATCAGTGGCTTGCTCCTTCCTTTCATCAGGTTGAAGCGTTCCGGGATTATCTTGAACCTTCGTTAAGGGTTAACCAGATCCTAACCCCTATTGAGAAACCCAGTCTGTGGAATGAGAAAGGGGATAGTTTTATCTTGCAGGCTCGTGAATAAAAAGGCCGGGATTGTGAGCCCCGGCCCAAGCTCGCGCTACTCAAGGTTTAATAGCTATTAACCGGTCTTATCCAGGGGAATGGCCTCAACTTCTTTCTGTGCCTGTTCAAGCCACCATTGCAGATGGGGATTGTCCAGCAACATGTCAATGTACTCATTCGCCTTGCCGCTTAATTCGGCACCATAAGCTCGCAAGGAAATAACAGCGGGAGCAAGAAAGCAGTCGGCGATACAGAATTGTCCAAATAGGTAGTCACCACCATCACCGTATTTTCGTCGACAGCAATAGATGATGGCGTCAAGTCTTGCTATTTCCCTTTCCAGATTTTCATCAGGTTTCATCTTTACACGCATATGACAATTCATTGGCCATTCACGTTTGAAGTGCTGAAAATCGCTGTGTAATTCCGCACATACGGAGCGGGCCGCGGCTTTCTTCTTCTGATGACAGGGCCAGCCACGGTTTTCCAGGAATGTTTCAGAGATATATTCGCAAATGGGTAGTGAGTCCCAAACCTTGACGTCATTATGTATAAGTACCGGTACTTTAAGTGAGGGGGAGAACATGCCAATTTTTTCCGCCGCATCATCTTTAAACAGGTCAATTGTAAGTTCAGTGTAGGGGAGTTCAAATTCCTGCAATAACAACCAGGGGCGAAGCGAGCTGGGAGAAAAGTTTTTGTTCCCTGTAATTAAATGCAATGGAGTCATGATATATATCCTTCGCGTCTAGGCATTTGAATTTAGCGTTTGACGGGTTTTTCGCTATTAACGGTTAGCAAACTCTTGCCGGATGAAATGATTTTTAATACGACCCGACGATCGAAAAAGTTATCTTCGAGAGAGTCCGATTTACTTAATGGACGATCTTCACCAAATGCATTGGTTTGCATTGATCTATTCATAATGCCAAGTTTTTTCAGTTGTGTTTCCACTGCCTGAATTCTGCGCTGGGAAAGTGCCAGATTGACTGTAGAGTCACCGCGA
>CBFIIQ010000005.1:7971-95877 GCA_965662685.1 Pseudohongiellaceae bacterium | reverse complement strand
GATTTTATCTGACAACTTGCCAACAAAAGGAATAACCAGCACAGCGGTGATGTTTCCCAGCACAGGAATCCACAGATAAACATTGGTATCGAAACCAATGCCATAGCCTTCCTGAACAGCATAAGCCGCACCAAAAACCGTAGTGACGACTGGAATAACATTCATCAGGGACATCAGCATTACCCTGATCATGTCCTTCCAGTGATAATGTATGGCTTCTATTAACGGCGCTTTAGGGATATCGCCTTCCTCCTTTTCTTCCTTGAATACGGGTGTTTCTTCAACTTTGCGACGAATGATCAAGCCTGCAATGATAACGACAAAACTTAGCAGGAAAGGGATGCGCCAGCCCCAGCTGTTAAAGGCCTCGGTATCCAGAAAATAGGCAAGCGGCAGAAACACGGCTGCCGCCAGAATCTGTCCGGCCTGAACGCCCTGGAGCGTGAAACTGGCAAAAAATCCTCTGCGACCAAAGGGGGCATGTTCAAGGATCATGGTGCTGGCCCCGGATATTTCTCCAGCCACCGCAAACCCCTGAATGAGTCTGAGGATCACCAGCAATAAGGGTGCTGCCCAGCCTATCTGCGTATAGGTCGGTAACAGGCCAACAGCCATGGTCGAGGCGCCCATCAAAAACATACACAGCAATAACACTTTTTTTCGCCCATGCGTGTCTCCCCAGTGACCAAGAGCAATCGCTCCGACAGGTCGGGCAATATAACCCACACCATAAGTAGCCAGGGAGGCAACGATGGCCACTCTTGTGTCATCAGCAGGAAAAAATATTTGCGGAAATACCAAAGCAGATGCCGTGGCATAGATAAAAAAGTCATAGTATTCAAGCGCAGAGCCAATCCAGCCACTGGCTGTTGCCTTCCTGGTTTGAAGTAAGCCTTTGTTTTTCTGGTTCGTGTCCGGCTGCATTGTTTTACCTTGTGCTTTCCAACTTGTGATCTCCAGGGAGGTGTCTATTTTCTCAGTGACACACCCCTGCATGATTAAAATGCAAGAATAACCTGATAGTCTATTTTGCAGAAATTTTTTGGCACTTGTGATTAAAGTAAACGGTGTTCTCCCTACCGACTTTGTCAGTTCGCGGCTGGATTTTTTCAGTGCTTTATTTAGAGTGTATGGATATTTTGGAAGATAATAAGTCCAACAAAGACGTATTTCCTGAATCCCGTGAAAATAAATACAATACTTAGGCCGCGGAAAAAAATGCGAAATGCATGTAATTACGAACAGGAAAGGCGTTTATAAGATGCACAAAGTAGTAATTCAGAGTGTGACATGGAATTGACCATTGAGCAGGCTCTGCACCAGGGTCTTGCAGCACATAATGCAGGTGATCTTCAGGAAGCTGCCCGTCTTTATCAAGCCATAATAGACAGTCAGCCCAGGCATCCAGAGGCAAGTCACAATTTAGGGCTTATAGCCATTTCTGTGAATCAGCTGGAGGCTGCACTGCCGTTATTTAAAACTGCTCTGGATTCAAATCCAATGCGTGAGCAGTTTTGGATAAGTTATATTGATGCGCTTATTAAAAATAACCAGCTCAAAGATGCTAAACAGGCAATTTCAGAGGCTGGCAAGAAAGAGTTCAATGCTCAAAAACTGTAGGCATTACTTTCACAATCAAAAGTGGCAGTTGGTACTCAAGAACCTTCTCAAGAACAACTTGGTATTCTAATAGCGCATTATCAAAACGGTCGACTTGGCGACGCTGAAAAGCTGGCGACATCCATCACTAAGGAATTCCCAACACACCAGCTTGCCTGGAAAGTGCTTGGCGCTGTACTCAAACAGGCCGGCAGGAATTCTGAAGCTGCAGAGGCTCAACAAACTGCAGTCATATTATCTCTCCAGGATGCCGAAGCCCACAGCAACCTGGGTGTCACGCTCCAGGAACTGGGCAGGTTGGAAGAAGCAGAAGCCAGCTGCAGGCAGGCATTAGCATTGCAGCCTGACTATGCCGAAGCGCACTACAACCTGGGTATCACATTAAAAGAATTGGGCAGACTGGAAGAGGCTGAAGCAAACTACAGGCAAGCACTAGTGTTGAAGCCTGACTTTGCTCAAGCTCACTACAACCTGGGTATCACGCTTCAGGAACTAGGCAGATTGGATGAGGCTGAAGCCAGCTATACGCAGGCAATAGCCTTGATACCTTCCTTTGCCGATGCTTTAAGAAATCGAGCGATACTATTGTTCAATAAAAAAGAATTCAAAGCTGCATGTAAGAGATGCTGACCTGGTTATCTCCAAGGGTGCCAGAGAATTTGATTTAACGGCGCTCTATGCTTTGGGGCGAATAGAGGAAATTTATAGTAGGCTGGAGAGGCGTTCTGAGGTTGATGGCGAAAACATAAGTATCGCGGCTTTCGCGGCCTTTATTGCTGAAGCAGAGAAAAAAAAGACCGCCTATAATTTTTGCCCCAAGCCTATAGACTTTATACATGTTGCCAATCTGTCATCCCATGTAAAAGATTCAGGCGCATTGGTAGCAGAGATAATTGAGGAACTGGATAAGGTCGAAACTATCTGGCAGCCTTCAGACAAAACAACTGTCGGCGGTTTTCAGTCACCTGAAGGTATGAATTTATTCGAAACTCCGTATGCAAAAATCGTCGAACTCAAGTCAATCATTGCTGATGAGCTGGAAGCTTACAGAATTAAATTTCAGCATGAATCATGCTCCTATATCCAAAAATGGCCTTCCGAAAATACTCTTTTTGGGTGGCAGGTTATTTTAACGCAGCAAGGACATCAAAAAGCCCATATTCATCCTGGTGGCTGGGTAAGTGGTGTAATTTATTTACAGGTGGTTCCCTCCCTGGGAAAAGATGAAGGTGCGGTTGAGTTCAGTTTGAATGGCGAACACTATCATGACGACAACTCTCCCAGTTTGCTATTCCAACCAGAGGCAGGGGATATCATCTTTTTCCCTTCGTCTCTCCATCATAGAACGATTCCTTTCACGACAGATACGAAGAGAATTATTGTTTCATTCGATTTAATTCCGAAAGCAGCCAAGCACTAAGGGAGAAAAGGGGACAGACTTTTTTTCAGGAAAAAGAAATATAAAAATAAATCTGTCCCGCTTTTCCGCTCAACAGAGATAAGTTAATTCAGTTTGGTCTTTTTGACATGTTGCATATATAAAATAACTAAAATAAGCTAGAAGACAGGTCTAACAGCGAACAAAACTCTTGTACCACAAGGAAAGCTTATCTAATGAAATTAAATGCCAAAGGCTTTGGATTATTGGAACTACTTTTTGTACTTGCTGTGATTGCCATAATGAGTGCGATTTCAGTTCCCGTCTATCGATCTTACGTTGAGCGGGCGCAGTCTACAGATATAGTCCTGCTTTATGATTCGGTTCGCACTGCTCTGGCCGCCGACCTGCAGCAGGGCGCTGTCAGCGAATGCAGCAGCATCCTCGAATCCATGGGTACAAAAATGGACGATGCGCTGAGCGATCATTATGCACGCGTGACTATCGGCTTCGATACAGCGAGTGCAGGTGGGTACGAGCCAATATTTCGAGTTTGCGCCCGTGAAGATATACAAGGTAGTCAGGGGGTAGGCGTTGCTCGAGCCGTAAAAGAAGAATTTGGTTCACTCGGCATACTGCAACCGGGTGACGTTGATACTTCGGGTATTGTCAGTTTTTCCGCCTCTTTGTCTGATACTGGAGAGACTATTTGTCGCATTCCGGTTGGTGGTACGGTAGACAGTTGTGGTCAGCCGGCTGCGGTGCCGACTATGCCCATCACGGCAGCACCAGCACCACCGACCCCCAGCCCACAATCCGCCCCGGTAGCACCACTACAGCAGCAAATAGCAGTGCCGACGCTGCGGGCGCCTGTGATGCAGTTTTCCGGATCAAATGTATTCCTTCGGCCCGCTGGCAACGGCAGGCTGGATACCGGCGGGGATCTTGACCAAATGTCGCTCGACATGAGTTTTATCGGTGACGGCAGTATACCGGCAGCTTCTGGCGGGACCGGACCGGTAATGTTTAACTACGGTGATAGCAGCAATGGTCACAATGCCGTTTCTCTGTGGAATCCCAGAAGTCTCACTGTCGCCCTGGCGGGAGCGAATTACGACACGGGAATCAATGTCGTCGATGGCCAGACCCATCGCGTAACCGTATCGTGGAATAGCGCGACCGGCGCTCTGGATGTTTACGACAACGGGCAGCTGGCCCGATCTTTTACCGATGTAGCCAGAGGTCAGACGCTGGCCGGAAATGGTTTTATGGTCGTGGCCCACAAAGGCGAACCGGGCCAGTACAGCAGCGGTGAGGCGTTTGCAGGTCAGATTTTTCATACTTCTTTTGCCAGGACCGCGGTGACTGCCCAGCAGGCCGCCAGCCCTCTGGATCGTGTGCTCGACACGGGTAACGGCTTGCTGCTGGATGCCAGGGCCCAGGGATCCACTATCGTGGAAACGACTGGTCGGCAACAAATAGTAACCGGTGGTGTGCAGTCTGTTATATCCGATGTGGACGGCAATCTGGTTCAGTAGCCGTAAGTAATCAAGGAAGTAATCAAGGGGTCAGAGTTCTTGATTTAGATTGAAAACGAAAATGGTATCCAGAGACGGAATAATCCAAACAGCCTTGGGGGCTGTTTGTCCCCTTCGCGCTAGCGCGCTCGTAGCAAACTGCTTTCGCAGTTTGTCGAACCGTTTATCCCGGTGCGTTCACCTTATGTAGCACCTTAAAGGAAAGCTTTTCGAAACCTGCTGGTTGTTGCGGAATAACACGAGGACTTTCAATAGACGCATGATCAATTCCTGGTATTAATCAGTGAGTTAATAGCATAAAGGCAGAGCGTGCAAAGAAGTGTGCTAAAAATCAGCCCTTTCTGCAGTCCTATGTCACCGTAAATTGCCCCATCATGCCTCGATCTTCATGCTCAAGAATATGGCAGTGATACATATAGGGGAACTCATCAGTTGCCTTGTGATTAAATCGCACAATAAGTTCAGCACTGTCATCGACTCGCACCGTATCTTTCCAGCCGGCATCTTCTGTAGCTACAGGCCGTCCGTTTTGTGCGAGTAACAGAAATGAACATCCATGCACGTGAAAGGGGTGGCTGCCATCAAATGAATTGATTGCCCAGCGTTCCCACTGTCGCAATCGCACTCGTTCATTGATCACTTGCATGTCCATCGACTGCCTGTTTATTCCCATGGACATCTCGGTATTGTCTTGAAATACACCCAATACACCTCTGCGCCTGTTGTCTCTCATGAATAAATCAAATCGTCGGACTGGCCAACTCCTTTGAACCGTAGGTCGGCTGATCGAATTCAATTGGCGCGGTAAAGCTCCGCGAACCGCAGGTAAATCGGGATTCACAGTTAATTGCAGCACTTCAAATGAGTCTCCCAGCCCACCTGGCTCCCGGTTGCGTCTTCTGCCACGTTCGTCCTCATCTCGTCTGCGATCATCATTTACATCCAGCGTACTGGGTCCGCTGACTAACATGGCAGGATTGCCATTGGAAAAATCGACGACAACTTCGTTTCTCTCACCTGGTGCCATTAATAGTTCACGAATGGGCACAGGTTCTTCTAGGAAACCACCGTCAGTTGCAATCTTGTGGAATTCCCGATTGTCGGAGAAACGAAAACGAAAGTAGCGTGCGTTGGCGCCATTCAGCAAACGTAGCCGAACCAGGCCTGCTGGCACGCGGCGGGTGGCATTGGCAATACCGTTTGCGGTGATAGTGTCACCAAGCATTCCATCTTTGGTATCTTCGATGGAGTAATCGAGCCGCCCCAGATCGTCGAACGATCGATCCTGGACAATGACAGGAATGTCGTCTACACCGTAAGTCTTTGGGAGGGGCAAGGCATCACTGTTTTCATCGTCTATGATGAACATGCCAGCCAACCCTTTGTAAGTTTGAGGGCCTGCTTTTTGATGGGTGTGGGGGTGATACCAGGATGTAGAAGCTTGTTGTCGAATTGGCAACTCAAGTGACCAACTGCTGCCGGGTTCAATTTCTCGCTGCGGACCACCATCTACTTCGCCGGGTACGTGCAGACCGTGACTATGGACTGCGATTGCTTCAGCGCAATTGTTTCTGTAAATGATAGGGACATTCTGTCCATCACGGACCCTGACAGTCGGGCCAAGATAGGGACCATTGTATCCCATGGTTGGGGTTTTTAGTCCGGGCAGTAGCTCAAACTCACTTTGACCCATCGTGAGTTCAATAGGGCGTTCGTTTACTGACTCAATTAGCGGGGGAACCGGCATTTGCCTTTTAGTGCCGCTAATAGCGCTTACTGAAATTCCAGGAGAGCGCTCAGCGCGTGTCGACACCAGCCCGAATCCAGTGGCGGCGATTGTGCCTGCGCCGAGTCCGCTTAAGAGAAATTGCCTTTTATTCATAAGTTCCTGCTATTAATGATATGTAAGATTAAAACACAGACTTTGAGTCCGACTCATTCAACAAGTCTCAATGCTTAGTCGATTGGGAGGCGAAAATATATAGTCAAACTAACGCAGCAAAGCCTGATTGGTTTACCTGGCCTGTGTATAAAATGTGTGGAAAAAGGCTTTAGCCCGAGCACCGGGATGTGCGAGTCCATCGAACCGTTTATCCTGGTGCGGATAGTTGAATTATCAGTGTTCTTAATGAGTATTCCGAGGCCTAAAGGTTGTTGCGGACTGACTCGAGGATTTTTGCAGTGGTCGGGTAATTCGGTGATCTTTCTGGAAATGAAACTTTTTGGCTCTTGTGATTCAGGAGAACTGCGTTCTCCCTACCGGCTGTGTGTAAGCTCTCGGCTGCTTCGAATCATTCAGTGAGACGTTAAGAAATGAAGCTCTTGGGCATTTGTGATTTAGGAGAGCTGCGCTCTCCCTACCTGCTGTGTGTAAACTCTCGGCTATAAATTGCGAGGCTCACTATCCGGTGCAGGTAATCTTTGGAGGATAAATGGTGCCCAGAGGCGGAATCGAACCACCGACACGAGGATTTTCAATCCTCTGCTCTACCGACTGAGCTATCTGGGCATATTTCTGTGGAGTACCCAACAAAGCTGTCAGGTAATGCGCTAAAAACGCAGGGCGGTATTAAACCTTCTGTCTCTTTCCGAGTCAAGAACCCTTTTAACCACAGGGTTTGCGAGGGAGGATGGAAAAAAGCCGGGGATGGGGCTTGACAAGAATCTGGCCCGGGTTCAACCGGCGCAGACAGGTACCCCGGGCTTTACAAAATGACCGTTATTTCTCCGTCGAGATAAAAAGCTTTGTGCTTTGAGGCAGCTCTTTATCCTTGTGCATATGCGACTTTAACCAGAATATTTCTGTCAATTTCCAGGTAACGGTACCGACAAGAATACAGGCAGACATTACCGCGGGCCAAAACAGCGGGGCAACCTGCAGGCCCATTGTATCCCGCAAAAAATGGAGAACCAGGCCGTGAGTCATATAGATATAAAAGCTTGCGAGGGCAATCAGTGACAGCAACTTGCTGGTCCATTTTTCAAGGGGAATTGAGGGTACCCACAGCAGGAGAAGTGGTGCAGCAATATAGATATAGCTGCCCGTTGGATAGATATAGAGAAGGGTCAGCAGAGTAAGCAATGTGGTAAGCAGTTTTTGTGTTGCTGTTTTGCTGGTAAAAATGCACCAGCCGATGGCAAAGATATAGGCCGTCATAAAGGGGGTCTGGGAATTAAACAGGTTGTAATCGGGAAGCATCAGACCAACGCCCCTTAACGCCAACATTGCCAGTAAAGTTGTCAGGGATAGTAGCCAGGGTTTGGCTGCAGAAAATCCGCGAATGCGCTGACTTCTGAAAAGCATGCAAAAAATAAAAATTAACCATAAATAGCTTTCGATAAACCAGAAGGTAGTAAATACGCGGGATCCATTGATATAGAAACCATCGGTAAAATTACTGACAAGCAAATATTGCGGCAGGAAAAGAGAGCGGGACGCGACAAAATATAAAGTCAGTATGAGGTAATAAAAAGGAATAATAGTGCCGATAGCAGGCTTCAGCACATTCAGGAACTCGCCGGAAATGAGTTTGGGTATGTTGAAACGCGCAAAGTTATAACCTGACACAATTAGAAGCGTGGTGGCCGCTCCCCCCATGGGTAAAGATGATAGATGGTGAAAGACAACGGCAAGAATGGCCATTGCCCGGATAAAAATATCCATATTCATTAGCTGCAGCCAAAAAGATTCAATCCTGGGGATGGCATCCAGTTGCTTGAATGTCATCAGCTCCCACCCCTTTGGGGATCGTCCCAGTCTCTTTTCAAGCAGCATCGAAATCTCGACATAGTTTAACGAATCGCCGCCAATGCTGATGAAGGTGTCGTCATCCTTTACTTCGTCAATACCCAGTAACGTAGCGATTTCATCTCGTAATGACACCGACTCATTGGCTGGAGCACTAGATTCGGCGTGTTTGCGTCCAGTTTTTAATAAAGTGGGATAATCGACTTTCCCGGAAGGTAGTCTGGGCAGGTCCTTCAGGTTTGACACCATGATAGAGGAAGGCGGAAGTTTGAATGTTTTTGTCACATATTCATGAATAAAATTATTGTTGCGACTATCTGAAGATGCGATAACCAGGCCTCTATCATCGCCTGCAACCCTTGCTGTAATGCCTGCACTGGCGAGTAATTCTTCTACGTCATCGAGGTTTATACGCAAGCCAAATATTTTTGAAAAACGATTGTTGCGTCCAACTATTTTATAGAGACCGACTTTATTGCGTACAGCGATATCACCGGTGTACAGTTTACGTATTTCCGGTTCGCGGGCCAGATCATCTGGATTGGTTGCATAACCCATCATAATATTGGGGCCTGTATAGACAAGCTCCCCTGGCTTGTTGTCTTCACCAATAACGTTGCCTTGCTTGTCGATCAAGGTAAATTGACCGCCCGGGATTGGTTTCCCTATGTAATCAGGATAACTTTTGAGCAAGGCGGGTGGCATATATGCCATCCGGGCTGTTGCTTCGGTTTGTCCGTACATAACATAAAAGGCAATGTTGTTGCGTTCGGCGTATTCAGCATTCCTGATTACTTTGTCCGGGTCCAGCTTGCCGCCAGCCTGGGTAAAATATTTCAGACTTGGAATATGCCTGGTATAAAAATTTGAGCGCTCAAGTAATTCAAAGGTATAGGGAACTCCTGCAAAACTGGTTGCCTGGTGATGATTGAAAAAATCCCAAAATGCCTGTTCGTTTACGGAGTGGTTGGGCAGAAGGACCGTGGCACCAACTGTGAAATGTGAATTGATTACTGATAAGCCATAGGAATATGACCAGGGAAGGGTCAGGCATGCACGTTCCGCAGAGGTAAGCTTCAGATAAGATGAAATGGATCTGGCATTTGCATTCAGATTGGTATGGGACAGGCGTACAAGTTTTGGATTTCCGGTGGTCCCCGAGGTTGAAAGCAGCACTGCCAGGCTCTTATGAAGCGAGTGACGGGGCGCAGTCTTATTTTCATTAACAACCCATTCATTCTGACCTTGTGAAAAAGTATAATTTGGTTGGTAAATGTTCTGTATCTTGCTGGACGGCGAGATAGCGTCTTTTGCTGCTAAAATCACTACATGCCCGGCCAGAATTGCTCCTATATAGGTTGCCAGGGGGTAAACTCCGTCGCAGGCTTCAATAGCAATCAGAGCCGGGCTGGTTTGAATCTTTCTCATGAGTTCAGAACCAAGGTTAACCAGTGTGCGGTAGGAGAACTTCTGCCCGGTTGAATCAATAATTGCTATGGCATCATCAAATTCCTTGATGTGACTAAATAACCTTGAACCGGTGTTTGCTGGTTGTATTGAATTCATCAAATCCTGTCCTGCTTTGCCATGACCTGGTCAGCCTCAAGAGCTGATTGTGCTATCCACATTTTCAAGTGATTTCTCTTATTGCTGTAGTTGGCTTAAGAAGTTGGCTTAAGCAGTTGGCTGAAAGAGTTTCATACTTGGTTGTGGCCTGCAGATCGTATGAACCAGAAGATATAAAAGTTTGTATTTCAGAACTATGGGATGAATTACCTAAAGATGGCTATGAATGTCTGCTACGGGAGGTAGGGGATTTATGTAGGGGGATTACAGAAAAATGTAAAAAATGTTTACGGCTATTATCAATTGTCATGCGGGGATGAAGTATTAGTTAAGATTTTGCTTCGATAAGCTCAATGGCTTTTCTTGCGTCTTTACGAAGACAAAAATTTTTGATCATCCCCAGAGGACCTACATTGATAGATTCTTTAAGTGCTTCCAGGGAGCGTTCGTCCGCCAATCGCTTTAATTCTATGACAGCAGTTTTTTTCATTTTGCAATTATCCAGTTCCTGTAAATCCTGGATATTCAGACCGACACGATCTATGGATTGGCCATTGCCGGAATCCTTGAGTAAGTAAAAAGCATCATAGCGACCAGTAAGTCCGGGCTGTCCGGTACGTTCTCCCAGTTTTTGTATTACCTGATTATTCAGGTTTTGCGCAATAAGTTTGCTGGCATCGACTCGTTCCTGCTCAAGTAACAGCATCAAATTTTTTACAGCTAATGCCTCCTCGGCCAGAAAAGGATTTGAAATAAACGCTTTTTGATAATTGGTAACTGCGCTTGAATAGCGTTTGAAATAGACATCTGTATGTGCGGTTATTAGTTGCAGATAAGCATTGTTTGTATACTGGCCATTATTGTCGGTGATTATTCTTTCAAGCCCCAGGTAATCACCTGCCTCCAGTAAAGGATTTGCCTGATTTTGTAACCTGTTCGTAACATCAATGCTGTCGTCAGATAAAGCTGCCACTTCTTGTGCTGTTCCGGACATGGCCTGATTGTTATATTCGACAGGTATTTTATCCAGCACTATCTCTGGTGAATTTAGTGTTGCCCACCAAGTCGAAAATACAGCCACTATCAATGAGCAGATTAAAATAATCGATTTGCCCGTGTGATGTGAATCCTGTTCAGGTTTATGGTGAATATGGGCGCCTCCATAGGGATAGCAGATGTCATCAGGATTGGATGAAGTGCCCTGGACATGTCCCAGTGGTTTATGTCTTGCCTGATAAACATTGACCTTGTCCGTAATGCCTTTAAATTGAAAGCTGTCAATTTTTTCCAGGTTTACTTCGGATTTACTCATGGAAAGGTAAACGGCTTCGGTTAAATAAACTGCATTGGTAGGTGTTATCTTTTCAAGTCGGGAAGCAATGTTAACAGCCTCGCCAAAAACATCGCGGTTGCTGAGTCTTACTTCGCCTGCATTCAGCGAGACTCGAATAGCGAGGGGTATTTCAAGGTCATTGTTTTTATTGGCATCCCACAATGCATCGTGCATTGCCATCCCACAAAGAACAGCATCAGTGGGTGATCTAAATGTAACGAGGAAAGAGTCACCAATTGATTTTATGGTATTGCCACCAAAATTATTGATAACTCTGCTGAGAATGCGGTCATGAATTTGAAGAATGTTCTTGCTTACTGTGCGGGGTAAGTTTGCCACCAGTTCAGAAAATCCTTCAATATCAGTAAACATTATGGTGAGATTTTCAACTGAGGCCATGTGGACTTGAAGACTCCTTATTAAAATTATGGTTTAAGAAAGGCAAGAATAAACGGTGTCCAAAGTCTAGACAACAACTAATTGAGAGTCTGGATGAATTTTTCATAAATGATTTGGAATGTATGTATTGAAATAGAGAATTTGTATAAAAAAGGTATTAATATGGCGTTCATGTAACAAAATAAATTCAATAATATTTCTTTTATGTAACAAAATCGTTTCTGCAAGGTGGAAGGTTAGACTGGGTATTTGATGTCCCTTTCAAGCGTTAATTCCCGGAAATAGATTTAAGTAGTAGTTGGCAGCTATACGTTATTCCCCCCGGCCGTAAAAAAATGGATGCATTTATAATGCAGCGTTGTTCCTGTAAATATTCTTTTTCATCTCGTTAGTATGTCGCCCAGAATAAAATATATTTTGCTTTTCATTGTTGAAATGAAAATTGCGGGTGGTGTCTTGAATATTTTGAATTTGAGTAATAGTGACAAAGCATAAGGCTGTATCAGAAGATGAAAGTAAAGTATTAATTTAACAATTACAAAATAGATTTTTGGTTATGCCGGTTGGTTTTGATTTGCAGATCGTTTGATGGCTAAACTGACTTTATTATGTAGTTCCCTGTAATGCTGGTGCCATGCTATTTAAACAACACCCCCTTTATGTGTTGGTTGCAAGGATACCATTTGTTACCGGATTGAAACGTGGTTAAAGATATAAATTTTGAAAAATAAAGTATTTATTTAGTTTAATTGTGTCATTTGTTAGTAGTTAATAGTGTGCATAATTGTGGATTAAAGGAAATATATAAACTATATAAAATATAGAAGGATCAGGTATCACAATATAACAAAAAAATAAGTTCGTTGGCATAAGAATTGCTGAATTTGATTCGGGGCAGTTACAGAAATAACTGCTGGGTAGTCTTGTTAAATTACATTCATGATATGGAGTTCTTATGAAAAATATATATGCCGTATTTGCGATAATTACATTGTTTGTTTGTTGTGAAAATTCGTTTTCAGCACCACCTGAATTTCGTCTGGCAGATACTGATAATGATGGTGTTCTTAGTTCTAAAGAGGCCAGGCAGGCTTTGCCCGGGATTATTGTTGATTTAAATAATAACGGGTTTGTCGATAGGTCCGAGGCCAAATATGCAATCCCGACACTTGAATTGCCAGCACAATCTGGCTGTCAGGATAGTCGGATTAGAGAGCGCGATTATCAGGTAATGTTGCAGGAACTGAAGGCGCAATGGAATAAGTTGAAGCAGGGCCTGACTAACGAAATATATCTGGATATTCAGTAAATCGAACCCCGGTAGGTAGTAAAACACTGCCTTCCGGGATTCTTTATGCCTTTCTTTTCAATCAAGTATTTACCCATTAAAGAGTTATAAACAAGAAAATACAAAAATATTTTCGCGGTTATATTGTCGGTTTATCCCGCCACCTTTCGATAAGTTAATACAACCTGTTGAAATAAAATACAATATTTGTCGTGCCATCCCGACGGTCATCGGCAGAAAGATCAATGGGGTAAGATAAATGGATAAATGGGGTCAGATCCCAAATATTCTATGTACCTGTCCCTACCATAAAAAAAATATTTGTATAGAAGAAATACAGATTTCACTTAAAATTTTGATCTGAAACTAAAAATAATATTTTGTCATAGATAGAGTTGTGCCCTTATCAAGAATTAATTCCTTTTATATATAAACAATTATGGTTTCTCTTAAGCCAAAATCAATTTTTCAGTTGACCATAATAGGCTTTATGTTGGTGTCAGGAATTCTGCTCATCACTTTAATCATTACCGCCAGACAATTAAATGGACTCAGTGAGCAGAGTCAGCAAATCATTGGTGAAACTGTCAGCACCATGCAGTTAAGCAGGACATTGACAGATCAGGCCTCTGCGATGGAGCGAAATGCCATGCAGTATATGGTGGTGGGCGATAAAGAAATTCTCAAGGTATATACGGACAGGCGTAATACGTTTCAGGATGCTGTCCATGCACTTGGTTTACTTGAATTGGGAGATCAAATGAGTGACATCATTAATTCTCTGATTAGTAATGAATCTGCTATTTATGAAATGCTGATGAAAAAGGCAGTCCAGGATGTTGGTGAATTACAACCATTAAATCTTCAATTACTGGCCTTTACCGACCAGGTTTCAGGGCAGATAAATCAATGGACCAGCCTGCAATTACGGGATATTCGCCAGGAAACAGCAGAAACCCAGAATATCTTGAAATTGCAGTCTGTATTCCTGATTAGTATCGCATTACTCCTTGCTGGTGTTTTTACAGCACTGATTACCCGACCGCTATTGCAGATAGAAAAGGCAATTACCGAGCTTGGTAGCGGTCATTATGATAAAGGTATTAATATTTCAGGCCCCAGGGATCTGGTTAAACTGGGTAGTTTACTTAACTGGCTAAGAGTCAGACTGCGCAAACTAGAACAGCATCGGTCATCATTTTTCCGTCATGTTTCCCATGAACTTAAAACACCACTAGCCGCTATCGGTGAAAGTGCTGCTCTGCTTCATGATGATGTGGTGGGAGTATTGTCCAAAGAACAAAAAAAAATCATCTGCATACAGCGTAAACACTGCCAGCGCCTACAGGTACTGGTAGATGATCTACTTCGATATCAGTTAGAAAGTTTCTCCGTGTTAGAGGCCAGACGGAGCCCGGTTCGTCTGGACAATGTCGTTGAAAAAGTCATCGCCAGTCATGAGTTGATCATCAGGTCCTGCAAAATAAAAATCGTCAGTAAGCTCAATAACGTCACTGTAAAAGGAGACGCTGAACAGTTTCGGGTAATTATCGATAATTTACTGACCAATGCGATTAAGTATTCACCAGCTGGCAGTATTGTTGAAATTAGTCTGAAGCAACATGATGGCCGGGTTTTATTTGATATTTCTGATGAAGGGCCAGGGATTGCTGTCCATGAACGGGACAAGATATTTTCTGCATTTTACCAGGGCGCCCAACAGGGAAAAGAATTCCTTAAAGGGAGTGGCCTGGGGTTGGCTATAGCCAGGGAATACATTCTTGCAAACAAGGGAGCTATTGAATTGCGCGAAAGTGTAAAAGGAGCGCATTTTCAAATTTCTTTCCAGGCTGAACACACGGAGACTGAATGAAATATCTGTCGACAGTTCACAATAACCATAAGCTCATGAAAATAGTGCTGCTTTTGCTGTCTTTTCCCTGGCTTTTGTCCTGTGCTGTGATTGGTGAGTTCTATACTCCTGATGCAGGTAATGCCGGTAATAAAAATATACCTGTTTCTCCCCTTGAATATTTTACCTGGCTTAAATCAGCAAGTGATGAGGAGCTTGTTATAGAAAAGATTCGACTTGAAAACGAAAAACAAAACGGGGACTCACCTGTAAATGCCATTCAATTGGCATTACTGCTCAGTGTGCCATGGACATCCACTGAAACAACTGAGCGCGATGCCATGGAGTTGATAGCAGTAGAGCTGGCCCGGGACAAGCCATCTACTGATACCAAACAACTGGAGTATCAGGCACTTGCGAAAATCTGGTTTTTATTGCTGGAAAACAAAAAAGCATTAACAGAAGTAGAAGCTAGCCAGCAGTCTGACCAGGTTAAATTGGAAGTGTTACATGAAAAGGCGCGGCAATTGGAAAAACAGATTGAAGCATTAACCTCTATAGAACAAAACCTGATAGAACGAGAGCAGTTGCAGGGACAACAATGAATACCAATGTGCAGGCAGGCAGTAACAGAATATTACTGGTCGATGATGACGAGGATTTGCTGCATCTGATTAGCCTGCGACTGAAGGCGAATAATTACAGGGTACATGCCGTTAATAGTGCGAAGAAAGCCCTGTCTCAACTGGCTTTATTTCAACCACATGTGGTTATCACTGACCTGAAAATGCCTGAGATGGATGGCATGGCGTTGTTTGAAGAAATCCAGAATCATAACCCTGGATTACCGGTTATTGTTCTTACCTCCAACGGCACAATTCCCGATGCTGTGGCGGCTACTCAAAAAGGCGTATTCAGTTACCTGGTAAAACCTTTTGATGCAGAGTTGCTGTTGGGTAATCTGGGTAAGGCTATGAAATATAATGGGAATATTTCGGATCAGAGAAATAGTGCTGGTGAAATGGCCTGGCGAGAGGAAATTATCAGTCGTAGTGCCTCAATGGAGTCTCTATTGCAGCAAACCAGGGCCGTGGCAAAATCGGATATCAGTATCCTGATTCAGAGCCAAACAGGTACAGGTAAGGAGTTGCTGGCCAGGGCAATTCACAAGGCCAGCCCGCGCAGGGATAAAACATTCATGACATTGAATTGTGCGGCTATTCCTGAAAGCCTGATTGAGTCGGAGTTGTTCGGGCATACAGCTGGTTCCTTTACCGGAGCCAACAAGACCCATAAAGGCCTTTTTCTGTCCGCTAATGGAGGCACAATTTTCCTTGATGAAATTGGTGATATGCCAGTTTCTGCCCAGGCGAAACTATTGCGGGTATTGGAACAGCAGGAAATTCGGGCTCTGGGCTCAACGAAAACGCAAGCAATTGATGTCCGTATTATAGCTGCTACTCATCAGGACCTGATGAAGAAAATTACTGAAAAAACATTTCGTGAAGACCTCTTTTACCGATTGAATGTCATCACACTGGAGTTACCGCCATTAAGCGAGCGCAGGGAGGATATCCTGTTGTTGGCAGATAATTTTTGTAGGCAAATAGCCAAAAAAAACAGCAGTGAAGTAAAAAAATTTTCACCCAAAGCAGCTGAAATGCTGCTCATTGCCCCTTGGCCGGGAAATGTGAGGCAGCTATATAATGTTGTAGAACAATGCGTTGTGCTTTCCACAACAAAGATTATTTCCAGTAGTCTCGTTGAACGTTCTTTGAGATTCAAACCGGATAAATTGCTCAGCTTGAATGAGGCCAGAGAACAGTTTGAACGAAATTACCTGGTACGACTGTTAAACCTGACAGAGGGAAAGATTGCGCTGGCCTCAAGACTTGCCAAACGTAATCGTACTGAATTTTACAAGTTGTTGCGGCGACATGGACTTGAGGCCGCTGAATTTCGCAATAATAACGGCAATGAATGATTTATTCCTTTTTGTTACAGCAGCAACATTAGCCAAGGCTATTCTTGTGATGCCCATGGTTTCATACGCGTGTTGTTAAAAAAATCGGCTTTTTTTTGGCAATTGCATTGCTCAAATAATTAATAAGCGGTTGGGATATTCCCGTAAGCGTATTTAATGGTTTTACCTGATATAAATCTCATTTTTACAGGCGCCTAATCAAAAAAGAAGGCAGGAAACGATTTCTTTTGGATTCAGATGGGCCAAGCATGTTGAATTTAAACGTTAACATTGATTGTATAAAAATGGAGATGATTATGGGTAATGTAGGAAAACTTCGTGATTTAAGTGTAATAATATTGCTCTTGCTGATAAGCCCTTTGGTCCTGGCACAAAATTATTTCACAGTATCCGGGCCGTTGGATATTTATGTTGATTTATTGACAGGGGAAAAAATATACAACTACTCCTATTCCGCAAAATTAACTTACCAGCCTGCAACAGATGGTGCAGAAATATACCGGTATCCCCATATGGAGCAGGTATTTTATTACGACACCATTCAAAGCATTGAATATTCTATTTATGACGAAGATGGCATAGTAGTGAACAGTGGCGTGGAAAAGGGCGGACTTAACAATATTACCTCTGCGCTTGATGATATTGATTTTACCGATAGCATTAGGGAGCAGATGTACTGGTATGGTGACGATCCACTCGTTACAGTAAAAACACAGGCTGGGATTAGTTTTTATGATTCAACCGGGGGCATTGTGAAAAGCGTTGATCAATATCCTTCACCGCCTAATCTTGATGAAATCGATTATGCTGGTAGTTCTTTTTACCAGTTTAATCAAAATAGTGGCGCTGGCTTTGACGCCTGGGGCCCGGTTACTGAAATTTCCTTTAATGATCCCTTTATTGATTGTGCCAGCTCAACGTCCAACCGTGGTCAATATATACGCTGTGCGACAAGGGTTTTCTTTAGCCTGCGGAAAAACGTGCGTTACAGCGTTCTTCAGGATCTTTTAAAAGAATATAAGAATAGAGATGAGCGCTGGCAATCGTATGTTCAGTGTACTGGCGGAGAAAGAAAGCTTAGTTCTTTTAATGGTTGTTTTAGAAAAGTAATCAACGCGTTTTATACGCAGGAAAACAAATCGGCGTCAGGTAAAAAAGCGGCTAAAAAATTAATTCAACGAAAAAAAATAAAAACCGGATTAAAAAAAAGAAGCCTGGTAAAAAAAAATAAGGCCAGGAAGAGAGTAACTAAGAAATAACTGGTGGTATAGGCCATCCCGAACTGTTGTTGATAGCTGCCTGTTTAATATAATATCGTTCTACACTACAGGCAGCTATCAATAAACAGACTATTCCCTCAGTATTCCATCAGTATTCCCTCTCAAAATAAAAGTACCTCCCATAATTCCTTCCATATTGATATTAAATGTCTGCCCCATGTTTTGTAGCGCTGTTCATCTCTTTTCTATCCTTAATAGCGCTACCCAGACTCGTTAGCCTCGTTGTACAAATGCGTTACATGCTTAATAAATCCTTTGTCGATTGAGCGTTTTTGGGTAAGTAAATATGACTATTAAGGATATTCCTGCATTAAATTGGGGGTTTACCCGAATCGCAATATACAGTTGTGTACCCTATCCTTTTTCCTCAGTTTAACGAACTTGTTGTTTCTAATCTTATACAAGGTGGTAATGGCTCTATGTGTGGAATTGTTGGATATCTGGGTGACCAGAATGCTGTCCCGAATTTGCTGAAATGCCTGAGTCTTCTGGAATATCGTGGTTATGATTCAGCAGGCATAGGAATTATTAACGAGAGCAAAGTGGAAACGCGCCGCAGTACCGGTAGCAATACTGCATTACATAAACTGCTGGAAAAATTCCCGCTGCAGGGAAATCTTGGCATAGCTCATACTCGATGGGCAACCCATGGCAAACCATCTGATATTAATACCCATCCACATACTGACTGTACTGGATCAATTGCCATTGTACATAACGGCATCATTGAGAATTATCGAGAGCTCAAACATCAATTGGAAAGTCAGGGGCACCATTTCCGTTCCCAGACTGATAGTGAAGTAATCGCTCATTTGCTGGAGGAAAATCATGCTGATGGACTTGAATCTGCGGCACTTGAAGCTATTCCAAAACTTGAAGGTGCTTATGCCCTGGCAGTTATTAGTGCTAATGAGCCCGATACTATTTTGGCGGCACGAAACGGGGGGCCACCCCTGGTTATTGGATACAGGAAAAATGACATTGTGCTTGCTTCCGATTTCATGGCATTTGCAAATGATGTAGATGCGGTACAAATACTCGGTGATGGTGAAATAGCCGTTATAACCAGGGATCAGGTGAAAATTATTAAATTTGACGGTGCTACGGTTGGCAGGAAAAAAACCGGGGTATGGTGGGAATTTGAAGCAGCTGATAAAGCCGGCTACCCGCATTACATGCTAAAGGAGATATATGAGCAGCCTGAGGCTGTTAAAAAAACAATTCTTGCCCAACTGGATAACTATACGGGCAAAGTACGCTTTCCCCATGCTGATATCACCTCACGCAATTACGATTTTGGAGCTGTTGAAAGAATTACCATTTTGGCATGTGGAACATCCTGGCATGCCGCTCTGGTTGGCAGGCAATTAATAGAATTTATTACCAGGGTGCCAGTTGATGTTGAAATAGCTTCTGAATATCGCTACCAGCCGATTGTTAATAATAAACAGAAAACATTGGTAATCGGTATATCCCAGTCTGGAGAAACTGCTGACACCCTTGGTGCATTACGCGAAGCAAAGCAGCGCGGTAATAAAATTCTCAGTATTTGTAATGTACAGGGATCCACAATGAGCAGGGAAGCCGATGGCGCTATCTATACCTATGCGGGGCCAGAGGTTGGAGTTGCCTCGACTAAATGTTTCACATGCCAGTTAACAGTCTTATACCTGCTAGCAGTTTCCCTGGGTATTGAGAAAGGCACGCTGTCAGCTTTGAATGCTGAAAAAATGATAAACGAATTAAAAGCTGTTCCTGAGTACCTTGGCAAAATACTTGGCAAAAACGATGAGTTGGAAAAGATATCGCGTTTTTTCTATGAAAGTAACAGCGCCATGTTTCTGGGTCGAGGCATATTTTATCCACTAGCTGCAGAGGGCGCGCTTAAGCTAAAAGAGATTTCCTATATAAGTGCAGAAGGGTATCCGGCTGGTGAATTAAAGCACGGGCCGATTGCCCTCGTTAATAAAGATATGCCGGTTTTGGTAATAGCTCCCCTTGGCCGACTTTACAGCAAGGTGGTTTCTGCAATTGAAGAAATAAAGGCAAGAGAAGGTAAAGTAATTGTTCTTGCCAGTGAAGATGATGACGATATTACCTCAAGAGTCGACCAGGTTTTTACCCTGCCAAAGTGTTCAGAGTTATTGATGCCGATACTGGTGGCAATACCGTTACAGTTAATTGCATATCACACTGCGGCAAAACTGGGTTGTGATGTTGACAAGCCACGTAATTTGGCAAAAAGCGTAACAGTGGAATAACAAAAATCAAGAATATATTTTCATTAGCTTGATAAATTAAATTAGCAAAGCGCTCTTGGTTTGAGTGTTTAAAAAATCCAAATACTAATAAAAATTGAATTTAATGGAGAATTCAAATGGGCGAAGCCTTGGCTAAAAATGTTGAAAATGCGCAAGATTATTATATTGACTATGGCGAAGAAAAAGTCGTATCTGATAACTCCTATTGGCATGTTTTATGGACCTGCAACAATTGCGAAAAAATGGTATTTCAGGAGCTGTCTCGGAAAGGCTATGAATTGTTTTTACCTACTATTTCCCAGCGCTCGATTAATAAAAAAAACGGAGATAAAAAAACATTTCTGGCGCCCATGTTTAGAGGGTATCTATTTATACGTCATGATATCGACAAATATGCATATATTGATATCTGCAGCACTAAAGGGCTGGTCAGTATTCTTGGGCTACGTTGGGACAGATTGGCGAAAATTCCCGATAACGAAATTCAGTTAATACGAATGGCAGTAGAAAGCAGATTACCTACACTTGCTTACCCTTATCTCAAGGAAGGAGACCGGGTAAGAATCAAGCAGGGCTCACTTGCCAATGCCGAAGGCATCCTGGTAAAGACAAATCATTCCAAAGGCCTATTTGTTGTTTCAATTAATCTTTTGCAACGCAGTATTGCCGTAGAAGTGGACTGCTTTGATATAGATCCGGTTTGATAACCTGGGACAGTGATTACATGACAATGAAAAAAATAACAAGTCAGTGGCTTTTGTTAATAAATAGCCTATTTATGGTCCCTGCGGTTATGGCCCAGGGTGGTTACTACGCTATTCCTGAAATAGCAATTAGTAAAGTCGACGATGATAATTTATTTCTTACCCCGGAAGAGGAGAGACAGGACATTGTTACTCGCATAACCCCGGCAATAGAGTTTGGTTTTGACTCAGAATTGCTGTCCTGGAATGGAAACTACACAGTCGATGCAGAAAGATATAATCGTTACAGCGCCCTGGACAATAACACTATGCGTGAGAGTGCGGGATTATCATTTGAATTCATCCCCAACCGTCTTACCCAGTTCAGTGTCGACACTAACTATACGGAAACACAAACTCCCGGTGAATTGAATCTTGTTACAGGCCTGGAAAGGGGGCGTTTTAAAGCCACACGCAGCTTTTTCAACCCGATATTAACATATCAACTGGGTGCAGCTTCATTCGCTTCATTTGATTATTCACTAAGAGCCGATAAATTGGCCGGTGGGGTTTCTGGTGACCGACACCAGACTGTGGTTGGTTATACCAGGACAATCAACGAAATGAATGAACTTTCGGCGGGTTATACCTTCAGACGATACACCATTGAAAATGGAGAGGATGATGAAACCTCTCATTTACCCTGGCTTGGAATAGTTCATAAATTCAGTGCCAGAACCAGTATTGATGCTCGAGGTGGACCGCGCCAGATTGAAGGTGAAATTGAGCCCTATCTGAGCTTGTCGTTGCTGCATGAATATGTAAATGGTGAAATTGATGTTAATTATATTAGAGATGAAATTACTCTGATTGGTGAATCAGGCAGGAGAGAAACCGAAACGGTAGGACTTAGTTTGTTTCATCAAATTGGCAATAATTTCCAGCTGGAAATTTCTCCCCGATATGGCACTGTCACCCGTCGTGGTACTGATGCAGAAATCTATAGATTTACGATTGATGCGAGATACAGGATAAACACTAATTTCGAGTTATCTGCGTCATGGAACTACAGCTCCCAGGATGAATTCTTCAATTCTACTATTGAGCAGTCTGTAAAAAGAAACGTGTTTTTATTTGGAATTAATTACGCTACATCATTTCCACGTAGTCGCAGAGCAAACCGTTAGACAATATACCAATCCTCTTACTGAAACTGTGAACGTGGGACAAAGCCTCCATGAAAAAATCAACATCAAAAATCATTTTGCTTGTGCTGTGCATATTGTCACTGGCTATTACTACTGGCTGTGCTACTCCTACTACTACGAGTGAAATACCGGAGATAAGTATTGAGCCTCGTGGCATTCCCGTGCCCGAAGTAATGGAGTACGTAATAGGTCCTGCCGATGTGTTGTCAATTGGGGTATGGAGCCAGGAGAACATGAACAAGACAGTAACCGTACGTCCGGATGGAATAATAAGTTACCCATTAATAGGTGAAGTCTATGTTGTTGGACTGACTCCTTCCCAGTTGCAGGAAAAAATGGAGCAGGAGCTCAGCGAATACATAAATGTGTTGCAGGGCGAAGTCTCTGTTGATGTCAACGAAGTGCACAGTTACAAAATATCGGTTCTTGGGAGAGTAAATACCCCTGGAAGATTCGAATTTCAGAGTCAGGCGACAGTGCTCGATGCACTGGCGGAAGCAGGAGGACTTACAGATTTTGCTTCCGGCTCAGAAATTCTGGTTCTACGTCCAACCTCACAGTTAATTCGAAGAATTCGCTTTAACTATGAAGATTTTTTTCAACCTGAAAATGATGATGGGCTGTTGTTTATTTTTCCTGGAGACATCGTTCTGGTGCCATGATTCATTGCACAGCTAAACCTTGAAGAAACATAGTTATGGAAAATGAAAATCACCACGGTTCAATAATAGATACAGTTAAAGAATTAGTGGTCAGGCGAAAGTGGATATTTATTCTGACGTTTATCCCGGTATTTTTTATCGGAAGCAGCGTTATTGTGTCATTACCTTCACTGTATCGTTCCTCTACCAAGCTTATTGCTGGTCAGGAAGAGATATCCAAATCGTTTGTTACCTCGTCGACTAATGGAGAGTACGTGCAGAGACTTGGGGTTATTCAGCAGGCCCTTCTAAGCAGGTCCCAATTACAACGAATTATTGACAAGTTTGATCTATACCCGGAACTGCGGAAAGTGGCTCCGCCGGAAGTGGTGATAGGAAGAATGCGCAAAGATATACGTATTCAGCAGGAAGTATCCCCCGAGCAGTTTCGTCAGAATTCAACTGTCCAACTCACAATCAGTTATCAGACATGGAATCCAGATTTGGCGGCAAGAATTGCCAATGAGCTGGCATCACTTATTCAGCAGGAAAATGAAAATATACGAAATTTACAGGCCTCACGTACCACAGAATTTCTGAGACAGCAGCTCAATGAAGTTGATATGAAAATGACCGAGCAGGAATCTCTACTCAGGGAGTTTCAGGCACAAAACCTGAATTATTTGCCTCAACAACAGAATGTCAATATGGCTATTTTGCAACGACTTAATTCAGACTTGAAAGTTAATGGTGAAAGACAGATACAGTTACTGAACCTGCAAAACCAGATGTTTGCAAGTAGCGGACTTAATGGTATGGCCAGGGATATTTCACCACAGGAAAGGCTTCTGATGATGAGGAATGAGCTGGTAGAACTAGGCAAGCGTTTTACTGATAGTTATCCTGAAATTATTCGTTTGAAGGGGGAAATTGCCAAACTGGAACAGGAAGCATCCAGCGACGGAGAAGGGAATAGTATTCCAGCTTTAAATGACCTGAATAGCTTTTCCCAGGGTGGACAAAACGTACTGAAGATTGACGCTCAACTTGCTCGCCTGGGTGAAGAAGCCAATACTTTGGTAAGCCAGATTCAGGATATTCAGCAGCGCATAGAATATGCGCCAAGGGTAGAGCAGGAGCTTATGCAAATGACCAGTGACTATAATGAGATCAGGGAAGAATATGCGTCATTACAAAAGCGGTATCAGGATGCCAGTATTATGGAGTCTCTTGAGACGCAGGAACATCAGCAGGTAAAAGTGCTGGAAATTGCCATTCCTCCGGCTTTTCCCGTAGAGCCAGCAAGACAAAAATGGCTTGTCATGGTATTCGCCTTCTCGGTCATGATGTCTGGTGGGTTGGTATTTTTTGTAGAACAACTGGATACATCTTTTCATTCTACCCAGGATCTACGACATTTCGCCCGTGTCCCATTGATGGGTAATCTTGTTGAGATTACCAGCAAAAATGATGTGTGGAACCAGCGTATGAAATTATTTGGCGGTTTGTGTCTGGTTCTTGGCCTGACACTATTAATGTCTGTGATTGCATCACAATTATCGCAGAATGCAATCGGGATTGTTTGGCAAATGGCCGATCGTGGCATGTGATTTTTCAATCAGTTTGGTCATTACCGGCATGTTCATTTTTTTATATAAATTCCAGAGTTAAAATCCAGGGCTACTTTGCATATGGAAAATTCAATAACAGAAAGTGGTAGTGAAACAGGCAAGGCGCTTGTGCGGGCAAACCTGGAAATACTGAACAGGTCCAGGTTTGTAAATCCTCTACTGGTAAGTTTGTTGCAGCCCGAATCCATAGAAGCGGAAAGTTATCTTAATCTTCGTCATTCTCTGGAAAAATTACGTGGTACTAAAGAATCCATCGTTGTAGCAATGACAAGTGCTGTTCAAGGCGAAGGTAAAACCATGACGTCAATCAATCTTGCTGGATCACTGGCCAGGAATTCCGGTAATAAGGTATTGTTGATAGACCTGGATTTGCGCCAGGTAAAGCACGATATTTTAACTTACCTGGGTGTCAAGGGGTTATCAGAACGAGGGGTGGTAGATAATATATTTAACAGTGATTCCAATTGGGAAAGAGCCAGTTGCTATATCAATGATTTTAATCTCTACATAATGCCGGCAGGCAGACATTCCTCCAGCCCTTATGAAGTCCTTAATTCAGAATTGCTGGGTGAGTTGATAAACAATGCGCGGCAATATTTTCAATACGTAATAATAGATACCCCTCCGATTCTTGCGCTACCTGACAGTCATTTGATAAGTAAATGGATTGATGGGTTTATGGTTCTGGTTACATCCGGTCTTACGACAAAGAAAATGCTTGCTGAAGCATTGGATCTAATGGAGCCTGAAAAAGTTCTCGGTATGGTTTTTAACCGGAATCCGGTAAAGCGATCGGGTTATACCTTGTATTAATCATCCATTCTCCAGTAACAAAATATCTGTTATAGCTGCCATGCAGCAGTTACCTATTTAAATTTTTTCTGTCCCCCCTTTTTAATAATTGATAAATATCTGCTATGGCTCATTCTCATCAAAATATAGATACTCTTGTTTGCGGGACGGGCCTTTTTGCAATTGCTCTGGCTAAAGAAATCTCTGCCAGACCGGAATGTGGTTATCGCATAGTCGGCCTGGTGGCAGAAAATGAAGATACGCCGGACTGTAATGATTATCCCTTGCTGGGTAATCTTGATCAGCTGCAGGATATAATCACTAAAGTCAAACCAGCCAGAATAATTGTATGTCTGTCGCAAAAACGTCATCAATTGCCTGTCTATCACTTGATTGAGGCTAAAGTATGCGGAAGCATTACGGTAGAGAATGGTGACGAGGTTTATGAACGCCTTACTGGAAAAATTGCAATAGAGGCGTTAACACCAAGTAGTATTATATTCACTGAAGATTTTAAAATATCGAAGTCTTCTATTTTTGCCAGTCGATTAATGAGCCTGCTGTTATCATCGGTGGGGATGTTAATTTTGGCACCGGTTTTCCTGCTTATTCCACTTCTTATAAAAATTGATTCTAAAGGGCCTGTCTTTTTCATACAGGAAAGGGTTGGAATCAATGGTAAAAAATTCAACCTTTTTAAATTCAGAACCATGCATCCATCAGAAGGAAAGACATCTGAGTGGGCAGGCGATAATGTCTCAAGAATTACCCGGGTAGGGAATATACTGCGGAAATTCAGACTTGACGAATTACCTCAATTTATCAATGTCCTTAAAGGTGACATGAATATTGTTGGACCCAGGCCTCATCCGGCATCAAATTACGAGATGTTTGTGCTGGTATCCAGAAATACACCTGTATGCGGTTGGCACATACCATACTACTCATTGCGCTGTATTGTGCGGCCCGGTATTACCGGATGGGCGCAGGTAAAATATCAGTATGCCAATAATCTTCATGAGGAGATGGAGAAGCTTTGCTTTGACCTTTATTACGTCAAACATTACTCGCTTTGGCTGGATGTATGTATTTTGTTTGAAACAATAAAAGTTGTTCTAAAAGGACATTCCGTTGAAGAGAGCAAACAACACCTTCCTGACCTGGATTATGAAGTCAAACCAGTAACAGAAAATGTCTACCCTGTTCTCGTTCAAAGCAATAAGGCTGATTTCCCAGCTTCCAAAAATATCAGTTCCACCGTTCCAATGCATAAAGTCTGAATAAACACCACTTCCAAACTATAACTATATGAAAAAGTTGCATCAATATAATGTAGGCACTATTGCATCAATAGCGCCTCCATTACCTGATCCGAATATCCGTATTGCGGCAATAGGTGGTGGAACTGGATTATCAAATCTTCTGCAGGGGCTCAAGCATAGATGTTTCCCTGCCAATAAAACTATTTTGTCAGCTCAGGACAAGGAGCAATTGACTGCAATTGTAACTGTCTCGGATGATGGTGGTAGTTCCAGTATTTTGCGAAAGGCATATTCAATTATGGCTCCCGGGGATATACGCAATTGCCTGCTGGCGCTTTCAAATGACAGACTCACCATGAAAAACCTTTTTGATTTTCGTTTTAATCAACAGATAGACGAACATAGTCTGGGTAATCTGATTCTTACTGCCTTGTCACAGATTGAGAGTGATTTTCTTAAAGCAATAGATAAGGCCAGTGAAATTCTGGATATACAGGGCACAGTCCTGCCGGCGACTACCGATAATATTGGCATTCGAGCTGAGTTTGATGATGGTACCAGTATCTGCGGAGAATCTGGTATTACTGCAGCTGGGAAACGAATAAAAACGATCTCCCTGCTACCTGTTACCCGAATCAATACATTGCCTAAAGTAACTGAGGTGTTGACAGAAGCTGATGTAATTATTCTTGGCCCAGGAAGTTTATATACCAGTATTATTCCGCCCCTGCTTGTTCCCGGAACTGCTGATGCCATTGCCAATTCAAATGCTAAAGTAATTTTGGTGATGAATCTGATGACAGAATCAGGTGAAACAGACCATTACCGACCAGCTGATTTTCTGGCAGCCCTGCGGCATCATGTGCCACAAATTCGTGTCCATGTTGTGTTAATAAATAGCACCGAAATACCTGCGCATTTAGTCGCCAGAAACCAACTTTATGGCGCGACTCCCATTCCGCTTGATACCGACAATTTTGAAGATTTCAAAAGTGAGCCAGTATTTCGCGACCTGATCGGTGATCAGAATCATATTTTTCATGACCCTGAAAAACTCTCCAATGCAATTATTGAGCTGGCAATGTCTCCATTGAACCAGCAAACAAATCATTTGAGTTAATTGCTCAACAGATAAATATTAAGGAAATTATTGTTATGTATACAGAAACTGTGTCTACAACTGGCAATCTTCAACATTCAACTCCCTGTTCTGATCTTGAAGAACTTATTCGTTCACATGCCGCAAGAATAACCGTAATAGGTCAGGGTTATGTTGGCCTGCCACTGGCTGTTGGATTTGCCCATGAAAGCTTCAAGGTGGTAGGGCTTGATATAAATCCCGAGCGGGTCGCGATGTTAAATGAATGTCGTTCTAATACCCCTGATGTACTCGATGAAGAATTGCAGCTTTTGCGCGAAGATAATTTATATGAAGCGTCTACAGACTATAGCCAGCTCTCTAATAGTGATGTGATAATTATTTGTGTACCTACACCACTTCGTAAAACAAAAGATCCGGATATTTCCTACATCATGGAAGCGGCAGAGCGGGTAAAAGAGAATTTGCGGAAAGGACAGCTTATTATTCTAGAGTCCACGACCTATCCAGGTACAACAGAGGAAATACTACTGGAGATGTTTCAGGAAACCGGTCTCCAGGCAGGGGAGGATTATTTTCTTGCATTTTCACCGGAACGTATTGATCCGGGAAATACAAAATTTCAGGTAAAGGATATACCCAAGATAACCGGGGGAATAACGACAGAATGTACCCGTCTTGCAGCAATCCTGTATCGACAGATCGTAAATCAGGTAGTAGAAGTCTCAAGCCCGAAAGTGGCAGAGTTGGCCAAGCTCTATGAAAACGTTTTTCGTAGCGTCAATATTGCCCTGGCTAATGAATTCAGCATGATGTGTCGGGAGCTTAAAGTGAACACCCGTGAAGTAATAAATGCGGCAGCCACAAAACCCTTCGGCTTTATGCCATTTTATCCGGGGCCAGGCATAGGCGGTCACTGCATACCCGTGGACCCGTCATATCTGACCTGGAAAATGAGATTAAACAATTACCAGACCCGATTTATTCCATTGGCAGAAGAAATTAACCAATCTATGCCAGAACTTGTGATAAGCCTGGTTAACGAAACATTAAATGAACAGGGACAGTGTATCAATGGGGCAGCCATCCTGGTTCTTGGTGTGGCATATAAGCCCGGTGTCGGGGATACCAGGGAGTCACCAGCACTTCTTATCATGGAAAAACTGAGCCGAAAAGGCGCGCTGCTTACTTATGCCGATCCTTACGTCCCTTCAGTAATTATAGGTCAGGAAACATTGCTGACCGAACAGCTCAACGAAAAAACATTAAAAGCAGCGGACTGTGTATTGATCCTGACTGATCACGCCAATTTTGATTATGCCATGGTTGTAGAAAAGGCCAGGTCAGTCGTTGATACCAGGGATGCGACCTGGAATATTGAGACCGCACGAAGCACAGTAAAAAGACTATAAAGCTTCAATGCATCAAAAAAAGCCCAAGTAATCTTTCCTGCAGGATATAAGTGAGCAATACTCAAAACAACTCCCTGATTGGCGACGGTAGTTCCCGACGCTGGTGGCTGCCTGACAGCACTAGGACCAATCTGCCAGATGAATTCGGTGAGCAAGCCGAGCAGGATGAAGAATATAAAGGGAAGGGCAGTCAGCTGCCATTTCAGGGTCTACTGGCTTTTACCCTGATCCTGCTACTTGCTCCCCAAACCCTGTTTCCTGTACTTGCGCCATTCAGGATTGCCTGGATTGCGATGATGGTCTCTGTCAGTTCACTGGTATTTACACGTTTTTCTGCTGGCCGTTCAATTATTGAATTTTCCAGCGGCAGCATATATTTATTATTACTTGTCGGCTGGTCTATTTTAATTATTCCCTTGTCTTACTGGCCAGGTGGCAGTATTTCATTCTTAACGAGTACCTACCTGAAAACGGTGATTCTATTTTTCCTGTTGGCTAATGTGGTAAATACCCTGGAGAAATTAAGCAAAATTGCCTGGGCTCTGGTCTTGATCGCTATTCCGCTGTCAATGACTACAGTATTTCATTTTCTTTCCGGTGTCGTGCGAGAAGGAGAAAGAGTCGTTGGTTATAACGCAGGACTCACTAACAACCCCAATGACCTGGCCTTAATGCTGAACCTTATTTTGCCATTTTGCATTGCATTGTTTTTGTACAACCGCGGGACCTGGATCAAATTACTGCTGGCCATGGTGATTGGCCTGATGGTAACAGCGATCATTACAACGTTTTCCCGGGCAGGTTTTCTGGCGCTTGCCTTTATATTCCTGATCTATATATGGCGCCTGAGAACACGTCCAGAGCGTAATTTAATTCCGATGTTTCTAATTCTCTGCATACTGGCCCTGCCCTTTGTCCCGTCCAGCTACTACGACCGTTTGAGCACTATTACAGACATTAACGCTGATGAAACAAACTCTGCACAGATCAGGCTAAGAGATACGATAACCGCAATTAATTACGTGGTGAGACATCCATTAATCGGTTCCGGTGTGGGTATGAATGTCCTGGCGATGAATGAATCAAGGGGAGAGACATGGACTCAAATACACAATATTTACCTTTGTTATGCGGTTGAGCTGGGTTTGCCGGGGTTATTTCTATTTCTTGGTTTTTTTTGGACATGCATCAGAAACTCCCGGGAAACTCTGAAAATCAGTAGCCGATATCACATGAAGAAACTATTTCTGATTAGCGAAGCAATCATGATCAGTTTATTCGTCTTTGCAATAGAAGGTATTTTCCACCCATCAGCCTACCAGTTTAATTTTTATTATATTGCCGGACTAGCGGTAGCGTTGAAGACGGTATTAGACACTGAACTCAAAAAACAAGAGGGTATCTCCAGATGAAATATTTCGCCTATATAGCGTTGAAGTTTCTATAAGGAAATTGTAGACAGTGATTCGTAAATTGACAAAAACATTTTTTTCTTCAGGTATTCATGGTCTTGGCCTGGACAATTTAATAGGCGCAAGAAATGGTACAGAGTGTATGCCACTGATTGTGTGTTATCACCGTGTAGTCAAGGATTTTGAAGACAGTGCTTCACGTTCTATAGCGCCCATGCTGCTCAGTGTAAGTACTTTTGAAAAGCATCTGGACTGGATAGGCAATCACTATGATATTGTTTCCCTCGACGAAATGGCTCCCATGCTGGAATGTGAATCTACCCGCTGTAAAAATCTGGCAGCTATTACTTTCGATGATGGTTATTCTGATGTCTATCACAATGCTTTTCCGATTCTCAGGAAAAGGAATATCCCTGCAACCGTGTTCGCGGTGAGCAATATGGTTGGCACCACGCAACTTCAAATTCACGATGAGCTTTATCTGCTAATTTCCGGAGCTCTGGCTCAATGGGAACTGGCAACAGAAAATCTGGATAATTATCTGTCTGAATTAAACATAAGTCATAAGCTGGACTGCAGCATGCAGAGTTTTGGAAATGACTCGTTCAGGATAACAAGGGCATTGCTGAAAAATCTTGGCGTTAGTGATATCAATAATGTCATAGAGACATTGAAAGAAATCGTTTTTCTGGAACCTGATATTTTGTCTGAATTTTATTCTGCCGACTGGGATATGCTCAGGGAAATGGAAAAGCATAATGTGTGCGTAGGTTCACATACCCGCTCACATATATTGCTGCCCAACGAACCACCGGAAAAAGTACTGGATGAAGTGCAGGGCTCCCGGGACTTGTTCAAGGAAAAAATGAACAAGGAGATTAATCACTTTGCCTACCCTAACGGTTCGTTCAACCGGGAAACGGTCGATGCTGTCGCCTCTGCAGGTTATGATTATGCCTATACCACCTGCAAGCATCAGGATCCGGACTTTCCCATGCTAACCATTCCCAGAAGAGTATTTTGGGAAAATTCCAGCGTAAGCAGTTTTTCCAATTTTTCTCCTGCCATTATGAGTTGTCAGATCAACGGTATTTTTGATCCGGCAGATTTGTGCCGGCAGAATCATTTCGTGTAGGAATCTGGCCTGATTCCAGGCTTATTATTCGTTTTTTATTACAACCTCAAGATTTCGCTCTGACAAGGTCAGTAAATATTATGCCTAACACGCCAGCTGCAGCAATTTTCCGCCCGGCCATGGTTCTCATGTCAGGACGAATACTTGGATTTATCCTCGCTTTTATTATGCCAATAATTCTGGTCAGGATTTTTACACAACAGGAATTTGGCACATACAAACAGTTATTTCTGGTTTTTAACACTTTACTGGTGATAGCCCAGATGGGTATGGCGGAAAGCCTGTATTACTTTTTGCCCCAGGATTCCGATAACACCGGTAAATATGTTTTTAATGCCATATCAATACTGGGAGTGCTGGGACTGTTGATTGCCGCAGGACTGTGGTTTTTTCGCTATAACGTTGCCGCTCTGCTGAACAATATGGAAACAGCAGAATATATTTCTTATATAGGCATCTTTTTACTGCTGATGTTGATGGCCGTAATGCTGGAAATTGTCATGACTAACAAAAAGCAGCATCTTCTTGCATCGGCGACCTATGCCTCATCTGATTTGTTTCGCGCCTTGTGTTTTATTATCCCGGTGATTTTATTTGGTAATTTATATGCCTTGCTGCTAGGCGCTGTTGGTTTTGGCATATTCAGATTTGGCGTGCTTCTTTACTACCTGCACAATCAATGCCGCAGTGGTTTCCAGGTTGATAGCGTATTGCTGCGAAAACATCTTGCCTATGCAATTCCGTTCGGCCTTGCGGGCATGATTGAAATTATTCAGGTGAAATACCACCTGTACGCTGTTTCCTACTATTTTGATGCTGCTACTTTCGCCTTATATGCGATTGGCTGTCTGCAAATTCCACTTGTAGATTATGTCATGACCTCAACCTCGAATGTAATGATGATAAATATGAGAGAAAAGGTAAATGATGGCCGTGCCCCGGATGTGTTGTTCATTTGGCAAGACGCCACACGGAAGCTTGCACTGATCATGATACCTATGATCGGGGGCTTGCTGTTGATTGCCCCGGAATTGATTGTGCTGTTATTTACCAGTACTTATGCGGGGAGTATTCCTATATTCATGTTATGGACATCCGGCATGTTGTTGACGATTCTACTGACTGACGGTGTGCTGCGTGTTTTTGCTGAAACCCGATTCCTTATTATCCAGAACCTGGTTCGCCTGGTGTTGATCGCAGTATTTATTCGCTGGTTTTTAACTTCCTACGGTTTGTTTGGGGCAGTACTGGTCACATTATTTGCCAATATTGTTGCCAGGGTGATAGCGCTGGCCAGGTTAAGGAGTATTTTTGATGTGTCCTGGTCGATGCTTCTGCCCTGGCATAGTCTTGGTGTAGTTTTCGCGATTTCTGTATGCGCGGCAATTCCAGCATTGCTTATTAAATATATTCTCGACATTTCCAATTTTCCCCTGTTGTTAATTACAGGGCTGGTCTATGTATTAACCTATTATTTTCTACTTTGCTGGTGCGGCCCAATGGATCAGGGCGAAAAAAATATGTTGATTCAATGGACACAAATGCCGCTCTCCAGGCTTTTCCAGTTCTCCCGATTATCTCGCCTGCGAGCGTAGTGGCACGCCGGTGGCCAGTAAGCAAAATCAATCTTTCTTTTAGAAAGTAATAAAAGTCAAATTGTCTTGTAACTAAAAAAGAATACTTATTATGTGTGGAATTGCAGGAATATTTTCATTAAAAGACAGGTCCGTAGAGCTGGGTGAAGTTAAATCCATGTGCGCGGCTATTGTTAATCGTGGGCCAGATGATGAAGGCTATTACATCAATGGCAACATTGGCATAGGAATGCGTCGTCTCAGTATTATTGACCTTGATTCGGGACATCAGCCAGTAGCTAATGAGGATGGTTCTGTCCAGGTTGTTTTGAATGGAGAAATATATAACTACAGAGAAATAAGAAAGTCCCTGCAGGCAAAAGGTCATCGCTTTTCTACTGAATCAGACACGGAAGTCATTGTGCATCTGTATGAAGAGTATGGTGATGATTGTGTACTACATCTCAGGGGGATGTTTGCTTTTGCTCTTTGGGACAACCGCAAAAAGACGTTATTGGTGGTACGCGACAGACTTGGAATCAAGCCATTATATTATGGTGTGTTTGACGGAAGACTTGTATTTGCTTCAGAATTAAAAGCTTTGTTGCAGTTGCCTGATATTGCACGGGACATGAACTGGAACTCGGTTGGGCATGTGTTTACGTTTTTATCAAGTCCGCGTGATGAGAGTGTCATAAGTGGCGTGCATAAACTGGAACCAGGTCATCTTCTTACCACAGGCGTTGATCAGGACTTGAAAATACGGTCTTACTGGGATGTTGAATTCAAGCCTGACTATGGCAAAAGTCAGCAGGATTTTGCTGGCAACCTGCGTGAACTGCTTGGCGAGTCGGTTCGTCTTCGCATGATTAGTGATGTACCGCTGGGCGCATTTCTAAGTGGCGGTATAGATTCAAGCGCTGTAGTGGCAACTATGGCTCAACTGTCATCCACCCCAATCAAGACGTTTTCCATCGGCTTTTCTGAAAAGGAATTCAATGAGGCCGGCTACGCCCGCGAAATTGCCGATCATTTTTCTACCGATCATCATGAATTAATACTGGAACCGAACGTTATAGACCTTCTGGATGACCTGGCCTGGCATCTTGACGAACCGTTTGGTGATTCTTCTGCCATTCCAACCTATATGGTCTCAAAACTTGCGGCCGAACATGTGAAAGTGGTCCTGTCCGGTGATGGCGGAGACGAATTGTTTGGGGGGTACAGCAAGTATCTTGTGGAACAGAAGGAGCAACGCTATCGCTATATACCAGCAGCCATTCGTCACATGATGGGCGCTGTTGGTGGTCATATGCAAGAAGGTATGAAAGGACGAAATTTTCTACGTCATATTGCGCTTGATGGTGGTGCGCGCTACATGGATGCCAACAGTATGTTCAGAAGTGATGAACTGTCAGGATTGTTTTCTGCTGAAACTGCGCAAAAGGTAATGGCTGAAGATGTGTGGCGGGAAAGAATTGCTTTCCTTGAAAGCCAGGATAACGACTGGTTATCAAACGTACAGTATATGGATATTAAAAATTATCTCCCGCTGGATATCTTGACCAAGGTTGACCGCATGAGTATGGCAAATTCACTCGAAGCAAGAGTGCCACTGCTTGATCATAAACTGGTGGAATTTGCAGCAACTATTCCTCCGGAAATGCGAATTCACAAAGGCATGACTAAATACATTTTTAAAGAAGCCATGCGAGGTATTTTACCTGACAATATTATTGACAGGAGAAAGCAGGGCTTTGCCATACCGCTTGGTAGCTGGTTTCGCGGTGAACTCGACAGTTATGTCAGGGATTTGTTGTTGTCAGAAAAAAGTCGTGGCCGGGGTTTTTTTAATACTGCCTATATTGAAAATATGCTGACTTTGCATAAGCGGGGAAGACCGCTGGATCTGCAACTATGGACATTGTTGTCGTTTGAGTTGTGGTGTAAACGATTTCTCGATCAACCTGCGTCAGCAAAGGTGTTGAATTTTAGCAGGCCAGTTAAGGAAAGCGCGGGAAAAGTGACGGAACAGGAAATCCAGACTATGAATAATAAAGCCGGAAAAGCTGAGCGGGTCAGGTTGTTAAAAGTAGTCAACACCTTTGAAACAGGTGGTACCGAAGGTCAGGTAATGAACCTGATGCGAAAACTCGATCTTGATATGTTTGATTTGAAAGTAGCCTGCCTGGAAAACAAGGGCAGCCTTGTACACGAGTATGAGAAACGGGGCATACCAATATCAGAATTCAAAATTAAAAAACTGTATTCGCCGGCAACATTTATGCAGATATTCAAAATGGCATCATTTATGCGGGAGAATCGTATTCAGGTTCTGCACTGCTACAATTTCTACGCAATGATTATTGCTATCCCGGCCGCCAAATTAGCGGGGGTTCCAGTAATCATTACATCAATAAGAGACAGGGGTATATACCTGAGCAAAGCAAAAAAGATCATGCAGAAATGGGTATGCAAAATGGCCGACAATATACTGGTCAATGCAGATTCAATTCAACATTGGCTGCTTGAAGAAGGTTACAGCGCTGGAAAAATCCAGGTAATTAAAAATGGCATAGACCTGTCTTTGTATGAACCTGGTTCTGAAAATACTATCCGAAAAGAATTCGGTATTCCTGAAACAGCTAAAATTGTCGTGATGATTGCCCGGTTGAATTATATGAAGGGTGTCGAGGATTTTATCAGGGCAGCAAAGACTGTTAACCATTATCATCCAAAGACCTATTTCCTGATTATTGGTAGTCCCTCGATTGAGTGTCTCCATGTCGATGAAAGCGGTAACAGCGAATATGAAAACTGGAACCGGCTTATCAAGCGTTCGAATATGCAGGGAAAAATCATATTTACCGGAAATCGTCCCGATATACCTGCTTTTCTTGCACAGGCCTCCATTTCTGTACTGCCTTCCCACAGCGAGGGATTGTCAAATACCTTACTGGAGTCTATGGCCGCTGGCGTGCCTATAGTCACTACAAATACCGGTGGTAATCCTGAACTTGTTATCGATGGCGTTAACGGTCTGCTTGTGCCGGTCAGAAATCCCAGGGAACTTGCGAAAGCAGTAAACAGGATACTTGGTGATAATCAACTTGCGGAAAAGTTTGGCAGGGCATCATTGTCCAGAGCAAAACAGGAACACTCTCTTGTAAATATGGTAAGTAAAACGGCAGCGCTTTATAAAAATCGTCTTCATACCCGTATCAAATCCGGCATTCTCAACTGTCCGGTTAATTCCTGATCTGACTTCCAATTCTGTTAATTAAAAGTTCCCTGAAATACTGAGGCCTTTCGGTGGTCAGTGGGACTGATGTACGAAAAAATCTACTGAGGAATGTTTCAATGGCAATAGAGATATTGAAAGGTAAGGTAAACGATTCAACACTTTGGTATGCACAAGACATGAAGGATAAGTCTAAATGGCTGCATCCGATTTCCCCGTCTCAGCAGGAAGAAATGCTTAAAGCTTTGCAATTTGCAAAAGCTGATAACTGTACAGTTGATAGTATAACGAGAGAGAAATTTCCCCTGCCGGTATTGTCCGCAGTGCTTGCCAGACTTGGTCACAAACTGGAAACTGGTATTGGTATAAGTGTGTTGCGGGGGATCCCGTTGCACAATCTGTCTGTTAAAGATACTGAATTACTTTATGCAGGAATTACCTCGCATATCGGCAAGATGATAAATCAGGATACCAAAGGCACCCTTGTTGGACATGTTTATGATCAGGGCGTAAGTTACGAAAGCATTGAAGTCAGGGGGTATACGACAAATGCCCAGCTCACACCGCACTGTGACTCTGGTGATTTACTGGGGTTGCTGTGTGTTCGACCTGCCAGAGAAGGAGGCATTAATAATTTTTCCTGTTCAATGGCAATTTATAACAAATTGTTTGAAACGCATCCGGAATTTTTGATATCGCTATACCAGGGTTTTCATTACAACATTCGTGGTAATGGGCCATTAGGGCAAAACCGGGATATTACCAGTCATCGCGTTCCGGTATTCAGTTTTTATCAAGGCAAGCTGAGTTGCCGCTACAATCAAAAGGCGATACTGACGGCAGAAGAACTCGACAATTCAACGCCCCTGTCCAGTCTTGAAAAAATGGCTATTAATTATGTGGCAGAACTGGCGATGCACGATGACATCCGCTTTGATACTTACCTTGAATCAGGTGATCTTGCGCTAATCAATAATAATACCGTCTTGCATAATCGTGAGTCCTTTGTGGATTACGATGAGGCCGACATGAAAAGATTGATGATGAGACAGTGGATTAATCTGCCAAAGGCCCGCGACCTGACGTTCGATTTTGCTGATCATTACAACACCGGACCACGCATGGGGCCGGCTATCCATTAAGCAGCCAGGATACATAATCGTCGCAATAGCAGATCGCGACCAACATATCCCTAAACAATATTTCTGTACTGCAATATTCAATACCCGCAACAAATACAGCTGTTTAGTCAAACAGTTAGAGAGGAATAATTATGTCTGAAAAAAGCACGCCTAAATCTGCTCAGATGAATGCCGGGCCAGGGTTCCGGGTAAAACTGGATTTCGATAGGCCACCGGCCAATCTTATTGGGCAATTCGAGGAATTTCATACACCCGATATATCGGATATTTTGAATCGTATGTATGCCATGAATAACGGCATAAGAAATCTTACCGGCGCAAAGTCTATTTGTGGGCCAGCATGCACTGTAAAAGTATTTCCTGGTGACAATCTTATGGTTCATAAAATCCTTGATATCGCCAAGCCTGGAGATGTCGTGGTTATTGATGCCGGCGGGACAAAAAGCAATGCCGTGTTGGGAGATCTGATTTCATCCAAGGCAAGGTACAAGGGTATTGCCGGCTTTGTTATTGATGGCTTGATTCGAGACCTGACGGAAGTTAAACAAGTAGGAATGCCGGTGTTTGCCAGAGGAGAGACCCCTATCGGACCGTTGCACAGAGGCCCGGGTGAAATTAATTTCCCGGTTTCATGTGGCGGATTGGTGGTAAACCCCGGTGACATAATCGTGGGAGATCTTAATGGCATAGTTGTAATCAGACATGAATTTGCCGAGGACACATTGAAAAAACTGAAAGCGCAGAAAAAAGCACTTGATCCTTATGTGGCCAATGTAAAAAAAGGCATATTTTCCAATAAGTGGGTTGATGACTATTTGTCAGACACCAATTGCATCATTACCGCAAGATAGGAAAAGAGAATAAACATGCAGTCAAACATCAGTATCAGTCGTGAATTCATCAATACCCGTCGCAATGTTGAATATATCCTGTCGAAATTACCCTCCAGGGAGCGCAGTCTCTACAAACAGTTTAATGCTGTCAGGAGAGACTATTTTCGTTCTTACTGGCAGACAGTTGCTAATGATATTAATGCGGATATTGAAAATCTGGGTTACGACTATTTTCGTCTGGTTAAGGATGGCAAGAAGACCTATGTGCGATATGGCGAGGTAATGCTGGATGATCACCTGACCCTTGCCATTGCAGGCAATAAGCCCCTTGTTAACAAACTGTTAAAGGAGGCCGGCTATCATGTGCCTGAATTCTGTGAATACAAACCGGAAACTATTTCAACGGCATTGTCATTCATGCATCAACATCGCGGCAATTTTGTTGTCAAGCCAGCCAACGGATCTGGCGGCGGACGTGGTATCACTACCAAAGTTAATAACCGAACCCGTTTGGTAAAATCTTCCTATAAAGCAGCCATCCATTCTACTGGCAGCAAACTGATTATAGAGAAGGAACATAGCGGGAAAAATTACCGGTTATTGTATTTAAACGGCGAATTTATTGACGCCTTGCAACGCGATGCTCCAGCTATTACCGGTGACGGAAAAAACAGCATAAGAAATTTGATCCGGGATGAGAACAACAAGCGGCTGCAAGCGCTGTCACCTTATGCATTATCCCCACTTACTATAGATCTGGATACCCGCTACACATTATTGAATCAGGGTTTATCCCTGAATGATGTGCCAATAGAGGGACAAAAGCTAAGGGTAAAAACCGCTACCAACCAGTGTTCCAGGTTTGAGAACCACACGGTTAAAAACTCCATTCATCCCAGTATTGTTGATTATGGCCGCAATATATCCAGGGTGATTAATGTCACCCTGTCTGGTGTTGATCTAATGATCAATGATCACAGCGTTGCCGTGGAAGACAGCGGGTGCATTGTTAACGAGATCAATACTACTCCCGGTTTACACCACCATGAGTTGATTTCCAGTCCCAGAGACAAGGTAAATGTCGGCTCAATAGTCGTTAATTATATTTTCGACAACGAAAAGAGTCGTTAACCAGATGAAAAATTCCAATCCTGTCCCAGTACTGATACTGGGCGGACAGGAAAATACCATTAGCCTGCTACGTAGTTTTGGCAAGCGGAATATCAAGGTATATATTTCTGTTCGTCATAATTCCCTGGCAATTAAATCCCGGCATTGTCACAAGGTATTTTCCATTCCGGATAGTCAAACAGATGGTGAAGCCTGGCAGGACTTACTGTTATTCGATAAAACACCGGAATTACGTGGGTGCGTCATTTTTCCGGGCAGTGACGAGGCAGTGGAGTTTCTGGCCAGTAACAGGCGTCGTTTAAAAAAAAGGTATCGCATTGATTGTTTCAGGTCCGGCATCCATCTTGCCATGCTTGATAAATTCAAAACGCTGGCTTTAGCAAAGAAAGCAGGATGCCCGACGCCCGCCTTTTTTAAAATAGATATCGAGGATGATGTCGAAAAAATAATCCCTAGAATTTTATTCCCGATCATGGTCAAGCCGATTCACTCTCATATATTCACAAAATATTATCCGAGCAGAAAGTATTTTATTGCGCAAAATGAATCTGAATTACGTCATGTGGTCGGAGATCTGCTGGGCAAGAAGATAAAAATTATTATAACTGAAATGATTCCCGGGGCGGATGATCAGCAAAGTGCCTATTTCACCTATATCACAGAAAGTGGAGAGGTCCTGTTTCAATATACCCACCAGATAATCAGGCGTTACCCCCGTAATTCAGGTCTGGCCTGCCTCACGATAAGCAGGGACCTGCCTGAAACTGCTGAAATGGGAAGGCGCTTTTTTAATGGTATCGGTTACCAGGGTATGGGCCATATCGAATTCAAACGTGACCCAAGGGACGGCAAATTGAAAATAATCGAATGCAATCCACGCATGTCAGCAGCCCAGGCAGTTGTCACCAAAAGTGGGCTGGACATGGCATTTTATATTTATGACTACCTTGTCAATGGCAAGGTTACACAGACAAGCAAGTATCGCACCGGGGTCAGGCGCTGGTGGGTAATGTTGGACATCCTGTCTTTTCTTGAACTGCGTCGCATTGGCGAAATTACCTTTATGCAATGGATAAAGACAGTAAATGGCCCACCACTTGTGTTTCCCTATTTTTCACTCAATGATCCGATGCCGTTTGTCTGTAAATTTTACGGTGATATTTCAAGATTTTTTAAAAAGAAGGTCAAATCATTATGGCTAGTCAGGAAAGGGTTACCTATTCAGAGCTAAAACGTTTTTCCCTGCAGGTTCTGGAGAAAGTGAATGCCTGTAATGAGCAGGGAAAGATATTTATCAATGCGCTTTTGTGGAGCGACCTGGTGGGTCGTTCTACCCATGGTATATGGCGTTTGCCTGCTTATATCAAGCGTATTGAAAAGGGCCTGATGAAATGTCCCTGCAGCCCTTTTCTGCTAACGGAAAACCAGGCAACAGGTGTAATGGATGGTGACCAGGGTATAGGGCATTACGTGGGTCATTCAGCAATGTCATGCGCCATAGAAAAAGCCAGGTCTTATGGTATAGGTGCCGTAGGTGTTCGCAACAGTAACCATTTCGGTACCGGTGCCTATTATGCGGGCCTGGCAGCCAGACAGAATATGGTTGGTATTGCCGTCAGTAATTCCCTGGCAAAAGTGGCACCCTACGGCGGCGTCAAGGCGGTGTTGGGCACGAATCCTTTTGCTTTTGCGATTCCAGGCAGTAAAGGGCAGGGCATGATGTTTGATATGGCAACAACGGTTATGGCTGGTTCACAGGTCATGAAATATGCAGAAGCCGGAAAGGCATTGCCTGACGGAATTGCAATTGATCATGAAGGAAATTCAATCCGTGATCCAAATGATGTTAATAATGGGGTATTACTGCCTTTTGGCGGCGCCAAGGGCTTCGGTATTTCACTTATGGTAGAAATATTATCCAGTGTGCTCACAGGAGCGAATTTTTCAACGCAGGTAAATTCCATGTTTACCGATACTACCCACCCGGGGCAAAACGGTCATTTCTTTCTGGCCATTGATATCGGACGCTTCATCCCCGTAGAGCTATTCGTTCAGCGTGCAGAATCATTATTTTCTACAATCAAAAACAGCGCTGTAGAAAATGACGGCGTATTGATACCAGGAGAAATTCGCTGGCGTCATTACAAAGAGAATAGTGAAAAAGGATTGCTTCTTGATCAGGCAACTTTGAGCGCCCTGAATACTCTGGCAGAAAATTATCTACTGCCTGGCATAGGCCAAACTGCTCAGCAGCAACCTCTTACCTATTGTTCCGAAAAAAATACTGCCCCGTCACCTGGCTAAAGTGATTCCTTTTGTAAAAGCCTGTCTTTACTCCATATCAAAGCTGTAATCAATTCTTATAATTTAAAACACTGCAAGTGTTTATAAAGTTTAAAAAAATCGGGGATTTTATCCTGCCATTCGTCCATATGGCATGGATTGTATTTGTCCTTAAAAACCCATTAATGGTAACCGGAATTTGTAATGCACAGTCCATATAAAACATCACATAAAGTATCAGTATTGTTCATTGTATTAGTTGTTTTATTTTCGTTAATGCTGTTGTTTTCAAAATCCAGTGCTGCTGCTGAACCCGACCTTGAAATCCATAACCCCGCCAATCTTGACACCTTCATACCCCCGGCCGTCGGTGAGAGTTATGTGGATCCAATTTTTGGTACTACTATCAAGCGCATCAGCGATGCCCGCAATACCCCCGACAGTTCCAACAATAGTGGGGTGCTCAATTTAATCACCCAGGAAGCCCCGGTCATTTCGGCTTTCAATGCCGACAACTCGCGCCTGCTGCTGCAGCACTTCAGTTACTTTGCCCTCTACGACGGTCTGGGCAATTTCCTCACCAATATACCCTTTGAAATTAATGCCTCCAGTGCGCCGCGCTGGTCCCGTACTGATCCGGCCGTGTTCTACTTCTTAAAAGGCAACCAGCTAAAGCGCTACAACGTGCTTTCCGCAAGCAGTACGCTGGTGCATGAGTTCACGGAATACACCAGTATCTCGGGCATGGGGGAAGCAGACACTTCTTTCGATGGCGATCACCTGGTGCTGGTCGGGGACAGTGTCGATATCTTTGTTTACACCCTGAGCACGGACAGCAAAGGGGTAGTACTGGAAATGCCGAATGCAGGGGATGCCAGCACCCTGTATCTGACGCCGGACAACAATGTGCTGGTAACCTGGGATGCGTTCGGTAGTGAGCGCTATAACGGTATTGAGCTGTTTGATCAGGATATGGGCTTTGTGAATCAGGTGGCAACAGTGGGTGGTCATATGGATGTGGCCCGTGACATAGATGGCAGCGAAATTCTGATTTGGTCGAATGCCAGGGAAGCCGTTCCCGATCCGGGTTGTATCAATGGGGTAGTGAAGATCAGCCTGGCAGACAATCAGCGAACCTGTCTGTTATCGCTGGGATGGGGGCAGGGCCTGCATATCTCGGCACCGGAAAGCGGGGACTCTTTTTATGTCAGCACCCACGCCCCGTCACCGGATACCAACTGGCGGCTGTATCAGAACGAAATATTACGGGTAAGCCTGGATGGTGTAGAAATTGAACGCCTGCTGCACCACTACAGCCAGCCGTCTGACGGTTACTATGCGCAGCCCCGGGTTTCGGTGAGCAGTGATGCCAGCCGATTAGTCTATGCCAGCAACTTCGGGCTGCAAACCAAACAGGGTTATCCAACAGAATATACCGACGTATATTTTGTCTGCTTGCTGGTTCTCTGTGAAAGCCCGATTCAGGATCCAACTCCGCCTGATGTACCTGATGGCCCCCCGGTACTGATTCCTGCTGACCTTGAAACATTTGAGCCCCCTGCTGTGGGCGAAACTTATGTGGATCAGACCTTCGACACCACCATCAAGCGAGTCACCGATGCCCGCAACACCCTCGACAGTTCCAACAATATTGGGGTGCTGGGTTTTATTTCTCATGAATATTCCAGCATGTCCCCTTTTAACAGTGACAATTCCCGCTTGCTGCTACAGCACTTCAGTTACTTTGCACTCTACGACGGGCTTGGCAATTACCTCTCTGACTTACCTTTTGATATTACTGCCTCGAGCGAACCGCGCTGGTCCAAAAATGACCCGGCCGTGTTTTATTATCTCAATGGCAATCAGATCCGGAGCTATAATGTTTTGACCGGAGTCGGCACCCTGGTACATGAATTCACGGAATACACCAACATTACCTCCCGTGGGGAAGCGGACATTTCTTTTGACGGTGATCACCTGGTGTTGTTCGGGGACAATATCGATATCTTTGTCTATACCCTGAGCACGGACAGCAAAGGCACCGTGCTGGAAATGCCGAATGCCGGGGATGCCAATAGCCTGTACCTGACACCGGATAACAATGTACTGGTCACCTGGGATGAAAGTGGGACTGAGCGCTACAACGGGATTGAACTGTATGATCAGGAATTAAATTTTCTGTATCAGGTAACACAGGCGGGCGGACATATGGATGTAGCCCGTGACACCAACGGTGAGGAGATACTGTTGTGGACCAATGCCGGTGAAACCATTCCGCATCCAGGCTGTGAAAACGGTATAGAGAAAATACAGCTCGCGGACAATCAACGTACCTGCATGTTGTCCCTGGATTGGGGGCAGGGCGTGCATATCTCGGCACCCGAAAGCGGTGATGCCTTTTTTGTCAGCATTCATGGAGCTTCACCAGATGTAGACTGGCGCCTTTATCAGAATGAGATATTGCGGGTAAGCCTGGATGGTGCGGAAATTGAACGTCTGCTACATCACTACAGCCAGCCCTCAGATGGCTATTATGATCAACCCAAGGTATCGGCGAGCCGCGACGGCAGCCGATTGGTCTATGCCAGCAACTTCGGCCTGCAAACCAAACAGGGATATCCCGCAGAATATACCGATGTGTACTTTATCTGCTTGCTGGTTCTGTGTGAAAGCCCGGTCCATGAGTTGATCCAGCCTGAGGTGTCTGACGGATTGCCGGTACTGATTCCTGCCAACCCTGACACGTTTGAGCCTCCTGCTCTTGGCGAGAGCTATGTGGACCAGACCTTCGGCACCACCATCAAGCGCATCAGCGATGCCCGCAATACTCCCGACAGTTCCAACAATAGCGGGATGCTCAATTTAATCACCCAGGAAGCCGCGGTCATTTCGGCTTTCAATGCTGATAACTCGCGCCTGCTGCTGCAGCACTTCAGTTACTTTGCGCTCTACGATGGACTGGGTAATTATCTGGCGGATTTGCCCTTTGAGATTAACGCCTCCAGTGCGCCGCGCTGGTCGCGCACGGATCCAGCCGTGTTCTATTTCATGAAAGGCAACCAGCTAAAGCGCTACAACGTGTTGTCTGCCAGCAGTACGCTGGTGCATGAGTTCACGGACTACAGCGTGATCTCGGCAAAGGGAGAGGCAGACATCTCTTTCGACGGCGATCACCTGGTGCTGCTTGGTGACAATGTGGATATCTTCGTCTACACCCTGAGCACAGACAGTCAAAGTACGGTGCTGCAAATGCCGAATGCAGGGGATGCCAACAGCGTGTACATGACACCTGACAACAATGTGCTGGTGACATGGGATGCGTTCGGAACTGATCGCTTTAATGGTATTGAGCTGTTTGATCAGGACATGAATTTTGTTCGCCAGGTAACGACAATAGGGGGGCATATGGATGTCGCCCGCGACACGGATAACAGTGAGATTCTGTTATGGTCCAATGCCAGGGAAGCCGTTCCCGATCCAGGCTGTATCAATGGGGTAGTAAAGATCAGCCTGGCAGACAATCAGCGCACCTGCCTGATTTCGCTGGGTTGGGGATTGGGCTTGCATGTCTCGGCGCCGGAAAGCGCAGGCACTTTTTATGTCAGCACCCGCGGACCATCACCGGATGCCAACTGGCGCCTGTATCAGAACGAGATATTGCGGGTCAGCCTTGATGGCACCGGGATTGAACGTCTGCTGCATCACTACAGCCAGCCCTCAGATGGTTACTATGACAGTGCCCGGGTATCGGTGAGCCATACTGACGACCGGCTGGTCTATGCCAGTAATTTTGGGCTGCAGAGCAAACAGGGTTTTGCGGCGGACTATACCGATGTGTATTTTGTCTGCCTGCAGGCTCCCTGCCTGAGCCCGGTGCTGGAAACTGCAGTGGATGTTGTGGCTGGTGGCGAAGTTGGCAATGGTACTGCTGAGCCAGTGCCTCCCGTCCCGAATGACGCAGCGCAGCCAACGGGTAGTAATGACAATAGCCCTGTTGCTAACCAGACCCCTCCGGATATTAACCGTCAACCGCTGAATAGTAACAGTGGTGTTGATCCCGGCGCGCCCGATGTGGGAGCAGGAAATGTGCTGGTGGATAGTTCTGTGACCAATGAGCTGGAATACATTACATTACCAACGTTTGATTATTCAGCCTTTCTGCCTCCCTCGGTTAAACGTTTATATGTTGATTTATTTACTGGGAGTGTCATTAAAAGACTGACTGATTCCAGAAATACCAGTGACTCGGCCAATGGTGGAATTCTGCCATTTATTACCCATGAATATTCCAGCATGTCTCCCTTTAACAGTGACAATTCGCGCTTGCTGCTACAGCATTTCAGTTACTTTGCGCTCTACGATGGTGCTGGCAATTACCTCACTGATTTACCGTTTGATATTACTGCTTCCAGCGAACCGCGCTGGTCGAGAAATGATCCAGCCGTATTTTATTATCTTAATGGCAACCAGATCAGGCGCTATAACGTTCAGACCAGGGTCGCCAGCCTGGTCCAGGAATTCCCGGAGTACAGCAAGATTACCTCCCGTGGCGAAGCGGATATTTCTTTTGACGGTGATCACCTGGTGTTGTTTGGCGACAATATGGACATCTTTGTCTATACCCTGAGCACGGGCAACAAGGGGGCGGTGCTGGAATTGCCAAACGCCGGGTCTGCCAACAGCTTGTACCTGACACCGGATAACAATGTGCTGATCACCTGGGATGATAATGGAGCAGAGCGTTACAACGGCATTGAACTGTATGATCAGGACATGGGCTTTGTACATCAGGTAACGATGGCCGGGGGACATATGGATGTCGCCCGGGATAACAATGGCGAAGAGATACTTTTATGGGCCAATGCCGGTGAGCCCAATCCGGATTCAGACTGCAGAAACGGGGTTATGAAGATTGCCCTGGCCGACAATCAGCGTACCTGCCTGATTGAGTTTGACTGGAGTATGGCCTTGCATATTTCCGCCCCGGAAATAAATAACGGCGGGTTTGTTGTCAGCACCTATCTGACAAAAAACAGTACCCGGAATCCCTTTCCTGCACCGCTAAAATATCGCAATTCAATTTTGCAGGTAAGTCTTGATGGCTCGAGCGTTACCGAGCTGGGTCTGCATTGGAGTAGAGCGCTGGGAGACTATTATTATCAGCCCAAGGCCGCTGTGAGCCGCGATGGTAGCCGTCTGGTTTTTGACAGTAATTTCAACCTGCAGCAAAAGCTGGGGTATCCGGAGAATTACACTGATGTGTACTACATGTGCATCAGCGATTGTGAAAATTCGGGGGTGGCTAATGACAATGAACATGGCTGGGTTCTGGACAAGGACTTTAATATACGTCTTTACCGATATCAGAATGAAGATGATACGGTCCAGTTCCAGGGCAGGTGGGATACGTTTTATCACCCGATTTTTAGTGCTGGCTCGGTAAAAGTGTCGAGTACTCCGGGTGATTCAGCAATTTTCAGTTTTTATGGCTCAGCAGTCAGTTGGCTCGGTTACGCCGGGCGCTGGGCTGGTACGGCAAAAGTGACCCTTGATGATGAACAGGAATTTATTGTTGACGGGTATTCTGCCAAACACCGTGTTCAGGAACGATTGTTCACTATCAGAAATCTGGAAGAAAAAACACACACGCTGAAAATAGAGGTTATCGAGCCTGCTGTTAATGAATCGGGTAAGAAAAGGTGGGTATGGCTGGATGCATTCGATATCTACCCGTGCCCACCGGAGGCGGTTTGTGAAAATTGAACTCCCTATTAACCGGTTAGGGGATTCCCCGCTTTGCCTTCAGTAAAAACCCTAATGGTATTACAAATGTGTACACACTATTGTTTGAATCAATTGGTTACCACAATTATTTATAACAGCGGTGCTGGAGAAAATTATTCCGGCATTTTTCAAAAAAATAATGGCTTGAAAGCTATTATAGGGACGAAGTTTTTCCCTGATAAAAGCGGCGAATTTCAATCCGATCCCTGATCACAATAGTAGCGGTTAGCCGGTTGCAAAACATAGATGAATTCTTCAACAACAATTTCCCTGACTCAAAAACAGCAAATATCGCCCAGGGTTGCTCTGGTAGCGCCCAGTCTGGATATATTGGGAGGGCAGGGTGTACAAGCCAGCAGTCTGGCAAACGCATTACGGCAGGAAGGCTTTGATGTTAGTTTTATTCCTGTCAATCCTCGTTTCCCGGCAGGGATAAGCTGGTTGAGGCGGGTACCTGTGGTTCGCACCGTCATTAACCAGTTGATCTATATTCCGAGTCTGTACAAAATTCGTAATGTCGATGTTGTGCATGCTTTTTCGGCGTCTTACTGGTCGTTCCTGTTGTCCCCCTTGCCGGCAATATTGGCAGCAAGACTATTTGGCAAGCTTGCAATTCTTAATTATCACAGTGGTGAAGCATCTGATCATCTGGCCAATTGGGGGCTGCGTGTGCATCCGTGGTTAAGACAGGCTGACGAGATTGTTGTGCCTTCTCCCTATCTTAGTGATGTATTTGCCCACTACGAATACAAAACCAGAGTAATTCGAAATTTTGTTGATCTTGCCAGTTTTCGATTCCGCGAGAGAAAAAACCTGTCCCCACGGCTGTTATCTGCCAGAAATCTTGAGTCTTATTACTGTGTCGATAATACGCTAAAAGCTTTTGCCTTGATCCGCAAGCGTTGGCCAGAGGCAACGCTTACCATTGCAGGATATGGCAGTGAAGAAAACCAGCTCAGAAGTTGGGTTAAAAAGCATGAGCTTGACGGCGTAAGTTTCGTTGGACGCATAGAGCAGGAGGATATGCCTGCGCTCTATGATCAGGCCGATATCTTTATCAACTCGTCAGTGCTGGATAACCAGCCTGTTTCTATCCTGGAGGCTTTCGCCGCAGGACTTAATGTGATCTCCACTCCTGCCGGTGATATACCGGCAATGGTCAAAGACAAAAAGACTGGTTATATCGTTCCTTATGATGATCCGCAAGCGATCGCCGCTGCTGTCGACAGGCTCCTTGAGGAACCAGGACAGGCAAGGCTTATGGCCCGCCGCGCCTGTGATGAAGTAAAAAAATATACCTGGCCTGAAGTGTCCAGGGAATGGTCAAGATTATACTATCAGGATTAGAAATATATCGGCTATGAGATTGCAGCGTCTATTAAAAATGGGGCCTGAAGAAATTGCTCGCCGCAGCTGGCAGCAGACCCATAAAACCATGGAACGTTTTGTTCTTAAGAAACATGAGGCTACAGGAAAGGCAGCGTCTGTGTTCAATCATCTTGACAGAAGTCCGGACTTGAAGCCTGTCGTTGAACTATTCCAGCAAGGCGAGGAAGAAGCGGCTGCGCAGGCATTACTGCAACAATTTCAAACACATGCATCCTCCCGATTTTTTGAGGGCACGACGGAACTAAACGTACCGTTTTTTATCCGCAACCAATATCCGGGTAAGTGTGAAGAAATAATCGAAAGTGCAGATGCCGTATGCGAGGGCCGGTTTGACATACTGGGTTATGGCAGGTTGTTTTTCGGATCACCGGTTAACTGGCACCTGGATCCGGTATCCGGTCATGAAGTTCCGCTTGAACACTGGAGCAGGATTGATCCGCTGGACAGTGATCATGTTGGTGACAGTAAAGTAATCTGGGAGATAAATCGGCATCAGTGGATGCTTGATCTTGGGCAAGCCTATCTGATAACCGGAGATGAACATTATGCGCTGGTGTTTGAAAATTTACTGCGAGACTGGATGCAGGCCAATCCGGTGGGCTTTGGTATTAACTGGAGCAGTTCACTTGAAGTGGCGTACCGGTTGATTTCATGGTGTTGGGCTCTTTACATGTTTCGCAGTGCCAGGGTTATGACGGGGCAGCTGTATGTGGAAATGCTGTCATGGATTCGCAGCCATGCCTGCTATGTGGAAAAGTACCTGTCTTATTATTTTTCTCCCAATACTCATTTAACGGGGGAAGCACTGGGTCTTTTTTATGCCGGTACGGTTATTCCGGAATTTCGTGACTCCAGGCGCTGGCAGTTACTGGGTGAACAAATTCTTAATGGTCAAATTCAGTGCCAGGTGTATGAGGATGGCGTCTACTTTGAACAGTCAACCCGCTATCAATACTACACCATCGAAATTTATTTGCACTTTGTCATCCTGGCTGGAAAAAATGATGTCAAGGTATCTGCAGAGCTCCTCAGCAGGTTGGAAAAAATGTTCAATTTTCTGCTGGCTGTTCGGCAGCCAAATGGTGATATTCCGCAGATTGGAGATGCTGATGGCGGCTGGTTATTGCCCTTGCTACGTCGCGAACCGGCAGATTTCAGGGCCTTGTTCGCGATGGGTGCGGTACTGTTTCAACGCGGCGACCTTGCCTGGTCAGCTGGCGCATTAACACTTGAGCCGGCATGGTTTTTTGGTTCCTCTGCACGCAGGATCTGGGATGCTCTCGAGTTATCCGCCCCTGTTGATTTACAGCCGCGAATATACAAGTCCGGTGGTTATGCCATATTACGTAATCATTGGCACGGCAATGCACACCAAATTATTTTCGATATTGGCCCACTGGGATGTGATGTCAGTGGTGGTCATGGGCACGCAGATCTGCTGAGTGTTCAGTGCAATGTTTTTGGCCAACCCTTTATTGTTGATGCGGGAACAGGCAACTATACCGCTGACAAAAAGTGGCGAAACTATTTTCGCAGCAGTGCTGCTCACAGTACTGTGATGGTAGACGGTATGGGTCAGGCTCAACCGGAAGGTCCTTTTTCCTGGCATGGCAGCCGGCCGCGGGCGCAACTGAATGGATATGAAGTAACTGAATCCTACCAACTGGTAGAGGCGTTTCACGATGCTTATTCAACCCCAGATGAAGCGATTTCCCATCGCCGCCGGTTACTGTTTATTGATAGATCTTACTGGCTGATTATAGATGACCTGTCAGGCTATGATGAGCACCGTATTGATGTGCGTTACCAACTGGCCCCACTGAATCTGGTGGAGGAAAAGAACCGGTGGATCAGAGTTTATGGTCACCATCAAAGCGCCTTGTTGCTACGAAGTATTTCAGCCAGTCATGTCCATACCGATATAAGCAAGGGAACTACTGCGCCGATGCGGGGCTGGCTATCACCCAACTACGGTCAGCAGCAGCCAGCTCCCGCAGTCACCTATTCGATCCAGCAGCAATTACCGGCGCGCGTAGTGACTTTATGCATTCCGGTCAGTGACAAACAAGCCTCTCCTCCACAAGTACATGAATGGTTCAGTAATGAAGACACGGTGTTGTCGATTACTTGGGAAAAGGCAAATCATTGTATAAGGATTAACAACAATTCTATTCAGGTGGAAGGTGTTTGATATGGGATGGTCAGGAATTATTGGTGGAAATTTTGCTTACAACCTCCTGCAGCACATCAATCGCAACGGCGATGAGGCGGGATCCTACTGCGACAGTCGCGGGTACAGTGGCAAGAGTAAACTGCAGCTGATGTTTGGTAAAAATATCTGGCGTGAGATCAAGGGCAGGCAGGTCATGGATTTTGGTTGTGGTAATGGTACACAGGCCATAGAAATGGCCCAGCATGGCGCCCGCAGGGTTGTGGGCATTGATAGCAGGCAAAAAGTACTCGACCTGGCAAATCAGAAAGCGGCCGCAGCCGGAGTCTCCGGCTTCTGTGAATTTACTACCCGTACTGCACAAAAGGTTGATGTCATTTTCTCTATCGACGGTTTTGAACATTACGATGATCCAAACCAGGTATTGGCCTTGATGAAGAGCCAGCTTAAACCTGGTGGAAAAATATATATCAGTTTTGGTCCGCCCTGGTTCCATCCCTATGGTGGACATCTGTTTTCAGTATTCCCATGGGCACATCTGATTTTTACCGAGAAGGCATTGATTCGTTGGCGATCGGACTTTAAATCCGACGGCGCCACACGCTTTCATGAAGTGGAAGGAGGTCTTAACCAGATGACTGTCAGGCGCTTCAGGAAACTGGTGCGCCAGAATGATTTTCGGATACTGGAGTTCCAGGCAATACCCATAAGGAAGTTGCGCTGGTTAAGTAATCCGATAACCAGGGAGTTTATGACCTCAGTGGTGCATTGTGTGCTGAGCGTCAAGGAATGACGTTCGGAATAAACCTGTAAAACATTTAACAATCCTCCAGGTTCAAATTGGGAGGGATGAGTTTTTCATCTCTTGCTCTCCAACCTGACCGGGTATTTGTCGTGAACACGCTGAATGCCCAAAGCCCCTCTTGGACCTGAAAATAAAACTATGTGTGGAATAGCCGGAATACTGAAGTTTGATCCCTCCAGCAATGTTGAGGAAAAGCGCCTTCGTGCCATGCGCGATACGCTTCTTCACCGTGGCCCGGATGATGCCGGCATAATGTTGGCCGGACCAGTTGGTCTGGCCCACAGACGTTTATCGATTATTGATCTGGCTGGCGGCCATCAGCCCATGGCAAGCAGGGAAAAAGTTTTCTGGATTACCTACAACGGAGAGTTATACAACTTCAGGGAGCTACGCAAAGAGCTTCAGTCAAAAGGATGCCAGTTTCAGACGGATTCAGACACTGAAGTTATCCTGCAGGCCTATGATCTCTATGGAGAGGATTGTGTCAATTACCTGCGCGGGATGTTTGCCTTCTGTATCTGGGACAGACGACATCAAAGACTGTTTATGGCCCGTGACCGCCTTGGTATAAAACCACTTTATTATCATATTAATGATACCGAAATTCTGTTTGGCTCTGAAATAAAAGCCATTCTGGCTGCACATGATAATGGCAGCGAATTCAACAATGCCATCCTGCCGGAGTTCCTGGCAAGCCGTTACACGGCGGGGGAAGAAACCTTTCATAAGGGTGTTTGTAAATTGCTGCCAGCTCATACGCTTTCCTGGAGCGCGGAAAATGGAATCAGCATAAAACAATACTGGCAACTTCCTGCCACGCAGAAGGGCAAGGGACTTAGTCACCGGGATTACATTCACAAGGTAAGGGATGGGATTGAAGATGCAGTTCGAAGTCATCTTGTCAGCGATGTGCCAGTAGGGCTGTTTCTCTCCGGTGGTATTGATTCAACTGTTCTGGGTGCAATTATGGCTGGCATGATGGATGCACCAGTACAAACATTTTCTGTAGGATTCAATGAAGGGTCAGCTAATGAGCTGGGCTATGCCCGTCTTGCAGCCCGGTCAATCAAGGCCGAGCATCGAGAGATTGTAGTGACGCCCGAGCAGTTTTTTGCTGTCCTGCCTCATCTTGTTTGGCATGAAGATGAGCCGATTGCTTTTTCTTCCAGCGTGCCGCTGCATATGATTTCCTGCCTGGCAAAAGATCACGTCAAGGTTGTCCTTACCGGTGAGGGCGCAGATGAATTGTTTCTTGGCTATGACTACCGTTATCGCGCTACCTTGTGGAACAAGCGCCTGGGTAATCTTTACTCACGATTATTGCCACAACATGTGCGGGACATTGGTGCTGAACTGGCCCACAGGCTGCCGGCAAAGCTGCGTCATTATGCCGAGCGTTCTTTTCTGGTTCTTGGTAATGACCCTGGGCAACTGTTTTTTGAAAATTTTTCCCTGTTCCGGCAGGAGCAGCGCCGCAGGCTTATATGCAATCAGGAGTTGTCAGCGCGGAGTGATCCTTTTGCACAATATATGAAATACTTCGAGGGTGCAGGTGAAGATATCCTGCAATGCATGAGTCATGCCGACATGCAGACTTATCTGGTTGAGCTGTTGATGAAACAGGATCAGATGAGTATGTCTGCTTCGATTGAGAGCCGGGTGCCTTTTCTTGACCATAAACTGGTTGAGCTGGTAGCCGCTATCCCGGGAAGTCACAAATTAAGATTTTGGCAAACCAAGGCCCTGCTGCGTGAAGCTGTCAGTGATCTGATTCCGAAGGAAATACTTAACAGAAAAAAAATGGGCTTTCCGGTTCCCGTGAGTACCTGGCTACGAGATCGTTTCTGGTCAGTAGTGGAAGAATTTGTTCTAGGCAGGCGTACCTTGTCCCGCGGATATTTCAACATTGAATCTGTCAAAGCCATGGCGCAGGAACATCGCCAGGGCAAGTTCGATCATGGCGATCGCCTCTGGTTACTTATTAACTTCGAAATGTGGCAGCGTATTTTTATAGATGGCGAACATCCATCCGAGATCTATGCCGGAAAAATAAAAACAGTGGATGAGGTTGATACTGATTCCTATCAGATTGCTACTCCATCCCTCTCCTGAAAGAAAAAAACAATGAATATAACCGTCAGTAAAAATAAAAAATTACCCGGTAACGTCTATCGCCTTGATGACCGAAGGCTCTCGCGGGCTCAAGAAAAGGACCGGGTTGCGACACGTGGAGACAATACGGCGGGGAATCAGCGCCTGAATATACTCTGGGTGAAAGTAGGTGGCTTGTGGCCCGCCAATACCGGAGGGCGTTTACGCAGTTTTCATATCCTCTCGCAGTTGTCAAAGAAACATAATGTCACAGTTTTGACAACGCATTCACCGAGTGAGGATCCCGATGCCCTGAAGCAGCAGTTACCTTTATGTCAGCGGGTTGTTTCTTTGCCTTATGCATCACCCAAGCGCGACAGCATGCGTTTTTTGCTTTCATTATTTAAATCATGGTTTTCTCCGCTACCGGTTGATCTTTATAAAAATCGAATAAGCGCTTTGCGGAATGCCGTACAAAAACTATTGAAAGATGAAAAATACAATATTTGTATAGCTGATTTTTTATTCGCAGTGCCCAATGTTCCGTTAGAAGGTTCTGTGCCGACAATATTTTTTGCCCATAATGTTGAGTACATGATCTGGAAAAGACTCTGTAGAAACGAATCAAACCCGTTTAAAAAAATGTTGCTGGAGCTTGAGTGGCGCAAGATGCGCAATTTTGAAACCGGTGTGTGTAAACAGGCAGGAATGACTATCGCGGTTTCTCAGGAGGATTGTAATCAGTTAAGTGCGGCCGCTCCTGATTGTGCCGTCAGCGCCATCCCTACCGGGGTAGATATTGATTATTTCAGGTCTGCTGCCGAGTTATTAAAAAGTAAACCGTTCGAGCTGGTTTTTACCGGTTCAATGGACTGGCATCCAAATGAAGACGCTATGTTGTATTTCATTGATGCCATCCTGCCTGTTATTCGTAAAAGTATTGCTCAAGTCACATTAACCATCGTCGGGCGCAATCCCAGCCGTAAATTGTATGACGCAGCCAGTAAAGCCGATGTGCAGGTAACAGGGACTGTGGATGACATTCGGCCTTATGTAGACCAGGCAGCACTTTATATTGTCCCGCTACGCATAGGTGGTGGTACGAGACTGAAAATATTTGAAGCGCTGGCAATGGGTAAGGCAGTAGTTTCTACCACTATTGGCGCTGAGGGTTTACCCCTCGAAGAAGGTAAGCATATTGTCAGGGCTGATGATGCCGACTCTTTTGCAGAAACAGTCATTATGCTGCTCAGGGACAGGAAGCGTCTCGAGATGCTCGGTAGTGCCGGGCAGCAACTGATGGAGGAAAAATATTCCTGGTCTACCGTGGCAGATGAGTTTGAAGCCCGATGCAGGGACGCACTGGTTTTATGAAAACGCCAGGCTCCCGCCCCCGGGTTGTACTGATTTGTCATGAAAATGATGGCATAGACTGCAAGGGTCTTGCGGCCTGGTTGGCCTGCAGCTTTTGCCTGAGTGGCATTGTATTGCTGCGTGATAAACCTGGTTCCACTTTTAAAAAAATCCGTCGTGAGTACAGACGGGTGGGATTACTAAGACTAATTGATGTGCTGCTGTTTCGCCTTTTTTATCGCCTTCGCTATTCGCGGTCAGATCAGGCATGGGCAGAAAAGACACTGAAATCCCTCCTGAAAAAATATCCAGCAAATACTGACGCGATAGAAACGATCACTGTTTTTAATCCGAATGATGACCGGGTCAGGTGCTTCCTGGAGCGTCTTCAACCGGACCTGACGATTGCCAGGTGTAAATTTATTCTAAAACCGGCAATTTTTGATATAGCCAGGACGGGAACCTTTGTGATGCATCCGGGTATCTGTCCCGAATATCGTAATGCACATGGCTGTTTTTGGGCACTGGTAAAGCGTGACCTTAAGCATGTGGGGATGACCCTGTTAAAAGTAGATGCGGGAATAGATACGGGAACTGTATACCTGCATTCATCCTACTCATTCGATGAAACCCATGAGTCACATATTGTTATCCAGTATCGGGTGGTTCTGGAAAATCTGCAGCGCATTACCAGTGTGCTTTATGACATATACAACGCAACCGCCAAACCTTTGCAAAGACCTTGCCATTTTTCCCGGGCATGGGGCCAGCCATGGCTGACAGCGTATCTGTACTGGAAACTTTCTGCCCGCGGAGTACTGGCATGACATCCCTGATCAACCTGTTATTTCATGACATCTACAAAAAATCACCCAATGAAAGTGGATTCCCTGGTGCTTCTGCAGACCGCTATAAATTGTCTGAAGAAAATCTGCTGGCGCAATTGCTCGCGATAAAAATTGCACGCACGGATGCTCCCGTACTGGTGACTGAATTACCTGTTAAAGCCCGCGCTAGTACGACTCCGTTCACTATAAGTGTCGATGATGGAGGTATCTCCTATCACTCGGTACTTGCAGACCATCTTGAAGACAATGGCTGGCGTGGACACTGCCTGATTACCACGGACTGGATCGGCCGTCGGGGTTTTCTGGACAAACATCATATACAGGATCTTCACTACAGGGGGCATCTTGTCGGTACCCACACGGTGACGCATCCGCAATGGTTCAACCATTGTTCATGGGAAACAATGGTAAATGAATGGCAGAAAAGCAAGCAAGTGCTTGAAGATATTACCGGCGAAAGTGTAACTGTCGGATCAGTTCCAGGTGGCTACTACTCGCCCAGAGTGGCTCGTGCTGCACAGGAGGCAGGACTTGAAATCCTGTTTACCTCAGAACCGGAAAGCAGAATTCGCAGGGTTGGTGGAAGTCCGGTACTCGGGCGCTACACGCTAAGGCAGGATTCCCCCGTTGATTTTTCAGGAAACGTGGTTAGTGGTAAAGCGTCAACCCTGTTCAGGGAATGGGCCACATGGAATGGAAAAAAAATACTTAAAAATTCTCTTGGTTCGCGCTACGAAGTCCTGAGTAACCTGATACATCGAAGCGCCAGTTAAAGGAAATTCATCCTTTGGCGAAAGATACACCATTTACTTTTTCAATTAATTATTTAAGGAGTTGCATGATGAAACGAATCAGCGTTTTTGGTCTTGGTTATGTGGGTTGTGTAAGTGCCGCCTGTTTGGCGGAGGCTGGTTTTGAGGTGATTGGCATTGATCTCAACGAGGAAAAAGTCGACATGATAAATAATGGGAAATCACCGATTGTGGAGCCCGGTCTCGATGAGTTGTTGGCAAAAGTGGTCAGTGAGGGCAAGTTGCGCGCTACCACTTCATGCGAAGAAGCCGTGATTAATTCTGACCTGGCCTTTATCTGCGTGGGAACTCCCGGCGATGAAAACGGAAAACTTCGCCTTAATGCACTGCAGAACGTAAGCCGTGAAATTGGCCAGGTACTCAAGGGAAGCACAAAACCCTATACAGTCGTGGTACGAAGCACTGTTTTGCCGGGTACTACACAGCGCATCGTGACATCTTCCTTACTGGCCACAGCAGGTGAAATTTTCCGGCCCTTCCTGAAAGTGGCAATGAATCCGGAGTTTATCCGGGAAGGATCTGCCCTGAAGGATTTCGCCAATCCTCCCTTTACCCTGGTCGGTAGTGAAGATGGTGACACGGAAAACGTGCTGAGGGAGATTTACAAAAATGTGGATGCTCCTTATATCCATACCAGCTTGAAAACTGCTGAAGCAGTAAAATATTTGTGCAACTCCTACCATGCGCTCAAGGTATGTTTCGCGAATGAAGCGGGGGATATCTGCCAATCCTTTGGAATTGATGCGCAGGAAGTCATGCGTATTTTCTGCATGGATACAAAACTTAATATTTCAGATGCTTACCTGCGCCCTGGTTTTGCATTCGGCGGTTCCTGTTTGCCGAAAGATCTCAGGGCCCTGCTTTATGCAACACATCATGCCGATGTTGCGCTGCCGTTATTCGAATCTATCTTGCCTTCCAATGAGGCGCAAATTGAACAGGCCATTACTAAAGTGTTGGCATCAGGGAAAAAGCGCATCGGGATTCTGGGTTTGTCATTCAAGCCTGATACTGATGATCTAAGGGAAAGCCCGATGGTACGGCTCGTGGAAACTTTTATCGGTAAAGGGTTTGATGTGCGCATACTGGACAGGAATGTCTCTATTGCAAAACTTACCGGTGCTAACAGACGCTATATTGTCGAGGAAATCCCGCATATTGCCTCGCTGATGTGTGACGATCATCAGCAAATTCTTGCTCATTCAGAGTTGCTGGTCATTAGCAATGATACAAAGGAAGTAGAAGAAATCCTGGCCCAGGTCGGCACAGATTGCATGCTTGTTGACCTGACCCGAGGAACTGTTTCCGATCAGATTCTTAGTCAGGAGGCTGCCTAGATGGTACAGGGAGTTCATGCGGGCAAGGCGCTTGTTGTTGCGCTTTTGATACTGCTACTGCCAGGCGCTATGCAAGATGCTGGTGCCTGGTGGGGGCAGTCGGTGAACCTTCCCCTTGAAGAAGTGGACACCAGCATTGGTTTGCAGGCAGGAAAGACTATCCGGGTCAGGGCAGGAGGAAATTTTCAGCAGGCATTACTTGATGCCGAGCCTGGAGATGTTATTGAGCTAGCCCCGGGTGCAACATATATGGGCCCATTTATACTGCCGTTCAAAGCTGGTTCACAGTGGATAATAATACGCTCAGGTGATGCCAGTAACGCCTTACCTGCACCGGGTACAAGAGTTTCGCCAGAATATGCTCCGGCAATGGCCAAACTGGTTTCCAGGCAAGGCTTTGTTATAGCAACAGCACCAGGCGCTCATCACTATCGCTTTATCGGAATAGAAGTAAGTCCTTATGTTGATGAAGGTCTATGGCGGGGTCTGCAACAGCTTTTCTATGAAGCGATAGAGCGCGAGATGCCAAGGCCTGCCGGAACTTACCTGACCAACCTGGTGATGCTGTCTGATGCCTCCATGCCTGAGGCGCAAATTCCACACCATCTCATTTTTGACCGCTGTTATCTGCATGGTGATCCCCAGCTCGGCACGCGGCGCGGAATAGCAATGAATTCGGCTTATACCGCCGTGGTGGATTCCTGGCTTTCCGACTTCAAGGCTGTCGGCGTAGATTCCCAGGCAATAGCTGGCTGGAGCGGACCAGGTCCCTACAAGATAGTTAACAATTACCTCGAAGGTGCTGGTGAAAATATCATGTTTGGTGGCGGTGACCCCGGGATCAAAAATATGGTGCCGTCAGATATCGAAATTCGCAGGAATCATTTCAGCAAACCGCTGGCATGGAAAATAGATGAAGCGGGTTACGAAGGCCGTCCCTGGGCTGTGAAAAATCTGCTGGAATTAAAAAATGCCAGGAGGGTGCTGATTGACGGCAATCTGTTTGAATATAACTGGCCCCATGCACAGAATGGCTATGCCATTCTATTCACAGTACGCAATCAGGATAACACCGCTCCGTGGTCAGTTGTGCAGGACATTACCTTTACCAACAATATCATCAGGCATGTGGCTGCAGGGATCAACATACTTGGGCAGGATGATATTCATGACAGCCAGATAACGAAGAATATTCTTATTCGCAATAATCTGTTTGAAGATATGGGCGGAAGATGGGGCAGAGGGCATCTTTTTCAGTTACTTGACGGGACAGAAAATATCCTGATTGAGCATAATACTGCCTTTAATATCAGTCACATGGTGAGCAGCGAGGGCAGGCCTCATAAGGGCGCAGTGATTTACGCAAACCAGTTTCTATTTGATCAGGCCCGGAGCCCGGACGAGGGGGCAATAGGTACGAGGTATAGTTTGACACGTACCCTGAAGCAGGCGCTGGTAAAGGACAATGTCATTTCGATGACGCCGCTGGCGGCCTATCCGGGCAGACAAAAACTGTCGAGAATCATCTCAGATCAGCCCCGTCCGTCAGTAAACAATTCATTGGATGCAGCAACGACTGGTGAATCACCACTTGATGATCAAAATGCCTTACCCGGAATTAATGCTGTAACACTATGTGCAGCGATGGCGGTAACTGAGCAGCCTGATTTTTGTCTGCACAATGATGCTCTTAATTCCAGCGGGCAATGAGCGCTGTATATATTTCTCTGACTGACTAACAGGCTCCAGCAATGTTGACTTCCCTGATATGGTTTTGGGCCTCTTCTGGCCTGCTTGTGTACACCTACTTTGGCTATCCCCTGCTTATATGGATCTGGGCGCATTGGGGAAAGCGGCATGTGGTGCGCAAATCATACCTGGCATCAGTCAGTATCGTGGTAGTTGCTCATAATGAAGAAGAGCGCATCGACACTCGAATAAAAAACCTGCTGGCCCTGGATTATCCGGACAATTTGCTGGAAATCGTTATTGCCTCTGATGGTTCCAGTGACCGGACTGTAGCCAGGGCCTTATGTTACCAGCAGCAGGGTGTAAGGGTCGTTGAGTATAGGGAAAACCGTGGCAAGCCCGCAGTACTCAATGAACTGGTTCCGCAACTGGAAAGTGAAATAATTGTTTTTCTGGATACCCGGCAGCGAATTACCTCAGATGCACTGCGTGCGTTGCTGATGAACTTTGAGGATCCCGAAACTGGTGTTGTCAGTGGTGAACTGATTCTGGAAGAAAAGGCCGATGCGGAAGTTGGTGAAGGAGTAGGTTTCTACTGGCGCTATGAGAAGTTTATCCGCTCTTGTGAATCGCGTGTCGACTCAACCGTGGGCGTTACCGGGGCAATCTATGCCATTCGGCGCAGACTCTATGAATTGATACCGGAAGAAACAATTCTCGATGATGTGCTGATTCCAATGAGGATTGCTCGTCAGGGTTATCGGGTACTGTTTGAAAGTAAAGCGCGCGCCCATGACAAGGTCTTCAAACGGGCTGAAGCGGAATTTACCCGTAAAGTAAGAACGATTGCCGGAAACTTTCAGCTATTTACCCTGGAACCCTGGCTACTTAACCCTGTTATCAACAGGTTGTGGTTCCAGACATATTCACACAAATTGTGCCGGTTATTCAGCCCCTTTTGCCTTGTCGTGGCCCTTTCATCAAATTTCCTGCTGCTGGACGCGATATTGTATCGAGTAATACTTGTCTTGCAGTTGCTATTTTATAGCGCGGCTGTGGCTGGATACATGATCCAGAGTTCAAACAGAAAAGGCCCGTTTGTAAACGTCCCTTACGCTTTTTGCCTGCTTAATTGGGCCACTATTGTTGGTTTTTTGAGATTTATCCTGCGTCGCCAGCGGGTTACCTGGCAAAAAGCCAGGTGACAAAGCCAGCAAAAAATTATTTTTTATCCTGTCAGCATCATTCGATTAATTAATCCAGTCAAGTAAAGCCATCAGCCAAATCCTTTCAAGCAAGTAACGTTCCCGGGGACATCCTGATTAGGTCGCCAGCGCTTCAAACCCGCATCAGCTGCGATTAGTTCAGGGACCCTGACTAAAAATAACAACACTACCGTAATGTTCGACCGTCTTGTCGGAAAGTCGTCATGGTAGTCAGGAAAGTAAATCTGAGGAGACCAGAAATGGAAAAACTAAGTATGTTCAACATGGTAAACAGTAATTTGTTTCCACTGGAAAGCGAAACCAGGCCTTGGGGTAAATGGATGATTCTTAATGAAGGCCCATCCTACAAGGTGAAGTTGATTGAGGTAAATCCTGGCCATCGATTAAGTCTTCAGTTTCACCATCATCGGACAGAACACTGGCTGGTCGTTTCCGGTAAGGCCAGGATAGTGGTTGCGAACCAGGTACATGAACTTGGTGTTTTGCAGTCAACAGTAATTCCAGAACGAACAGTCCACCGAATAGAAAATCCAATGTCGGAAATACTAAGGGTCATTGAAGTGCAGCTGGGAAGTAAATTACTGGAAGAGGACATAGTCAGGCTGGAAGATGACTATGAACGTGAATTGAATAGTGAAGGAGTAGAATAATGAATTATCTTATAACAGGAGGCGCAGGCTTCATTGGTTCGCATATTGCGCAACAGCTTGTTGAAAAAAATGGAGATGAAGTCACTATACTGGATAACTTTTCCACCGGTAAATATGAAAATATCAAGGGTCTGCCAGTCAATGTTATCGAAGCCGACATACGCGATCTTGAGGCGTTGGAGGAGGCGACGAAAGGAATTGATGTTGTTTTTCATCAGGCGGCATTGTGCTCAGTTGAACGCTCCATCCAAAATCCGATTTTAAGTCACGAGGTAAATGCTACCGGTACATTAAAAGTACTGGAGGCATGTCGGCGCAATCAGGTTCGGCGCTTGGTATTTGCCTCTTCATCATCTGTGTATGGAGATACCGAAATTTTACCAAAGCATGAAAAAATGACCCCATCTCCGCTGTCACCCTATGCTATTACCAAGCTGATGGGAGAATATTATTGCCGGAACTTCTGGGAAAACTATGGTCTTGAAACGGTGGTACTTCGTTATTTCAATGTATTTGGGCCGAGGCAGGATCCTGATTCCGAATATGCCGCGGTGATTCCCAAGTTTCTTGATGCACTATTAAATGGCAAGGCACCAAGGATTTATGGGGATGGCTTGCAGACCCGAGATTTTACCTATGTCGGAAATGTAGTGCAGGCCAATATAGCTGCAGCGACCGCTTTTTTTGCCCCGGGTGAAATAATGAACATCGCCTGTGGTGATCGCTGGAGTCTGCTGCATCTGCTCAACTGTGTGGAGCAGGAACTGGGCATGGATGTGGCGCCTGAATTTCTCGAGCCAAGGAGTGGTGATGTCAAGCATTCCCAGGCGGCAATAGAAATCGCAGAAACCATTCTCGGTTATTCACCTCAGGTAAGCTTTGAGGATGGACTGAAGGAAACCGTTGCATGGTATGTTAAAACTCTGGGGCAGCAATCCCGAGGAAAGGAATTAAAACAAGCCAGTGGCAGTTAGCAAGCCAGCGACCAGGATGCTGTATTTTCTGTAGAGGTTGGCACCAGCGGGGATAACACGCCTGCAGGTCCTGTTCCGCAGTTTGCTTTTGCGGGCGCCAGACAGATAAAAAAATACCCGGACGGGACACAGAGCCCCGGCCGGGTATATTTTTATAAACAGGATCAGTCAGTTATTCTGTCATCATGATGACATTGGTAACTGCACCGTACCTGTTATAGAAAGCTGTATCAGCCCGCAGGGGTGAATCAGCAGATTTTTTACTGGTATAGAACACCGTGCCATTCCTGGCATAGCTGACCTTGCCGTCCAATATCTCAATGCGGAATATGTCTCCGTTTGAAAATCTGGTATCGGTTCGGTAAGCACCATTTTCGCGGATCTCTGCGTTGCCCGCTTGCAGGCGAATGGCAAAGTCGATTTCATTGCCTTTTGTGCCCTTGTGGTTGCTGGATAGACCTACGAATAACAGCGGGCTTGTGCTGGTGGTGGTGAACTCCAGATAGCCATTGCCCTCCATGACCTGCCGTGATGCGGCTCCGGCATCGGAACATCCATCACAGCCAGAAGACTTGAGCAGAGTGTTGTTGGTCAGGCTAACATTGACCAGGTCTTCCCAGATGACGGCGCCAACCTGGGACTCCGGTTCAGGCTGAGGCTCTGTTTCAGGCTGAGGCTCTGTTTCAGGCTGAGGCTCTGTATCAGGCTGAGGCTCTGTATCGGGCTGAGGCTCTGTATCAGGCTGAGGCTCCGGTTGTGGTTGGGGCTGCGGTGCTGATTGAGAGTCGCCGGTACCAGCAGTTGCTCCGGTCGCTATTACAGCCTGGCTAATTTCACCGTTGAGGTTATAGAAAGCACTGTCTGCCACCAACGAAGTCCCTGCTGAATGGTCACTGACATAGAAAACCACGCCATTTTTGAGATAACTTACCGTTGAGTTTGCCACAGCAATGCGGAATTTATCGCCAGCGGTAAACTTGATGTCGCTGCGATAGACGCCTTTTTCACGTACTTCGGCATTACCGGATTGCAGGCGCAGGGCAAAATCAATCTCGTTACCTGCGCTGCTGTTATTATCGGCTGAAAGACCGACGAACAGCATGGGAGCAGCATTACTGCTGGTAAATTCCAGATAGCCGTTGCCTGCCATGATCTGTTGCTGTGAAGCCGCACCGGCATCGCCGCAACCATTACAACCACTTGTCTTTCTCAACACACCATTGTCCAGGCTGACATTAACCAGGTCGGTCCAGATAACGGCTTCCGTCTCACCGTTACTGACGCTCAGGGCTTGTGTCCTGAAGGTGTAATCATCTGAAGAAGCAATATTACCTGCTGCATCCCTGCCATGTACCCGGAAGTGATAGGTCGTATCAGGATTCAGCGCAGTCAGTCCAAAAGCGTGACTGGTCGCCGGGGTCGAATTGAGGTCAGTGTTGCTGCCATAGTCAGTAGTTAGACCATACTCCACAATTGCCTCGCTTGCTTCGTCAGTCACCCAGCTTATTTTTGCAGCATTGGTTGTGATGTTGCTGACACTTACTGCGCTAATCACCGGTGCGTTCACATCCTCGGGCACAGGCTCAGGGGCCGGATCTTCAGGAACCGGTGTCACCACGGAGGGGGCAGTAGTAAAGCTAAGGTCACCGGATGCAGCAATATTTCCTGCTGCATCCCTGCTGTAAACCCTGTAGTGATAGGTTGAATCAGCATCAAGGCCACTGAGGCTCTGCGCATGACTGGTTGCCAGAATTGGATCGGCATCAGTAACACTGCCATAGGCGCTGGTTAGTCCATATTCCAGCATGGATTCGGAGGCTTCATTGGTAATCCAGCTGATATCCGCACTGTTGCTGGTGATATTGTCTGCAGAAACAGCACTGATTAAAGGCGCTGTTGTGTCCACTGGATCTTCCAGAGGAGGTTGCGGAGCCGGTGAGGGGTCCGACACCATGTCGCCGACCAGAAGATGTCCTGGTACCTTGACCAGGAAAGCATCAAGACGGTTGCTACCCATATTACTGGTCCAGATAAAGTAACGTCCTGTGACATCAAGGTTTCCTTTTGGAGACTTTTGATAGGAGTCACCGCCGCCAGAAGCACCCTTGTCAGTCATTACAGGGGCGACCACCAGAACATCACCTGAACCGTCGAGCGGAAAGCAGATGATTTCATTGGCATGCAGGGAGTTACTGCTGTTGGAGCTACTACCACAGGCATACTGGTCTTCGGGGGGTAAATTGACAGCGTTGGAATGACTTAAATGAGCAGGTGCCTGAACTCCCCAATCATAATTTTGATAGACGGTAACACCATTCAGTGAATTGTTGCCAAATTCCCAAACTTTCTGCGTGTTGGCATTGTTGGCCCAGTTGTCAGAAGCCACCATGTAGCCAAACCCCATATCGGAGTGGCCTGCGGCACCGGCCGTGTCATCAAGAAACCGCTCATTTCCGGTTTGCAGGTCAATGATGCGGTTATCTTCCCCCTGGGCACCGTTGACATCTTCCTTGATCAGGAGCCAGCGTCCGCTTTTGTCGACCTGGCATTCATCAAAAGAGCCGGTTTTGGGGAAATACTGAAAATAGTCAGTGTCTTCCTGATAAACGATACAACCTACCGCTGAGGAGCCATTTTTTACTGTAGCGGAATGAACCCAGTCATCATTACTTGAATGGGGCTGCCAAAGACTGTAACCACCGCCAAGGGCAGTATTGACATCAAACACGGTTTCAAATTGATGGGAAATAACGTCATAACGCATCAACCTGGAACCGTTTAACATATAAAGTTTGGTGGGCATAGTGCCACTGAAATACCAGCCTTCACCGGTAGCCCAGCTGAAGTTACTGCTGCTGTCAAACAACGCGCCACGATTGGTCAGTTCATCGGTGATTTTATTGTATTCGAATAGGGTTGGTCCTGAGCCACCCCCTCTTCTGTCGAGGCTGAGGAAAATCAACATTGAGTCCTGGCCTACATGATTATTGATGTTACGCCAGTACGAATAACCGACATACCATAGACAGTCAGAGCCACTACAGTCACTTGCATTGGTTAGCCGAATAGCCTCGGTATTATAAGGTTCCGGAAAAGTGAACTTGCCCCTGTCAGGCAGTAAATTTACGATTTCAGAGCGACTAAGTTCAAGTCGTGGTGATGCAGAGTTGGTCTGCTCGGTGAATCCTCCCGGAAATTCCTGCGCGGCAAGCACAGGCGTAATGATTGAAATAACAAATGCAAGAATATAGTTACTGAATATTCCGCGTTGTGGTTTTGACTTATTCATTGTAATGACCCTTCATAAAATTAAGGAAATGCACATCTTCACGTGATGGCAGCCCAGATTAAATTTAGGGAGAACCCCCTAAACTGGTGGGCGTTTATATCTGATGACTGATGCACTTTGGTTACATTTATGTAACAAATAAGTAACGCAGAATTCCGTTGTGAGGGAGTTCACAATAGATAATCAGGTTTTGTGATGCAGGTCTTCTTTTGAATTCGACAGGGAAAATGACCTACAAACGATAAGTAACAGCTATTTCATTTTTCTTAATTGATTAGTCGAGAATGAAATAATGGCAGGGAAGTGCGCAGAGTTGATTATAAAAATTTGAAAATTGACTCACGTCAAATGCGTAGACAGAACAGTAGGTAGCATTAAATTCCAAAGTGGGCTTGGGTAAGGAAAATGGTAATAAAAACACAGATGAAGAAACATTTTTGCAGCCTGTGTTTTAAGTAAATTTCTTTACCTGAAAAAAATAATAACTATTTATTGGTGAAAAAGTGCGCAACGATGTAAAGCTGAACAGGAAGAAACGTAGTATCTGAGTGTATTCCTGATTAATGAAAGTGCTTGTGTTCACTTTTTGTGTAAATTCGCCAGAATTCGTTATTAATTTGATCAGGATGATCCCCGCATCATCGGCAACTCAACTAATTTATGGAGATTCGAATGGTGGAATTTAATATACAAAATCAGGGTGTTAACGAAAAGGGAATGCTTCCACTCCTTAAAGTGGACCAGCTGCACGTGGATGTGGAATCAATCGTCAATGTTCGAGGCATCGAAGATATTATTGAGGCTCGTCACCAGGGCAGGGAACTGGCGCGAAAACTCGGGTTTGCTATGGGGCACTGCACCTTGCTTGCTACTGTGATTTCGGAATTGGCGAGAAATATTATGCTGTATGCGAAGCAGGGAGAAATCATAATTGCCAGGGTGGAAAAAGGTGGGCAGGAAGGCATCAAGGTAATTGCCAGCGATGATGGCCCCGGAATCCAGAATGTTCAACATGCCCTGATGAGTGGTTATTCTTCCTCCGGGGGCCTGGGGCTTGGTTTATCAGGTGTTCAACAGATTGTAGATGAATTTGATATCGACAGTCAGCCAGATCAGGGGACAAAAGTTACTATAGTCATGTGGCAAGATTGAGACCTATGACTTCAGATATTGCTCCGCAAAAAAAAGCAGAACCTGCTTTTGATCTTGAAGATGCTGAGATTAAAGCATCGCAGAAGATTGAAAAGCATTTAAATATAAAAAGTTTTTCTGATCAGTACGAATCAATATTGATTGATTACCTTGAAAATAAAGGTGAGGGTTCTTTATTGCATGCCTATGAACTGGGTCGAGATGCGCTGGCTTTGAACATAGGACTTCTGGATTTAAGCATGCTTCATCAAAAAGCCGTGATGTCACTGCTGAACGACAGAATGAATCAGGATACCCATGCCAAGATGCTTTTCTTTATGGAGGCTGCGTCACGATTTTATGAAGAAGTACTTTCACCCTATGAGTTATCCAGGCTAAGTAGCTTGCAAGTCAATGCCATGCTGCCAAGGCTGTACGAAGCATTTGAAATGGAGGCAAAACGCATAGCGCATATTCTCCATGATGAATCTGCACAAACATTGGCCGTTGCCTATATGGAAATCAATGAAATCAGTCTTGATCCGGAAAATGCGGATTACTCCCGGGAAAAGATTTCCAATGTGAAGGCGCTTCTGGAAAACGTCAGGGAGCAGTTACGTACTCTCTCACACGAACTCCGCCCTCTTATTCTGGATCAGCTGGGGTTGATCCCGGCATTGAAATTATTGGTAAATGGTTTCAAGGAAAGAGCTGGATTAGAAATAAAAATCATTGGTGGAGACCTGGTTGGTAGAATGCCACAGCAGGTTGAAACCCTTATGTACAGAGTGGTGCAAGAAGCCCTGACCAATGTCTCCCGACATGCAAAGGCTGACACTGTGACAGTAAGAGTGTGGCTCGAAAACGGTACACTCAAATGCAGTGTCAGTGATGACGGTGTAGGTTTTGATAGCAAATCAGCGAACATGAAAGAGGCGCAGGGTATTGGCCTTCTGGGTATGAAAGAAAGAGTTGCTGCACTGGGGGGGAATTTTGTTGTTGATGCTGAAGTGGGGAAAGGAACAGTACTAATTTCGGAAATACCATTATGCTAACAGATACTGATAATTATAAAACATTGCTTTTGGTCGATGATCATTCGATGTTCAGACAGGGTGTAAAAGCACTTCTGGAGCGCGAAGGCTTCAAGGTTGTGGGTGAGGCTTCCAATGGTTACGAGGCTGTGCGAAAGGTGCGGCAGTTGAACCCCGGGCTTGTCATAATGGATATAGGTATGACTGTGCTTAATGGTATCGATGCAACGCGTGAGATCATAAAACGTTCACCGGATACCCAGGTTATATTGCTGACGATGTTTGAGGATGATGTCTATGTACTGGAATCACTTAAAGCCGGTATCAGGGGTTATGTATTAAAAACCCAGGCTACTACAGACCTTGTTAATGCCATTCATGAAGTTCTCAGTGGCGCAATTTATCTTAGTCCTGGAATTTCAGAGACAATTATCAAGGCGTATATGACGAAACAGAATTTCCAGACTGACATTCTGACTGATCGTGAACGACAGGTCCTGCAATTAATCGCGGAAGGAAATACCTCGAAAAAAATTGCCTCCATGTTGGGCCTCAGCACCAAGACTGCCGAGTCACATAGATCAAGAATAATGCAAAAACTGGATATACATGAGACAGCGGGCCTGGTTCGCTATGCAATCAGGCGACGACTGATAGTAGCCTGATTCGATTGTTATGCGATAAATCTTCTTCCCCCCTAATATTATTTCTGTAGTTTTCCCTGGCTGCTCGCAGCTCCTCGCGTTACCCTTCCGAACATTTCTAATTACCTTCCTTCTGTTGCACGACTCTTCCCTCTTTATTATTTTTTAAAAAATTCTGATATCGATAAGTCATTCTATTATTTCGTTTTTAAGAAAAATATTTTCCGAAATAATAAAATATATTTGTCCGCCTACGTGTTTCTCCTTATGTAATTACCAATTATGTTATGTATCATTTGAGTAACAATAAAGAAACTGGTAATGATATAAAAGGAGAAAGATGTGCGCATTCTAATTGCCGATGACCATACGATGTTCAGGAACAGTTTGAAATATTGTCTGGAAAAACAAGGTATAGAAGTGGTAGCCGAAGCATCCAATGGCATGGAGGCGATGAAGCTTGCCCGGCTGCATAAACCTGATGCACTGGTGCTGGATATGAACATGCCGGAACTGAGCGGTATAGAAGTGGCACGAATGATTTCTTTGGAAAAGCTTGATGTGAAACCAATGATTCTCACGATGCATGATGACACCGTGACCATTCTTGAGTCTTTTCAGGCAGGAGTAAAAGGTTATGTCCTTAAAACGCTTTCCTGTACAGAGCTTGTTGAAGCCCTGAAAGATGTTGTTCGTGGCAAGCTTTATCTGAGCGCCAATATAACCAATAAAATTGTAGATGCTTATTTAAATCATTACCAGGATGAGATGCAGGAACTTACCGGCAGGGAAAGGCAGGTTCTGCAGTTGATTGCAGAAGGTAATGCCAGCAAGCAGATTGCGCGTATTTTAAATCTTACGGTGAAAACAGTAGAGTCGCATCGTAACCGGATGATGAGAAAGCTGGATATTTGTAATGTCGCCGGTCTGGTACGCTATGCAATAAGAAAAAGAATGATCCAGGCATGAAAGCGCATTTTGATCCTTACTGATCATGCTCTGGAAACCCTGCTGAAAAATATATATCTGGCGTCCAGTGTCAGCGCCTGATCCATTCCGGTGAAATATCTACCCGATAGCCGATATTTCGCACTGTAATGATACTGTCAGAGGCCGCGCCCAGTTTGCTGCGAAGCCGGCTCATATGTATATCAACAGTCCTGGTCTGGATATCAAGTTCTTTATCGAGGCCCCATACACGACGCAGCAGAAAATCCCGCGACAACACTCTACCTTTTGCCTCCATCAATTCCTGCAGCAGACGAAACTCCTTGGTGGTTAATTTGACAGGTTTTTCTGCAATAGTAACTATCCAGCTATCCAGATCCATTTTTATATTACCAAGACTCATTATCCTGGAAGAAGTATCCAGGTTGCCTCGATGTATCAATACCTTGATGCTCATAACCAGGTCTTCAATCTGAAAGGGAGTCACCAGATATTCATTTGCTCCGGCATCAAGCGCTTCTATTCGTTCTGTAATGTTACCCGTGGCACCTAGCATGATGATCGGAGTTCGGGAAATGGCGGGTTCCTTACGAACACTTTTGCAAAACTCTATTCCTCCTGATTGCGGGGCAGCCTTGTCCACAATGATTAATTCGGGATTTAACTGATGGGCGATAATAAATGCATCATTGGTATTGCTGGCTTGCAAAACCGCATAATCCTCCTCAATGAGTGCCTGGCTCATTATGCTGTTTAATTCTTTATTCTGCTCAACAATAAGCAATTTAGGTAACAATTTAACCTTCCAATAGTATTTTAGTAATAAAAATATAGAAACACTCCAGCATTCCATATTGGTTTTTTTGTGGATATAAATATATAGGTAGATACCCTTGCAAATGCTTGTGTAATTACTGTATTGGATACATGTATCTCCCCGTTTCGGCTGGCAAATGCTTTAAATCACCAACAGTTTTCGAGCAGCTGCTCATAAATAGCCAGAAAACCTTTGGTAAAACCCTCAAAAGGTCAGGCCTGGGCACAGGAATGTAATACGCAGTATTTCTCAAACATGGCATAAATTATGCGCCCGAAAAAATTCCGCGACCTATATAGACAGGCAGCTTGTTGGTGAAACATGCTGTCGATATAGAGTGCTGCCGGTAGTAAGCACAGCCTGGAAAAGGTAAGCGGATGTTGTGTTTGACCGGGTGATGACAGAGGCGGTATAAAAACTTAAATGATAGCGCCATTAAATGATTTAATAGCCAGGTCCAGCGCTGGGATATCATTGCGAAGCTGATCGATGCTGGAAAATTGACCCTGGATGTAAAGAACCAAGGTATCCTCAAGGCTGCAAACAACAACGGCTATAGGCTTCACATAAAACCAGGCAGAACAGCCTTTGTCTGATGCATATTGCTGACAGTGGATCGCTTCGATAGCGATGACCAATTGTCTCTCATCTTTAAATATTTCATGGCTAAAAAATGTTTTCAGGGTATTACTTTTCATACTTTCTATAGCTCCTGTACCTGCTTTTATGACTCCCTGAATCCTCTCCAGATGATCGGAGACAGGATCATTGCCAACATAATAAAGATAACTTTCAGAGGTATGATGCGAATGGTCCCGGACCCCTCAAAATCAAAATATGGTTTATGAAAAACCGGCTCGATAACCAGGGAAGTACTTCGAAAGCTGGAAAGCAGCCCGGCAACAGGTCCGATAACGGTCCATAATTGCCCTGTATCAGCCGGGTCATCAAGGCCTATATACAGTGATATGCAAATATCTTTTTTTTCAATAGAGTACCAAAGGTCAATAATAAATCTAATCAGTCTGCGGCAAAACGCAGGTTGTCGAAGTGCTGCTGGATATTTCCATCCCGGTGATTGAGAAGGTTGAGGTTTTTCTCTGAACTTTTTAATTTTTGCAGATTTTGTCTGTGCCAAAGGCAGGTTGTACCGAGAGCGAAGCAGGCCATAAGCCCAAAATAGCCTCACCTCGCCCTGTATTGACTGCTCCCAGGAAAATTTGAATGTTAGCGAAAAGGGGATTGCCAACACGAAGATCAGTATCAGGCAAAATATTGCGGATCCCGCTAACATGGCCACGCTAACACGTTAATCGTCCGGCGCACCGGCTTTTGTGGAGGCTGCCTTACCAACGGTTTCGGCTATTTTTTCCATGACTGATGCGGTACCGGATTTAATAGGTTCAACTCTGACTCCCTCCTGGTTAATTATAACCAGTGCAACCGGTTTGACCCCTCCGCCGCCACCGGTTCCTCCTCCATGCCCGGCCCCCTTCTTTGGATCTGTTCCTCTGCCGGTCCCTACACCGAAACCAAAACCTACGTTAATCAACGGAATCAGGGTATTTCCGTCTACAGTTATAGGATCGCCGACCACGGTCTTGGTAGTGAGCATTTTTTCTATTTCACTAATTGCTTTATCAAATAATATTTCAATTTCTTCCATTACCTGCTCCTTTCCTTAAACAGAATATGTCTGTTTTCCAAGTGAGGTATTTCTATTCAGTAAAACCATCAGCCCTTGAAACTAAAAACACTTCACAACCCCGCACTTTGCATAAGAGAATTTTTTATATCAGGTACGCTATAGAGCAAACTTGATCAGTGTCAATTTCGCAACCGTGATTTCAGTATTAAAGAGAACGCGGCGATTTGCCTTATTCACCAAATACCGGCATCGTTAAAATATGAAGTGAGATTTCCTGCCAGAAGGAAATACAGCAGAGTGCTATTGGGATGAGTCAGAATAAACCGCTTCACTTGTAACGATGAGCTGTTGCCGTTGTGCAGACTTTACTATCGGAGACTTGCGGATTGTTGATGAATGAAACAAGAGTTTGTGAATATTCAGCACCAGCGATTCTTAAGTTGTCTTAATAAACTGCATTGATGAATTCAAGGCAAGTCATACTATGGGCAATGAAATTTCACATACACAACCTTAAACGTCAATCAGGTTGCTGCGGTCCTTGTGCGATGGATCCCTTGCGCCATACATGAAAAATCGATGAAATATCGGCACGCCATACAGGAGAAACTGACGTGATCAGAATGGCTTCAAGATTGGTTATGGTTATGACCAGAAGGGCTATGCGAAAGGGCCAGAGCGACCAGTCGGTGAACAGGCCGAGCACTGCGATTATAGTAAGAAGCCATGAAGTTTTCGCGCTAAGGGTGTGATAACTCGGCCAACGTTTGTACTTCCAGAAGCCGGCTGCCGTAGAAATCAGATAGGAAGCGAGAGCTGGAATTACCCAGATAATTTCCAGGTAAAGAGTCTCGCCATACAGCCGAATTAATCCGGCCAACAGGGCAAAATACAGCGCCGCGTCAGCCCAGCTGTCAAGGCGAGCCCCAAAAACTGAACGCTGATTAAGCAGGATGGCAAGCTTTCCATCCAGCCAGTCAGTCATGGCGAGGAAGAGAAACAGGTAAAGGAAGGTCTCTGGCAGATTCAGCCAGGCGATCGCAACAAGGACAAACGAGCCGGCCAGTCGAATCAGGCAGAGCAGATTGGGAATAGTGAGCAGCCGGTTGGAAATTAGCGCTTCTGCCTGATCAGGCTGGCTGGCAGCGCCCCGATTTTTCTGCTTGCCCATCATGGCAGCCACCAGATCAGGAAATACACAAATACCGGGGCGGTCATGGTAAGACTGTCGACACGATCGATGACTCCGCCCATCCCCGGCAGCAGTTTACTGCTATCTTTGATACCAGCATCGCGCTTGATCGCAGACATGTTTATGTCGCCAAAAAAACCGGTGATGGCGATAAGCATTGCCGCAAGTACCGGAGAAACCCATGGCTGCAGCGCTGCTGACAGATTAAATCGACCTGGTTGCTGGCCAAAAGTGGTGAGCCATGGTGCAATAATTACAGCGATGGTAATGGTGATCAGCATCCCGCCGATGAATCCTTCCCAGGTTTTATTGGGTGAGATGACAGGAGAGATGCGATGCTTTTTGTGAGACCCGAATGCGCGGCCGACAATAGCCTGAAAGATATCATTTGATTCGGTCAGGATAACAAGGAAAAGAAACCAGCCGGTAACGCCAAGAGGTGCACGTGCTGCCTCTGGAACCACTAGCAGGAAGGCTGCATGGGAGAGGCCGTAGCCGAGAAACATTATGCCCCACAACAGACTTCCAGAAGATCGTATATACGCCTCAGGTTGCCCCTTGATAAGTAGTAACACGGCAAACACGAAGAGTGAACACAGCGGTAGAAATACCACAAATTGTGAAATGGCTCCAAACAGTATCAACAGGTAGTTGATTACGATGAGTCCATAACCAGCTTGCACAATCAAGCGATCCTGTTTGCGCACACCGAATATTCCCGTAATCTCGAACCAGGCGATACAGCTGGCAAAAGTAAAAAGTAGACAGATTCCCAATCTGCCAGTAAGCAGACTGACAGACATTAATAGAGTGAGTATCCACCAGGTTCCCAGGCTGGCCAGTCTTTTTCGTCGTCGTGTCTCTTCGGTATTTCGCAGGGCAACAAAACGAATTATTGAGCCAGCCAACAGGCAGGCAAAGATTGAGCCGAGAATCCAGTAGAGATCGGGATAAGGTGTGTTAATCATATAACCTTCTTTTGTGATTCATGGATAGTTGCGTCGTGGACTCCAGTTTCTGTTGCAGGAATTCCAAAATGGCTGATAAACCAGCGAATTAACAATGGCATAATGGCGCAGGCCACCATTGCGGCTATTAGTGGCAGGTCGATGAGCGAGCCTGCCCCATGCTCCGCCACTTCCCTGAGCGAGGGTAAGCGGTTTCCCACATAAGCCCAGATAGCGTTAGCGGGTATCAGGCCAACAGCAGTAGTCCAGAAGAAGGTCCATGTCCGAACACGGCTGGCCCCGCACACAGGGTTAACAATTGAAAACGGGGCATGCGCTAATCGAAGTGTGAGAAGGTAAAACGCTCCTTCTCTTTCGAGATGCTTGTTCATAAGCGATAGAAAACGGGTGTAGCGGCGCTCAACACTTTTCTGGAATAAATAACGACTGATGGAAAAGATGATCATCGCGGCGAGAGTAAGACCGACAGTAACAATGAACATGGCTTGCCAGAAACCGAACAGCCAGCCCCAGATGATAGCCTTGCCTCCGGTTCCGGGCACCAGCGCCAATAGCATGTAGAGACTGAAACCGGCAACAAATGCGCGCCGGGGATTCAGGGAAATATAGGTGCGGAAACGTTGTTCCTGGTCGACCAGGCCCACGAGGGAAATATAGCTGTTTACAAACCAGATCAATACGATGAGAACAATGACCGTGATCAGCACGATAATGATTTTGTGTTTGCCTGTTGAATGCGGGGTATTCATGAGGCCGGCGATCCCTGCTTTGCGGGATTGAAATTACGGCCCTGACGGGGAAAGAGGTGCTTGCTGATCGGCATGAATCGGGCCGATGCCTCATAATACAGGTAATGGGTTACAGCGGTAGTGTCCAGGCCTGCTTCAACCAGGTTAAACGTATTTTCTTCCCGCTCCCGACCTTTCCCCCGGCTGGAAGTCGTTGTTCCGCATTGAACGATAATGACCCCGCGATCGCGGTGATGTCCGGGGAAAAAATCCAGCGAATTGCCGATATAGGAACGATGCAGGTGTCCACCCAGAATTATCTCGACCTTTTGCTCAACAAAGCAATCTATCGCACGTCGAGCGCCGGGCATCGCGAGATCAAATACACGGTCATGTCCTGGCGCGAACTGGTGGTGTGCAACAACAATGCGAGTTATTTCATCAGGTGCTTCTGCAAAAATCTTCTCACAAGACCGCAGTTGGTGCAGATCAAGCCGACCATTGGAGATGCTGCGCCGCGGGGCCGTGGAATCAAGACCAACCAGCAGGACGTTACCGGTCTTGAGTACCGGATTAAGGTCGGGAGTAATGATTTCACAATACAGAGCATGCGGTTTGAACAGTCTCTCAAAAATGCGCCATAGCGCAACGTCATGATTACCAGGAACAATCAACAGCGGAACATCAGGAAAGCGGTCAAAGAACTGTCTTGCCGCTTCGAATTGGTCGCGCTTGGCTCTCTGCGTCAGATCGCCACTGATCACAATGACATCGGGCTCAAGGGATGGAATAGTTTGCAGTAAGGCTTCTCCGACGGCAGTGACAAAAGGAGGCCCGAAATGCAGGTCGGATATATGAAGTATTCTCGTAATCATTGTATTTGACGCTATTTATTCAAAATTTTGGCCATTCATTTCAACGCTAACAGGGAATGTCAACATATAAAATTGGGGGAAACTCTGAATTGAAGGGGGTAGAACAACTTGATACAGGGCTGGCCCCCGGCACAGGGCAAGTTTTTCATGCTCGGTTTCGGCCGAATACCGGAATTTACCCGTTAGTGTCCGCTTTACTGCAGCATGGAGAGTATCGCTTACTGGACTGATTCAGGTATTTGAGAGCAGCTTGCTGTTGATGGTTGATAAATGCCCCGGGGATTATGGTAGCGCCAGTGCAGACTGCGGTGTATTCCGGGAAATATTCTGTCTGTTATAGTATTTCCAGAAGAATGTTGTTTCCCTGACCAGCTGTGTATAAACGCCTGGCAGTTTTGACAGGGCTGATTTCAGCAATAATTCAAGAAGCCCGGGGGCGAAAATAGAACGGTTTATGCTGTAAAGGCCAGTGGTGACTGCAGTCTATTATGCTGGTGGTAACAGGCAGGAAATAAGCTTTCTGGCTCTACTATGCTGCTACTTTCAGTCCTTGCGTGCTGTCACGTTATGAGTCGGAAATTCCCCTGAAATTCACGCTTCCGGGGGGACGTAGCCATCAGCCTCGTCGGCATCTTCATTGGCGAGAAATTTGGTCATCTGGTCCATCAGGTAGGTCCTATCATCCGGATTGATCATGGAAAGCTGTTTTTCATTGATCAGGCGTACCTGGCGTGCCTGCCATTCGCTCCATGCCTGTTTTGAGACATTGTCATAAATTTCCTGACCTTTTGCGCCGGGCAGGGGAGCCATCGGCAGGCCTTCCATTTCTTTTTGGTACTTCTTGCAGAATACTGTGCGGCTCATGATTTTGCCTGGTTAATCCTGTTAAATTTCAATCCCGCTAGTTTAGTGGCTGTAGAGCCAATAGCAAGGTTAAGATCGTGCGTAATTCAGCTAAGACTATTGGATTAAGTCATCTTCAGAATGTATTAATGGCTTCTGCGCCAGTCATAGGGCTCAACGGGATTAGCATTGCGCCAGAGACCCAGTTGACTTTCCTCTGCCTTAATATGTGCCTGGCGTAATTCGCGGTTATCCGGCGCAAAAAATTCATACCACCAGGCATGGCCTTCAGCGACCATCTCCAGATTGATGTTCCTGCTTTCCAGATAAACAGTGCCTACTTGCCGACCAAAATCATCGGTGTCCTTTACCACTACCCTGACTCGTGCATCGTTGACTTTAGTTCTTAGGGCATTGCTCGCTACTGAGCCGTATGGCTGATCTTTTTCTGGCGCATCGATGCCATAAAGACGAATGATGTCAGAGCCGCCTGTCAGATTTTCAATTCGCAGAGTATCGCCATCGGTGACACTGGTCACCCGTCCCAGTATTTCGACGCCTGATATTGAAGTGTCGGCGCTTTCAGGAGGTGACTCGTCCTGGTCAGAAATTACATCGAGAGCTGAAGTTGATTGCTTTTGATACCAGTTAAGCTTGCCTGTTTGGAAATACTGAAAGCCGCTGAAGGTCAGCGCCATCAAAGCGATAACTGTGATGTACTGGAAAAAGACTTTGATTTTTTGGGTCATTGCTTTTCTTATGCTGCGTCAATAGCACTCTGTATTTCCAATACAGATAGTGTGGAATAGTATGCCTTCATAAATCGCTTTCAAGATTATTCTTCAGGGTGGCCAGCAGGTTTTTAACTGGCGCTGCCAGTCCCAGCTTGCCGGGATTTTCCAGATCATACCAATGCCAGCGACTACTCTCCATTACGCTATCCTGAGGTTTTTTTAGTGAAATGAGCACCGGGGTCATATCAAGATGAAAATGACTGAAGGTGTGTCGCATGGGCTGCCATTTGCGGATAGCACCGGAAGGTTTCAGACCATTGGCCAACAGGTAGGAATCCGGCGCATCATCAACAGGGATCTCGGGGAAGCTCCACAGCCCACCCCATATGCCCTGGGAAGGGCGTTTCTCCAGTAACACTTTTCTGGCATCCGGGCTTTGCAGAATCAGCATTGCGGTGGATTTCACGCGCAGGGTTTTCTTTGGTTTTTTCTCAGGAAATCTATCTGTAGTCTGACTTTGATAGGCCTGGCAATTCTCTTGCAGCGGACACAGATCACAGGCCGGTTTACTGCGGCTACATAGGGAGGCGCCCAGATCCATCATGGCCTGGTTGTAGTCGCCACAATTCTCATCGGGCGTGTAGCGCTCGGCTATTTCCCAGAGTTGTTTGTTGGTGCTGCTTTGATCCGGCCAGCCTTCCACGCAGTGGTAGCGGCACAGTACCCGTTTGACATTACCATCCAGGATTACTGCGCGCTTGTTCATGGACGCCGCGATGATTGCGCCGGCAGTGGAACGACCAATGCCGGGTAATTCACTCAGTGTTTCAACACTTTCAGGAAATTTATCGTTGTATAGCTGATGAATAATTTTTGCGGCTTTATGCAGATTACGCGCTCTGGCGTAGTAGCCCAGCCCGGTCCATAAATGCAATACGGCATCCTCATCTGCCTTGGCCAGTGACTGCACGTCGGGGAAGCGGGTCATAAAGCGCTCAAAGTAGGGGATTACTGTGGACACCTGGGTTTGCTGAAGCATGATTTCGCTTACCCAGACTTTGTAGGGTGTTTTTTCCTGCTGCCAGGGCAGATGATGACGGCCATGTTGCTCGAACCAGGTCAGAATTTGCTGGCCGAACAGATAGTTATTTGTGGACAAAAGAAGGTACCGGATGATTTGAGGAAAATGGTGGATGTTGCTGCGCTTATCCACCCTGCATGGTGTTTATGATTGCAGGGTAGTTTACCTGTAAGGAGACTGATTGATAAGAATCCCGTTACAGATTTCCAGGACATATTCCCAGGACATATTCCCAGGACAATGAAATATAAGGATTTTTTCAGTTTCCTTTTTCATTTGAGCGGGGAATGGGCGTATAATCGCGTTTTTTCTGAAACAGTCGCCAATTACAGGTGGCCCCAGAGGATATTATGACAGCCCGAACGGCGTCGGTAGAACGCAATACCAAAGAAACTCAAATTTCCGTCAGTATTAATCTGGACGGCACTGGTGATTATAAAATTTCATCCGGTCTGCCGTTTCTGGAACATATGCTTGAGCAGGTTGCCCGCCATGGTCTGATTGATATGGATATTAAAGCCGATGGCGACCTGGAGATTGATGCTCATCACACCGTTGAGGATCTGGGTATCACTCTGGGACAGGCGTTTGACAAGGCGCTGGATAAAACCGGGATACGCCGTTATGGCCATGCCTATGTGCCTCTGGACGAAGCGCTGTCACGAGTGGTGATCGATTTTTCCGGACGTCCGGGGCTTGAATACAATATTCCCTTCAAGCGCGGTGCTGTGGGTGGTTTTGACGTGGATTTGTTTTACGAATTCTTTCAGGGCTTTGTAAATAGTGCCAAGGTCACCCTGCACATTGATAACCTGCGTGGCAATAATGCCCATCACCAGATAGAAACGGTGTTCAAGGCCTTTGGTCGTGCGGTGCGTATGGCAATTGAAGCTGATCCGCGCATGCAGGGAGTCGTTCCCTCAACCAAGGGAACATTGTCCAAATAATTCTTTAGATTACTCTTTAGATAAACCAGGCTGAACTTTGATGAACCGTGTTGCTGTTATTGATTATGGCATGGGGAACCTGCACTCCGTTGCGAAAGCGGTGGAGCATGTTGGGGAAAACCTGCAGGTTTCCGTCACCGCCGATGAAAAAACCCTTCTTAATGCTGATCGCATTATTTTTCCCGGTGTTGGTGCCATGCGTGATTGTATGGGAGAAATTAAACGCCTCGGCATTGACGATATTTTGCGCCGCCTGGTTGAAGACCGACCAGTATTTGGCATTTGTGTTGGCATGCAGGCATTAATGCAACACAGTCAGGAAAATAATGGTGTGGACTGTATTGGTTTATTCGAAGGCAATGCAAAACGCTTTGCAGAAAATAAGACCAATGAAATTGGTGAGCGTTTGAAGGTGCCACACATGGGTTGGAATGAGGTTAAACAAACCAGTGCCCATCCGATGTGGAATGGCATTGAGGACAATAGCCGTTTTTATTTTGTGCATTCCTATTTTGTAACGCCTGCCAATCATGCTGATGTTGTTGGTGAAAGTGCTTACCCTGATAAGTTTGCAGCAGCACTGGCCAGGCAGAATATTTTTGCCGTGCAGTTTCATCCTGAAAAAAGTCAGACGGTGGGATTGCAACTTTATAAGAACTTCCTTGAATGGGATGGGGGTGTTTAGAAAAAGGAAAAAGGAAAAAGGAAAAAGGAAAAAGGATAAAGGATAAAGGATAAAGGTGAGATGGTTCAGTGAAAGTTGCCAAGGTAAGCTTTTCTTTGACCAAAACTTAGGCCTTACAGCTTTTGTAAAATAGAATGCCTGCATCTGCAGTCATGCATAAGCCCACCTTTATCCTTTTTCCTTTATCTTTTATCCTCCCTGAAAATATCCCGATAAAAATCGCCTACTCAAATTATTGGAAAAAGAAATGACCCTGGCAAAACGCATCATTCCCTGTCTCGATTGTGAAAACGGTCGTGTTGTTAAAGGCGTTCAGTTTGTTGATATTCGCGATGCCGGTGATCCTGTTGAGGTAGCCAAGCGTTATTGCGATCAGGGGGCTGACGAAATCACGTTCCTGGATATTACTGCCAGCCATGAAGGTCGGCAGACCACGATTGATACGGTGCGGGATATTGCGGGGCAGGTTTTTATTCCCTTAACGGTCGGTGGTGGTATTCGCACGCTGCAGGATATTCGTGACATGCTTAATGCTGGCGCGGACAAAGTCGCTATCAATACCAGTGCTGTTAAGAACCCTGACTTTGTCAGGGAGGCCGCCGAAAAATTTGGTTCCCAGTGTATTGTCGTCGCCATTGATGCCAAGAAAGTGTCCGCTCAGGGTGAGCCTGACAAATGGGAGATCTTTACTCATGGTGGTCGCAATCCCACCGGTCTTGATGCGGTTGAGTGGGCAAAAAAGATGGTCGCCAACGGTGCCGGTGAAATACTGTTAACCAGTATGGATCGGGATGGCACCAAGGATGGCTTTGACCTGGCATTGAACCGGGCGATCAGTGAAGCGGTATCTGTACCGTTAATTGCCTCGGGTGGTGTAGGTAATCTTCAGCACCTTGTAGATGGTATTACCGAAGGCAAGGCTGATGCTGTATTAGCTGCGAGTATTTTTCACTTTGGCGAATATTCCATCCCTGAAGCGAAGGAATATATGGCGGGGAAGGGGATTGTTGTTCGGTAAGACAGTTTTAAGTTACAAGTCGCAAGTTACAAGAGAAGATGAAGGATAAAGGAAAAAGGAAAAAGGTGGGCGGTGCAGGGAGGCGGCAGGTTTCTATAAAAAGAGGCAAGAGACAAGAGACAAGAGACAAGAGACAAGAGACAAGAGACAAGCAACCACTCTCTCGGGCTTCAACGGTTTTCTGTAGGTCGGATAAGGACCGCAGGGACGCATCCGACAAGGCGACTAATTTAGTCGCCTTTTTTGCGACTTGCGACTTGCGACTTGCGACTTGCGACTTGCGACTTGCGACTTGCGACTTGCGACTTGCGACTTGCGACTTATCTGGCGCTTGTACCTTCAATATCTTCCAGCAACTGTGTCTCTGATTCAGCCATTACCCGGGGGCGAATGATATTGAGTCCCTTCAGAACATTGATGGCTTCATTGAGCTGGTAATCGCGCACGATTACTTCCAGTGCTTCCTGGGTTGGAATTTCTGCCGCAATTACGGCTTCTTCCTCACTTTGCTCGGCGCTGTCAGTGTCTTCGCCGTTGGCATTTTCCAGGTGTCCGACCAGGTCGGCTTCACGATATGAAATCAGGCTATCCGGGATTCGGGTCACCTGGCCTCTATCGACAATGATGTCCGGGGTTATGCCCAGGGCCTGGATAGAGCGGCCTTTGGGTGTAAAGTACAGCGCTGTAGTAAGTTTGATTGCGCGGTCATTGGTCAGCGGTAGTACCGTTTGTACGGAGCCTTTGCCAAAACTTTCCGTTCCCATAATGATGCCACGCTGGTGGTCCTGCAAAGCACCGGCAACAATTTCAGAAGCCGAGGCGGAGCCGGAGTTGATTAGCACTACCAGAGGAACGCCCTGACTTTGATCTTCCGTTGAGGCTTCAAAACGCATTTCTGAATTTTCAACCCTGCCTTCGGTATAAACGATCAAACCGTCAGTAATAAAAGCATCGACCACGCCTACAGCCGATTGCAGGACGCCGCCGGGGTTGTTGCGTAAATCCAGAACGACGCCTTTTAATTCTGATTCTTCGTGAAATTTTACGAGCGCATCTTTAACTTCTTCACCGGTGTCCACAGAAAAAGTAGCGACACGGATATAACCATAGCCAGGCTCAATAATTCGCGAACGAACGCTACGTGCCTGAATTATTTCCCGTGTAACAGTGACTTCAAAAGCATCACTTACCCCTTCACGCAGAATGGTGAGGACAATATCGGTTCCCGGTTCGCCACGCATAAGATCAACAGTGTCGCCAAGTGTTACTTCCCGGGCTGGCGTGTCATCCAGCTTGATGATCAGATCACCGGCGCGAACACCGGCGCGATCAGCCGGTGAACCGTCCATGGGGGAGATAACCTTGATAAAGCCATCTTCTATACCTACCTCGACTCCAAGACCACCAAACTCGCCGGTTGTGCTTTCCTGTAACTGGTCATAATCATCGGCAGCAAGGTAGGTTGAATGAGGGTCAATACCTGCCAGCATTCCCTTGATTGCGTTTTCCAGCAGGGTTTTGTCATCTATGGGTTCCACATAAGCGCTGCGAATTCGATTCAGTACTTCAGTGAACAGGCGTACTTCATCAAGTGGTAAAAGAAGCGGGGTTTCAGGCTCATTTTCCGACTGGGCAAAGGTGGAGGCAGAAAAAAGACAGAACAGGCAAAGTGACAACACAATGCCACTGCGTCCAGTATTTAATAAAGATGAAAATCTGTTTGTATTCATAATTTGATTTCTTGTAACACTATGGCTATTGAATATAGTAGGCTGATAATCCTTACGCATAAGACAGGGGAAAATATCATTTAGTTGCACGAATTATTGCAAAAAGCAGTTTGAAAGTACTGTACAAAACTCTAAATAAATTCAGGGTTAATCTGAGGTTCAGCTGCGACGCCTGATTAACTTCAATTGCTGGCTTGAAACCAGCTTGAGGGGTTTACCGAATCCCCATTATGGCGAATTTCGAAATACAGCCCATAACTTGCTTCACCGCCGGTATTGCCAACAGCGGCAATAATATCACCGCCAACTACCCACTCACCCACGTCTTTGTAAAGTTCCTGATTATGGGCATAAAGACTCATATAACCATCCCCATGGTCAATTATCAAGAGCAGGCCAGAGCTGGAAAACCAGTCTGAAAAGACTACGCGGCCGCGATGAATAGCATGAATTTCTTCCCCTGCTCCAGCCTCGATGGTGACGCCTTCCCAGCTAAGATCACCCAGGCCATAACTGCTGCCCCAGCGGTTTTTAAATCGACCATCTACCGGTCTTGGCAGCTTGCCTTTCATGCTGGCGAAGGGCTGTTCCTGATCGCCCAGTCTGAGGTTGGCAATTGAACGCCTGAGTTCTTCAACGAGTAACTCCATTTCAACTTTTTCTGACTCAAGGGCTTCCAGTTTTCTGCTGCTGCTTGTAAGGATCGAGTCCAATTCATCCAGTAAGTCCTGGCGCTCAGTAATTCTTGCCTGCATTGAAGACTGCTGTCTGGTTAATAAAGCACGTTTGTCACTGAGGGTGAGATTTCTTCCCAGAATTTTTTCTTCGACATCGCCTAATTCGTCGATAGTAGCGCCATATTCATCAATCTTTTCGCTGCGCGCGTCATTGAAATATTGGTAATAACGAAGTGTTCTTGCAAGCAGAACCGGATCTTCCTGGTTGAGTAACAATTTAAAATATTCATCCTGGCCGGATTGATAGGCACTGCGTAAATATCTTCCAATTAAATCCTGCTGACTGTTTTTTCGAAGCAATAATCGGTTTTTTTCTGCCTGCAGTTTTTCAACTTCAGAGGTGTTTTGTTTAATGTCAGCCTCAATCAGGGAGATTTCTCTGTTTAATGAAAACAGTTCTTTTTCGGTGGTTTCCAGTAGCTGATAAGCCGAGGTGCGCTCTGAATTACGCTGTGCAATTTCCTTCTGCACATCTGTAATAGCCTTGTTAATCGCCGCCAGTGTTTCGGCGTCAGGTTGTTGCGGGCTTGAATTCTGTGCACTGAACGCGACAGTAAATAAAAAAACTGAGGTAATTATAAAAACAGTTTTTAATATTTTTTGAAGATGCATTAACTTGATTGGATCAATGTGGTGCCGGTCATTTCTTCTGGTTGCGGTAGTTCCAACAAAGAAAGAATGGAGGGTGCTATGTCACATAATGAGCCGCCGTCTTTCAATGTCAGGTTTTGCTTTCCTGCATAAATTAATGGTACTGGACCGTTGGTATGAGAGGTGAGCGGTTGGCCAGAAGCTTCATCAACCATTTGTTCCAGATTTCCATGGTCGGCAGTGATGAGACAGTTACCGTTTACTTCCAGTATGGCATCGACTATTTTTTTCAGGCAGCCATCCACAACTTCAGCAGCTTTTAATGCGGCTTCCCATATGCCGGTATGCCCAACCATATCGCCATTGGCGTAATTGCAGATGATGACGTCAAACTCCCGGTTTTTTATTGCGCTAACCAGCTTTTCGGTTACTTCCGGAGCGCTCATTTCCGGTTTCAGATCATAGGTATCAACTTTTGGCGACGGTACCAGGATTCGGGTTTCGCCCTGGTATTCTTTTTCCCGGCCACCGCTAAAGAAGAAGGTGACGTGCGCATACTTTTCCGTCTCGGCAATGCGCAGCTGAGTCTTTTTCATATTGGCGAGATATTCACCCAATACATTATCAAGTTTTTGTGGCGGGTAGGCGCAATCAGCAACAATATCTTCAGCATACTCAGTGAGCGTGACAAAGCGGCTGAGAGCGGGCATATTGCCCCGATCAAATTCGTGGAAATCCTTGTCAGTAAAAACACGGGTCAGTTCGCGGGCACGATCGGCGCGAAAGTTCATAAACACAACAGCATCTCTGTCGTTGATGGAAGCGTTGCCCTGTTCTGAATTTATACAGGCAGGCTGAACAAATTCATCATTTTCACCGCGGTCATAGGCTGCTTCAAGCGCAGCGCTGGCTGATACGTATTGGTGCTCAGCATCGCCATAACAAATGGCGTCAAAGGCTTTCTTTACTCGTTCCCAGTTTTTATCTCGATCCATGGCAAAAAAGCGTCCGCATACAGACGCTATCTGGCCGCATCCCAGTTCAGAAAATTTGTCCTCAAATTTTTTAATGGAGGAGGCAGCACTGCGTGGAGGGGTGTCCCGACCATCAAGCAGGGCATGCAGGAAAATCTTCCGGCATCCCCTTTGATGAGCCAGATCAACCATCGCTGCAATTTGATTTTCGTGACTGTGGATGCCCCCTGGTGAAAGCAGGCCAATAATATGCAGCGCCGAGTCATTGGTAATAACATCATCGGTTGCCTGGCAGAGCACGGGGTTTTTATAAAAGTCACCGTCGACAATATCCTTGTCGATGCGCGTGAGACTCTGGTAGACAACCCGACCTGCGCCCAGGTTCATGTGGCCGACTTCGGAATTGCCCATTTGCCCTTCCGGCAGTCCAACCTTGAGTCCCGATGTCTGAATCAGGGTATGGGGATATTTTTCCAGCAGCTGATCCCATACCGGCGTGTTGGCCTGACTGATGGCATTGTGTTTTTTGTTATCACTATAACCCCAGCCATCCAGAATTAGCAGGAGGGTGGGTCCGGCGGAAGTCGTCATACTGTACCTTGGAAGTAAAAACAGATTTGTTGAGTGATATTATCACTAATTAGGGCTTTTCTTGCGAGTAAGATGTGGCAAAGAAAAGCCCTTTTGCGGGGAAACTTTACCTGACTTCCAGAAAGTTGGCGTGTATACTCCGTGCCTCTTTGGAATTGGCAGTTTTGGAATTCTAATGGCTCAATTTATTGAATTTCTAGTTAATCATTGGATCCTCTCCGGAATCTGGCTTGGACTGGTTGTCACTTTGGTGATGTACCTGACAGCTAAAGCCGGGGATGCTTTAAGTCCCCATCAGGCCACCTTGCTGGTTAACAGGGAGAATGCTGTGTTCCTGGATATCAGGGACAAAAAAGCCTTCGATGGCGGCCATATTGTGGACGCCATAAATATCCCCTCAGCAAAATTGAAAGACCGTATGGTGGAACTGGAAAAATATCGGGATAAGCCACTTGTGGTGGTTTGCCAGATGGGACATCAGTCGGGTGAAGCTGTTAAAACACTCACTGAAAACGGCTTTAGCGCTGTTAACCGCATGAAAGGCGGTATGACAGAATGGCAAAGCCAGGGTTTGCCGGCTGTAAAGTAAATCCAGTCAGGCTAAAATTCAAACTCGATTCCAATCCAGAAAGGCAAAATCAGAATAAACAAACTATTGATATAAGGGCAGAACATGGCAGAGAACGATCAAGAGCAAAAACCTGCAGAAGCGCAGGCCGGCAGTCAAGCGGGACAGGAAGGCCAGGAAGGGCAACGTTTTGCTGTACAACGAGTTTATGTAAAGGATGCAAGTTTTGAGGCGCCTGATACGCCAACTGTGTTTCGTCAGCAGTATAGTCCCCAGGTTAACTTCAATATCAATAACCGCAGCACCAAAGTTGATGAGGGTGTTTATGAGGTTGTTTTGCGCCTGACAGCCGATGTGAAGCAGGACGACAAGACCGTTTTCCTGGTGGAAGTGCAGCAGGCAGGTATTTTCGAAATCCGCGGAATTAATAACGAACAGCTGGAGCAAGTACTTACTATTACTTGCCCGAATATACTTTTCCCCTATGGCCGGGAAGCCATTGATGGTCTGGTAACCCGTGGTAGTTTTCCGGCCTTGCTACTTGCGCCGATCAACTTTGAAAATATCTATCAGCAGGCCAAGCAGCAGCAGGCCGAGCAGCTGGCAGCACAGGAAGGTCAGCAAGCGTCGGAACCGGCTGCAGCCGAGGCGTCAACTGAATCGGGAGATTCTCAGTCTCACTGACTTGCTTGCCGAAAAAATTATTTAAAAACAAAAGGTTAGATATATTTCGAAAATGCCGCAAGGGAATCATACCTTTACGGCATTTTTTTTGCCCGCTCTCTCGACGCAGACAGCTACAGCCAATTTGGCGCTATGTGCTTACAGGAAGCATGCCTTTAAACCCTGTCTGACGCCAGGCTTCATAGATGATGATGGCGGCGGAATTGGATAGATTAAGACTGCGACTTTCAGGCTGCATTGGCAGTTTTAACACCTGGGTCACCTCCTCGGCAGAGCGTATCTGCTCCGGTAAGCCCCTGGTTTCCGGGCCAAAAACAAAGTAATCACCCTCCTGAAATACGGGTTCTGTATAAAGAGCCTGGCCCTTGGTGCTCAAGGCATACAAGCGCTCGGGGCAGCAGCTTTCAATGAAGTCTTGCCAATTTCTGTAGGTCTTCAGGTCGCTATATTCACTGTAGTCCAGTCCCGCTCTTCTCAGTCGCTTGTCGTCCAGCACAAAACCCAATGGTTCAATTAAGTGAAGTGTGCAGCCAGTGTTGCTGCACAAGCGCATGGCATTGCCAGTATTGGGAGGGATTTCGGGTTCGTAAAATAC